>NC_012489.1:662423-1324846 GCF_000010305.1 Gemmatimonas aurantiaca T-27 | reverse complement strand
AAAAGCGCGCGGCAGATCCGCTCATCGAGCGAGTCTTACCGCGCGCAGTGCCCCGGGCCTGACGAAGCGACGACAGGATCCACGTACCGCTGCTACCTTCGGGGTCCTGACGGAGTTGGCGGTCTGACGCCCTCCGGGACCCGGGACCCTTGGAAGCTAAGTAGCGGTAGATCGGTTTGGTACTGCCTGCGGAACTCTCATCGCGGCCCTGCCCCTTCTTGTCTGGTGCTCCGCGGAATATGGACAGGCTACCAGCTCATACTAGATTTTCAAGCATGAAGATGCCGAAACCGCGTAAGGGAACACCGAGCAAATCGGCGGCAAACACCGAGGCGATTCCACTGGGAACCTCCATCGACTCCCTTGTAAGCATCAAAGTGGGAGACGTCACAATCACTACCGAACGCGCGCATGAGAGCGTCCGACGACAAAACGTGGCGCGTGGGCAACAAGCTTTGCGGCGCGCCGCAGACGGCATTCGAACTGTGGGCGTGACCATCTCTGAGACACCCGGGATCCCTTTGTATCGGGTCGACCCGCAAGACCCCGATCGCGTTATTCGCCAAACTGGCAACAAGGTCGAATCGGGACAGTTTCTGAACGGCGTCTTTCGAGCGAAGCCATGAAATCTCTGGGGCAGGCGATAGACACACTGCTCCAGGTTCAGAGTCAGGCAAACAAGCCGCTCGCGGTGATACTCGCCGGCCATAACGGCTCGGGAAAGTCGACCATGTGGTACGGTGTGCTTGCGGATTTGCTGCAGATTCCGCTGATCAATGCGGACCGAATGATGATGTCGATTCTTCCCGAGAAGGCCGCAGAGGGCGATCCGTTGCCAGATTGGGCGACATCACTGCGGGACCGCAACGCGGATTGGATGGTTGTGGCGCAAAAGGGCGTGGAGGCTTTTGTGGCGCAGGCACTGGCCAGAACGGTGCCCTTTGCGATGGAGACGGTCTTTTCGCAGTGGATTGTGCAGCCCCATGGCAAAATCGACTCGAAAATTGACCTGATCAGGGCCATGCAAACCCACGGCTATTTCGTGATCCTGATCTTTGTCGGGTTGAGCAGTCATCATTTGTCGATCGGACGAGTGCTGGCTCGCGTGGCCAAAGGCGGTCATGCGGTGGACATTGATAAACTGGAGAGTCGGTTTCCGCGTACCCAGTTCGCTGTGCAACAGGCAGCCCCCATCGCAGACGCAACCATCTTTGTCGACAACAGCAGAAGTCCCGAAGAGGCGTACACAGTGTGCCGAGTCCAGATTGGCACGAAACAGCATTTCGATCTTCGGTGCGATGATGCGCCGCCAGAAATAGCGCAATGGATGGACAAGGCGTGCCCGACAGTGTCGTATTGAATTGTCGATAGCGATCTGAAACAGGTTCGAGAGACCGATCGAAAACCGCTCAATCCAGTCTGGACGTGGTGTCTTCCAGCGCCTTCATGAGTCGGATGCCGTGCTCGCGAATGGCCTCGAGCGGCGCGTCGAGATGGGTCACCGCGCGCACGCGGCGCTCGTGCCAGACGCTGATGCGCACTCCCAGCTCTGCCGCGCGGGCCGCCACATCGGCCGCACGCGGAGTGGGCAAATCGATCATCACGATATTGGTGTCAGGCGCCACCACGGTCGCGCCCCCGGCACCATCCACGATGTCGGCCAGTTCCCGGGCCGCGGCGTGATCGTCGGCCAGACGGTCCAGATGGAATTCGAGTCCATGCAAGGCCGCAGCGGCGAGCACACCACTCTGCCGCATGCCACCACCCAGCCGCTTGCGCACGCGATGTGCCTTCGTGAGGAGATCCGCCGGTCCGACCAGACAGGCGCCCACGGGTGCCCCGAGTCCCTTCGAAAACGACACCATCACCGTATCGGCGCAGCTCGCCAGCTCGGCCAATGAGACGCCACTGGCCACCGACGCGTTCCAGAGCCGCGCCCCATCGAGATGCACGGGCAATCCGGCGCGTCGAGCGACATCGCGGAGCGCTTGCATGTCTGCCAGCGATGTGACGACACCGCCCGCCCCGTTGTGCGTGTTTTCCAGACACACCAGCGAGGCCTCGGGCGCATGAATCGACGGCATGCGCACCGCCGCCTGCAGATCGTCGGCCTGCATCACAGCGCCACGTGCGGTGACCGGTCGGATCTGCACACCACACAGCGCGGCCGCGCCGGCGATTTCCCACTGTACGATATGCGCTTCGGCGTCGATCAGAATCTCGGTGCCCGGCGTCGTGTGCACCCAGACCGCCGCCTGATTGGCCATCGTACCACTGGGAAAAAACAGCGCCCGCTCCTTGCCCAGGAGTTCCGCGACCGTGGCCTCCAGTCGCGCCGTCGTCGGATCGCCTTCCAGCACATCATCGCCAACTTCGGCATCAGCGATGGCGCGGCGCATGGCCGCGGTCGGACGCGTGACGGTGTCACTGCGGAGATCGAGCATGTAGGACGACTGGGACATCGGAGAATCAGGAACGGGGTTTGGGCTTGGTCGTGCTGCTGCTCTGGGCTTTCTGCGTCATCGCAGGCGTCGTGCTGGCAACCCGGTTCACGGTGGCGTGCAACGGCGGCTCTTCGAGCAACGTCAGCTCCCGCTGACGCAGGTCGTAGGCTTGCGCCACTTCGCCACCAATGAGAAACAGGAACGCTGCATAGTATGTCCAGAACACGACGGCCACGATGGCAGCGATGGTGCCGGTATACAGCGAACTGGGGTCGGCATTGCGCACGACGATCGCAAACAGGTGTCGCGCGATTTCGAACAACACGGCCGCCGTCGCGCCGCCCACGAAAGCCACCCGCACCGGCGGCCGGGTTCGGGGCAGTCCACGGTACAGCGCGGAAAACAGGGCGAAGACCAGCAGTACCGCGAGGGCGCGACCGATCAGGTAGGCCAGTCCGCCCATGGCCGACTCCCGCAATCCCACTTCCCGCAGCAGCGTCAGCCCGCGCGTCGTGGCGAGATCGAGATACGCGCTGAATACGACGTACACCACCACGGCCAGCGTGGCGACGGCGGTGGCCAGCAGGTCGAACAGCTTGCCGGCCACAATGCTGCGATCGGAGCCGTCGAACGTGAGCGCAAGCACACTGCGCAACGAGCCGAAGAGGCGCGTGGAGAACCACGCAAAGCCGATCGCGGAGTACAACGTGACGGCGCCGCGTGTTTCGAGCACATCGCTGATGACACCACGCAGGAGCGCATCAGCCGCATTGGATCCGTTGGGGAGTAATCGCCCCACCAACGACGTGACCGTGTCCACCGCTTCGGCTGGCTGGTTGCCCAGCAGAAACGAGAGGCCGCCAATGAGCAGCAGGACAAACGGGACCAGCGCGAGCAGGATATTGAATGCCAGCCCACCCGCGAGGAATGGGACATTGTCCTCCGCGCTCTGTTGCCAGACGCGGCGGGCAATGTCCCACCAGCTCTCAGCCTTCTGTCGGATTCTCGTCAGCGCGCTGGTCCGCATTCGGTGTCAGGTCATCGGCGTGGCGCCGCACCCGATCGTTGTACGCGCGACGGCCGTCCGTATACGCACGCTTGGTGTCCGCCACCGCCTGCTCGAGATCCACCCGAGCCTGCGCGGCGGCTTCACGGCCGGCGTCCACCGCTTCGTTCACCGCATCGACGCGCGTTTGCACCGCCGAACGGGCACGAGTCACCCGATCATCGACCGATGAGCGGGCACGCTCCACCGAATCGGCAACCTTTTCGCCGAATTCGTCTGTGAGGTCGCGCACACGACGACCCGCGCGGCGGGCCTCGCGGGAAATCCGTTCACGCGTCTCCTGACCGCTCGCCGGAGCGAACAGCAGCGCGGCACCGGCACCCACTGCCAGTCCGAGCAGCAACATCCCAATGCCGTTGCTGCTCTCGTCACGCTCGATGACGACTACGCGATCGTCGTCGTATCCACGGGCCATGTTGAAATACCTCCAGGTGGTGACGGCAGCGCCGGCAGTCCGGGGCGGACATCGGCCCAGTCGCCGATGCCCGTGTCCCGTACTGCGTACCGAGCGTCAGTCCGAAAGATCCGCGTCGTCCGGTGCCGCGACGATCGTCGAGGCGCCATCAGGCAGCGGGCGATGCAATACCGGTGCGTTCACGAACTGCTCGACATACTGACGCGTGCCACCGATGGCGAGTTGCGTGAACAGGAACGTGAACTTCGCATCATAGGCCGCACCAAGCGCCTGACGCACATCGGCCGGCAACGCCCACAACTTCTTCTTGAAGGGGCCGATCGCTTTCTTGCGCGTCTTGTAATAGAACTGCTCGTTGCTGTCCTTTTCCTTCCGCTCATCCTTCGCGTTCACATCGAGCCACGCGTAGATCTCCTCACGCAGTGACGCGGGAATGTGATCGTACATGATGTTCTGGAAGTTCGTCGCGAGATGAATCTCGGCCGTTTCCACACGCGGGAAGTTGTTGAACGCGCCATCCGGCAACGTGGACGCACCGTGCTGCACCGCACCGGCCATCTGATACCGATCACGTGCCATCTTGGACAGCGTGCCCAGCGTATCGAGATCGAGCGCCACGTCGGCAATGGATCCGTCGGCCAGCACCACACCACCGTGCGACGTGCCCGACTGCACCGAGATCTTGGACAATCCCGCCGTGCCGGGCGCCTGCGCCGCCAGCGTACGGTTGAAGCCGTCCATGAACGCTTCGAGCTCGGCCGGCGTGCTGTTCTCCGTGCCCACTTCACCGATCTCACCACCGATCGAGATGGTCACGCCTTCCGGCTCCGCATCGCGCACGAAGCGCGTGATATCCACGCACACTTCGTAGTTGAGGCGCTGCTGTTCGTCGAGGTTGGGCTTCGACAGATCCACCAGGGTCGACGTATCGACGTCGATGTTGTAGAAGCCCGCCGCAACCGCCTCGGTGACGAGGGCCTTCACCGCGTTCACTTCCGTGACCGGATCGACGGCGTACTTCTTGTGGTTCACCTGGAAGTGATCGCCCTGGATGAACACCGGGCCACGGAAACCTTCCCGCAGGGCGGCGGCCAACATCACCGCCACATATTCGGCGGGACGCTGTTCCGTGTAGGCAATCTCCGACCGCGCGATCTCGAGCAGGAACGCGCCGGCATCCATCTGCTTCGCCGTGCGGAAGATGGAGCGGGCCGTATCGTAGGCCAGTGCACGCACGTTGATGGCCGGCACCGTGAATCCGGCACACTTGCCTTCGCCACGCGCAATGTAGAGATCGTGGATGGAGGCGGCGCGCACGCCCACCGCCTGTCCGATCTCCCAGATCAGCCAGCGCGCATAGTCACGCTCACCTTCGGTGGCGCCAAAGACGGCCTGCTGTACCAGCGCGTCGAGATGCGCGCTCTGCAGCGCCGCAGCGTCTCGCACCTGCACGCGGCCATCGGCCACGCTCACGGCGCCGCCAAACAGCGAAGCCGGGGATGTCGTCGAATCGGTCATGGAGGAGTTCAGTGGTCCTGCCCGGCAGAGCACCGGGCGGTGTCAGGGTTGGCGACGGGTGACCTGTCCACCAGGCCAGGAAGGTGCCCAACCTTCCAAACATCCTACCAAACGAAGCCCTGCGGCAAGCCCGCCACTGCGCAAACTCGCTCGGCGGACCCCTCTCTCACAACCGCCAGCGTGGATCCGGCTTGGGCAAAGCGTCCCATTCCGTGCGGGCGGCATCACTGCCGGCGCGCCCCAGCATCGCATACGCGAACTGTTTGCCCAGCTCGACGCCCGGCTGGTTGAACGCATCGACGCCATACAGGGCGCCGGCATACGCGGTCGCCAGCTCGAAGGTCTGCATGAGTGCGCCAAGGTGCCAGGCATCGATGGCATCGATGTGCAACGTGGCGTTGAAGCGCCCCCGGGCTGCCAACGCGCCAGCGGTGGCCCGCTGCTCGATGTCGATGAGCTCGCCGAGGGTGTGTCCGCCGAGGTAGCCGAGTTCGGGGATATCGGCGTGACGGGCGGGAATGCGGCCCTCATCCGTGCGCCCACGTACCGCGATGAAGGTCACCGTCTTGTCCTGCGGCCCCTCCATGAACAACTGCACCTGCGAGTGCTGGTCTGTAGCACCCAATGCCGGCAGCGGCGTGGGCCCCACCGACGTACCGTCAGGCAGGATCTTGCCCAGAGACTCAGCCCAGAGCTGCACGAACCACAGCGCCAGATCACGCAGGGGGTCGGCATACGGCATCAGCACCTGAATGCGTCGACCATGTTGGGTGTCCGACAGCCACTGTAGCACGGCAAAGGCACCCGGCAGGTTGCGGGCGACATCTTCCCCTTCGGCGAGCAGCGTGACATGCGCCGCACCGCCCAGCAAGGCACGCACATCGATGCCCATGATGGCCGCCGGCAGCACACCCACCGGTGAGAATACCGAGAAACGTCCACCGACATTGGCCGGGATATCCAGTGTGGTGATGCCTTCCGCGCGCGCGATGCGTCGCAGCGAACCCACTTCCGGGTCGGTGACAAACACCAGATGCGCACGCGCCTGTTCCTCACCCACGGCCTGAGCCAGCGCCTCGCGCACGATCAGATACTGCGCCATCGTCTCCACCGTGCCACCGGACTTCGACACCACCAGCACGCGGGTGCGCGACAAGTCGAGACGGGCGAGTGTGGCGGCGATGGTGGCCGGATCCACGTTGTCGAGCACATGCAGGCGCGGATTGCCACTACGCTGTTCCAGCGTGAGCGCGTTCCACTGCGGCGCGCACAAGGCGGTACGCAACGCGATGGGTCCGAGTGCCGATCCGCCGATACCCAGCAGCAGCACATCGTCGAAACGGCCGCGTGTATCCTGCGCCACGGCGACGCTGGCTCGCAGCAACTCTTCGTTGGTGGGCAGATGGAGAAATCCGAGCTGCGCCTGCTGGCCCATCACCTGCCGGTGCGCCAACCGGAACGCCTCCGCCGCCTCACGCCACTGCGCCTCCGTGATCCCTGCCCCGTTTGGCAGCGCGCCGGCCATCATGTTGGTGAAATCGAGCGTCAGTGTCATGAGTGCGATCGTTCGGGGAGATCCACCACGAGGCCGTCGTACGCCGGCTCGATGCCAGCCGGCAACTCGGCCGCCAATGCTGCGTGAAAATTGTCGTGCGTGAGATGCGTGAAGTACGTGCGCTCGGCGCCCACCAGGCGCGCCATCGTGATGGCTTCGTCGATGGACAGGTGCGACGGGTGAGTGTGGCGCAGCAGTGCATTCACCACCAGCACGCGCACACCGGTCAGTGCGGCCAGCGCGTCCGGTGGCAGCGTCTTCGCATCGGTGACATAGCCAATGTCACCAACGCGATAGGCGGTCACGGTGATGCGGCCGTGAGGCACGGTGAACGGCAACACCGTCACGCCACGCACATCGAACGCCACACCGGGTGTGACGGCAATCGGTGTGCCCTCGGGCCGCGTGGTGCCGGGCAGTGGGCGCATCGAGGGGTCGACCACGTAGGGAAAGCGCGCCGCCAGCGTGGTCAGCGTGTGCGCTTCGCCATACATCGGCAGTGGACTCGTGCGGCGGATGGTGATGGCGCGCAGATCATCGATCCCGTGGATGTGGTCTGCATGCTCGTGCGTATACAGCACCGCATCCACCGACGACACACCCGCCGCCACGAGCTGCAGACGCAACTCGGGCGGCGTATCGATCAGCAGGCGCACCGGGCCCTCTACGCCATCCACTTCGATGACGGCGCCGCACCGGGTGCGCTTGTCGCGCGGGTCTTCGGAGCGGCACACGGGGCAACCGCAACCGATTTGCGGCACGCCGAAGCTCGTCCCGGTCCCCAGGAAGATGAGACGCATCCCCGGAGTCCGCGCGGTGTGGGTCACACCGTTTCGACCTTGAGCAGATTGGTCGTCCCGGGCACGTCGAACGGCACACCGGCGGTCACCAACACCCGGTCGCCCTTCGTGACGAGGTTGAGATCGAGTGCTTCGCGCAACGCCATTGCCACCATGTGGTCATAGCCACGCGCCGTCGGCACGAGGCGTGGTACCACACCCCACACCAACGCGAGCTGTCGGCACACCCGCGGTTCATCGGTGAGCGCCAGAATGGGTACACTGGGACGGTGAGACGCCACGATGCGCGCCGTGAAGCCGCTCTTCGTGAACACCACCACCAGCGGTGCATCCAACATGCGTACCGCCGCGACCGTGGCCGCCGCGATGGCTTCTTCGGTGTTCACACCGGCCAGTACACGCCGCTCGAACTTGCGCGGGTGAATAGCGGCCGGATGAATCTCGATTTCCTTGATGATGCGGCGCATCGCTTCCACGGCCAGCCGCGGATGGTGGCCGGCGGCCGTTTCGGCCGACAACATCACGGCGTCCGTACCATCGATGATGGCGTTGGCCACGTCACTGGCTTCCGCACGCGTGGGGCGCGGATTGTCGATCATCGACTCCAGCATCTGCGTGGCCGTGATCACCGGGCGGCCCATGCGATTGGCCGTCGCGATGATGTTCTTCTGCGCAATCGGCACTTCTTCGAACGGCAGTTCCACGCCGAGATCACCACGGGCCACCATGACGGCATCCGTGGCCCGCATGATCTCCTCGATATTCTCGAGGGCCACGTCCTTCTCGATCTTGGCCACGATGAGCATGGTGCGCGGAATCAGCGCGCGGAGCTCTTCGATATCCTGCGCACGACGCACGAAGCTGAGCGCGATCATGTCCAGCTCGTGTGACACCGCGAACGCGAGGTCGGCGCGATCCTTCTCGGTGAGCGACGGTGCCGACACGGCGATGCCGGGGAGATTCATCCCCTTGTTGCTGGTGAGCGTTCCACCATGCACCACAGTCGCCCATACGCGCGGGCTGTCCACGCGCGTGACCACGAGTTCGAACAGGCCATCGTTGATGAGCACCCGATTGCCGGGGTTCACATCGTGATGCAGATCCGCATACGTGATCGGAATCTCGGTGCCGCTGGCCACATCTTCCGGTACCAGCACCACTTCCGAACCCACTTCGAGCTCACGCGGCGCTGGCAGCGCACCGATGCGGATACGCGGCCCCTGCAAGTCCGCGAGAATGGCCACGGGGCGGCCCGCCGCCGCGGCCACTTCACGCACCGCCTTGATGGTGCGCTCGTGTGTTTCGTGCGTGCCGTGCGAAAAGTTGATGCGGGCCACATCGAGACCGGCATCGATCAGCGCGCGGATGCCCTCGGGCGTGTTGCTGGCCGGTCCAAGCGTCCCCACGATCTTCGTGCGCGGCACATGCGGGCGTCGGAAGTTCGTGGACACTTCGGGGATCGGCGCGTCAACCGCGGCACGTTCAGGACCCGTACGGGGAATGGTCATCGGTTCGATCGGCATCAGCGCGTGCCGGCGGCAAGAGTGGCGCGTTTGCGGGCGAGACCGCCCAGCAGCGTCACAAAGGACTGCTCAAACGACGCCAGCCCTTCGGCGAGCAGCACGTCGGTCACGGCCTGCAAAGACACACCACGGGCTTCGAGCGCGGCCAGCGTACGGTCGGCGTCTGCGACATTTTCCGTCACGGACTGACGTACCTCACCATGATCGCGGAACGCTTCGAGTGTCGCCGGCGGCAACGTATTCACCGTGTCGGCGCCAATCAGCTCTTCCACGTAGAGCACGTCGCGGAAAGCCGGGTTCTTGGTGCTGGTACTGGCCCACAGCGGCCGCTGCACCCGTGCGCCGAGTGCCGACAGCGCCTCCCAGCGTGCACCGGAGAAGGACGCGCTGAACAAACGATACGCGAGTTTGGCGTTGGCAATGGCGGCTTTGCCTTCGAGCGCCAGTACGTCGGCCGGCGCGCTGGACGACGCCGCCATCGCCGTGAGCTTCTTGTCGATGGCCGAGTCCACACGGCTGATGAAGAAGCTGGCCACCGAGGCCACGTTGTTGATCGGCAAGCCGGCCGCGGCGCGTGCTTCGAGCCCCGCGATGTAGGCCTCGATCACCCGAGCGTGTGCGTCGATGGCGAACAGCAGCGTGACGTTCACGTTGATGCCGTCCGCGATGAGCGTGCGGATGGCTTCCGCGCCCTCCACCGTGCCCGGCACCTTGATCATGAGATTCGGTCGATCGACGATCGCCCACAGGCGTCGCGCCTCGGCCACCGTGCCGGCCGCATCACGCGCCAGGTCGGGCGAGACTTCGAGCGAGACGTATCCATCGACGCCGGCCGTCGTCTCATAGACACCGAGAAAGGCGTCACAGGCCGCCCGCACGTCGGTGGTTGCCAGCACGAAGAACGCGTCGCGATCACTCAGCGTCGGGTCCACCGTCGCGAGCTGGGCATCGTACGCGGCGCCTTCGGCCAGCGCCTTCTCGAAGATGGTCGGGTTGGAGGTCATCCCGGTGAGTGCATCTTCGGCGATCCGGCGGGTCAGGTCTCCGTTGGAGAGCATGACACGATCGATGTAGTCCAACCAGAGCGACTGGCCGGCGGCGTGCAGCGCGTGAAGGCGTGTGGACATGACTGGGAGAAAGGCGACAGGCTTTTGCGACACAACCATGCATCCTAATCGGATGCACGACCTCGGGTCGAGAGGATCCGGTGTCGTTACTGAAACAGCGCCAATTCCGACAAATTTACTACGATCACGGGCACTTCCGCCGCCTTTGGCGTGATACACTTGACCTTCATGACCCTCAAGAGAGCTCACTGGTCCGGTCGGCTTGTCCGACTCGGCCTGCCCTTGGCTGCCACGACCGTCGTCGTGGTGGGAGGCTGTGCACCGGTATTCCGGCGCGTCGAGCCTTTGGAGCCCCACACCGCGCGTCCGTCCCTCTGCGGGCAGGCCGCCGCGCCGGTCGCCCGTTCCCGCAGTGCCGAGCCGGTGGTGAATCCCGTGGCCACGTTCGACACCGCCTGGAGCATCATCCGCCGAACGCACTGGGATACCACGTACAATGGCGTGAATTGGCTGGCCCTGCGCGAGGAACTGCGCCCGCGGGCGGCGGCAGCCCATACCCGGGGTGAACTCCGCCTGGTCCTGTCAGAAATGGTGGGGCGCCTGCGGCAATCGCACTTTGCCATCATCCCCCAGGAGTTGGCCGACAACGACCGATCGGCAGACACCACCACCGCCGGGCAGCCCGCCAGAGGCGGTGGCGGATCGCTGGGATGGCGTTTTCGCTATCTCGACGGAGCGATGGTTCTGACGGGTGTGGACAGCGGCGGTCCGGCCTGGGCTGCGGGTGTGCGGGCCGGCTGGACGGTGCAGGCGGTGGATGGATGCCCGTTGGCGCCGAGGCTCGCCGCGCTGCCCGACGACCCCGACCCACGTCATGTGGCCTTGCGGGCCTTTCAACTGGCCAGTCGCCTGCTCGATGGGGGCGAAGGAGACCGCATTGCGGTGTCGCTGACCGACGGGAAGCACCGACTCCAGACCCACACACTCACCTTTGCGGCCGCACCCGGGACGGTGACCAAGTTCGGCAACCTGCCCCCGATGGTGGCACACCTGGAATGGGAGCGGGTGCGACAGGGCGGGCGCACCGTGGGGGTCATCCGCTTCAACACGTGGATGCCAGTGCTGAGTGCCCAGTTCGACGCCGCCATCGACTCCCTGCGCAGCGCCGATGCGATCGTGTTGGACGTGCGGGGCAATCTGGGCGGGGTGGGCGGCATGTCGATGGGCTTTGCCGGCCATTTTGTGGACACGGTGCTCACCTTGGGCACCATGCATCAGCGCGGCGCGACGCTGCGCATGGTCACGAATCCGCGTCGGGTGGACACCCGTGCCCGCGCGGTGAAACCCTTCGCCGGTCCGCTGGCGCTGGTGGTGGACGAGCTCTCGGCGAGCACCACCGAGATTTTTGCCGGCGGCTTGCAGGGTCATCGTCGCGCCACCGTGTTCGGCACCCGGACGGCCGGTCAGGCGTTGCCGTCGGTCCCCGAGCGCCTTCCCAACGGTGACATCCTCTACCACGCGATCGCCGACTTTGTGGGCCCCACCGGAACACCGGTGGAGGGGGCCGGTGTTCTACCCGATCATGTGACCCCGCCCACGGCTCGGGCGTTGGTTGAGGGGCGCGATCCCGCACTCCAGGCGGCCCTGCATTGGGCCGCCACTCAGGTGTCGCGTCCTCCGGTCCCCTGACCGGCTCGCAGTTCTCCGATTCTCGCCATTCCCAGATGGAGCACGATATGCTGCAGACGTTGCGTTCTTCGATCGCTCGCCCCTTCGCCCGGTCCATGGGTCGCTCTCTCGCCATGACCGCAGCCCTCGCGGCGTTGGCCGTGTCCGCGCCGCATCGACTGGGTGCTCAGGCATTGCCCGCCGCGTCGGAACTCGTCGCCAAGCATCTGACCGCCATCGGTGGTGCTGAGGCGTTCAAGTCAATCACGTCCCTCCGGCAGAGCGGCGTGATGGAAATGCCCTCGATGGGACTACAGGCGCAGGCCGAGAACTATGCGGCGGCCCCGAACAAGATGTCGATGAAGGCCAGCATTCCTGGTATCGGCGAGATCGTGTCGGGCACCAACGGCGACGTGGCCTGGCAGGTGAACCCCATGCAGGGTCCGCGACTCCTCGAGGAAAAGGAGTTGGTGGACGCGCGGGAAGCGGCGGACTTCTACGGCAACATGCTGCTGGCTGCCGACCGGTTCTCGAAGATGGAGACCGTGGGTGTGGTGAGCTTCGCGGGAGAACAGGCGTACCAGGTCAAGTTCACCCGTAAGGGCTCCGGCCGCGAAAGCACGCAGTACTTCTCGGTGGCCAGTGGCCTGCTGATCGGTTCGGAAGCGACCCAGGAATCGGCCATGGGCAGCACGACCATGGTGACGGTACTGGGCGACTACAAAGACTTCGCCGGCCGCAAGTTTCCGACGCGCAGCGAAGCGATGGTTGGGCCCAGCAAGATCGTGCTGAAGATCAGTGAAGTGTCGGTGAACGATGTGCCGGACACGGCCTTCGCGGTTCCTGACGCCGTCAAGACGCTGATCAAGAAGTAGTGCGAGTGAGGGGAAGTCACACCGGGAATTGCTCCGGTTTGTTGACTTCCCCTGTTGCGATCGGAGATTGTGCGGATGTGCCCTCGACGCCATCCGCCACCTGTGATCACGCGCACACTTCGTCTTCGGAGCGTGATGCCGTGCGTGCGGATTCCCGTGGATTCACCCTCGTGGAGCTGCTGGTGGTGATCGCCATCATGGGCATCGGTGCGGCGTTGGTGACCGTCACGTGGTGGCGAGGTGACCCATCGGGCCGCGAGGGCGCACTCACGAGGAGTGCGCTGACGGCGAAAGCCCGCACGCTCGCGGTGGCGCGCAGCCAGCACCTGCTGCTCGAGGTGCACGACGACGGCCAGTGGGTGGTGCGTGGTGCCCAGCGCACCACCGCCGTCGACACCGTGGCAACAGGCCGTCTGGTGTCCGATCCACGCCTGCCGGCTGACGCGCCCGACCTGCCAGCGTCCTTTCAGCTCGAAATCGACCCGCTGGGATCGTGCCGGCCTGTGTCGTTTTCCGCCGCGCCATCTGATGCGCCTGGTCGCGCCTTTGATCTCACGCAGTGCCGTTGGGGGATTGCCTCCCCTGGTAGCGCGCCGGACGGTGCGTCATGACGCTGCTGGAGGCGCTGCTGGCCACGGTCATCCTGGCCGTCGTGGCGGTGGCCTGCCTCGAAGGCACCCACGGCGCCGCAACCCTGCAGCACAGGGCCGCTTCCGTATCGCGTGCGTTGTCCCACGCGGAAGCGGTTATGGCAACCGCTGCCACAGGTGGATCAGCACGCCGCGAGGATGCCCGCCTCGATGAAGCCCGTGTGGATGTGCACCGGATTCCGTACGGTCATGGTGCCGCCAGTACTGTGCAGCGTATCGAAGTATCCGTGCGCGATGCGGATGGGCGTCTGGTGCGACTCACCAGGCTGGTCGACCACGGACAGATCGTGGGGAGCGCATTGCCCACAGCACATCCCGCCGGAGCAGAGCGGTGAAGAGCCCCACGCGGCGGCGTACCGGTTTCACATTGCTCGAGCTGGTGATCGCCCTGTCGCTCACGGCCGTGAGCACTGGCGTGGCTGCGAGCGCCATCTGGGCGGCGCGGCGCACCGCCGAAGCACAGCAGAACTTTGCGATGCATGGCGAAACCGACGCACGGTGGCGTGCGCTCCTGACGGACATGCTGCGCCATGCACCGCCCGCCGAGCGTGTTGATCGTCCGCTGTTGACCATCACCGCAACGACCACTGGCCCGGAACTGCGTTTCCTGTCGCAAGGCGTGCGCGAGCCGTTTGGTACCGGCGCGGTGTGGGAGGTTGTTGTGAGACAGGACGGTGCCGGCCTGATGCTGCAGGCGACACCGCTTGCACGAGGCGCGTCCGGTGCCACGCTCGGAGCCTCTGAAGATTCGCCAGGTCACCTCGTCGCACGCATTCCCGGTGTCGATGCGCTCGACATCCAGGTACTGGAGACGGCAACGGGCACCAGCGGTGCACAATGGCGTCATGACTGGCCGTTGGCACAAACACGACCTGCTGCCATCGCGCTGCAATGGCAGCCGCATGGGCGATCGATCCCAGAGCCAACCGTGACACCGTTGATCGTAGCGCTGGAGACCTTGTCCAACACCGGGGTGTCACCATGAGGCACGCCGGTACCACGCATCGCCGAACGCGACGAGGAACGGCGCTGTTGGCGACACTCTTTGCGATCTCCATCCTTGCGACACTCACGGCGATGGCGAGTCAGCGGGCACGCGGATCCGCGTCGATCGTCGCCAATCGGCGCGCGCAAACGGTCGCCCGACTCATGGCGGAAAGTGGCGTGGTGGCGGCGCGGGCCGAAATCGAAGGACAGTTGCGGAACGCCATGCGCACACAGACCGGCGACTCCACGGCGGTCGATGCCGTGTTTGCTGGATTGTTCGATGGGACGGGAGAGGTTGGGCGTGTCCTGCTGCAGGATTCGCTCGACGATGGCGTTTTTGCCGTGACGGCGGTGAATGCCAGCGCGCGTCTCGATCTGAACAACGCCGGTGTGGAGGGTATCGAGACGTTGCTCCGCACCACGACAGACGCAGCGACGGCGCGGCGCATCGCCGAGCGCCTGGACGCGCGGGTGCGCGGTGCCGAGGCCGGTGCACCGCGTGTGGGCCTCCCCTCTGCGCAGGACGAAGCACTCCGGGCCCGCGATTCCCTGCGCGCCTTGTTCAGTGGCACGCCAATAGGCAGCACGTCAATGGGACGCGGCGTGCGTCACCCCTTTGAGTCGCTGGACGAGGTGCAGGACTTCCTCGGCGAGGATGCAGCCGCTCTGGGGTCGATCGCCAACCTGATCACGATCGATGGTGATGGAACCATCGATCGCCGACAGGCCTCGCCCTCGGTGCTCGCCGCCGCCAGTGGCTCATTGAGCGACCGGCCAACCCGTGTGGTGGTCATTGCCCGTGGCTGGCAGCGTGGCACGGCGCTCACGCGCGAAATCCAGGCGGTGTTTGCCGTGCAGGATGCGGAACTGCGGCTGGTACGGTGGCGGGAGGCAAGTCGCTGATGCGCACGGCCACCCTGGTGCTCGAACATGCGCAATTGCATGTGATACCCGACCGCGGTGCGGCGCAGACACTGGCATGGGAACCGCAGCATCCCGAGTGGGTGTCCGATGCCGTCGTGTCGCTGTTGCAAGACAGTGGTGGTGTCCCCACATCTCTGGTGCTGGTCGTGGGGCTCGCATTCCTCGAGGCAGCTCAACCAGCATTGCCTCCTGTGGCGTCTGATGTGCAACACCGCATGCTCCTGGCCGACCACGAACGGTTTTTCGTGACCGACGGACCGTTGGCCGTGGTGGTCGATGGCGCGTGGGCCTTCGCGTGTGAAGCCACCACCATGCGGGACTGGTGGGAATCATTCAATGCGATCGCGACGGTTCGTGCCGTGATGGCATTGCCCACCGCCATTCGGTTGTGTGGGCTCACCGGCACTTGGGCCGTGCCATGCGGCCCAGGAGAATCGGGCCTGGTGACCGTGTCCTCACGCGGCATCACGGATGTGCGGCGATCACGCACGACCAACAGCGCGAGAGCAGACCACATCGCGAGCGCCGGTGCCGATGCTGCAGCAAGCACCGCTTCCGGGGCAACGACCGGTGCGGCCATGCCACTCGATGTGCCGACGTGCGGGCGCCTGTTGGGCACCCGCGATGGAGTGTCGCTCACAGATCAGTTGCTGGACGCGACATTGAAGGCACGCCTGGTGAGCCAAGGCCGTGCACGGCACTGGCGCGCCGCGGCGTTGGTGGCCACCGGGGTACTGTTGTTCGCCTGGGCGCTGTCGGTTCGGCAAGCCCGCACGATTGCGGCGCTCCGGGTTGAACATGCCCGACTGGAAGCCCTGTCGAGCGCTCCGCGCGCCGCACAGTTGCGTATGGTCGCTGCGCAGCAGGAGCAGATCATTCTCGACGCGGCGACGGGCGACGCGGATGCACTCGCATCACCGCTTGGTGCGCTCGCCCGCATCGGTGCCATCGTACCGGCGGATGCATTTGTGCAACGACTCGAATGGAACGGGGAACGGTGGCGCATCGACGGCAGCGCGGTAGACGCTGCGCGCCTGGTCCCTCTGCTCGACGCCGACTCGGCCATCGTCGATGTGCAATCGCTCGCTCCCAGCACACGGTTCATGGACGGCGGACGGCCACGCAATTCGTTCTCCATTGGCTTCCGTTTCTCCGGCACACCTTCGGCGCCAATGGGTGCCGGGAGTGGACACACGCCATGAGCGCCGTACGCAACCCAGCTCTTCCTGCACCGCGTGAACGGCGGGAGCGTCGTGTTGTCATGGGGGCCGTGATCGTTCTCCTGGCGAGCGCACTGCTCAGCTATGGCATCGTGCCAGCAGTGCGACGCTGGCGCGACGGGCAACAGCAGATAGAAACGCTGCGTGATCGCGTCGCACAGTTGCACGGATTGGTCGAACGGAGCGCGGCTCTCGACGCGGCGGCCAATGAGGCGGAGCGCCGTCTCGCCGAGTCACCGCGACGCGCATTGCATGCGCCTTCGGCCTCGCTGGCCGCCAATACGCTGCAAGCCCTGTTGCAGGAGGCCAGCGAAGGGGCCGGCCTCGTAGTGACCCGCGTGGATATCTCACCCACGCTCGACAGCACCGGCGCCGCGCACGGCACCGTTTCGGCGTACGGTGATGTACGCGGCCTCGCCACGCTGCTCAGCACCTTGACGCACGGCGCACGCGTGGTGGTGCCGTCGGCACTCACCGTCCAGCAGAACAGTGCGTTGCGAGGCGCGCCCGATGTGGTGCAGGTCACGATGACGGTGCGCGCGCCGGTGGTGATCGAAGGACGCGCCCAATGAAGCGCCCGACGACCGTCTCGATGTTGCACATACTGGCCGGCGTGCTGACGGTGAGCGCGACACTGTTGGTAGTGTTGCCGGTGTCTTCAGATGTGCCCCCCGCCTCACCAAGGATACCGGCGCCGGTGGCGACGGGGGGCACGTCTGACGTGCCAAGCAGCAGCGGGAGCGATCTGGCGGGGCAGATCGTGAACAGCAATCTGTTCAGCGCGACCCGCCGCGCACCACGCGTGGCGTTTGTGGCCCCTGGCCTGTACGATCCCAGTGTTGCTGCGACGGATGATCGTGCGGTATCGGATGTGGCTTCCGATGCTGCCGTGTCCCCGTCGGACGTCCTGCTCGAAGGCATCGTCATCCGTGACGGTGAACCCCGAGCACTTCTTCGTGTGCCGCATGGCGAGCACGATGCGACCACGGTGCCACGCCTCGTGGCTCCTGGCGATCGCATCGGCGCCTATCGCGTTCGCAGTATCGGCCGTGATCACGTTGTGCTGGCGTCAGCCGGTGGGGTTCGCACCCTGCGGCTGCAACGACAGCTCCCATCCGACTCCAGCGCCCGGCGCCCGTGATGTCTCTTCTTCCTGATCGCATTCGCAGTCGTCCGCCGTGGGGCGCATCGCATCGCCGACTGATTGGCCTGCTGGCGGCCCTGAGCATCGTGGTGGTGATCGCCGATCCGGCGGCACTGCAGGCGCAACGTGTGTCTGGCAGTGCGACAGGACGTGTGACCGACTCCACCGGCCAGGCCGGGCGTGCACAGCCTGGTAGTTCGCTCGATTTCGCCAATGCGCGTTTGGCCGATGTGATCCGCACGTTGGCCACGATGCTCGGGCGTACGGTCATCCTGAGTGACATCCCCGATGTGCGTCTCACCTTTGCGACGCCGAGTGCGGTCAGCACATCGGATCTCGAGCGGGTGCTGGAGTCGGTATTGGAGGCTCACGGTCTCATGCTCGTGTCGAGCGGCACCGTGGCCCAGGTGATGCCCAACGACAAGGCGCCCATGACGGGCACACTGCGTTCCGGGTTCCCCTTCCCCGACCCACCACCGCTGGGGCTCGTGACCCAGTTGGTGCCGCTGCAGTCCATTCGGGCCGACGAAGGAGCGGATGCCCTGCGGGCCGTGCTCGCCAAGGGCGCACGCGTGGAAATCGTCGCGCGCTCGAATGCGCTGCTCCTGGTGGATCGCGGCGCCAACATGGCGCGCTATCTCGACCTACTCCGTACACTCGATGCCGCGCCCAATGGGGAATCGGGGCTGCGTACCTACGTGGTGAATCTCAAATACGCGTCGGCGGAAGAAATGGCCGGCGTGGTGGGATCGCTGTACGGGGTGCAGGTCGCCAACGCCGGCGCGGGATCATTGTCCGATCGCTCGCTTTCGCGCGCCCTCGACACCTTCCGGGCGCGGGATCAGGAAACGTTTCGGACGCGTCAGACCACCAGTTCCTCCGGCGCGGCCACGCCCGTGACGGGTGCCACGGTAGCACGGGACTCGGCAGCAGGTCTGTTGGTTGGTCGCACCACGGTGGTGGCCAACACACCCACCAACTCGCTCGTGATTCGCACGGCGCCTCCCAATTTCCCGATGCTGCGGGAAACGATCGAGGCCTTGGATATCCGGCCGGCGCAGGTGCTGTTCGAGGTGACCATCGCCGAGATCGCGCTGGGACGTGGCTTCGAATTTGGCATCGACTGGGCCGCGGTGAATCGTGGCGGTGATGTGCAAGCCCAGTTCGGAAATCCCGAGATTCCCGACACCGGCTCTACATCGGCGCTGCTGCGTGTCGTGCGTCTCGATGGTACCGGTGTTCGGGCGTTGCTGCGCACGATTGCGTCCAAGTCCGAAGTCCAGGTACTGGCGACGCCGGAAATCATGGCGGCCAACAACCGGGAAGCCTCGATTCTCGTCGGCAGCAAGGTGCCGTTCATCTCGTCCACACGACTCGGCAACGACATCTCCATCGATCGCGCCGTGCAGTATCAGGACGTGGGCACCAAGCTCGCCATCATCCCCACGATCAATGACGAGGGGTACATCAGCGTGCAGTTGCTGCAGGAGGTGAGTTCACTCACGCCGCAGACGGTGGCCGCGGCCCTCAGTGCGCCGGTGATCTCGACCCGCGAAGCCAGCACTCGCGCCGTGTTGCGTGATGGGCAGACCGCCGTCATCGCCGGTCTGATTGGCGAAACCCGCACGACGCAGGATCAGGGATTGCCCATTCTCAAGGACATTCCGTGGCTTGGGGCACTGTTCAAACGCCAATCGTCGACGAGGCAACGCACCGAGCTCGCGATCTTTGTCACGCCGTATGTGGTGCGGTCGGACGCCGATGCGGATGGCATTCGGGAGCGTATCCGCAAGCGCATGGAAGATCGGTCGCCGGGCTCTCTCGATGACACGCCGCTCACCCGTCGTCCGCCGCCGCGTTGAGCGGACCACAGCCCTCATGACCGACGCACGCGATCTGCGCGCCGCCGCGGCCGGGCCACTGGCGCGCCGCTTCCCGGCCCGGTGGCTCGATGAACACGCGGTGTTGCCCCTCGCGCTGGCCGACGGGGTGGCTCGCGTAGCTGCCACGGGCTTCCTGAGTGTTGCCGTGCGCGATGTGCTGGCCCGGCATCTCGATGCCGAGATCGAGGTGGTGGTGCACGAAGCCGCGGAAATCCGCGCCGCCTTACTTGCCGCACCGCGGCCATCCGAAGCACCGGCTACAGCCGAAGCCGCGGATCACGATGTGGCCGCTGACGATCTGCGGGCGATGGCCAGCCGCGAACCTGTCGTACAAGTGGTGAACGCGCTGCTGGCCGAAGCTGCACGCGCCGGCGCCAGCGACCTGCATTTCGAAAGTACGGCTGATGGTGTGCGGGTGCGCATGCGTCTGGACGGCGTGTTGCATGATGTGCAGCGTCTGGGGCCAGACTTTCGCGCCGCGGTCATTTCCCGCCTCAAAGTGCTGGCCGAACTCGATATCGCCGAGCGTCGTCTGCCGCAGGACGGTCGCGTGCGGGTGCGAGTTGGGGAGCAATGGTTGGATGTGCGTGTGTCCACACTACCCGCGCTGCATGGCGAAAGTGTGGTGCTGCGACTGCTCGACGCTGGCGGGCACGATACGGCCGCTCCGCGTTCGTTGGAGAGCCTCGGACTCCATACGTCGCTCCTGGCCCCCTGGCGTGCACTCGTGGCCCGCAGCGCCGGCCTGCTGCTCGTAAGCGGTCCCACGGGGTCGGGGAAAACCACGTCACTCCACGCCTCGCTGCTCGAACGCAGCACCCCCGATGTGAAGGTGGTGTCGGTGGAGGACCCGGTGGAGTACCGCCTCGACAGCGTGGTACAGTTGCCGGCCAACACCCGCGCCGGATTCGGTTTTCCGCAGGCGTTGCGGGCCATCCTGCGTCATGACCCCGACGTGATTCTGGTGGGCGAGATGCGCGATGCAGAAACAGCGGAGATCGCCGTGCGCGCGGCGCTCACCGGACACCTGGTCCTGAGCACCGTGCACACGACCGATGCGGTGGGCGCCGTGGCGCGCCTGCTGGACATGGGTGTGCCACCGTACCTGCTGACCGGCACGCTGCAGGGTGTCCTGGCCCAGCGTCTCGTGCGGCGAGTGTGCCCGGCCTGCGGTGTCTGGCGGGAGGCGCACGCCGAGGAGCGGCGGATGCTCGATGGATCCATCGAGCGGGTGTTTGCAGGCCGTGGCTGCGCGGCCTGCGCACAAACGGGATATCGCGGACGCATGGCCATCGCAGAATTGCTCATCGTGTCCGATCGAATGCGAGAGGCTATCGCGCAGTCGGCCACGTCGCGAACGTTGCACGACATTGCCCGTACAGAGGGGATGCAGTTGCTCGCGGCCGATGGCGTGCGCGCCGTGCGGGACGGGCATACGACTCCCGAAGAAGTGCGGCGCGTGGTGAACGTGCTGCATGCGGACATCCCGGCGTGAACGAAGGGCGCTGGCACTACCGTGCGGCAGATACCACGGGCCGCGAGCAGGAGGGTGTTCTCTCTGCGGCCAACGCCGACGATGCGCTGGCGCAACTCAGGGCACGCACGTTGTGGGTGATCGACCTGCGACCGCAGGCCACAACCACATCAACGAATGTGCACGGTGACGCCGCCGTCATGGTGAACTACGCCACGACGTTGGCGACCGTGGACCGCCCCCCCCGCATGGTCGACCGGTTCGGCGACGTGCTGAGCGCATGGTGGTCGCGGGTGAGCGGGCAGGACGCCGAAACGCTGGCCGCGCTGGTACGCAGTATGGCGACGCTGCTCGCGGCCGGTGTGCCCATCGATCGCGCGCTGAGCCATGCCGCATCGAGCGAAAACGTTCACTGGCGCGCCCCATTTGTCCGCATCAGGAATGCGGTCCGTCGCGGCGAATCGTTGTCGACCGCCTGCGCGGCGGAATCAGCGTTGCCGAGCATCATGGCTCCGACGGTGGCGGCGGCCGAAGCCACCGGTTCACTGGCCTCGGCCTTCGAAGGATTGGCCGAGTATCTGGAACGGGGCGCGGAACTGCGGGCCCGCGTTCGTGGGGCGCTCACCTATCCCACATTACTGGCCTCGTCGTCGGCCATCGCGATTCTGGTGATCGTGCTCGTGGTGGTGCCACGGTTTGCCGCCCTGCTGACCGACACCGGCGCACCACTGCCGACCAGCACGAAGCTCCTGGTTGGCGTCAGCGCCCTGGTGGGACAATGGTGGTGGTTGCTGACGATGGTGGCCGTGGTGGCGATGGTGGGGCTTCGGCAATGGCTGCAAAGTGCCGAAGGACGTCGCCAGTGGCACACCTGGCGTCTGACGCTGCCGGTGTCTGGTGCGGCGGAGCGTCAACTGGACATCGCCCGATATCTGCGCACGCTCGCCCTGGCGCTCGGTTCCGGCGTGAGCCTGTTGCGCGCAATGGGGCTGGCACGGGCCACTGTACAAAACGTGGCCCTCGCGGCGGCCCTCGAGCCGGCCGAACGCGAGGTGCGTGAGGGGGGCTCGTTGGCCAGCGCGCTGGGCCCACAGCTACCACCACTGTCTCGCCAGTTGCTCGAAGCGGGAGAGGCGGCGAGCGCCTTGGGCCCTTTGGCCGCCCGCGCGGCCACGGCATCGGAGACGGACGCTCAGCGCACCCTCGCGCGTGTGGTGGCATTGCTCGAGCCGATGCTCATCCTGGGTCTTGGCGGCCTCGTCGGTTTTGTGGCGTTGGCCCTGCTGCAGGCCATCTACGGTCTGAACGCCGGCGTACTCTGACACGCTCGCGTAGCACCGCGCAGGACGCGCCGTGTGACGCACTATGTGACATGAACTGTGACACACATTGTGACGTCGAATGTGACGCCATCTGTGATGTGTTTGGTGATGTGTTTGGTGATGTGTTTGGTGATGTCGTCGTGATATGCTCGGAGTTGTGATCTATCGCATCGCGAATTCGTTAACCGGATGGCGATCGGGTCGTCATACCACCGATGGAGCAATCTGTCACTTCTGTGACGCGGCTCATTGACAGCCGCTCTGGAAGGTTGAGTTATGGATATGGTGAGATGTCGGTGGCGTAGCACCATGACACGAAGGCGTGCATGGCGCGCCGACCATCTCGCATGCCCCACGTCCCTGGTCCGCCTCCATGGCATCGAGCGATTCCGAGTCATCCGTGAGTGTCATGTCAGTTCCTGACGAAGGCCCTGACACTCACGCGTCGGCGACCCACAGTCGTCGTCGTTTTTTCGCCCTGGGTGCGTCGGCTGCGGCCGGCCTCGCGCTCAGCAACACGGCAGAAGCGCAGCGACCCGTTGGGCGCCCTCAGCCACTGCCCGCTGGCAATGCACCAGGGACCGATCCGTCGGCGCAGTGGCAGGATCCGCTGCTGCGACTGGTCCGCCGCATCACCATGGGCCTTGCACCGGCCGATGTGGCACTCGCGCGGCAACTCGGCTACAACGGCTATCTCGACTATCAGTTGCGCCCGGCCGCGATGGATGATGCCGTGCTGGAATCGCAGATCGCTTCACGTCTGCCCATGATGCAGATGACAGCCGATATGCTGCGCACCGCCGACGGTGGTGAGGTCGCTGCCCAGTTGGCCGACGCGGCGTGGTATCGCGCGGCGTTCTCGAAAGCGCAGTTGCGTGAACGCATGATCGATTTCTGGACCGATCACTTCACGATCAGCATCAACAAGGCCGGGTTCCTCAAGCTGATCGACGATCGTGAGGTCATCCGGCCGTACGCCCTCGGCAAGTTCCCGGATTTGCTCAAGGCCTCCGCGCACAGCGGCGCGATGCTCTTCTACCTCGACCAGAACACCAGCCGCACGCCAACGCCCAATCAGAATTACGCGCGCGAAATCATGGAGCTGCACACGGTCGGCGTGGATGGCGGCTATTCACAGAACGATGTGGCCGAGCTCTCGCGCATTCTGACCGGCTGGAGCATGACCAACAACGGCGTCTTCCGCTTCATCCGGTCGTATCACGATCGCAACGCGAAGACGTTCCTGGGTCGCACGTTTCCGGCGATGGCGACCACCGCCACCGATGCGCAGATGCAGGCCGAAGGGGATGTGGCCATTCAGATGCTGCTCGATCATCCGGCAACGGCGAGGTACATCGCGCAGAAGATGGCACGCTGGCTCCTGGCGTACGAGCCGCCGGTTGCCGTGGTCGATGCCACAGCGGCCACGTACACGCGCACCGGCGGCGACATCCCGGCGATGATCCGCACGATTCTGAGCAGCAAGAACCTCATGGCAGCGCCTGCCAAGTACAAGCGGCCGTTCCACTACGCAGTATCCGGGTTGCGGGCGCTCGGGACCGACCTCACGTCGGTACCCAACATCCGATCGGTACGCACACGCGCTGATCAAATGGGCATGCCCCTCTTCCAGTGGGAGCAGCCCAACGGATACCCCGATCGCATCGATTGGTGGAGTGGGTTGGTCATCACACGCTGGTCGTATGCGCAGGCGTTGTCGGTGCTGAACAGTGCCACCACGGCGCGTGTCGACTCCATGTTGTTCCGCGCGCCCGATTCGGCGGAAGGTGTGGTGGCTCAGATTGGCGCGCGCCTCTATGGTGGTGAGTTCCCCACCAGCCTGCGTGCCGCGTTGCTGTCGTATCTCAAGGGCGGCACCTACAACGACGCACGGGTGCGAGAGACGCTGTCTCTGGCACTCTGTGCGCAGGAGTTCCAATGGTACTGATGACTCCTGTGACCGTTCGCAGCGCGATCGGCGATCATGACCCTCGCCGAATTCTGGCTCCACTCTTCACCCGCATTCAGAACCGATGAGCGACGACCATCATCACCATCACGGGTGCAACGAGTACAACTCCCTCGCGCGCCGTGATTTCCTGAGCGTAGCAGGCAGTGTCGGTGTGACCGCGCTGCTTCCGATGTGGCTGCCCAAGGTGGTGCTCGCCCAGAGCGCCAATTCTTCGCGCGATGTCATCGTCTCGATTTTTCTGAGTGGTGGCACCGACGGCATGTCGTTGGTCGTGCCCTTCGGTGATCCCGACTACTACACCGGTCGGCCGACCATTGCCGTTCCGCGCCCCGACGCCGCCGGCAACGGCGCAAAAGCTGTCGCGCTCGACAACTTTTTTGGGTTCTCGCCCGGCATGGCTCCACTGATGCCAGCCTACACGGCAGGTGATCTGCTCGTCGCACATGCCACGGGGTCGGTCGACAATTCGCGCTCGCATTTCGATGCGCAGCGGTACATCGAAGTGGGCAAGCCCAAAGATCCGCGCGTCACCGGCGGTTGGCTCGGACGTCATTTGGCCACATCGACGCCGCTGCGCGCCGATGCGCCATTGCGTGCCCTCGGCCTCACATCCGGGTTGCCGCAGACGCTCGTCGGTGGCCCCAAGACGTTGCCCATCCCGAACCCCGCCAATTTCACCATTGGCGGCAGTGGCACGACGACAGCGGCGCGGACACAGTGGTTGGCGCAGAACTATGCGTCCACCACAGATCCGGTTTCGGACAACGCGCTCGATTCCACGAACACGATCGCGCTGCTGCAGCGCATCAATTTCTCGGGGTATGCGCCCTCCAACGGTGCCACCTACCCCACGTCGGGTTTTGGACAGGCACTGCGTTCGGCCGCGGCGCTGATCAAGGCGGATGTGGGTGTCGAGGCCGTGCACGCCTTCAACGGCGGCTGGGACACACATGCCACGCAGGGACCGCTGGCCGATCTCGACGGCGGTTTTATGCACAACAAGATGCTCGACCTGTCGCGTGCGCTGGCCGCGTTCCACGCCGATGTGATCCAGGGCAACGCCGCGTCGGGCGTGACGGTGGTGATCATCTCGGAGTTCGGCCGCAATGCCCGCGAGAATGGCACACGCGGCACGGATCACGGTCGTGGCAATGTGGCCTTCGCCATGGGACGCAAGATCGCCGGTGGGCGTGTGCTGACCAACGGCTGGCCCGGTTTGGCGCGTGAGAATCTCGAATCGGGTCAGGACCTGCGCGTCACGCTCGACCATCGCGACATCCTCGCCGAGATCGTGCAGAACCGTCTGGGCAATACGAACCTGTCGGTGGTCTTCCCCGACTTCACACCGCGATTCCGCGGCGTCACCAAACCCTGACCGTTTCACACGTGCAGTGGTGAACGACGAAGGGCCGTGCAGATAGCGCACGGCCCTTCGTCGTTTCCGCCATCAACGCCCCCGTTCAGCGGCGCCGTGCCTCCGGTTGCCCACCGGGATGCCAGATGGGACGGTCTCCATCGGCCAGCAGACGCACCGCACGCGCCGTAGCGGCGATCACCTGCGTCATGTGCTCCACGTCGATCACCGAGGGCTCATCCTTGGGAGAGTGATACGGCGTGATGAGATTGTACGACGACAACGAATGGGCCGGGATGCCGATGCGGGCGAATGCGGCGTTGTCACTGCGCGTGAAAAAGCTCTGCCCCGGCCGAGGATCGGGAACCAGCGGAATGCCGTTGTCGGCCAGCAGGTCTCCCAGGGTGGAACGTTCATAACCCGTGAGCCACGCCTTGCCTTTGCCGCCAGCGAGGGAGTCGGCATTGCCGATCATCTCGATGTTGAGATCGACCACCGTTTTGTCGAGCGGACGGATGGGATGGCGCAGGTACCATTGCGTGCCAAAGCCGCCCACCTCTTCGCCGGTGATGGCCACAAAGAGAATGGTACGCTTGGGCCGTGGTCCACTGCGCAGCGCCTTGGCGATTTCGATCAGCGCGATGTTTCCTGACGCATCATCGTCAGCGCCATTGTTGATGGAGTCACCGTCCACGGGCGCGCGCACGCCGATGTGATCGTAGTGTGCGGTGACCAGCACCACTTCATCGCGCAGCGCCGGATCGCTGCCCACAATCAGCCCCGCGATGTTCTGCGTGCGGAGTCGATCAGCAGCGGGCAGCGTGTTCCACTGCGCCCAGGATTCGACGGGCGCTGGTCGTTCCCTGCCCGATACCTGGTTCGGCCCCTGCGCCTTGCGCAGCGGAATGTGCTGCCGGTACGTGCCCGAGTCGCCGGCCGGCACCAGTCCCGCCGCCTTGTACGCACTCTCGAGATAGCGGGCTGCGCGCTCCATGCCACGCGAACCAGTCATGCGTCCTTCCATGGAATCGGCCGCGAGGATGTTGATTCCCCGGCGCACGGACGCCGCGTCGATGCGGTCCACATAGGTGGCGGCCGGAGAACGGCTGGCCGACGCGGCCGAACGTGGCGTGGCTTCGGCCACCATGGCCAACCACTGTCGGTTGGCGCTCACCGCCAGACGGGAAATGTGATGCAGGTGTGCAAAGCCCACGTCACCCAGCGATTGCCATGCACTTACGCCCGTGCCACTGCCGCGGCTCCATCTGAGCAGGCGCGTGTCGCTCCCCACCAGCAACGTGGTGCTGTCCACCCACGTCACGTCTTCACTGCCCGTCGGTAGCTCCACCAGTGGTTCGATACGGCGTGTGTCGGGATCGAGACGCATCACGCGCCATGGCGTGCTGCCCTTTTGCACGAAGCTCACCGCGTTGGTACCCGGAATGCGGTGCAGTGAGCGACCGATGTCTCGCGCCAGCACCTCGCCGGTGCCGCGACCATGATGGGCGAGTTGCAGCGTAGCAGGCGTACCAAGCACAAAGAGCGCCCACGTGGAGTCATTGGGCTGCGCGAAATACCCCACCGGCTTGATCTCCGGAAACAGCACACGGGCCTCGCCGCCATCGAGAGGCAACTGCCAGAGTCGCTGCGTGGAGTCGGCTTCCACCCGGATCACCGTGATGGCCTTGCCGTCGCCGGTGGGCATGGCCGAATACTCACTCTCGGGCATCGTGCGCCGGACAGGTACCGAGAGTCCGGTGGAGAGGTCGGTGCGATAGATGTCGGTGTGACCATCGCCCCGGTTCGATGTGTAGAACAGGGAGCGGCTGTCAGCGGCGAAGGCCGGCTGGTTGTCGTAGCCCGCACGCCGGGTGAGGTTGGCCGGCACGCCGATGCGGATGGTGTCGCCGCGCACAGTGAGCGGCACCAGATACACCTCCGCCTCGGGGGCCGGTGTGGAGGTGCGGGGTATGCCTGGCTGGGCCTTCAGCGGCTCGGCCACGGCACTGGCGGCAACAACCCACGTCGCCGCCAGTGTGGCGAAGCACGTGAGGGCCGAGGTGTGGCGGAGCGCCGAAGGGCGCCGACCGACTCGCACACCTGACTTTTCAACCGCAGCACGGGACATGGGCAACGTCACGGATGAGAATGTGAAAGACGCGATGGCTTCCAAGGTACGACGTGGGCGTTGCGGGGACAGGGTTTGGGGGACTAGGCTCCGCTCAATGACCAGTTTCCTTCTCCAGGGCACCGGGCTGCGGTCCCGTACCGAATCCGCCATACGGCCCGTGCGGCGCGCGCTGTGGCCGATGGTACTGGGCGCGTTGATGCTGAGCGCCTGCCGCGATGACAAAGGTGTGGCTCCGATCGTGGAGCCCTCGCATGCGCGCATCGCGTCTTTGATCGTGAGCCCCGCCTCCGTGAACTTACAGGCCGGCCAGGAGCGCACGCTGACGGTGGAGGCACGTGACAGCGTCGGCCAGCTCATCGCGAATCCCGTGGTGAGTTGGCGTACCGACGCGCCCACCGTTGCCACGGTGGATGCACGTGGGACCGTTCGCGGTGTCTCACCCGGCAACGCCCAGCTCACCGCCGCCGCGACCACCGGATCCGTTGCCGCGTCGGTGCCGGTGACGATCAGCGCGGCCACGCCCGGCCTCGCCCAGTGGCGTGCCGCGCGACCTGGCCTGACCGACGTGACGTTCCTCGGCATCTGGGACGATGGCGCGGGCAGTACGTATGCCGTGGGGCAAAACGGCGGCCTGCTGCGCTCGCGCAATGACGGCCCGTGGGAATACGTCTCGCTGGGGCACAATGAGACGGTGGTGGGTGTCTGGGGCGCCGCCCCCACCGACATCTGGCTGGTGGGATCCGGTGGCCTGATCATGCGCGGTGACGGCAACACCTTCCGCCGGATCACCAGCAACGTCACCGGTACCCTGCTCGAGGTGTGGGGGCTGTCGTCGAACGAGGTGTACATCACCGGCGACCGTGGCACCATCCTCCGCTGGAACGGGGCCACCCTCGAGCCGATGGTCAGTGGTGTGGGCGACGAGCTGTGGGGCATCTGGGGCGCGAGCACCAACGCGCTGTATGCCGTGGGCAACAATGGCACGCTGCTGCGTTACGATGGTTTCGCGTGGCGCCGCATGGCCTCTCCCGACGGCATGCCCTACTTCGATGTGTGGGGCACCAGCGAGAACAACGTGTTTGCGGTGGGCGTCGGTGGTTCCATCGTGCGCTACGATGGGTCAGGCTGGACGGCGATGAGCACGCCGGGCGCGGCCAATCTGTTTGCGATTCGCGGCCGGGAATTCAACGATGTGTACGCGGTGGGCAACAACGGCGCGACCTACCATTTCGATGGTACGACCTGGCGCGCTTTGACCATCGGCAATGGGCAGAACCTGCGAGCGATCACCCGTCGCGGCAACGGCGATCTCCGCATCACCGGCTGGTATGGCACGATGGTGCGTTTGCGTGGTCCGGGCCTGCTGGCCACGGCGACCACGGAACTCACGGACCCGCCGCTGCTGGCAACCTGGGGTGCCACCGGCGGAGCGACGTTTGCCGTGGGATTGGGTGGCACCGTGTTCCGTCGACAGGGACAGATGTGGGCACTCGAACCGGTGCCACCGGCGCACGATCTCTATGGCATCAGCGGCAACGGTCCGTCGGATATCGTGGCGGTGGGCGACACGGGCTCCATCCTGCGCTACGATGGCGCGACCTGGCGTAAGGATGCCCCCCCCACGTTGTACGTGTTGCGCGCCGTCTGGAGTGGCAACGGACAACATGTCATCGTCGGTGAGCGTGGCAGCATTTTCCGCTCGAATGGTGCCGGGTGGAGTCCACAGGCGAGTGGCACGCAGCGCTTCCTGCGCGCGGTCTGGGGGCCGGACGCCAGCGACCTCTACGCGGTCGGTGATTCAGGCACAGTACTGCACTTCGACGGTGGCCGCTGGACGCCCATGCCGGTGCCCACCACCAGTCGCCTGCGCGCCGTGTGGGGCACGAGCCGGACAGACATCTTCGCGGTGGGCGATTCGGGCACCACACTGCGCTACGATGGTGTCGCCTGGCGCGCACTGAGCAAGCCCACCCCACGTGATCTGCGTGCCCTGTGGGGGCGCAGTGGCACCGAGGTGTATGCGGCCGGCGACAGCGGTGCCGTGCTGCGCTACGACGGCAGCGCATGGCGCACCCTCACAACGCCGATGCGCCATCTGCTGTATGCGCTGTCTGGTGTGCCCGGAGACGACGCCGTGGTGGCGGTGGGCGATGGTGGACGGATCTGGGAAGGCCGACCGTAGGGAACGGTGGGCCCCCACGACCCACCGTTACGCACGCAGGGCGTTCACGACATGCGCCACATGATGGTCGCCATGCCATGCATAGAGCGCGAGCATCTGATCCAGCGTCATGCGGCCATTTTCGGGATGATATAACGCACGCTCGAACTGGGCATCACTCATGCCGCGCATGGTGGCCACCCAGCGTTCATGCACGGCCGTGAGCATGGTCAATGAGACCTGTGGCGATACCGAGTCGATGTCGGCCAGTTCCACCCAGGCATCCTGATCGTACGGCTTGATCGTGGGCTCATGCTCGGTGAGCGTCAGCTTGAGCCGGATATAGGCGTTCAGGTGACTGTCGGCCACATGATGCACCAGTTGCCGGATCGTCCAACCATCGGGCCGATAGGGGGCGTTGAGTGCGCCGTCGCTGATACCCGCCAATGCCGCGGCCAGATTGCCGGGCAGCGCGGCGATGCGCGCCACGAAGGCGGCACGTTGGTCCGCCGTAAAATCGGACGGCCGCTCGAACCGGCCAATCGGATAGCGCTGTGCGTCGGTCGCAGAAGAAGCGATGGTCATCGGAAACGGGACAATGGCTGAGGACAGGGATCGTCGACGGTGACGGACGGCCCTCTAAGCTGTGGCCGTGTCTTCCGCACGGCCAGCGCCGACCATAGCATAGGGACTCTTCCCGGTTCATCCCGATGCGAGACGCTCCGTCCCCGCCGCTTTCTCAACACCAGATCCGGCCGATGCCTATACGCCCGCTCGTCATTTCGTCCGCCGCCCTCCTGCTTATCGCCTGTGGCGGTGGTGGTGCCCGATCCTCCAGCGGCGATGCGTCAGCCATTCGTGGCGCCATAGGCGGTGGGGTACGGGCCGGTGCCGCGCCCGCGCAAACAGCACAAACAGCACAAACCGCAACGCCTGGGGCGTGGGTATCGCTGTTCAATGGTCAAGCCATCAGCGGCTGGCACAACTACAAAACGCCGGGCGCGCCGGTGGTTGGATGGAGCGCGATCAATGGAGAGCTGGTCCGCTCAGGTCCCGGCGGCGACCTCACCACCGACAAACAGTACACCAACTTCGAACTCGAACTCGAGTGGAAGGTGGAAGCCGGTGGTAACAGCGGCATCATCTATCGCATCGACCCGGCGTCCGAGGTTTCGTATACCAGCGGACCGGAGATGCAGATCCTCGACGATACCAAACATCCCGACGGCAAAAATCCGCTCACGTCCGCAGGCGCCAACTACGCGCTGCACGCGCCGCCGGCAGGCATCGTGAAGCCGGTGGGCGAATGGAATGCCATCCGCCTCATCGTGAACGGCAATCACGTCGAACATTGGCTCAACGGCATCAAGGCTGTGGAATACGAGCTCGGCTCACCCGATTGGGAAACGCGCCGGCAGGCCAGCAAGTTCGCCACCTGGACGGGGTATGGTCGCGCCGCCCGCGGATACATCGCGCTGCAGGACCACGGTGACCGGGTGGCCTTCCGCAACCTCCGCATCCGGGAGCTGCCATAATGGGCACGCGCGGCCGGCTGTCGATCATGATGTTCCTCCAGTACTTCGTCTGGGGGTCGTGGTTCGTCACGATGGGCACGTATCTCGGCTCCACCCGCGGCTTCTCCGACACCAATATCGGGGCCGCCTACGGAGCCACCGCCATCGCGGCCATCGTATCGCCGTTTTTCATCGGCATCGTGGCCGACCGCTTCTTCGCGAGCGAAAAACTGCTGGCCATCCTGCACCTGGTCGGTGGTGTGTTGATGTACTTCATGGCACAGCAGACCGAGTGGCCGGGCTTTTATGCCCTGCTGCTCGCGTATGCGTTCTGCTATATGCCCACGTTGTCGCTGACCAACTCCATCTCGTTCCACCACATCACCGATGCTGCGCGTGATTTCCCCATCGTGCGCGTGCTCGGTACCATCGGCTGGATCGTGGCCGGCATCGTCGTGGGCAAGGTGCTCAAGGCGGATGCGCTCAACACCCCGATGCTGCTCTCGGCTGGTGGCTCCATCGTGCTCGGACTGTACGCACTGGCGTTGCCACACACACCACCCAGGGCGGCCGGTGCGCCGTTCAGCCTGCGTGACGCGATCGGACTCGATGCGCTGCAACTGCTCCGCCATCGTGACTTCGTGATCTTCGTGCTGGGGTCGTTCTTCCTGTGTATTCCGCTGCAGTTCTACTACGCGTTCGCCAACCCGTACCTGAACGAGATCGGTGCACCGGAGCCGGCGTTCATCCAGACGTTCGGACAGATGAGCGAAATCGGCTTCATGCTGCTCCTGCCGATCGCCCTGCGCTCGCTCGGCATCAAGTGGATCATGTTGGTGGGCATGTTGGCCTGGGCACTGCGGTACTTCGCGTTTGGCTATGGCGCCGGCGGGCCCGTCATGCCGCTGGTCTACCTGGGCATCCTGTTGCATGGCGTGTGTTACGACTTCTTTTTCGTGGCCGGTCAGATCTACACCGACGAGCGGGCGGGTCCGAAAGTGCGGGCGGCGGCTCAGGGCTTTCTCAATCTGATCACCAACGGTGTGGGGTACTTCATCGGTGCTGCCGTGTCGGGCAAGGTGGTCAGCCAATACGTGCTCGAACCAACCGCCGGCGCGCTCAAGCATGATTGGCTCGCGATCTGGCAGTACGCGGCCTACTTCGCTCTGGCGGTGTTCATCGTATTCCTGTTGCTGTTCCGCCCCACGTCCTCGACTTCGCGCACCGCCACCTCGTGACCGCGCCATCGCCCACCACCAGCACGCGACGAGTGCTGGTGGAAGCCTGCTGTGATTCCGTGCCCACCGCCACGGCGGCGGTTGGATTCGGTGCCGATCGCATCGAGCTCTGCGGGCCGGGGGATGGGGGCACGACGCCATCCCTGGGTCTGATGACGCGATGCCGTGATGCGGTGCGCGTACCGATCCATGTGATGGTCCGCCCTCACACGCACAGCTTCGTGTACGACGAAGACGATATCACGGTGATGGTGCGTGATATCGAGGCGGCGCGCGCGGCAGGTATGGACGGCATCGTCGTGGGACCGCTGCGTGCTGATGGCCATATCCAGCGCGAGCAGTTGCAGGCACTGGTGTCTGCGGCAGGCCCCATGCGTGTGGCGTTTCATCGGGCGTTCGATCGCACCCCCGATGCCACCGATGCCCTCGCCACGCTTCTGGAGGCCGGTGTGGGCCTGGTACTCACGGCCGGTCATGCGCCGACCGCATTGGCCGGTGCTGCGACGTTGCGCTCACTCCGTGCATTGGCTGGCGACCGCCTGGTGATTCTGGCCGGCGGTGGAGTACGCGGCGACAACGTGCAGGACATCGTAGCCGACACGGGTGTGGCGGAGGTACACGCACGGTCCACCGACCCCACCATCGTACGGGATGTCGTTCTTGCCCTGGAGGGCGCGTGACATCAGCTCCGGCGTGGCGATCGCGTGTGTTTGAGGCGCTGGCGTTGACCCTGTTGCTGGTTCTGACCACGCCCCGTGCCACACACGCTCAATCGTCTGCGGCTTCCTCGGACGGTGCGTCGATGCTGGGGCTGGTGCCGAAGCCGGCACAGCTTGTGGCGCGCACAGGCCGCCATGTCATCACACGAGCCACCGTGGTGCACGCGGCGCCGGTCTTCGCCGCGGTGGCTCGCCGCTTCGCCCGTGATGTCGCCGACCCATTCGGTTTCGAACCAGCCGTGTCCACGCGCTCGGCCACGTCCGCAGCCGGCATCCACCTGCGCCTGCAGTCCTCGCTGCCCGCTGAAGGGTATCGGCTCGAGGTTTCGCCATCACAGGTGATCATCCACGCGAGTGCGCCGGCTGGCGCCTTCTACGCGCTCGAGACGGTGAAGCAGTTGTTGCCACCGGCGGTGTATCGCCGCGCGCCGGTGCCGGGCACCGTGTGGGCCATTCCTGCGGTGTCCATTGAAGACGCACCACGTTTCTCCTGGCGCGGGGCGCATCTCGATGGAGCGCGGCACTTCATGCCCAAAGAGTTCGTGCGCAAGTACATCGACCTCTTGGCACGCCACAAGCTCAATCGATTCCACTGGCATCTCACCGATGATCAGGGGTGGCGTCTCGAGGTGAAAAAGTATCCGCGTCTCACGGAAGTGGCCTCTTGTCGTGAGGCCACGGTGGTCGGCTCGCACAACACCGATCCGGCCAAGCGCGTGTTCGATGGCCGTCGGCATTGCGGTTTCTACACGCAGGACGACGTTCGGGAAATCGTGGCCTACGCGGCCGAACGCATGATCACGGTGGTGCCGGAAGTGGAGATGCCTGGTCACGTACAGGCCGCCATCACCGCCTATCCGTTTCTCTCCAGCCGACCCGACACCACACCGGGTGTGATGCAGGTGTTTGGCGTGAGTGATTTCATCCTCGCTCCCAGTGACAGTGCCGTGGCCTTCATGCAGGATGTGCTGCGCGAAGTCCTCACCCTGTTTCCATCGCCATGGATTCACATTGGTGGCGACGAGGCAGACAAAAAGCAGTGGAAAGCCAGTCCCGCCATTCAGGCGCGCATCAAATCACTCGGCCTGAAAGACGAACACGAGATGCAAAGCTGGTTCGTCCGCCAGATGGACACGTTCCTGAGCGCGCAGGGGCGCCGGATGATCGGCTGGGATGAGATTCTCGAAGGTGGGCTGGCTGAACAGGCCACGGTGATGAGCTGGCGTGGCACATCCGGTGGCATCGCCGCAGCCAAGGCCGGCCACGATGTGGTGATGGCGCCGGCCGGCTACACCTACTTCGACCACCGGCAATCACGGGATGCCAGGGAGCCGCTGTCCATTGGTGGGTTCACACCACTCGATTCGGCGTACGCGTTCGAGCCCGTTCCTTCGGAGCTCAGCGCTGCGGAAGCGAAACATGTGCTCGGTGCACAAGGCCAACTGTGGAGTGAGTACATCCCCAACCCCAAACACGCCGAGTATATGGCGTTCCCGCGGCTCTCGGCGTTGTCGGAGGTGGTCTGGAGCCGGAAGGAACGCCGGAACTTCAACGACTTCCTGCGCCGCCTGCCATCGCATCTGGCACGGCTCGATGCGATGGACGTGAACTACCGACGGCTACCATAGCGAAACCGCTCAGCGCGGATTCCAGGTCCCCTGCGCCACCTGCGGCACAAATTTGTCGACACCGCGTTCGCTGTACTCCAGCGTCTTGCCCAGCTCCGCACTCTTGTAGGCGTGCATGAGAATGCGCACGACATCGAGCCCATCCTGGAAGGTGAGCAGCGGTTTCTCCTTGCCGAGGAACGCGCGCACAAAATGGCGATCTTCGGCTTCGTAGCCGTACGCGATCGCTTCGTTCACCACCACCGGCATCTGCCCGATCTCGGCGTTCTGCTTTTCCACGATATCTTCGCCCGTCTTGCCTTTCACGGCGCGTGAGAAAAACAGATCGAGTCCGCTGTCGAGCGTATTCCAGCGCATCGAATACTCCGGGCCAAGCAACTCGGCGCTGAGTCGCAGTCCCGGTCCGACAAAACTCCAGCTCGTGGTTGCCTCACCGATGGCCGTATGGCCATCCGGCGTTTCGAACTCGATGGTCACGCTGGCAAAGTCTTCACTGGGCGTCTTGGTGTAGTCCACGCCGCTCGACTTCTTGAGCTGCGCCGCATAGGGGGCCCGCGACCACTTGAGTGACGCGATACGTCCGGTGACGCGTTTCACGGCCAATGACGACAGCGGCTTGCCCGGTGGCGTGAGCAACTGGCGTACGACGAGCGCGGAGTGGCACATCATGTCGTTCAGCACACCACCGCCCTGCTGCGCACCGTTCCAGAACCACGGTGCGTGCGGTCCGCCATGTTCTTCTGCCGCACGTGCCAGGTACGGCGCACCGGTGGTAGCCGCACCGCGGCGCCACAGCAGATCGTGTCCCACGGCCACCTGCGGTGCGAAGTACTGGTTCTCGAGGTAACCGTGCATGATGCCGGCGCCCTCCACCAGCTTGATCACCTGCTTCGCTTCGGCCACGGTGCGGGCAAGCGGCTTCTCGCAGGCGATGCCTTTGAGTGTGCCCTTCCCCGACGTCACCGCGTCACAGATCTCCTCGACATTTTCGATGCGCGCCTGATTCGGCCCATTGAGCCAAATGGCATCGATAGCCGGATCGGCCACCATGTCGGTGATGGTCTTGTACGCCTTGGCCTCACCCACATCGAGTTCACGGGCGTAGCGGGCCGCTGACGCGGCATTCTTCTGGTTCGGGCTCCACACGCCGAGCACGTCGGCATCACGCACGAAGCGCAGTCCCTGCATGTGGAAGCGGGCGTTGAACCCCGAGCCGACGAAACCGATACCGAGTCGTTTGGCAGACATGATGTGCGGGAGAGTTGGTCAGGTAGGTATTTCGAAACTACCACACGGACAGGTCGGCGGCGATGGCGACAGGGCCGTTGTAGCCACCACGCCTCACACCCTCGAGCAATTCGTCATCTGTGCCGCCCATGCGCACGATATGCGACAACACCACCTGCTTCACGCGTGCCGCCGCGGCCAAGGCTCCCACCTCACGATCACTGGTGTGTACGGTGCGCATATAGGCCGGCCATTCTTCTCCGCCCGGACGGTCTTCGGGCTTGAGCCGCACTTCCGGATAGGTCTCGTGCACCAGCACGTCCGCATCGCGCGCGGCAGCCTGCAATTCGGGGCTGGGACCGGTGTCACCAGACAGCACCAGGCGGCGCGTAGGGGTGGTGATGACGTAGGCCAAAGCTGTGGACCATGCGCCGTGTGGCACACGGACGGCGGTCACCTTCAGGCCCGCGCTGTCATACACCACTCCGCCGGTGATTTCGCGCACATCTCCACCAGGCACACGTGGCAGGCGCTCCTGTCCACTCACGCGCACATCGACATCCTCACGCCAGGCATCGACGATACGGTCAACCATGCGCATCGTGCCCGGTGGTCCACTGAGTCGCTGCGGCGTTCGCCGTCCCATGACCCATGGCGTGAGCAGCACATCGGGCAAGCCAAGTGTGTGATCGGAATGCAGATGCGTCAGGAAGACATGGGTGAATCCGTCGATCGGCAGTCCGGCCGCCGCCGCACGGCGCATCACACCGGCACCAGCGTCGAACAACAGCACCCGATCACCAAACACCACCGCATAGGCGGGCCCCGCGCGATCGGGGTCTGGAACCGGCATCCCTGAACCCAGCACGATCAGACAGCCTGCAGCACGTTGTGTCTCGCTGCAGCGTTGCGTGTTGGTAAAGCGGCGTTGCGCGTGCGCGGCGGCGATCGGCCAACACAGCAGAGCAGCCAACAGCATGCGACGCGGGATGCTGCGCGCCATACTCATCGTGCGACTCCTGGAAAGGAGACTACCAAAGCCCCGCTTTGCCGCGCACCGATTCGATCAGCGCCTTGGGATCGAAGCCCACGCCCTGCTTGAATACCAGCTCCACATTGCGGATGGCCGTGATGTCCTGCACCGGGTTGCCATCGAGCACCACGAGGTCCGCGAGCTTGCCCGGGACCAACGAACCGGTCACATCACCGCGTCCGAGATACGTGGCCCCATTCAGCGTGGAGATCCGAATGGCTTCGAGAGGGGAGAAGCCACTTTCCACCAGAAGCTCCACGGCACGCTGGTTGGAGAATCCGGCCACCAACCCACCACCACCCGTGGGATCGGTGCCCACGATGACCGTACCACCGGCTTTCGCAAACGCGCGCTCCATCGCCATACCTTTGGCAAACGACTTGAGATACGGCGACTGCGTGTTGCGCTGCGTGGCGTCATGCCGCCGCTGATACTCATCGCGCAATTGTGGCAGCAACACATCGAGCCCGCGCGGCAGCGGACGGCCAGGGGTGAACGTCTCGAAGATCGTGAGCGTGCTGGTGACTGCCACGTTCCGGTCGATCAGATACTTGAACAGCGCCTGCACCTCCGGACTGGCCGGGTCGAGCGCGGCCATGGTGTTTTGCGCGGCACCACCCCGCCCCACGCAGGTATCGACCGGCTTGTTGGGCACGAAGTCATTCATCGCGAAGAACGCGTGTTCCAGATCGTCGATTCCCGCGTCGGCCGCTTCGCGATAGGTCACGGAGCACAGGTGGCCCGTGACCTTGAGTCCCCGCTTGTGTGCCGCATCGACCGCGACCTTGAGCGCGGCGCGCGAGATGTTCATGTACGCCTTGAACGACGTGGCGCCCAAATCGGCCCAATACTCCACGAGCTTGCGCGCGTCGGTCGTATCACGAAGGATCTGCACCTGATTGAAGCCCATACCGGGGCCTTCCAGATACGGCGCGGTGGCGTCAATCCACGGACCGGCTTTGTCGCCACGTGCGATGGATTTGCCGATCAGGATTTCCGAGATCCCGTTCATGTTGCCGCCGGTGCGCATGCTGGTCACACCGCCGGCCAGATACAGTCGCGTGAAACTCTCCGTCAGGTTGCCGTACGTGCCGGCACCCACCGGGTAGTAGAGATGTTCATGCACCATCACGAGACCCGGGATCACCGTCTTGCCGGCCAGATCCATCGTCACCGCGCCCGCTGGTATCGAGGCACTCGCGGCCGGCCCGATGGACGCAATGCGACCATCGCGGATGACCACCGTCTGCCCATCACGCGGTGCGGCGCCCGTGCCGTCGATGACACGCACATTGGTGAGTGCGACCACAGCGGTATCCACCCGCACATACGACCGGGTGGCGGGACCTATGGGCGCGCGCTGCGCACTCACACCGGAACCCACCATCGCCGCCACAAATGCCAGAGCGGCGGCGATACGATGACCCATCATCCCACGCTGACTCACGCGCCCCCCAGCGCTTTGCGATTGGCCGGCGCAGGGCAACCCGCCCAGGCAGAGACGGGCACATTGCCCATGTACCCGATGTCTTTCACACCAATGCGGCTGGTGAAAAACCCATTCGCGCACAGATCGCGGAACGCATTGAAGAATCGGACGCCCGCCTGGTGCTCCGGCTTGGCCTTGGCGGGCCAGGCGATGTCATCGACAATCGCGGTGCGCTGCGCCGCGGCGAGATCCGGGAACGCCTTGCCAAAACGCGCCCGCGATTCGGCGTTGAGCCATCCCAATCCGTCGCGCATACGGGCCTGATTGCCCGTGTACGTCATCATCACGAAGTCCATGAACTCGGGCACACCGGCTTCCGTCGCACTGCCCGATCGCGCATCACGCGGGATCACCATATCGGCCAGCACGCGCACGGTGCGCCACTCGAGCGGCTGAAAGAACTTCGGCACAAACGCGGCCCGTGGCTGTGCCTGCTCCAGCTCATCGAGCACGGTGTGTGTATGCAAGGCGGCATCGGCCACATCACTATGCGAAAGCGCCCAGGCACCCATCGGCATGGTGGCCAACAGCTTCATCATCTCGCGGCGTTCCATCAGAGGGCCCCCGCCTTGCGCTGCTGGGTGATGTACTCTGATGCCCGCATCGAAAGTGCAAGAATGGTCCAGGTAGGGTTCTTGTCGCACTGCGACACGAATGACCCACCGTCCGCGACAAAGAGATTCTTGCAATCCCACGCCTGACACTGACTGTTGAGCGCCGACACCTTTGCATCGCTACCCATGCGCACCGTGCCCAGTTCGTGGATGATCGATCCACCCGTCGCGATACCGTAGCCCTGCTCCTTGCTCGGCATGGCATTGAACACGGTGCCGCCCATTTCGGCGATCAACGCCCGAAACGTCTCCTGCATGTGCTTCACCTGGTTGTACTCATGATCCGTCCACTGCCAATGGAACCGCAGCACCGGGATGCCCCACTGATCACGCCGTTCGGGATCGAGTTCGGCATACGACTTCTCGTTGGGGATCATTTCGCCACGTCCCGAAAACCCGATGGTCGTGCCCCAGTACTTGCGATAGCTCTCCTTGAGGGAGGCACCGTAACCACCACCGTCCGGATAGCGCTGAATGCCGCCCATGAACCCGTAGCTCGGCATGCCGTACCCGCCCCACACTTCGATGTGGTACCCCCGCGGGAAGTCGAGCTTCTTGTTGTCCAGCCACCACGGCATGTACACATGGCCACCGCCCACCCCATCGCAGTTGTGCCGGGGCATGCCTTCCAGCGCAGGGATATACCCAGCCACATCGGTGCCGGTGGAATCGGTGATGTAGCGTCCCACCACGCCGCTGGAATTGCCGATGCCATCAGGGAATCGTGAAGACTTCGAGTTGAGCATGATGCGACTCGACTCGAGACTCGATGCGGCCAGCACCACCACCTTGGCGCGCACATGTTCATCCCGCCCGGTCTTCTTGTCGATGTAACTCACCCCGGTGGCGAGGCCGGCGTCGTTCACCGTCACCTCACGCGCCATCGCATTGCTCAGAATGGTGAGACGCCCTGTTTTCTGCGCCGGGAACAGCAACACATTCGGCGCGGTGAAGTTGGAGTTCGTCATGCATCCGCGGTTGCACTGCCCGCAGTAATGACACGGCGCGCGCATGCCGAGCGGCTTGGTGATGATCGAGAGCCGAGCCGGAATGCAGGTCACATTGAGTTTCTTGGAGGCACGCTGCACCAGCTTCTCGTAGCAGCGGGGTTCCGGCGGTGGCATGAATTCACCATCGGGATGGTTCTCCAGCCCTTCATTGCTGCCGAAGATGCCCACCAGCCGGTCCACACGATCGTAGTATGGCTTGATGTCGTCGTACCCGATCGGCCAGTCGTCACCAAGGCCATCACGACTCTTGGCCTTGAAGTCATGCGGCCCGAAACGCAATGAGATGCGCCCCCAGTGATTGGTGCGTCCGCCCAGCATGCGTCCGCGCCACCAACGGAAATTCTGCGAGCCTTCGGCGACCGTGTACGGTTCGCCGGGAATATCCCACCCACCCAGACAGGCATCGTGCTCGCCAAATTGCCGCTCCGGCGTGCTGCCGCCGCGACGTGCCGTATCGTACGGCATCTTGAGCATCGACGAATCCTTGGTGTTGTCCCACCATGGTCCGGCTTCGAGCATCACCACACGCGCGCCCTGCCGTGTGAGTTCATATGCGGCCATGGCGCCGCCGGCGCCGGAGCCAACAATGCAGACATCGTATTCGGGGCGGCGGGGCTGGATCTGCATCAGAAGGTGGGGAGTGTGGGAGGAAACAGCGTGACGGTGGCGACTACAACGCCTTGAGGGCGGCGGCGCTCGCTTTCACCGACGCGAGCGGATCCGTGGGATTGTCGTGTTCGATGAACCAGTGGGCCAACCCCGACGCGCGCCCCTTGGTCAGAATGCTCTTGAAGTCGATGGTGCCGGCACCGACATCCATCATGACACGCTCAGGCGGCGGTCCGGCGTCCTTCACATGACACGCAACCACGCGACCAGGCCAACGTGCGATGATAGCCAGCGGATCGTGCCCTGCCTTTACGGCCCAATACAGATCGAGCTCAAGCTTCATCACCGCAGGATCGGTCTGCGTGGTGAGAATCTCGTAGCCCGTGGTGCCATCGACGGGCGTGAACTCGTAGTCGTGATTGTGATAGGCGAACGACAATCCCGCGGCCTTCGCCCGGGTGGCACCGGTGTTCAGCCGCTCGGCCAGACGCTGCCAGTTGGCGCGCGAACCACGATACTCATTGTTGACCGACGGCACGATCACATAGCGATGTCCCATCGCATTGGCGCGATCAAACACCGCGCCCCACCCGTCGTCGGTGGCCGGTAGCGCTTCATGCGTGGCGGGCGCGGTGAGACCATGCTGCTTGAGGAGTGCCTTCCACCACGCCGCATCCTTGTTGTAGTAGCCCGCGAACTCGAGCTCGGTAACTCCGGCGCGCGCCACCGCCGCGATGGTGCCTTCAAGATCGGTGGCCATCGCACGACGCACGGTATACAACTGCAATCCGATGCGGTCGATGCGCGTATGGCGCGCGTCGAGCGCATGCGGCTCGGCAGCCATCGCCGTGCGTGGCCACAGTGCACGCACACCGATCGCACCGCCCACCACCCCGCCGGCGAGCGCACCCAACATCGCACGACGCGAAAGCGCGTCCGATGCCCGCACGGCATCATCGTGCATGCCATCGTTCTGCGGATCGTTGTTCCGCACGTCGTCGCTCTGTTCGTTCATGTCTCCGGTCCTCCTGTCGCGAGCTGCGAAAGTGCGTCGCCTGTGACGCGATAGACAGTCCATTCATCCTGCGGCCGCGCGCCGAGTTTTTCGTAGAAACCGATGGCATCCACGTTCCAGTCGAGCACCGACCACTCGAGGCGGCCACAGTCCCGTTCCACCGCCAGCGCAGCCAGTCGCACCAGCAGGGCTTTGCCAATCCCTTTGCCACGGAACGCCGGTCGGACAAACAGATCTTCGAGGTAGATGCCCGGTCGCGCAAGGAACGTGGAGAAGTTGTGGAAGAAGAGTGCAAAACCAGCGACGGCACCTTCCCACTCCGCGATGAGCACCTCGGCATACGGACGCGGGCCGAACAGGGCCTGCGTGAGCAACGCGTCGGTCGCCACGCACTCATGCCGCAGGCGCTCGTAGTCGGCCAGCCCTTCGATGAGCTCACGAATGACGGATACGTCCTGCGCGGTGGCCGGACGGATGATCAGCGATGTTGTCATGGATCCAAGTGAATGCGAAGAACTACGCCGTAGGGCCTACCCCGGAACTGTCATCACGCAGCGCACCATGTGTGACGGCGGTCGACCATTGATCGCCGAGCAAGGTGCGAATGCCCGATGGATCCCCGTCGAGGGCAGCCGCCGCCACGCCCCGCGCCGCCAGCGCACCGATCACGTTGCCGGTGCCGGAATATCCGCCCAGCGCCCAGACCCGTTCGCGCACCTGTTCGATGACCGGCAGTCCCGTGTCGGTGTATCCGGCGCACGCCGCCCAGCGATGCGTGATGGGTGCCGTGACGCCGATGTGGGAACGCAAAAACGATTCGAGCATGTCCTGCACCGCCGCCGTGGGCGTGGCATCGGTGCTCCACTCGCTCTCACCCGCCCGATCGCGAAATCCCCCGAACGCCACCGAACCATCTGGCAACTGTTGCCAGTACTCGTATCCCTCGCGGTAGTACATCGGACATGGAATGGTGCGCTCCGCCGTTGGGGCAGTGGCCAGCATCTGCAGGCGCGCGGTACGAACCCGTCCAGCGAGTTCCGGCAGCAACAACTCCAGGCGACCATCCACGGCAACGAACACCCGCGCACAATGCACCGACCCCTGAGCCGTGATCACTCGCGTCCCGTCGATCTGCTGCACCGGCGTGCGCGCAAACAATCGCGCACCATCGTCACGGGCCCGCAGGGCCAGTGCCCGGCAACGCGCCAGCGGATTGAATGACGCATCGGATGGGAGGAACAGCCCCACCCCCAGTGCATCCTCCACCCACTCGCAGGCCAGACCATCGGCTTGCATCATCGCCTGCTGCGCGCGGCAATCTTCGAGTTCCCAGTCGTCGGCCACGAGCCGACGCGAACCCGTGAACCGCACGGTTCCTGGTGCGGCCGATGCAATGCGCGGCAGTTCTGCCAGCGTGGCCGCATAGATCGCACGAGCGCGATCATGACCGTGTTTGCGCACCGCATCGTGATAAAAGTCATAGGCGCCGGCCAGCAGAAAGCCGCCATTGCGACCGGCGGCCCCTGCGCCGACATCGCCCGCATCGAGCCCCACCACGCGTTCATCCCGGCGCAGGAGTTCTTCGATGAGAGTCAGGCCGGTGCCGCCCAGGCCGATCACACAACTGTCCGCACTGACATCGCCATTCAAGGCGGGCAGCGGGGTCCAGCGACCGTCATCCCAGACGGGGATATTGGATTTACTCATGAGGCGCTCGCGTCGCGGAGGGCACCGGCACGGGGCGCGCGGCGCCACCATTCAATGGCGATCGCGCACGTCCAGTTGTCGACTCGGCGGATCTGCCGAGCCACTCGGCGCGATACGGTACACTCCAGTCCGCTCTCCTAGCAATCCGACCGCCGCATCGATCAGCGGATCCCGCATCGAATCGTAGCTGGCCGGGTCCCACGCCATGGCCAAATGCGGTGCCACGCCACGCCCTTCGATGGGTTGCCGATCAGGGCCGTATTCGAGCCAGCGGGGCACAGTGAATTGCCAGCCATTGCCGAGGGCGAAGGTGGCGGGATTTCCAGACGCACCACCCGTGGTGTCGCCGATGACGGTGACCTGGGGCAAGGTGCGCATGGCGGCCGCAAAACTCTCGGTGGCGCTGAGTCCACCACGCCCGGTGATGAGCACGACGGGGCGTGTGAACTGCCACGGGCCGCGCGGGGCGATCGTGCGCGCCAACGGCATCTCCACATCGGTGACTCGCGGGTCGGTGCGGATCTCCACGTAGGACGCGGGGAACGCACGGCGCGTGAACCGTCCGGCAAAGGCCATTGCCGTGCCGTCGCTGCCGCCCGCGTTGGTGCGCAGATCGATGATCAGTCCCTGCGCATCGCGGGCGCGCTCCAGCGCCAGGTCGAGCGCGTCGATGTCGACCGGTGCTCGCCATGTTCCGATGTAGAGGTAGGCATAGCCGCCCACCAGCCCTTCACCGATCTCGTTGCGCCGTACGATGCTTGCGTCACGCATAGCGGCTTCCCAACGCGCACGATCGAAGTTCGTGAGGGCGTTGGCGCGGTAGGTGGGCACGGCCTGCCCCCGTGGATCAACCAACCACACGTGACGGTCGTGCAATGGTGCCAGCATCTCGATGAGCACGGCCACCAATTCATCTTGCGAACGCGCACGCTCCGCGCGTGGGCGATAGCGCGCCCGTTGCGCATTCCAGTCGACGCGCTTGTACGCAAACGACGGATACACGTCGTCGAAGCGCGTCCACAACGCGTCAAACTGATCGATGAACGCCGCTCGCGGCGCCACATTCGGCGCGACTGGACGGGCAGGTGTGGTAGGACGCCCGCAACCTACAGCGAGCGCAAAACCCGCCAGCGCCAGCGCGGCCCGAAACCGCCCTGCGCATTGCATACCAGAACGATGCAGGCCGGACCGCGCAGGGTCCAGCCTGTTGGGACAAAAGGCGTTACGCCTTTCCGCCGTCGAGCCCGCTGGCGAGCCCCAACGCCACTTGCCGGGCCAGCACGGCCAGATCCGGCGAATGCTGCACGGCCTGGTAGTACAACCGCTGGAAGGCGTCACCCTCCGAATCGGCCTGGAGCAGCAATCGCGACCGGTCGAACAGGGCCTTGGCCTCTCCGGCGCCCAGCAACTGCTTCTTGTCGGCCAGGCGCTCGTCAATGAGCAGCACCAACTGGGCCATGGGACGCAACCAGTCGAACCACGGATCGTTGATCACGAGCTGGAGGAACGCGCTGTTGTTGGCCAGCCGCCCCTTCACCTTCTCGTAGCGCTCGCGTTCCACGTGCAGGAGTGCCCGGTGCACGCGCAGCAGGTCATCGCGCACCCGATCGAGGCGCTGCCGCTGTTCGGGGGTCGCGGGAATGGCGTCCACCGACTCGGGCGCGGAATTGGTCTCGGGAGCTGATTCGGACATGAGCGTGGGGCAAGTAGTAGCGTCGTTACAATTCATCGACGAGATTGGAATCTATGCACTTCTCCCGCCTCACCAACCGCGTGTTTGCCGTGGCCCTGACCGCCGTGGCCATCGTTCTCCCCCACCAGCTCGGCGCTCAGGCGCAGGAGCCGTGGCGTACTGTGCGGCAGAATGACCACATCTGGCTGGCGGTCACCTACGACCAGCCGGTCAGCCCGCGCTGGGCAGTGCTGGGCGATATCCAGTGGCGTCGCACCGACGGGCTTTCCAAGCCGCAGCAGTTCATGTTCCGCAATACCCTCACGTACAAGCTGGCCGACGGCCTGCGGCTGGGTGGCGGTGTGAACTACGGAGCCACGGCCCCCTATGGGGAACTGCCCTCCGCCCGCCCGGTGCGGGACCATCAGCTCTTCCTGTTCGCGCAGATGAACCAGCGGCCGGGCAAGTTCGACCTGATGCATCGGTACCGGTACGAACATCGTTGGCTGTCGGACATCTTCACCGACGAGGACGGTGACCGTTCGCGGGGGGCGAATCGGTACCAGCAGCGGGCCCGGTATCTGTTGCGGGCCGCCTATCCCGTGCCCGGCCTCAAGTACCGCACGCGCGACGTGACGGCGGTGCTGCAGAACGATGTGTTCGTGGGCATCCACCACACGGACCGGGGACTCGCAGTCGACCAGAACCGGTTCTCGTTCGGTACGGGCATCCCGCTCAGTGCCACCAAGCGCCTGGACGTCCTTTGGTTGCAGCAGTGGATCGCGCATCCGGCCCGGCGGGCGAGTGAGAACAATGGCACGGTGTGGATCCTGCTCAACCACATCGGCCGGCCGCGCTGACCGGCAGGGGAGGGCGAGTGGCGGAGGCCGAGTGGTGGGAGCGTGCGAGGTGTCCAGAGGCCGCTCCCTGAGGCCCGGACGAGGACGATTCGGACGAAATCGCATCCGAATGTGTCTGGACAAGCGTTTCACGGGGCCGTTGCGTTAGGGAACGAGGGACTTTGTCGCCCTGTCCGGTTTCCCCGTTGCCTGAGGCCTCCACGCCCATGCGCTCCTCGTTGCGCTCTCCCCTCGTCCTGGTCGACGGTCGTCCGTTGACGTGGTCGCCCACTCTGGCCCGCAGGATGGCACTCGCTGTCGGGCTCCTCGTTGTGCCGTCCTTGGTGACGGCCCAGAACCGCCCCGGTGCCAACGCGGCACCTGCGGCGTCGGCTGCCAAGCCCGCCGACCCGCTGGCCGATGAGGGATACATCGCGCCGCCCGAAGCCATCGCCCGGCTGGTGACCGCGCCGCGTGAAGGCAACGCATCGTTCAGCGCCCCGAGCCCCGGCAATCGGAAGTACTTCGCCCGCACGGTGAGCGATGGCCTCCCTTCGCTCAAGAACGTGGGCAAGGCACACCACAATCTCGGCGGCTTCCAGATCGATCAGGCCGGCAATCGCGAGCGTGGCATCACCATGCGCAGCAATGCGGGCCTCGAAATTCTGGAGTGGGAAACGGGACGCAAAATTCCGGTCGCCCTGCCGGCCGGCGCGCGCACCACGCAGCCGGTGTGGTCGCCCGATGGTACGCGTATCGCGTTTCTCGCGCTCTTCGATGACGCCACCCAGCTCTACGTCGCCGATGCGGCTACCGGCAAGGCCACGCCGGTGTCGGGTCGCAACGTGTTGGCCACCACGGTCACCACACCGGCATGGAGCGCCGATGGGCAGTCACTCGTGGTGGTGTTGACGCCCGACGCGCGGGCGGCCGAACCCAAGGAACCCGCGCTCGCGGCGGGCCCGATGGTGCGTCTCAACGAAAGCAACAAGCTCAAGACACGTACGTACGCCGATCTCGTGATGACGCCGTACGAGAAGGACTTGCTGGCGTACCACATCACGGGCCAGTTGGCCGTCATCAATGCCAAGACACGCGCGGCCCGCAAGATCGGCGCGCCGGGCATGATCCGCGCGCTCGATGCGTCGCCCGATGGCAAGTACTTCCGCGTGACCTACGTCGAGAAGCCCTTCTCGTATGTGTTGCCGGTGTCGTCGTTCGGCACACGGGACGTGATCGTGGATGGCACGGGCGCGGTGATTCGCGAGATCGTGAACAAGCCGCTGCGTGAATCAGACGATCCCACGGATCCGGTCGATCCGATGAACCCGAGCCGTCTGGCGGGCCGCGTGCCGGTGGACACGGGCAAGCGCAACATTGCGTGGGCTCCGTCGGGCGCGCTGCTGTACGCGCAGTTGGCACCAGCGCCGGCGGCCGGTGGCAATGCGGCTGCCGCCCGCACGGACAGTGCCGCGGCGCGTCGTGCCGATCGCCTCATGCAGTGGAAGGCACCGTTCGACGCCAATGGTGCCGCGGTGCTGTACGAAACGCCCAACCGCATCACCGCCGCACGGTTCAACGATGCCGGCACCATCCTGTTCGTGACGGAGACGGCAACGGCCGGCACCTACGAACAGGCGATCTTCCTCAACGAAAACAATGCCAAGTTCACCGTGATCGCGCCGCGTCCGCGTGGTCGTGGTGACAGCGCGGCAGCCCCCGCCCCGGCGGCGGGTGGATTTGGCCGCGCCGCGGCCGGCGGTTTGGTGACACGCCCAGGCAGCAAGGGAGACGCGGTGGTGGTGGTGTCCACCGACGGCAAGTCGGTGTTCACCATCGGCGCGCCGCAGGACACCGCGCGTACGCCGAAGGCCAACGTGGAGAAGATCGATATCCGTACAGGCGCCCGTACGCGGATCTACGAGAGCACCGGTGATGTGGTGGAAACCATCTCCGCACCACTCGACGACGACTTCACCAAGGCCATCGTGCAGCGTGAATCGCCGACCATGGTGCCGCAGTCGTTCGCGTTGACTCTCGCGTCGAAGGACGCGAAGCAGCTCACGAACAACGTCGACGTGATGCCCGAGCTCAGCAAGGCGGTCAAGAAGAAGGTGGTGGCCCGTCGCGCCGACGGCTTCAGCTTCAACGTGAACGTCACCCTGCCTGCCGACTACAAGGACGGCACACGTCTGCCAGCGATGTTCTGGTTCTATCCGCGCGAGTACGACAATCAGGCGGCCTACGATCGCACACTGTCACAGGGTGCGGCGGCAGATCGTCGCTTCCCGAGCTTTGGCCCACGCTCGCTCCAGTTCCTGGTGACGCAGGGTTATGCCGTAGTGGAGCCGGATGCGCCGATCTTCGCCAGCGACGGACAACTGCCGAACGACAACTATGTCGCGGACCTGCGCAACAACCTGGCCGCCATCATCGATGCGCTCGACACGCTGCAGATCATCGACCGTCATCGTTTGGGTCTTGGTGGCCACAGCTACGGCGCGTTCAGCACGGTGAACGCCATGGTGCACACGCCGTTCTTCAAGGCCGGCATCGCGGGTGATGGTGCGTACAACCGCACACTCACGCCAAACGGCTTCCAGAGCGAGCGTCGTGACCTGTGGCAGGGCCGTCAGACGTACCTCGAGATGTCGCCGATGCTGTACGCCGATCAGCTCAACGGTGCGCTGCTCATGTACCACAGCACCGAAGACCAGAACGTGGGCACCGACCCGATCAACTCCACGCGCCTGTACCATGCGCTGATGGGGCTGGGCAAGACCACCTCGCTGTACATGTACCCGTACGAAGATCACGGGCCGATCGCCAAGGAAACGGTGCTCGATCAGTGGGCGCGTTGGGTGGCCTGGCTCGACAAGTACGTGAAGAACGCCGGCACCAAGAACACGGCCATGTAATGCGGATCGATCCACGCTTGCGTGTGATCCTGATGCTGCTCGCCACTGCGCTGCTCCCGACTCCGGGGGCAGCGCAGTGGTTGCGTCGGGCCCCGGTGCAGGTGGATTTTGCGTTCTCCGATGCCGTGGCACTGCGCACGGCCTCGCACAACGAAGCGGTGAAAGGTGATCTGCGCGCACTGTCGGTGCAGTTCACACGCGCGGCATTTCGCACGACCTGGCGCGGTCAGCCACTCACCGTGTCATGGCTGGGCGAGGCGCTGCCAGCGATGCTGGTGAAAGCCGGCGCGCCAGCCAATCGGGTGCCCACCCTGCAAAGCAGCCGAGAAGAGGCACTCGATCCGGTGCGCATGGCGCGGTATGCCACGCGGGATGTGTACGGATTTGGCGTGTCGCCCTTCGGCGCCGAAGTAGAGATCCCGCTCTCTCCACGCGTGCATGTTCTGCTGAACACCACCGCCGGCGGTGCGTGGTTCAACAAAGTGGTGCCCTACGGACGCGCGACGCAGGCCAATTTCACGGTCGCACCGGGCGCAGCCCTGCAGATTCCGCTGTCGAAGTCGCGGGCACTGGCCGTGGGATATGCCCTGCATCACCTGTCCAATGCGAGCTTCGGTGATGCCAATCCGGGGCTCAATTCGCATTTGATCACGGTGCGCCTCCGCTCCCGATAGGCGACCATCGCGTGAAAGCAATGTGGGGCGCCTCATAGAGGCGCCCCACATGTTCATTTACGGCACGATATTCTTCGGCTTGGCCGGCTTGGTGCCATTGAGCCGCGGGCGCGGTCCGTTGGCCACTTCCACCGTCAGGTCGCGGATATAGTTCGCGATGCGCGCATAGTGCGGATAGTCGATGAATTCGGCTTCGTCGCTGCGCTGGTGATAGTCACCATGCAGTCCCGTGAAGAAGAACGCGATCGGGATACCCTGCACAGCGTAGTTGTAGTGATCGCTGCGACCGTAGATGTTGTTGTAACCGGCCCACGCGATCGGATCGTCGAACTTGTAGTCGAAGGCGAGTGGCTTGGCGAGTTTCTTGTTCACCGCCTGCACCTGTTCACCCAGGTCCTTGGAATCGAACCACGAGCCCACCACACCGAGATAGTCATCACTGCCACCAGGCAGATCTTCGGTGCGGCCACGCCCGATCATGTCCACGTTGAGCTGCGCCACGATGCTGTCGATCGGCACGGTGGGATTGCGCACGAAGTAGGCAGAGCCCAACAACCCGGCTTCTTCACCGGCGTGCCAGATGAAGATGGTGGAGCGCTTGGGCTTCACCGGCATGGCCTGGATGGCTTCGGCGATTTCCAGTACCGCCATCGAACCGGAGCCGTCGTCATCAGCGCCATTGTTGATGGAGTCGAGACGCGGCTTGGGATGCACACGACGGATGCTGTCCATGTTCACCTTGATCGACGAGAGCTGCTCGGGGCCGAGTCCGCGCATTTCGTTTGCGATCTGCAGCTTGATGCGCGCGTCGTTGAAGACCTTGATGGAATCCTTGTCCACCGGCGTCGCAAAGCCCACATGATCATTGTGAGCGCCGATGGCCACGTACTGATGCTTGAGCTTCGGATCGCTGCCCGGGATCACCGCAATCACATTGCGGGCCCACTCAGTGGGTAGCTCCACGAAGTCGAGCGCCGCCGACACCGTGCCGCCCTTGGCGCCCGGTGAGAGTCCTTCTACGCTGGCGCCGTGAAAGAGCCGTGAGGCCGCGTCGCGCGTGAGACGGATGGTGGCCGACGGCTGCAGTGCCGCGAGCTGCTGTTTCAGCAACACGAGCGAGTCCACAGGCCCGGTGGTGGCAGGCGCGCCAGGTGCGCCCGCACGCGGAGCCCGCGGCGGGGCTATCTGCGATGCGGCGGTGGGTTCGTTGATCGCAACACGCTGCGCAGGGGTGAGCGCGTCGAGATCCACCGTGGCCACGGCCACCGCGTCGGCAAAACGTGTCGGGGCCGGCGCAAATCCGGGACGCACGGCAAAGGCCTGACCTTGCGACGCCCGCGCGCCACCGGCTGGCGGCAGCAGCACGACAAATTTGCCAGCCGCAGCCGCGGATGAAATCTGCGTGCTCGTGTCACCCTGAATGCCGCCGTACACCACCTCGGCATCCGTGATGAATCGCGGCGCGCGCTGACCGGGCACGGCCACGAAGTCGGCATTCCACAGCAGTGGATTGCCGTCGACGGTCAGCCGCGAATGGTCGGTGAATTTGCGGAGGTGAAACGGCAGGTTCTGGAAGTAGGTACCATTGTCCCCAGCGGGCACCAACCCCAGGCGCTTCACTTCAGCAGCGAGGTAATCGGTGCCCTTCTTGTTGCCGGCCCGCCCCACCTGACGCCCCTGCATGGAGTCGTCGGCAAACTGGTAGAGGCGGATCTGCAGGTCACGCACGTCGATGGCAGCCTTGGTCGGCGCCGGCGCCACGCGCGCGGGGTTGCCGTAACGGTTGGTGCCCTGGGCCTGGGCCACGGACACGAGGGACGACGCGAGCAGCGCACCGGTGGCCGCGATGGGCCACCGAGAGCAGACGAGCCGCATGAGTTTCTCCGGAAAGTGATGTTGCAGAAGGCGGGATCCATGCAAGTTACGGCATTCCGGACGGCTCCGCATATCCACCGGACTTTCCCACTCTCGCCTGCGAATCGCCATGTGGCCTCTTGTCTTTGCGCTGCTTCAGGGAGCCAGCGCTGCGTCTGCCCAGCCCGCCCGCATCGTCGCGCCGTCCAGAACGATCACGCCATACGACATTCTGGTCGCCGAGTACCAACGTGAGCAGGGGCGGCCGGTACTCGCTGCCGCGCTACGAGCCGACGATCCCTCGATTCGGCTGCTGGCGTTTCGTTCGGTGATGCGTTCGGAGCCAGCGCGATTCACCACGGAAGCCGCAGCGGCCCTCGACTCGGCACCACTGGCCGTGCAACGCGAAGCCATGCGGGTACTCGCCTTTGCCGCACCGCCGTATTCGCTGCTGAGCAAGGGACCGCTCACCCGTTTTCGCGATGCCGAATTACGTGCCCTGGCCTACGCCGCCTACGGTCGGACGGCACCGGGCGACGCGGCCGCAGAACGAGTGCTGATCGAAGGCCTGCGTGACACGTCCCTCGTCGCACGACGGGGCGTCGCACGCGGACTGGAAGTCTGGTCGCGCCGTACGGCCCGCGCCTACAAGGTGTCTGCCGATGCGCTCTCCCCCATGCGGCAGGCCTTTCTCGACTCCCCAGATGTCGAAGTGCGGCGGTTTCTGTTGCCGGCCATGACGGCGATGGGCCTTCGCGATTCGGTGGTGGTGCGCACCGGACTGGCGGATCGCGATGAGCAGGTACGCCGTCTATCGGTGGCGCTGGGCGGTGTGTGGACCGACGACACCTCGCCCATGGTGCGATGGCAGGCACTGCGTGTCGCTGGTGATTGCACACGGGCCGCAGCGCTGGTGCGAGACAGCAGTCAGCATGTGGCATTGCTTGCCATAGATCTGCTGGGAGACAAGAAGTGTGATGCTGCGTTGCTTCTGCCGCTGGTGCAGGCCAACGCACCGTGGCTGCAGCGAGCGCATGCGACCGTCGCCCTCGCCAAAGTGGCGCCGGATCGCGCGGCGGGCCCCACGCAGGCCCTGGCCGCCTCACCGGTGTGGCAGGCACGGGCCTGGGCTGCACAAGCCGCGCGTATCCTGCGCGATACCGTGGTCTTGGGTCGCCTGGCGAGTGACCGCGACCCCAACGTGGCCATCGCGGCGCTGACCACACCGGCCCAGGCCTACCACGCACTCTCACGCGACCACGCGGGCCTGTTGATGCGGGCAGGCAATGTGCTACGCGACTCGGCGCTGCGCGTCCCAGGTGTTGAACGCGATCAGGTCTTGAAGCAGGTCATCGCGGCATTCGATCGGATCACGCGCACCAAGCCGGCCACCTGGCGTGACGCACGCATGGCACTGCTGAATGCTGCGGCCGTCGGTCCAACCGAGTATGTGCCGTGGATGTCCTCGCTATTGACCGACGCTGATACGGCGATCGCTGGCGCGGCAGCCAAGCGGCTGGAGGCCCTCTCCACCACACGTCCACTCACCCTGCGCTATTCCCCGGCGCCATTTCCCGGTGAGGCGACGCTCAGTGCACTGCGCGATGCCACGGCGACCATCCGCATGCGTGGACTCGGCACTATCCGCATTCGCCTGCTCACCGAAGACGCACCAGCCACGGTGCACACGTTCGTCACGCTGGCCGAACGCGGTGACTTCAACGGAAGAACACTGCACCGGGTGGTCTCGAGCTTCGTGCTGCAGGGCGGCAGTCCGGGAGCGGATGAATACGATCCCGCCACGTCCTCTTTCATGCGCGATGAAATCGGCGGCAGTCACCGTCGCGGCACCTTCGGCATTTCCACCAGAGGCCGCGATACGGGCGATGGACAGATGTTCATCAACCTCGTAGACAATGTCCGCCTGGACAACGACTACACGGTGTTTGCCGAAACGATCTCCGGACTCGATGTCATCGATCGCATCCAGGAAGGCAATGTGATCGAATCCATCACCATCCAGCGCGCGTCCGCGGGAGCGGGGCGATCGGGAGCCCGTCGATGAGATCACGTCTCTCGGTACTGTATTGCACGAGCATCGTGTCGGCGCTTCTTGTGCCATTGACCATCGGACACGCGCAATCGGCCAGCACCGCGGTGACCGAACGCCAGTCGCCGGTTCGACGCCCTGCCGTCTCGTCGCTCGGCACCCTCGCGTTTGAACAGGACGGCCACCTCTACTTCCGGTTTGCAGACGGCACCACCACGCGTGTGAGCGCGGGCACCGCGTATCATCGTGACGCCAGCTTCACGTCCGGCGCCCTGTACTTCGCGTCGGACTCCGCGGGGCACTATGACATCTGGCGCCTTCCGCTCGACGGGCGGGATCGTCCCAGCGGTGCCGCCACCCGTCTGACCACCTCGTCGGCACACGACGTATCGCCGAGCGCGGGCACCAACGGCGTGATCGTCTTTCAGCGCGGACTGGGTGGCGAATCGCGTGCATGGGTGCGTGAAGCCGATGGGCGCGAACGTCGTCTGAGCACGACCGAGCGCACCGAACGCCGCCCTCGGATGTCCAGCGATGGCCGACGCGTGGCCCTGCTCGCACTGACCGAAACCGGACGAAAGGCCGTGGCACTGTCGATCGATGGCAGTGGTGAGTCGACCGTGAGCACGGATGCCACACTGGAAGATCTCGCCTGGGGTGGTACGACGCAGATCGCCCTCTCCACCCGCAATGGCGTGTACGTGGTGCCCGTCACCGGCAGCACGTATCTCAATCTGGCTTCTCGCAGCCATGGCGACATCGACTGGTCAGCCAATGGCACAACCATCACCATCGCCGAACAGCGCGATGTGGTGGTGAGTTACAACGGCGATCCGGATCGGGGCGTGGACCGTTCGGCGCACGAACGACAAGTGCTTTCTGGTGGTGCATTGCCCGGGGTGTATCAGGTGACCGCGCCGCGTGTGGTGGACAGTGATCGCGCCACAGTCGCCGCCTCCGCATTGCCCGATCGTGCGACGACCAACGCTGCGGCGTTCGACCGCATGTGGGATCGCAGCGCACGACTCTACTTCAGCGGCTCGGCCAATGAGACGGGACGCAGCACGTGGCACGGCGTGCGCGACCGCTGGCGTCCACTCGCTGTGGCCGCGCCGTCGGATAGTGCCTTGCAGCAGGTGCTGCACGCTGCCTTGCAGCAACGTCCGGCGTTGCGTCGTGAAGCCACAGGCCGAGCCGCGGTGTCGAGTGCGCACCCCACCGCCACCGAAGCCGGCCTCGAGATGTTCCGGCAGGGTGGCAATGTCATCGATGCCGCCGTGGCGGTGAGCTTTGCCTTGGGTGTGGTGGAGCCGGACGCCAGTGGGATCGGCGGGTACGGAGAGATGGTCATCAATCTCAAGGGACAGGCCAACCCCACTCTCATCGAGTTCATGAGCCGTGTGCCCGAAGAAGGTGGACTGAACAACACGTCCCTGCTCGTGAATGGCCGCTATCCGAGCGATGGGCCGGTGCTGGTGAATGTGCCTGGCACGGTGGCCGGGATGTATCTCGCGTGGCAGCGCTATGGCAGCCGGAAGCTCACGTGGGCGCAGTTGCTCGCCCCGGCCATTCGCGCCGCACGCGATGGCTATGCGGTGAGTGATGGTCTCGCCACCACGTTGGCCACCGAGCGGGAACACTTCACGAAGTACGAAGGCAGCCGCGCCTTGTTCTTCCGCGATGGCAAGCCGCTGGTCGCCGGCGACACGGTGCGGAATCCGGATCTGGCGTGGGTGCTCGAACAGATCGCCAGCAAAGGCGCGGACGGCTTCTACAAGGGCGAAGTGGCCGAGCGTTGGGTGAAGGATCTGCGCGGCAAAGGCAACGCGATGAAGACCAGTGATCTGGCCCGCTACTTTGCCAATGAGCGGGAACCGGTGTGCGGCACCTATCGCACGTTCCGCGTGTGTTCGAGCTCGCCGCCGGTGAGCGGTGGGGCCGATCTGGTGGCACGCCTCAACCTGCTGGAGCAGTACCGCGCTCCCAAGCGCTACACGGATGACGCGGGCACGTTGCACGCCACCCTGTCGGCGTGGTTCCTCACCCCATCGTCGCGTGGCAAGATCGCTGACCCGGCACTCTGGCCCATCGACATCGCCACCATCGTGGACAAGGACACGGCACGGGTGCGCTGGCAGTGTTTCGATGCCACGCGGGCACTCACACCACAAAGTGTGCGTGGTGATACTCTGCCCTGCCTCAAGGCCTCCGCGGCGAAGACCACCTCGTCGGGGGCCGGCGATGCGACGAGTGATGCCACACGTGATGCGTCGAACAACGCGTTCGCCACGTCGCTCGACACCGATTCGCCATGTGGAGACGACCACGCGGCCGAGATGGACGTGTGCCACGCGGCGGGCACGACAGCTTACACGGTGGCCGACGCCGACGGGAATGTGGTCGCCGTGACGCAGACCCTGGGCACCTGGGGTGGCAACTTCTACGTGACACCCGGCCTCGGCTTCCTCAGCAACGACAAACTGACCAGCTACGGCACCGATCCGACGCAGTACGGATCGCGCTTGCCCTTCGCCCGCCATGGCAGCACACTCGCGCCCACCATTGCCTACAAAGGCAATCGTCCGGTGTTTGCGGTGGGTGCAGCCGGCAATGCCTGGATCACGTCCGCGGTGTACCAGACACTGCTCGGCGCGCTCGACTACAATCTCGGACCACAAGCTGCGCTCGAGCTGCCGCGGTTTCTGCCCGGCGGCGGTGCGCCAGCGGGCGCTTCCAATCCGCCCTACAACATCCAGCTCGAAGACGGCTTTGCCCCGCAGGTGGTGCAGCGGTTGCGGGGGTTGGGCTACGACCTGTCATTCGTATCGGCGCGCGGTGAGTTGCGCGAAGGATACGGCGCGGCGATTCGCATCGACGGCAAGAGTGTGACCGCGGGAGCGGATCCGCGGCGCGCGGGTGTAGCGGGGGCAGTGCGCTGACACGATGGCGGGTCGCGGAGAGCTCCGCGACCCGCCACCGGCTATCGCTTGTCCCACACGAATCGCTTCAGGAACACGCCCATGCGATCGAACGTATCGATCCAGTTTGCATGAATCATCGACTCATGCAGATCATCGGGCACGACGATGAGCTCGTGGTAGATGTTCCGCGCTCGCAGGAGCTGCACGAGCCCCACCGTTTGCGCAAAGTCCACATTGCGGTCGTCATCGCCGTGCACGAGGAACACCGGTGACTTCCAGCCATCGATGGCGCCAACGGCGGAGGATTTGAAAGCCAGATTGGTGGAGTCGATCACATTGCCGTAGAGGTGCACACCGGCGAGATCGGCGCCCGCCACAAAAATGTCGCTGTTGCGTGCCAGCGCCTGTGACGTGAGCAGACCGCCGTACGACAGCCCCCATATGCCAACACGTGCCGGATCGACATCGGCGCGTGCCTGCAGGTACTTCGCGCCTGCCAGCACATCCTGATACTCCGAGTTTCCACGCCCCTGAGTGTTTGGTGCGTCCCGGAAACTCTTGCCATAGCCCACGCCGCTTCGATAGTTGATGCTGAGCACCACATACCCTTGATCAGCGAGCCACTGGTTCACGGCATAGGACCAGTGGTAGAACTGCATGTAGTGATAGGCTGGCAACATCTGCCGCCGCGGTCCGCCATGCACGAACACAATGGCTGGTCGCTTGTCACCGGGCTTGAGGTTCTTTGGCAGGAAGAGCGTGTTGCTGATTTCGAGGCCGTCGGCGGCCTTGGTCTTCACCACCTCGGGCACCACATGCGACGCCGTAGGGAATGACTTGTCGAGCGTGGGGTAGATGATGCGCGGCGCACCACCTTCCATCGGCACCAGCGCTACCGACGCCGGGGTCTTTGCGCCGAAGTACAGCACCGCCACCTGCTTCCCTGAGGACAGGGGCTGAGGGTACGTCTCCACCCCATCGCCCGTGGACAGGCGCCGCGGTGTGCCGCCGCCAACAGGTACCGACCAGATGTGCCGCCGTTCGATGTCGTCGGCGTTGGTGGTGTAGATCAACGACCGACCACCATCACGCGAGAACGACACCGAGGTTGCATCTTCGATGATGCCGTCCGTGGTAGTGAGGCGTACCGGTGAACCACCGTTCACCGACACCGCGTACCAGCGTTCGAAGTCGTCCTTGGGCACGTTCACCGGAAACACGATCTGATCGCCGGCCCACACCATGTTGTTCAGAGTGGTGAACACGCTGTCACGCGGCGCGTTCTGCCACACCTCCCGTGCACGTCCCGTGACCGGATCGGCGATCATCAGCTTGAGCGTGTGACCACCCTCGAAGGCCGCTGTGTAAAAGCCCGGTGAACCGCGCATGTTGTTGCGGTCATTCGCTGCAGCCGTCTGGGCCGGAGCTCCGCCGCCAAAGCCACCGCCACCACAACCGCCTGCCGGATTGCCGGTCTGGATGGCCGCACTGAAGTTCACAGCAGGACCAGCGGGATTGCCGATGCTGCCCTGACCGCGCTGCGCCTGATTGCCAAACGGCACACCGGGTCGGCGCGAGAAGGCCAGTGATTTGCTATCGGGTGACCAACTCGGAGTGCCGTCACAATCGACACCTGGCGCTACGTACGTGACCGTGCGCTTCGCCACGTCATACACGGCCACAAAGGCGTGATTCTCGCGGTCACTGACAAACGCGATGCGCGCCCCGTCGGGTGACCAGCGCGGTGTCCCATTGCGCCCCCACCCTGTGATGAGTGGTACGCCCCCGGTATCCATCGCGGTGATGGGCACACCGGGCGTACGCACCACGCGGGCGCGGTGGATCTGTCCGTCACGTGTAAACAGCACCCACCGACCATCCGGTGACAGTTCCGGTGCACCACCTTCGGCCACGCGCCATGCGGCCCCTCCCGTGCTCCGCACCGCCCAGATCGCCCGTTCGGCGCCGCGCGGGTCGTGCGAGGGATTGGCCACCCACCCGAATCGATTGGGCGCCGAGCCACGCACGAATACGATGACGCCACCATCGTCCGAAATGCGCACGTCGGTGAGGTCGGTGCCATCGTCGTCGAGAAAGCTGGTCACCCGAACAGGTCGAAAGCCTGGTGCCGCGGCCGTGTACACATTGCGCAGCCCCTGATCGTAAACCATCCAGGCAATGCGGTCGGCCTTGCGCGCCGACACCAGCGTGAGCGGCGACGCCGGCGAGAGCCACGGCGCGATACTGGGCACGGTGGGCGCCTGCTGCGCGGCAACCGTGGAGACGCCCGCTGCCGGCAAGGCCAATGCCGCCGCGAGACCGGTAAAGCGAAGGAACGTGGGCATATGCGGTGGGGTGAAGAGACTGCCGAAGCTATAGCTTGAAACCGGAGTCTGCTGCCCGATCTTCCCCGAGGACGACCCGTGCCGATTGCCCTGCTGCTGTCGATCGTCGTGACCCTGTCGCTGGCGTGTAGCACCGCCGCCGACGCCCGTGTGCAGGACACTTCGCCGAGCACTCCGCGCAGCACGGACAGTCTCAGCACGGCTCAGTTTGCCGCGCTGTCGGCAAGGCTCAGCGACGGAGGCGCCTACTTCGATACCGACAATCTCATTTCCAACGAAAAGAGCCTGCTGCACCCGCTCACCGATCTGGATCGTCGGGGCGTACGTGGCGGCGCTTTCGTGGGCGTGGGACCGGATCAGGGATTCAACTACATCGCGCGTACGGCACCACGCGTCGCCTTCATGGTGGACATCCGCCGCGACAACCTGCTGCAACATCTGCTCTTCAAGGCGCTCTTTGCCTCGTCACGCAACCGGGCAGAGTACCTGGCGCTGTGGCTGGGCCGTCCGGTGCCGCAGGATGTGGACGCACGGACTGCGCTCTCCATCGATTCCCTCGTAGCATGGGCGCGCCGCACCCCCAGCACGCCCGCCAGCTCGTCATCGGCCATTGCGAAGGTTCGCGATCAAGTGACGCGTTCCGGCATCACGCTGTCTGGCGAAGATCTCGCAACCATCGAGCGATTCCATCGTGCCTTCATTGCCGAAGGGGTCGCGTTGCGCTTCACGAGCCATGGCCGAGCCCCACAGCCGTACTATCCGACGCTGGCCCAACTGCTCACCGAACGGGATCTCGATGGTGTGCAATCCGGATACCTGGCCAGCGAAAACGCCTTTCGTGTGGTGCAGTCACTCGAGCGCCGCAATCTCGTGGTGCCCGTCGTGAGTGACCTGGCAGGACCGAAAGGTTTGCCCACTCTCGCGGCGGTCCTGCGTGAGCGCGGTGATTCGCTGAGTGTGTTCTACACGTCGAACGTGGAAGACTACCTCATTCGCGATGGACGCTTCCCGGCCTTTGTGCGTGCACTGGCGCCGCTGCCACGCGCGTCGAATGCCGTGATCATCCGTAGCTGGTTTGGCGGTGAAGGCTCCCATCCACGATCCGTAGCAGGCTATCACACCACCCAGCTCGTGGAACCAATCGCGGACATGGTGAACGACCCGCGCGTAGCGGAAGTGCGCAGCTACCGGCAGCTCGTCATGCGCATGCGGTGAGAACAGCGGGGGGAACGCAGATCACCAACCTTCACCCGCGCGCTTTGACCCCGAGCTGAATGGTTTGCCATCGACCTTGCTCGAACCGGTACACACTCAGCAAACAGCGCAGCGCATGGCCCATGACGATGGCCAGCCAGATGTGATGCGGCTCGAGTGTGCCAAGTGTTTCCATGAACGTGAGGAAACCGATCGGTACCGCAAACTGGGAGATCAGCGTGATGTACAGCGGACTCTTGGTGTCACCCGCGCCCTGAAGCCCACCGGTGAAAGTCAGCGCCACGGTGATGAACAGGCCAGAGATGCTGAGATACGCGAGCAGTTCGCGTCCGATGCGCACCACCGCCGGATCGGTCATACCGAAGAAGCCAAGCAAGGCCTGCGGAATGAGCAGGAATGACGCACCGACCACCGCAGCGATATAGAGGCCGATCTTCGCGGCGTGGCGCACTGCCAATCGGCTGCGTTCGGGGAATCCGGCGCCGAGGTTCTGTCCGGCCACGGCCGCCGCCGCGCCCATGAGACCTACCGACGTCCACGTCACCAGCGAGAAGAGCTGCGAGTAACCCACCACGTATGCAGCCTGCGCTTCGGCACTCTGGGCGGTGGTGCCGATGAAACGCAGCAGCATCACGCCGGCCACGTTCATTGCGATCCCCTGCAGCCCCGTGGGTAGACCGAATCGGAACAGTGCGCGGATGATGTCCCAGTCGGGCTTCCACGACATGCCGCGGAAATCGATCACCCAGGCACCGCTGAACAACTTGGCGATGGCATAGATCGCCACCAACCCGCTCGAGATCATCACACCCGCAGCGGCACCGGCCGTGCCCATCGCCGGGATCGGACCAGCGCCACGAATGAGCAGCACATTGAAGAAGATATTGCCGATCGTGAGTCCGATGCCGAGCCGCATGGGCGTTCGGGAATCGCCCGCCGCACGCAATGCGCCACCGAGCATGAAGAACATCATCATGCCAAATCCGAACACGAACATGATGCGGAGGAACGGCAAGGCTTCCGCCTGCACGGCTTCGGACGCCTTGACCAGTCCCAGCAAGGTGGGCGCCAAGACATAGCCCACCGGTGCCAGGATGCCCACACTCATGATCAGCACGAGCAGAAATGCCTGCGAGGCGGCGCGATTCATGCCCGCGTGATCTCCGGCGCCCGCGAAGCGCGCCACCAACACCCCCATGCCACTGAACAGCGAGGAGATGAACACCATCACCACCAGGAAGACCTGGTAGCCCACCCCCATCGCCGCGTTGCCGGCAAACCCCACGAGATGACCGACCAGTGCATGGTCGATCATCCCCTGTGCGCCGGCAATCACATTTTGCACCACCGACGGCCAGGCCATTTTCCATACGGCCGGGCCAATGGGTCCTTCGATGATCGAACGATCGATGGTGCGGGTCGGGGTCGTGGCCATGGGTGTACAGCTTACCAGCTAGGCAGCCTTTGCGTCACCACGCGCCACCAACGTGAGGATGGAATACACCGCCACCGCTTCGTTCTCCTGGTTGAACACTTCCACGTCCCACTCCACGACACCCTGCGGAATGGTCCCCTCGGGCACGTCCTTGGCGGTCTTCTGCTTGACCGTGAGGCGTACGTGGATGGTGTCACCCGGGTACACCGGCTTCGTGAAGCGCAGTTTCTCGAGACCGTAGTTGGCGAGCACCGGACCAAGATCCGGGTCGACGAACAGACCGGCCGCTGCCGACACGATGAAGTACCCATGCGCCACGCGCCCTTCGAACACGCCATTGCTGCGGGCATGCTCGTCGTTCATGTGCGCGTAGAACGTATCCCCGCTCAGCGCTGCAAACTTCTCGACGTCGGCCAGCGTGATCTCACGCGACTTCGTGATGATGGTGTCACCCACCTGCAACTGATCGAAGGTCTTCCGGAACGGGTGCACCGTGTCCTTCACTTCTTCGGCGCCCTTCGTCCACTCACGGGTGATGGCCGTGAGCATGCTGGGACTGCCCTGAAGCGCCACACGCTGCAGGTAGTGCGTCACACCGCGCGCGCCACCCATTTCTTCGCCGCCACCGGCGCGACCCGGACCGCCATGCACCAGGTTCGGCAGCGGTGAGCCGTGTCCCGTGCTTTCCTTCGCGCTCGTGCGATCGAGTACCAGCACACGACCATGATACGGCGCCACGCCCAGCACGACCTTCTGCGCCACCTTCGGGTCATGTGTCACCAGCGATCCTACCAGCGAGCCACGACCCATGCGCGCGAGCTGCACGGCTTCGTCGAGAGTCTTGTACGGCATGATGGTGTTCACCGGACCAAACGCTTCGATGTCATGCGGCTCGAGGCGGTTGAGCGGATCTGCGCAGTACAGCAGTTCGGGCGAATAAAACGCGCCCTTCTCCCGGTCCGCGCCCACCACGGCAAAATCATCGTTGCCATACACCCGCTCGGCGGCCGCACGAATGCGCGCCGCACTCTCCCCCACCGAGCGTACCTGACTGGCCGACGCCAAGGGGCCCATACGCACGCCTTCCGCCGTCGGGCTGCCGATGGTGGTGGTGGCCAGGCGCTTCGAAATCGCCTTGATCACCTCTTCTTCGAGCCCTGAGGGCACGATGGTGCGGCGAATCGCGGTGCACTTCTGTCCCGCCTTGGTCGTCATCTCGCGCACGACTTCCTTCACGAAGAGATCGAACTCCTCCGTGCCGGGCGTGGCGTCGGGACCCAGGATGGTGCAGTTGAGCGAATCGGCTTCCATGTTGAAGCGCGTGGAGTTGGCCACGATGGCCTTGCCCTGACGCAGCTTGTGCCCGGTGTTCGCGGAGCCGGTGAAGGCCACCACGTCCTGCTCTTCGACATGGTCGAGCAGGTCGCGGGCATCACCGCAGATGAGCTGCAGCGCACCGGCCGGCAGTTCACCCGTTTCGATGATGGCGCGGAACACCGCTTCGGTGAGATGACTGCCCGTGGTGGACGGCTTCACGATGCACGGCACACCAGCCACGAGGGCCGGCGCCAATTTCTCGAGCATGCCCCACACGGGGAAATTGAACGCATTGATGTGCACACCCGCGCCTTCGAGCGGCACGAGAATGTGCCGACCCACGAACGTGCCGCCCTTGGAGAGCGGTTCGGTGGGGCCTTCCACATGGAACCGCTCGTTGGTGAATTCCCGACGACCGCGGCTGGCGTATGCGAAGAACGTGCCGATGCCGCCTTCGATGTCGACCCACGAATCGGTGCGCGTCGCGCCTGTCATGAATGACAGCGGATAGAACTCTTCCTTGCGTGCCATGAGTGCTTGCGCGATGCGCTTGAGGCGCAGCGAGCGTTCATGGAACGTGAGATCGCGCAGCTTGGGACCACCCACCGTGCGCGCGTAGTTCAGCATCGCCTTGAAATCGAGCCCATGGCTCGACGCATCGCCGATCTTCTCGCCCGTCACGGCATCGATCAGATCCGTACGTGGGCCCGTGCCCGTGACCCACTCGCCAAGGGCGTAGTTCTGCACCGTCAACATCAGCCGTATTCCTCGCGTGAGCGCTGGGTATCCTGCCAGTTCTTGAGCATCGCCATCTGCGTCGGCCGGTCGGCGGGCACGCTGCGCAAGGGTTCCACCTCGCGCCACGATCCCCGCATGGCCGCCGGCAACTGCTGATACAGCGCCGTGCCCTCGGTCTTCCAAGCCAGCATTTCGTCGCTGACATCCTTCACGATCTTGGCCGGGTTGCCGACCACCACTTTACGCGGCGGGATCTCCATACCCGTCGGCACAAAACAGAGCGCCCCCACAATGCAGCCGGCGCCCACCACCGCGTTGTCCATCACCACCGCGTTCATGCCCACCAACGCGTTGGCGCCGATGCGCGCGCCATGAATGATCGCGCCATGTCCGATGTGCGCCGCGGCCTCGAGCGTCACCACGACACCGGGGAACATGTGTACGGTGCAATTCTCCTGCACATTGCACCCGTCTTCGATCACGATGCCGCCCCAGTCCCCACGGATGGCCGCACCGGGACCGACGTACACATCCCGACCAATCGTCACGTTGCCCGTCACGGTGGCCTGCGGATGAATGAACGCCGATTCGTGAATGACCGGAATGAACCCATCGAACGCGTAGATCATCTGCCGATCACGCGCGTTCGAGCACGACGGCAAAACCCTGCCCCACGCCGATGCACATGGTGCACAGCGCGTAACGTCCGCCGCTGATCTGCAACTGCCGCGCCGCCGACAGCGCAATGCGCGCGCCGCTCATACCCAACGGGTGCCCCAACGCAATCGCACCGCCGTTGGGGTTCACGCGCGGATCGTCATCGGCAATGCCCAATTCACGCACGCAGGCCAGCGACTGTGCGGCGAAGGCTTCGTTGAGTTCGATGACATCCATTTGGTCGAGCGTGAGACCGGCTCGCTCGAGCACCAAGCGAGTGGATGGCACCGGGCCCATGCCCATGATGCGCGGCTCCACGCCGGCGGCCGCGCTGGCCACCACACGGGCGATCGGCGAAAATCCGTGCGTCTTCACCCCACGATCGGACGCCAGCAGCAGCGCCGCGGCCCCATCGTTGAGACCACTGGCATTGCCGGCCGTGACACTGCCCTGCCCATCATGACGGAACGCAGGCTTGAGTTTGGCCAGCGTTTCCATGGTCGTATCAGGGCGCAGGAACTCGTCATCGCGCACGACGATCGGATCCCCTTTCTTCTGCGGGATCGACACCAGCGCAATTTCCTGCGCCAATCGGCCACTGCTGCGTGCCACGGCCGCCTTCTGCTGCGAACGCACGGCAAACGCGTCCTGGTCGGCGCGCGTGACACCGTACTGGCTGGCCACGTTCTCCGCCGTTTCGCCCATGCTGTCGGTACCATGCATCGTCTTCATGCGCGGATTGACGAAGCGCCACCCGAGGCTGGTATCGAAGAGCTGCACATCACGCGCAAACGGCGTGCTGCCCTTCGACAGCACAAAGGGCGCGCGCGTCATGCTCTCCACACCACCGGCGAGGTACACATCGCCTTCCCCAGCGCGAATGGCCCGTGCAGCCGAAGCCACCGCATTGAGGCCCGATGCGCACAGACGGTTCACCGTTTCGCCCGGCACCGTCACCGGTAAGCCGGCCAGCAACGCCGACATGCGCGCCACATTGCGATTGTCTTCCCCGGCCTGATTCGCGCAGCCCAGAATGACATCCACAATGGCTGCCGGATCGAAACCCGGCGTGGCCTGCTGCACCTTGGCCACCAACGCACTGATCACATGCGCGCCGAGGTCGTCGGCCCGGACCGCGCTCAGTGCGCCGCCCAGGTTCCCGATGGGAGTGCGCACGCCATCAACGATCCATGCGCCCTGAAGTCCTTCACTCTGCATCGTGCACCCTGATCCGAAGTTCTCGTGTTGCGCTGGCGCGCGGTGTGAACACACGACCAGCGGACCGCCACATCATGCGGCCCCGATGGCCTGCCCCACTACGTGTGGACGTGTCGTGCGATACACCGTGCCGCGGAAATAGCCCACCGTCACCGCATCCTGATTGGTGACGTTCACTTCACAGAAAGCCAGCCGGTTGGTCGTGCTCTGCTCCACCGCCGTGGCGGTGAGGACATCTCCGGGCCGCACCGCGACCGGGAAGCTGATGCTGCAGTCCACTGCCACACTGAGAAAACCGCCGGCGTTGGTGGAAAAGGCAAACGCGCTGTCGGCGAACGCAAACAGCACACCACCGTGCAACGTGCCAAAGCCGTTCACCATGTCTGCGCGCACTGGCATGCGCAGAACGGAGCGCCCCACGGCCGCTTCGAGCACCTCGACACCCATCCACTGCGAAAAGGCATCACGTTCCATCAGATGCTGCACGACGGCCGCCGCATCGGCAGATCCGCTCTGCGGTGCCGTCGCGTCGCTCACGAGTACCGCCGCACGTCGGACAGCGTGGCACCCGCAGCCACCGCACGCCGCAATCGCACACTGGCCCGGTACCGCATATCCCCACTGTCCTGATACAGGGCATCGAGTCGTGCGAGCACCGTGGCCGCACCGATCTCATCGCCCCACGCCAGCAGCCCCTTGGGATAGTTCACGCCGGTCGTCATTGCCAGTTCCACGTCGGCCGCGGTACCGAGCTGCAGGTGCACAAAGTCGACCGCTTCGTTCACCAACATGGCCAGCACACGATCCACGATGACCTGCCCCAGTGCCACATCTTCGGTGGGGACAGGTTTGTCGGCCCCATCACGATGGTCGTAGAACCCGCGCCCCGTCTTGCGACCCAACCAACCCGCTTCCACCAGTCGCTGCTGCTGCAACGCCGGACGGTAGCGCGGATCCTGGAACATCCCGTCGTACACCGAGCGTGTGACCGCGAAGTTCACGTCGAGCCCGATGAAGTCCATGAGTTCGAAGGGACCCATGCGAAACCCGCCTATCGTGCGGAGCGCCCAGTCGATGGTGGCCGCATCGGCAATGCCTTCTTCGCGGATGCGCAGCGCTTCACCGTAGAACGGGCGCGCCACACGGTTCACGAGGAACCCCGGCGTATCGGCCGCCATCACCGTGACTTTCTTCCACGATGTCACCAGCGCGCGCGCGGCATCGGCCACCGCCGCATCGGTGGTGATGGCGGGAATGATCTCCACCAACGGCATCACCGGCGCGGGATTGAAGAAGTGCACACCCACCACGCGGTGACTGCCGCGACAGGCACCGGCAATCGCCGCGATGGACAGTGAGGACGTGTTGCTGGCGAGGATCGTGTCATCGCTCACCACGGCCTCCAGCGCCCGGAACAGCTCCTGCTTGATGGGCAGTTGCTCCACGATGGCTTCGATGACGATGCCGCACCCCGCGAACGCGGCCAACTGCTCGGCGCCCACCCCTTCCACATACGTGAACCGCTGAAGCACCGCGTCACCGGCTTCGCGCGTCAGCCGTCCCTTCTCCACGTCACGCGCGATGGCCTTCTCATGTCCAGCACGGGCGCGCGGGAGAGCCGCGGCAAACGCATCGGCGAGCACGACCTCGTGGCCGAACAGAGCCGCCACCTGCGCGATGCCGGCGCCCATCGCGCCAGCGCCCACCACACCGACCTTCATCAACGACGCCATCGCGGGTCAGGCTCCGCGATAGACGGGAGCACGCTTCTCGAGGAACGCCCGCACCCCTTCTTCGTAGTCGGCGGTACGACCGGCTTCATGCATGGCCTGTGCTTCGACATCGAGCTGCGCATCGAGATCGTTGCCGAAGGAGGCGTTCATGGCACGCTTGGTGAGACCAAAACCGCGCGTGGCCTGGGTGGCCAACTGCTTGGCCATGGCCTGCACGGTGTTCATCAGCTCCGCCTTGGGTGCCACGTCCCAGATGAGGCCCCACGACTTCGCCTGCGCGGCGCTCATCTTCTCGGCCAGGAAGAACATGCCCGTGGCACGCTGCACACCCACCAGGCGCGGCACGAAGAATGTGCCCGACGTATCGGGAATGAGCCCGAGCTTGGCGAAGCTCTCCACGAAGCTCGCCTCTTCGGCCGCGATCGTGATGTCGCAGGCAAAGGCGAGATTGGCGCCAGCACCGGCGGCAATGCCGTTCACGGCGCACACCACCGGCTTCTCCAGCTTGCGGATGGCCCGAATGATCGGGTTGTAGCTCTTCTTCACGATCTCGCCGATGTCCGGCATCGGCCCGCCATCCTGCGGCAGCGCCTCGGCGAGGTCCTGCCCGGCGCAGAAGCCACGACCGGCACCGGTCAGCACCACAGCGCGCACCGTCGGATCGTCCGCCGCGTGGCGAAGTGCGTCCTGCAACGCCGCCGCCATCTCGTGGTTGAAGCTGTTGAGGACATCAGGGCGATTCAGCGTCAACGTGAGGACGCCGTCGGCCTGTTCTACGAGGAGAGAAGGAGAAGAAGACATCCTCCAAAGTTAGCATGGGGCCATGCCCGGTGCTGGTTGCACCCAAGGACGTTTCACGTCTCATCACCTACACGTCGTCCCAGTTCCACGAATCCCACTCCCTCTGGCGCACCGGTCTGCATGCGTGCCGAGCACACAATGCCGCGGGTTAACTCCCAATTCCCCTGTGCACCGGGCAGATTATCAGGCTATGCCTGCCAAGACTGCCACACGCCCCGCCGCTCGCAGCGGAAAACATGCTGCCGTGACCCCGCGTACCGGGTTCGACTGGCGCCGCATCGCATACCATACGCTGGTATCCCGCGCGCTCGACGACGTGGAAGAAGCCACGAATCGCAACCGCACCAGCGTCCCGCGGGAACACCTGGTCCTGTACCAGTTCTCCGCCCGTGGCCACGACATGGCGCAGGTGATCCTGGGCTCACTCATGCAGGGGCCGCACGACGGCGCCGGCGCGTATTACCGCTCACGCCCGATGCTGCTGTCTCTCGGGCTGCCCATCGACGATGCACTGGGTAGTCCCCTGGGGCGCTCGGGTGGCTTCAGCGATGGCCGTGACATTGGGGTGGTGTGCAATCTGGCGCGCCCCGATCGCTGCACGGTGCTGCCGATGGCCGGCGATGTGGGCTCCCAGTACACCCCGGCCGCTGGCTGGGCGCAGAGCGTGATCTATCATCGCGATACGCTCAAGGATGCGTCGTACGCCCGCAGCATGAGCGTGGCACTGGGTGGTGATGCGTCGGTGGCCACGAGCGGCTTCTGGGCGGCGCTGACCATGGCCACCACGCTCAAGTTGCCGATGTTGTTCTACATCGAAGACAACAACCTCGGCATCAGCGTACGGGGCGATATGCAGACGCCCGGCGCCGATATCGCGAAGAACCTCGCGTCCTTCGGCAACCTGTTCATCCGCAACGGCAGCGGCATCGACCCGCACGAAGCAGCCGGTCTGCTGGAAGAGGCCGTCACGCACATTCGTGATGGCAAAGGCCCGGCCCTGGTCCGCCTGACGGTGCCACGTCTGTCGAGCCACTCCGGCCCGGACAATCAGAAGGGCTATCGCAGCGAGCAGGAAATTGCCGACGATCTCACGCGTGACCCGCTGCCGCGGCTCCGTGAGTATCTGGTGCCGGCGCTGCTGAGCGAGAGCGAGTGGGAAGCGTTGGAAGCCGAAGTCGCCCGCGATGTGCAGGCCGGCCTCGATGCCGCCCGCGCCCGCCCCATGCCGGACCCGTCCACGGTGGCGTTGCACGTGTATGCCGAGCCCGCGTTCGATGGCCAGGCAATGGGTGGTCTCACGCCGGAGGAGCGCGCGAGCCTGCCCCACACGGAAGCCGCGTCAGATGAAGGCGAACTGCTGCGCTTTGCCGAGGCGGTGCGTCGCACCCTCCGGCATGAACTGGCGGTGAATCCCAAGGTGGTGGTGTTCGGTGAAGATGTGGGCCGCAAGGGTGGCGTACACCTGGTGACCGAGGGGCTGCAGAAGCAGTTCGGCGCCGACCGGGTGTTCGATACCAGCCTGAGCGAAGAAGGCATCATTGGCCGCGCGGTCGGCATGGCGGTGAGCGGCTTGATGCCGGTGGCCGAGATTCAGTTCCGGAAGTACGCCGACCCGGCCACCGAGCAGCTCAACAACACCGGCACCATGCGGTGGCGCACGGCCAACCAGTTCGCGGCTCCCATGGTGGTGCGCATGCCCGGCGGCTTCGGCAAGGACGTGGGTGACCCGTGGCACTCGCTCAGCGACGAAGTCCGGTTTGCCCACGCCTACGGCTGGCAGGTGGCCATGCCGTCGAACGCCGCCGACGCGGTGGGGTTGCTGCGCTCGGCCATGCGGAGCCCGAACCCGACCATCTATTTCGAGCACCGGTCGTTGCTGATGACCGGTGACGGGAGCGCCCGGTATCCGGGCGACGACTATGTCATCCCGTTCGGCAAGGCTCGTCTGGTCCAGGCCGGCACCGACCTGACGCTGGTGTCATGGGGCGCCATGGTGCATCGCTGCACCGAAGCCATCGAAGGGCTGGACGGCCGGGTGGAGTTGCTCGACCTGCGCACCATCGCCCCGTGGGACCGCGAGGCGGTGCTCACGTCGGTGAAGAAGACCGGCCGCTGCCTGATCGTGCACGAGGACAACCTCTCGGCCGGGTTCGGGGCGGAGATTGCCGGTACGCTGGCCCAGGAGGCGTTCTGGTTCCTCGACGCACCAATCGAACGCCTGGCCCCCAAGGACATTCCGGTGCCCTACCATCCGGACCTCCTCGCCGAAGTCGTGCCGACGGCTGAGCGCATCCGGGCGTCCATCGACGCCCTGCTGGTCGTGTAGGCGGGCTGTAGCAGTCCAGTCCGGTGGTGAAACGGCCCTGCCTTCGGCGGGGCCGTTTTGCGTTCCGTCAGGGTGACGACGCGCACACAATAGTCCTCAGGTGATATATCGCACAGTGTGGGGATCACTTACCTTTGTCCCACGTCCGTCGTCCGGGTCGTACCATCGGGTAGTTCCCGCTCGACGGACTCGGGTCGTGTCTGTACCCGTTCCTTTGCTCATTACCAGAGGTTTCCATGAAGACAAAGCTGGTCGGAATCTCGCTGCTGGCCGCCATCGCGGCGGTACCGACGGCCCATGCTCAGGGCCTTGGCGATCGTATCGAAGTTGGCATTTTCGGGCAGTACACCAGGCTCGATACTGACCTGCGCATGAAGCAGGACATCATCGGTGGCGGCGGCCGGATCGGCATGTCCGTCTACAAGTGGCTTGGTGTCGAGGGCGATATCAACGTCGGCCGTACCGAAGCCCTGCGGAATCCGTTCGAGACGATCACCTACCGTCCGTTCCGTGGTCTGGCCACGCTGACGATTCCGGTCACCTCCTCCAAGAAGACATCGCTGATTCTTGGCGCGGGTTACCTGAACTCGGTGTTCGCCGGCCGTGCCACGGCCAACGAATACGAAGACGGCTTCTCGGCGCTTGCCGGCCTCAAGATCTGCGGCAGCGGCAAGTGGGGCGCGCGTTTTGACGGCGTGTACGACAACAACCCGTCGCCGAACGAACAGGAACTCGACGGCACGTCCAGCAACATGGGCTTCCGTTTGGGCTTCACGTACGCGCTCCGTGGTGCTTGCGCCGCGGCTGGCACGCCGTTCGACTGGGCGCTTCGTATCGACCCGGCCAGCGCGACGGTGAATCGTGGCACCGACCGTCAGTTCGCATTGAGCGCCGCGGAAACGAGCGCGCGCCCGATCGAACTCCGCAACGTGCAGAACCTGACCTGCTCGTCGAGCGATGCCTCGGTTGCCACCGTGGACAACACGGGCAAGGTGACGGCAGTGAAGGCCGGTACGGCCACCATCACCTGCCGCGGCACGGTGAAGAAGCTGGAGCGTTCGGTGCAGTCGACCGTGACGGTGCCGGCGCCGGATTGGACGCTGACGCTTTCGCCGAGCAGCGGCTCGACGGATGTGGGCAAGACGCTGTCGTTCACGTCGAAGGCCACCGATGCCGACAACGTCGACCTCGGCGCGATCACCTGGACGTCGGCGAACAACTCGATCGCCTCGGTGAACAACGGCACGGTGACGTGCAACGCGGCCGGCACGACGACCATCACGGTCTCGAAGACGGCTCACGGCGCCACGAAGACCCAGCAGGCGACGGTGGAGTGCAAGGCACTGCCCGCAGCCCGCGTGGCCTTCGATACCACGCTGTTCAGCTTCGACCGCGCGGTGGTCCTGAAGGCCGGCAACGACACCCTCAAGGTGATCGTCGACGTCATGAAGGCGAACCCGTCGATCCGCATCTCGATCGAAGGCCACACCGACTGGTACGGCTCGGAAGCGTACAACAACAAGCTGGCCAAGTCGCGTGCGGAAGCCGTGTACAAGCAGCTCCTGAAGGTCGCCGGCACCGACGCGGACGCCATCAAGGGTCGTGTGGTGTGGTCGAGCTTCGGTGAGCAGTGCATCCTGGTGCGCGACGGCGATACCGAGCAGGAGCCGCCGCCAGCCAACCGTAGCCGCATCTCCGATGCGAATCGCCGGGCCCAGGCGGCCAACCGCCGCGTGGAAATCTGGCAGCAGCTCGATGGACAGAACGCCCCGACGAGCTGCCGCTCGGAAGGTGAGCGTTCGGGCCGTCGCAGCTTTGGCGACCTGAAGTAATCGCCTGATACGCAGTGACCCAACGGGCCCCGGTGCAATGCGCCGGGGCCCGTTGTGCATTGGTACCAATGTCCCGTCACCGTCAGTATTGCTGCGCTTGGCTGTCCGCCCTGTGCGGAGCGCGGTAAGTTCGGAACGCCCCCTCGCCCCGTCCCGACGATGACCACGCCATTGGCTCCGGCCGCTTCTGCTTCGACCAGCGATCCCTTGCTCGAACGGCTTCGCCTGTCGACGGCGGGCACGTACGACATCGCCGGTGAACTCGGTCGTGGCGGCATGGCGGTGGTGTATCTCGCGCACGATCTCAAGCTCGATCGGCGCGTCGCCATCAAGGTGATGGATCCGAGGCTGAGCCTCACACCGGGCATGTCCGACCGCTTCCTGCTGGAAGCGCGCATCGCCGCCCGCCTGCAGCACCCGAACATCATCGTGGTGCATGACATCCGGCAGGATCAGGAGCTCTCGTATTTCGTGATGAGCTTCGTCGAAGGCATGGCGGCGGATCATTTGTGCCAGCCCGGCACGTCCGTGGCCATCGACGACGTGCGATGGATCATTGCCGGTGCCGCACGTGCGCTCGCCCATGCGCACGCGGAAGCCATTGTGCATCGCGACATCAAGCCGGCGAACATTCTGGTGAATGTGAAGGGCGACGTGATCCTCACCGATTTCGGGATCGCGAAAGCGTTGGGAGGCACGTCACTGACCCAATCGGGCACACAGGTCGGCACCCCGTCGTACATGAGCCCCGAGCAGTTCACCAATCGACCGGTGGGGCCCGCATCCGATCAGTACTCACTGGGTGTCACGGCCTATACGTTGCTGACCGGACGTCTGCCGTTCACGGGTGAGTTGTACGAGTTGATCGTGGCCCACAGCAATGCGGTGCCCGTGCCAGTGCAGCAACTGCGCCCCGATTGTCCGGCATTCCTGTCCGATGCCGTGATGCGCATGCTCGCCAAGGATCCGGACCAACGCTGGCCCTCGATGCACGATGTGGCGGAGGTGGTGTCGGAGACCCTGCCCGCCAACGGTGGACGTGCACTGGCGGCAGTGGCGCACCTCGCGCAGCAGGCCCGCGTACAACAGATCCCCGCGTTGCAGGCGCTCACCCCCGTGAGCCCTGTGCCGGCGGGGCGGACACCCGCGCCGGTGGCAGAGCCGGTGATCGCGGAATTGCGATTGGGCACCACCACCTTCGAGCTCGAGGTGGGTGCTCATGTGATCCTTCCGCTGCGGGCTTTTGATGCCGCGGGAGCGCCACTGCCAACGTCGGGATTGGATTTTTTGTTCGATCGCCCCGACGCCGTGACACTGACCCCGGAGTCACTGCGCATCGATGCACAACTCGCCGGCGATACGCGACTGATCATTGCACCGCGTCATGCATTCGCCAGCGGCACCACGCCGACCGTGCGCGCGAGCTGTGTATTCCGCGTGCGTGCGCCGCAGGTGGCGTCGGTGATCGCAGAGGTTCGGGAAGAGACAGAGCGCGTGACCGCCGGGAAGGTTGCAGCGGTGGCGGAGGCGGCCGAAGCGCCCGCGGTGTCATTGGCCTCATCTGTCGTGCCGAAGACTCCGGCCTCAGGCGGACGACGGTTCGTCGTTCCCGCAGCGCTGGCGGCTATGGTGCTCGCGTATGTGGTGTTCCGGCAAGTCAGTGGCGCGACCGGAGTCCCGTCGGGCTCGAATGCAGATTCGGTGCAGGTGGCCTCCCTGCCTCCGACACCGGTCGCGCAGACGCCATCAGGGTCAGTGGGTGCGGCCGCCGCGACGCCTGATACGGTCAACACCGGCAATGCTCCGACGGATGCTGGCACCGTTCCCTCGGCCAATACATCGCGAGTGGCAAGTGCTTCTGGTCCAACGACGGGTGCGGCAGCAGCCGGCGCAACGAACAAAAGCGCGACCGCCAAGACCGCGATCCAGGAGCCCGTGACCCTCGCCCCCGCGCCGCGTGCATCCACCACACTGCCGTCGTCGGCCGCGGCCGTTCCTTCCACCTCCAGAGACGCCGCACCGCAGACCACACCCAAGACGGAAACGGGCGCCGAGCCCGCACGATCCACCTACGGTGAGCCGGTCGATACGCGCACAGCGGCCGCCACCACCGCACCGGTGAGCGCACCACCATCGCCCGCGCCAACCGCAGAGACATCGGCGCGCCTGCCGTCGATGGCCGAGATGCGGCAAGCGGCGACGGATCTCTTCAATGCGCTGCGTGCGACGAAGGGTGCCTCGGTACGCGAGATCGCCAACTTCTTCCGCGATGGGAGCGATCATCGTCTCGCCATGATCGGCTCCGTGAAAGTCCTCGAAGGCCGAACCAGCAGCCGCGGTCAGTTCGAACTGCAGGTGTCCAAGAAGGACTTCTCCGGACGACAGGCCGTGGGTGTGGCGCTCGTCACGTTCCTTGGGGAGCAACGGGATGGTCAGGTGGTCCCGGCGCTCGAATCCGTCGGTCCCATTTCGCGGGTGCGCTGACCGCCGCCGGCCTCGCACATCGGGCCGCGCTGTTTGCCCGGATTGTCCGCGCGCTATCTTCCCCGCCATGACTCCTGCCAACTCCCCCGCCGACCAGCATGCGGACGGTTACGTCCGCACGACCGTGACCGATGGCATCGGTCGCATCGAGTTTTTTCACCCGAAGAGCAATTCCCTGCCCGGTGTGTTGCTGCGTGAACTCGCCGCCACCGTCACACGAGTCAGCCAGGATCCCGCCGTGCGCGTGATCGTGCTGCAGAGCGGTGGCACGGGGCCGTTCTGCGCCGGGGCGTCATTCGACGAGCTGGCATCACTCACGGCGCCGGAACAGGGACAACAGTTCTTCAGCGGATTCGCCGGTGTGATCCTGGCGATGATTCGCGCGCCGCAGTTCGTCATCACGCGCGTGCACGGCAAGGCGGCGGGTGGTGCGGTGGGACTCATCTCGGCCTCCGACTTCGGCATGGCCGTGCGCACTGCGTCGGCGAAACTGAGCGAACTCACCGTGGGCATTGGACCGTTCGTGGTGGGCCCGGTGATCGAGAAGAAGCTTGGCCTCGCGTCATTCAGCCAGATGGCCGTCGATGCCGATTGGCGTGATGCCGCGTGGTGTGAGCGGCGTGGTCTCTACGCGCGTCTCTACGACGATGTCGCCGCACTCGATGCGGGCGTCGATCAGTTGGCCGCCACACTCGCGCGCTCCAATCCGGATGCCATGGCGCAGATGAAGCAGGTCTTCTGGGCCGGCACGGAGCAGTGGGACAGCATGCTGGCTGAACGTGCGACCATGAGCGGCACGCTGGCGCTCTCGCCGTTCACACGGAATGCCATTTCGGCCTTCAAGGGCAAGTAACCATGAGCAGGCCCTCGGTGTTGGTGGTGCATGGCGCGCTGGGCAGCGCGGCACAGATGCAGCCTGTCGTTGATGCCTTGCGGGCATTGGACCGGTTCGCATCGGTACGTGTGATCGAGCTTCCGGGACATGGTCAGACGCCACTCGCCGAGGGCGCAGCGTTCAGCATGGACTACTTCGCGGATATCATCGCCGTGGAGGCCAGTGACGCGCGCAGCGCCGACGATTGCCCGCCGGTGGTGTTTGGGTATTCCATGGGTGGCTATGCCGCGTTGCTGCTCGCGTCACGGGCACCGGCCGCATTCACAGCACTCGTCACATTGGGCACGATGCTGCGCTGGACACCCGAGGTGGCCACGCTGGCCGCATCACGCCTCGATCCAGCCGTGATCGCGGCCAAGGTGCCCGCGTTTGCCGATACGTTGGCCAAACGACACGCGAACGCGGGCGGCTGGGAAGCACTCATGCAGCGCACCGCAGTTCTGCTGCGCGGACTCGGCGATGCCCCACCACTGACCGACGCCGCCTTTGCCGCCGTGCAGTGTCCCGTTCACCTGCTGGTCGGCGAACGGGACGACAGCGTCACACTGGCCGACTGTGAAGCGGCGGCGGCGCTCATGCCGAACGCCCAATCCACGATGCTGCCGGGCGTGCCGCATCCGATTGAGAAGGTCCCAGTGGATGCGGTGGCCCGTTTCGTGGAGCATGCGGCGGGATAGACCAGCTCTCCAGCTATCCCACTCTTCAACTATCCCGCTCTCGACTCCCGGATCTGCCGCAATGTGCTCACCGCCACGTGGGCGGGATCGGTGGGAATGGTACTCGCGTACGCCACATCGATGATGCGATTGCCAGCACTGAAGTGCCCCACTTCCTTGCGCAGAATGTGCGTGGAGTTGTCGGGTGTCCACGACCGCGGCGTGCGGTGCCGAGCCAGGGTGCGCCACGACGTGGGGAAATTCCAGTCGCCCACAAACACGTAGTCACGTGAGTTGGCGATGTAGGCGATGCCGCGATCGGCGATGACCAGGTCGAACCACGACAGATAGTAGTCGACACGATCCTGCGTCATCTCCTGGAAGCTTTCGATGTTCATGACCACATCGAAGCGTGCCGAACCCAGGTGATTGAGCTCCCAACTGGGAATGAAGTACACATCGTAGCTGCCGGGCTGATAGTCGTCGCCACGGGCAAAGCTGCCGAAGTTGAGTTCGGGAAATGCCCCGCGCAGATAGGCTTCAGCGGACACCAGCGAGATGGGTACGGCATCCACCATGACGTACTCGATTTTGCCCGGGAACAGCTTGAGCAGCATCTCGGGCACACGTCCCCAGCCCCCGCCAATCTCCACGATCCGAAACTTCGACGCGTCCGTCTGCCCCATGAACGCCGTGAGCTCCAACACATCCATCACACTGTACAGGTCTGCAGCGAGCCAGTTGTGCTGATAGATGTGATCGATGAAGTCGCTGTCGATCAAGCCGAGATGATCGATGGCCTTGAGATAGCGAAACAGCTCCGGAATGAAATCTCCCTGCCCCGTCGTGGCGCGGGCCTCATCGGGCGTCGAGCGCACGGGGAGCCGTCCCCATCCGACCCACGCGTGGACCATGTCACCGAGCGTGTTGAGATGCCCTGTGGTGAATGTCCATTGCGGGCCGGGCCCCAACAGTCCGGCAACCGCAGCCTGTGGCTCGAGGTGATCGAGCAGCGCCCGATCGAGCGGCTGGCTCCAGCGCGATTCGGTCCAGCGGGGAAGCAGGGAAATGAGACTCATGCGGGTCGGCGAGAGGGTGGAGGACGTCAGAATTATCGAGGCACGCCGAGTGTCACGCCAGAGGCCCGCACCATCCAACCCATCCTGCCGGCGCCTTCCGGGCAGCGATCAGGTGAGTGCATCTTCTGAGTGCCGCTTCCGCGTACATCGGTACAGCGCCCTTCATGCCGGCCTTCGTGCCGCGGTTCACCCTGCAATCCGTGTGTCATGTTCGGATCCTTTCGCGTTCCTGAGCGGCTCTTCGCCATTGCGATGTGGGCGGTGTCGATCGTCTTCGCCGGGTTCCTGATCGGCCTGGGTGGAAAGATCGTGGCCGAGCTGCCCGGTGTGGAGCAAAGTCTGCAGCTCCCCGACTTCATCGACCCGACCCGCCTCGCACCGCTGCACGTCAAGCGTGATTCGTTGCTGCAAGTGGAACGCACCACCCGCGACGAACGGGATCGGGCCGCCCAACAGCATGCCGTCGCACGCAACGCCTACACGTCGCAGCGTGAGAGCTTTGATGCCTGGGTGGCGACACGAAAAGCGACCACGGATCCCGCGCAGGACCCCGAGGTGCTGGCGCGTACGCGTGGGCTCGATACGCTCAAAGCTGCCGAACGCGAGGCCGAGTCACGAGTCGAGAAACTCGACGAAACGCTGCTGGCCATCACCCAGGCGCAGGAGAGCAATCGCGAAGCCGAAGTGGAACTCGAGATCGCCGCGCGGGGCACGTTCGAACGTGCGCGCTTCCAGCAGGAGCTCAAGGTCTTTGGCATTCGCCTCGCGCTCACCCTGCCGCTGCTGGTACTGGCGGGTTGGTTGGTCGCGCGCAAACGTCGCAGCGAATACTGGCCGCTGCTGCGCGGCTTCGTGTTGTTCGCGGTGTTTGCGTTCTTCGTGGAGCTGGTGCCGTTCCTGCCGAGTTACGGCGGCTACGTACGCTATGCCGTGGGCATCGTCGTATCGGCCATTGCGGGGGTGTACATCATTCGGGCCATGCGTCGGTATCTCGCGCAGCGGCAACGGGTGGAACAGCAGACGGAAGCCGAGCGCCGTCGTGCGTTGCCTTATGAGGAAGCACTCAAGCGCATCGATGCCGGTGTGTGTCCTGGATGTGAGCGCCGCATTGCCACCGGCCCGAATGGTCCGGCCAATTTCTGCGTACACTGCGGTCTGCGCCTGTTCGATCAGTGTGGGGGATGCCACACCCGCAAGAATGCGTTCTATCCGTACTGCCCGAGCTGCGGTGTGCCCGCAGGGGCGGCAGACGTCACGTAGTCGCGCCATCAGGCGGCGCGGCTGGCGATATCGCAGCTCAGGATGCAGAATCGGGACATTGTGAATTCAGGCATGTGCCTGTTCTCGTGTCCCCTTGAGCGGCGAGAACCATGCGTCATTTTGTCGACAACATTGAACTGTGGTTGAGTGCCGCTGGCGTGGCGGTCATTCTGCTGATCCCGCGCCTCGGACTCGCCAGCCAGGACAGCTATTGGGCGGTGATGGCCGTGACGGCGCTCATCGTGGGTGTGTTGCACGGCGGCATCTTCTGGCTTATTCGCCGACGCCAACGTCGCCTGCGCGCGACGGCCATTCGCGAAATCCGGCAGATGCTCACCGACCGCGTGAACAATCAGCTCAACGTGATCATCATGCATGTGAGCGCCAACGAATCCGCCGAGTCGTGTGAAACAGTGGAAGGGGTGCAAGCGGCCGTGGACGACGTGACGGACCTGCTCGACACCTTGTCCGAAGAATCACTCCGAGGCTGGCAGGCGCACTACGCAGATTTCCTGAGCCGGCGGCATCTGCGCAACACACCTGCACGAGCCATGCCGAGTGTCAGCGACGGCGTTCGCCGGTGAACGTCGCGCCGCCCTGACCGGCAAAATCCACATCGCCCTTCACATGGTCATCATCGACGATGGTGCCCCTGAAGGTGAGCGCTGTGCCGCCGCTGGTATTCACGACGAACGTGAACGCCTTGTCCTTCACGCTGCCCTTGAATGCCAGCGCGCCCATACGGGACGACTCGTACGTGCCGCTGAGTGAATCACCCTGCTGCTTCATGACCACCGCGGGCGTGCCGGTGCCGTTCTCGGTGACCACCGCGAAGGTCCAGTTGCCGGTCAGATCGGTGGCCCGATGCTGGGCCACAAGCACGGTGGCGGATGCCAACGCGGATGTCGTGAGTGCAGCGACAACAAAGGCGGTGCGGACAAACGGCATGAGAATTCCTCGACGGGGAAACGGGTGATTCTACAAAAGTAGCGACTGCGGGCCGTTTCGTGTCCTCTCCGTGACCCAGCCAGCAGCCTGCCCGAGACATGGACCGCGCTGTATACACGGGTGCGTCTTACGGCACTCTTCTTCGCCTTGCTGTTGCCCCTCGGTGCGCCACGCGCGCAGGCTCCACGACTGCAGCAGTGGGTCGCGTCTTCAGGCGCATCCGATTCACTGGCGGTGAGCGCAGCAGGCTCGCTTCGGCAGTCGCTCTGCACGATTCTGCTGCTACCAGGCACGCTGGGGTCTGCGGCCTCCATGACGAGCGTATTGCGAGCACTCGGTCCGACGGAATGCTCGGTGCTGGTCGTAGATCCGCTGGGCATGGGGGCGTCGTTGCGTCCGACGCACGCCGACTATTCGCTGAGCGCGCAGGCTGACCGTCTGCACCGGTTGTTAGAGCGCCTCCTGCCACCATCGGGGCATGTGGTCGTGGCCGCGCAAGGAACAAGCGCCACTATCGCCTACCGGTTGGCGGCACGGCCGGATACCCGCGTGCACGGCATCGTGTCCATTGCCGGTGGTCCGGTGGATCAACAACGAACGCCTGGCGTGCGCATGGCCATCGCCTTCGCCCCGCTGGTGGACACGCCCATCGGCCGGGCCGTTGCACGCCGTAAGTTTGCCGCCGCGCTCCGGGCACAGAGCACACACGATGCATGGATCACCAGCGCGGTGGTGCAGTCCTACCTCGCCCCCATCGAACGGGACGTCCGGGCGGGACTGCGCACACTACGTGCGATGGGGAACGCCAGGGACTCCGTGCCCATCGCGGACGTGCTGCCGTATATCACGGCGCCGGTGCATCTCCTGGTAGGCGATCTCGCCACGCCCAGTGCTCCCGATACGTCGCAGTTGGCGATGCTCCGCCGACATGTGCGTCACGTCCGCGTGGATACGGTGCGTGGTGGGGGGACCATGCTGCACGAGGAACATCCGGCCATCGTCGCCGCCGCCCTCGTGCAGTTGATACGCGGGCCGGCTCAGGCGACGGCCCCGTAAGTACCTAACGCCGCAGACCTGCGCCGAAGTTGGCAACGCCCGGAATGGTGATCGGTAGCTGACCCGTGATCGGCGCCTTGCCGAGCAACGCGCGACCAGCGGCGCGCTGCGACATGGTCCACGGGCTCCACGCGATGAGGTGCACATCGGTGAGGGGCAACCCCTGCGCGAGGTAGGGATTGTTGAAGCTCACCAGCGCCACGCGCGTGTTGGCCGCCTTGAGGCCGTTGAGCAGTTCAGGCAATCCCGCCGTGGGCTTCATGTTGGCCGTGTTCGTGGCCGCACCGATGTAGCTCGACACAATCACCATGTCGGCACCACGCGCAATGGCCAGTGCATTCTCCACCGACGCCGGCAGGATGGTGGGGTCGGGGCTCACGCGATAGCCACCCGCATTGCCAGCCGCCGCACCGGCGGTGGCTTCTGCGACCACTTCCGGCGTGAGCGTGAGCGACAGCAACTGCGGATACTGCGCGCGCAGTTCGGCATCGATGCCGCGGCCCGCGCTGATATCGACACGTGACGACACCGTGATGCTGACCACGCGCGCCGTGCGCGCCATGCGGAACGGCACCAGGGACAATGAATCACGCACCAGCGTGATGGCCTTTGCTGCTGCCTCACCAGCCGGCTTGAGATTGGCGAGCGTGCCCACACGATCACGCACCCCTTCCACCGACACCAGACGTTCACGATGCAGGCCAAATTCGTGCTTGGCCATCAGCAACTTGCGCACCGACTCATCGAGACGGGCTTCCGACACACGTCCAGAGGCGACGGCATCGACCATGGCCTGAATGGACGCACGCGCGTCGGTGGGCATCAACAGCACATCGTTGCCCGCCTCGAGGGCACGCAACGTGGCTTCCTGCATGGTGAGGTTGCCGAGCACCCCGTTCATGTCGAGTGCATCGGTGATGAGCAGCCCATTGAAGCGCATCTGGCGCTTGAGCAGGTCGGTCATCACGGCTCGGCTCAACGTGGCCGCCGTGTGTGTCGTGTCGAGCGCCGGCAGATCCCCATGGAATGTCATGATGCCACGCACTCCGGCATCGATGGCGGCCTGGAAGGGACGCAGCTCTACACTGTCGAGCCGCGCACGCGACACATTCACGCGCGACAGTTCGAGGTGTGAGTTTTGATCGGTGTCGCCGTGGCCCGGGAAGTGCTTGCCGGTGGCCAGCATCCCGTTCTCCTGGATGCCACGCACCAGCGCGGCACCCATACGAGACACCAGCGCCGGATCTTCGCCAAACGACCGGCCACTGATGACAGGATTTTTCGGATTGTTGTTGACGTCGAGCACCGGCGCAAACGCCATGTGAATGCCCATCGCCCGACCTTCCACCGCCGTCACACGTCCCATCTCGTACGCCAGCATGGTATCACGCGTGGCGCCGATGCCCATCTGATAGGGGAATGACGTAGCCCCACCGAGTTCGATCGCATTGGGCAGGAACCAGCCACCACGCGCGCGAAATGCCGCGCCGGTCTCGAGATCGGCGCCCACCAGCAGCGGCAACTTCGCCGATCGCTGGAGTGCATTCACCTTGAGTGCGATGTCGGCCGGACCACCAACCGAAATGATGATGCCGCCCAGTTCGAGTTCACGCACCTGACGTTCGATGGACACATACGCAGGTGCATCCACCGGCGTGTAGTCGCCCAGTGCCCAGACCCACACCAACTGCGCCGCTTTCTGGCGCACCGAGAGTGTGGCGAGCACCGAGTCGGCCCAACGCGCGTCCTCGCGTTGGCTGGCGGCTGTGGGCCTGGCCACCGACATCGGCGGTGTGGGCGTCACGATGCTGGGCGAAGAGGCGGACACACCGCCCGATGGCGCGGACGATGCCGTCGGTGTTGCTCCACCCGACGAGGCACTGTACGTCGCACACCCAGCCACCTGCCCCACGAACAGCAGCGCCGACACACTCAGTGGCCAGCGGCGCGGCATCAAGATGTCCTGCGAAGAATTTGACATGGCGAAAATCGATTATTGGATCGCACGCTGCAGTGCGGCCACGCCGCCCACCACGGGCAGCGACAGCGAACTGGCATCGAGATCGAGCGTGAGCACGGTGCCTGGCGCGGGCCAGAGCGTGAAATCGCGGTCGCTGGACATGACCATCAACCCGATGCGCTTGCCCACCGGCACGATCTGGTCATCGGGTTCGAGATCGAATGTCACGGTGACGAACTCGCCGCTCTTGAGCGGCTCGGACACGCGCAGCGACTTGGCATTCTGTGGATCGGCCCAGCCGCGTGTGATGATACCGCCGTTGCCACTGCCACCCGCCACGGCGGCGGGCCACGGCAGTTCCACCAACCAGACCGACAGATTGGCGGCCGCCTTGCTGGACGATACGCGCAGCGAGACCTGCGCGGTGCCCGAGATGTGTACGGGCTGCGTGAGAATCGGCGTGGCGAAGATCAGGCGATTGGGCGACGATGGCGCGGCGGCCAGCACAGCGCCGGCCTGGTTGACGTCATCGGTGATCGTTTCGCGTCCCTGCCCGCCAAGCGCCGTGAAGGCGAGCACACCCACCGACCGTCCGCTGCTACCGGGAAACAGCGTCACCGGGGCGGCGCCGGGATTGGGATACTCGGCATACGGAGTCGGCGTCTGGCGATTGGCGGCTTCACGCACGACATACGAGCGGGGATCCTTCTCCACGCCATTTTGCACGCCCAGCAGATAGCGCGTGAACCAGCGGTTCATCATCGCCAGTGGCGGCTCGCCGCCATGCCCACCCTGATGGAAGTACATCTGCACGGGCACCTTGTTGGCGCGCACCGCATCGGCCATCAGCACGGTGTGCGAGGGCATCACGTTCCAGTCATTGAAGCCATGCGCGGTGAGCATCGCGGCCCGAATGCCCTTGGCCTGCAGCAGATAGTCGCGCTGCGTCCAGAAATCACTGAGGTCCCCGGTCTTCCGGTCGATCCCCTTGGCGATGATCCCGTCGCGTACCCGCTCGTTGCATATCGCACGCGTGGCCGGATTGCCGCTCTGCACGTAGTCGTACAACACATCCACGTCTTCGCCCTGATAACCACCAGGCGCGCGTACGAGGCCGTTCGATCGGTAGTAGCGATAGTAGGAGTTGTTGGGAGACACCGGGATGATGGCCTCGAGCCCAGCCACGCCCGTGGTGGCTACCGCCACCGGCAGCGTCCCGTTGAACGATGTGCCGATCATACCCACCTTCCCGGTGGACCAGGCACTCGCCGACACCTCCTGCGTGCCGTCCACGGTGGTGTAGCCCTTGGCGCGACCGTTGAGCCAGTCCACCACCGCCTTGGGGGCCAGTGATTCGTTCATGCCGCCGATGGTCACGCACCCTTGGCTGAGCCCCGTGCCAGGCGATTCGGAGTGCACCACCGCGAATCCCCGCGGCACCCAAGTGCGCACCTGGGAATTGGCGATGCGGGTGCGGCCGGCGTTGAACGGCACACCTTTGCCCAACACCCGCGCCGGCGGCTCGGCGCCGAGCTCCTGCTTCACCGGCCAGAACACGTTCTCGTTGCCCAGCGTGCCGGCAAAATACGGGCTGGTCTCATAGACCACCGGTACCTTGACGCCGGACGCCGTGACGCCTGGCCGTGTCACGTCCACGTGGACGCGGTCCGGCTTTCCATCGAAGTCGGAGTCGAATTCCGTCTCCACCCAGAGCCGCTCGCGGATCCATTGCGTGCTATCGGCAAACGCCGGCGCGACCTGCGACTGCCCCTCGGCAATCACATAAGCCGACGGGAGGGTGGGATATGTGGTCGCGGCCCCACCTGCTCCCCCCACGGCGGGGGCTCCTCCGGCGGGTCCGCCAGCGGCCCGACAGCCTGTCAGGAGGGTGAGCAGTGCCAGTGAGGAGGCAAAACGAGCAGCGAGGCGGGGAGGCGTTGTAGGCGCCGCGGTGGGGGACGTGATCGGCATGGGCTGGAAGCTGCCGCCCAGCCCCCACATGGACAAGCAGCCGCGGATGTCCAAAACACTGGCATCAGCCCGCCCTATCGATGATCTTCCTCGGGCTGCCCCCCAATAGGCGCCCCGCGTGGGCTCCCGCGGGGGCCCCGGACGACACAATTCCCCTCCACGGAACTCTACGTGCTCGAGCAGTACGCCCTCATTCTCGCGCTCGTCTGCGCCACGATTGCCATTGTGTATGGCATCGTGTCGGCGCGGTGGATCATCGCCCAACCCGCGGGCAATGAGCGCATGCAGGAGATCGCCGGAGCGATCCAGGTTGGCGCCGATGCTTACCTCAAGCGCCAGTATCGTACGATCGCCATGGTCGGTGTGGTGCTCTTCCTTGCCGTCGGCCTTGGGCTCGGCAGCTGGGTGACCGCCATCGGTTTCGCGATCGGCGCGATCCTTTCCGGTGTAGCCGGCTTCATCGGCATGTTCGTCTCGGTCCGCGCCAATTCGCGCACGGCGCAGGCGGCGACCAGCGGCCTGAACGCAGCGCTCAATATCAGCTTCAAGGGCGGCGCGATTACCGGCATGCTGGTCGTGGGCCTCGGCCTGCTCGGCGTAGCAGGCTTCTACATGTACGTGATCGGCGGCGCCTCCGGCGAAGAAGCCGTGAAGCACGCGCTCGAGCCCATGGTTGGCCTGGCGTTCGGTTCGTCGCTGATCTCCATCTTCGCGCGACTGGGCGGCGGTATCTTCACGAAGGGTGCCGACGTCGGCGCCGATCTCGTGGGCAAGGTCGAAGCCGGTATCCCGGAAGACGATCCGCGCAATCCGGCCGTGATCGCCGACAATGTCGGTGACAACGTGGGTGACTGCGCCGGTATGGCGGCCGACCTGTTCGAGACGTACGCGGTGACGGTGATCGCCGCGATGCTCGTGGCCGGCCTCAGCTTCGCGACGTATGGCAACACCGGCGTGCTGTATCCGCTGGTGCTTGGCGCCGTGTCCATTCCGGCCTCCATCGTCGGCACGTTCTTCGTGAGCGTGAAGCCGGGTGGCAAGATCATGTCGGCGCTGTACCGCGGCCTGATCGTTTCCGGTGCGCTGGCGGCCGTCGCCTTCTTCTTCGTGACGAAGACGATGTTCCCGGGTGAACTGGGCATGTCACTGTTCTACTGTGCGATGATCGGCCTGGCCCTCACGGCCGCGCTGGTGGTGATCACCGAGTACTACACGGCCACCGAATACGGCCCGGTGCGCGAAATCGCCAAGGCGTCGGAAACAGGTCACGGCACCAACGTGATCGCCGGTCTGGCGGTGTCGATGCGTTCCACGGCCGCACCGGTACTGGTCGTGGCTGCGGCCATCTACGGTTGCTATGAGATCGCCGGTCTCTACGGCATTGCCATCGCCGCGACGTCCATGCTCTCCATGGCGGGAATGATCGTGGCGCTCGATGCGTATGGCCCGATCACCGACAACGCCGGTGGCATCGCCGAGATGAGCCATCTCGGCCCGGAAATCCGCAAGATCACCGACGCGCTCGACGCCGTCGGCAACACCACGAAGGCCGTCACCAAGGGCTATGCGATCGGTTCGGCCGGTCTCGCCGCGCTGGTGCTCTTCGCCGACTACTCCAGCAAGCTCTCCGAACACCTCGGCACGACCGTCTCGTTCTCGATCGATGACCCGAAGGTCGTGATCGGCCTGCTCATCGGCGGCATGATCCCGTACCTGTTCGGTGCGTCGGCCATGCAGGCCGTGGGTCGCGCGGCTGGTGCGGTGGTGGAAGAAGTGCGTCGTCAGTTCCGTGAACTGCCCGGCATCATGCAGGGCACGCAGAAGCCGCAGTATGATCGCGCGGTGGACCTGCTCACGAAGGCGGCTATCCGTGAGATGATGCTGCCGTCGCTGTTGCCGCTGGTGATCCCGGTGCTGGTGGGCCTGCTGCTTGGCGGCGCGGCCCTCGGTGGCCTGCTGATGGGCACCATCGTAACCGGCTTGTTCGTGGCCATCTCGATGTGCACCGGCGGCGGCGCCTGGGACAACGCCAAGAAGTACATCGAAGAAGGCAATCATGGCGGCAAGGGCTCCGAAGCCCACAAGGCCGCTGTGACGGGTGATACCGTAGGCGATCCGTACAAGGATACGGCTGGCCCGGCCATCAACCCGCTGATCAAGATCATCAACATCGTGGCCCTGATGCTTATCCCACTCCTGTCACGTGCCTGATCAAACATCTTCGAGCACCATGTCACCGCGCGGACGAGAACTCGTCCGCGCGGTTGGCGTTTGGGGCCTCGCCGCCAGCATTTTCAATGTCACCGTCGGTGGAGGCATCTTTCGCCTCCCGGCCAGTGCCGCCGCTGCCGCCGGTCCGGCGGCGCCTTTTGTCTATCTGATTTGCGCGGCCGTGATGGGCTGCGTGGTGTTGTGTTTCGCCGAAGCCGGCAGTCGCATCACACTGACCGGCGGCCCGTACGCGTACGTCGAGGCGGTGTTCGGCCGCTACGTGGGCTTTCTGGCGGGGGTGCTGCTGTGGATGCTTGGCACCACGGCCGTGGCCGGTGTGTCGTCGGCATTTGCCGAGGGACTGGGCGCGCTCTTCGGTGTGGACGGACTACGCGTGCCCATCATCGTCGCGATGTTCCTGCTGCTCGCGGCAATCAACATGCGTGGCGTGGAGCAAGGCACGAAGCTGATCATGGTGGCCAGCGTGGCGAAGCTGCTGCCACTGATCGCGTTCGTGGCCATCGGTGTGTTTTTCATCCAGCCCGACAATATCGCGGTGCGCGAGTTGCCCAGTGCGTCGAGCATGGCCCGGGCGGCCATCGTGCTGGTGTTTGCATTCAGCGGTGTGGAAACGGCACTGGTGCCGAGCGGCGAAGTGAAGGATCCGGCGCGCACCGTGCCACGTGCCCTGGCCATCGCGATGATCGGCGTGACGCTGCTGTATCTCGCGGTACACCTGGTCGCGGCAGGTTTGCTTGGTGATCGGTTGGCCACGAGCACGGCCGCGCCGCTGGCGTTTGCGGCCGAATCATTCCTGGGGACACCGGGCCGCCTGCTGTTGCTGATCGGCGCATCGATCTCGATGTTCGGCTACGTGAGCGGCATGACGCTGGCCGTCCCGCGCGCGCTGTACCGGTTTGCGGAGGACGGCTTGTTGCCCAAGGTGGTGGGATCGATCCATCCCACGTGGCGCACACCGCATGTGGCCATTTTGCTGCAGACCACACTGGTGGCTTCGTTGGCCGTGTTCAATTCGTTCGAAGCACTGGCCGTGATCTCGAATCTGGCAGCACTGCTGTTGTACGCCGGTTGTGCGGCGGCAACGATCATGCTGCGCCGGCGGGGCATTCGTCAGGAAGGTGCGGTGCCATTTGCGGTGCCGGGTGGTCCGATCATTCCGTTCATCACCATCGCCTTGATCGCGTGGCTGCTGACGAGCATCACGCAGGCCGAGTGGGTGGTACTGCTGGTCACGTTGGGCGTGGCGACCGGCTTTTTTGTCGTGGCAACCCGGACACGGCGCGCATAGCGCGCTGTGTCAGGGAGTCAGCAACTGACCCGCCTTCATGCGAAGGCGGATGGATGTGGTGCAGTCGAAACGCATCAACGGGTTGCAATCGAGCGCCAGCAGATGGGCTTCGAATCCCTCGACAAACCGACCCAGACGGCGCGACGGGAAAATTGCCCGCGGCGTGTCCATCGCCCAGATACGCAGCAGCGTGGTATCAGAAAGCACACGCAAGGTGCGCAGGTACGCCACTTCGTCGCGTGAGTCATCGCTATAGGTATCGCTGCCGATCGCGAGGCGTACGCGCTGGCGCTGCAGCGTGCGCAGGTTCTCACGGTGCAACACATCGAGCGCTCTGCGTGTGCTGCTATCCGGTCCGGCCGGATCGAGAGTGGCCGCCCCCCCCAGCGTCGTGATCACCACCGTACCGCGCTGCATCGCGAGGCGCGCATCGGCCTCGGTGAGGAGATAGCGCGAAGGCACGGGAAGCCGGACACGTTCGTCACCTCGAAAGCCGGGCATGTGGGCGATCTGATCCACGCCCGCCTGTACCGCGATCCGAAAATCCGCCGCCGTTTCGATGTGCGCCACCACACGCTTTCCTGCAGCATGCGCGCGCGTGACAAGCACAGGAAGCAGAGCGGGATCGATGCCACGCCAGCCGATGGAGCTGCTGTCGGCGAGACGACGGGCATATTCATCGGCGTAGAGCAGAAACACCTTGATGAAGTCGGGACGCTGCGCGAGCAACTGCGGCATCTTCGCCTCGAGTTCATCCCGGTTGGCGACCGTCCAGTAGAAGGCCCCATCGGTCTGTGCGACTGTCCAGGCACCCCGGTCGAGGTTGCGCTTGGCCACCAACCACGGATGCCCTCCCGGTCCCGTGAGTCCGCCGAGCGCAAACGTCACATCGAGAGAAGCCGGGACGTTCACCACGCCCGTGAGCGCATCCCGTGAGGCGGGAAGGATGCTCGGGTTCTGCACAAAGAACACCCCATCCTGGCGGTATCGCGTGAGCAGACCCGCGAGACGCGATGTGGAGTCGATATTGTGATTGTGCGCTTCGCCGAACGGTGGCACCACAAAAGCGCCATCGAGTTCGATCGTGGTGTCGATACGCGCGGGGGGCGCATGGCGAAAACGCCCCTGCACCACATACCAGGTGTCACGCACAAAACGTGTGCCATTGAACCAATGGCCACCGGTGATGGCGTAGGTGCGCGCCTGCCCCATCGCGGGAGGATGAGCAGGATTCTGTGCCCGAGCCGCTGTGCCGACGCTCAGCCAACATGCCAGGGCGCAGACCAGCCGGGCCGGGCTCCACACGCGTCTGATCATGCCAGAGCATACCCCACCCTCGGCGGTCGGTCAAATCAAGGAAGAGGTGATACATCGGGTTTTGGGCGACCCATTATGTTCCTCTCCGGGTCGCCAGTGGCCAAAGGACCAACGTACCATGGAGCAGCAGGATGTCCGAAACCCGTGTATCACCATTGCACTACCTGCTGCTGGTGGGCATTCCGGCCATCGTGCTGGCACTGGTGTTGTGGTTCGGTCCGGACCAGCAGTCCACACTTGCGACCATCACGAGCAACACGCCGCATGGCGCAGTGGTCTCCGCCGGTACATCCAGCGCGGTGCCGATAGCAGAGGCAGCCACCACGAGTGCACCCAAAGCAACAGCCTCCGCCAATGTGAAAGTCGGCCTGCTGGTGGCGCAGTTGCTAGTGGTGCTCATCGCAGCCCGTGCGACCGGCTATCTGCTCGAGCGCATTGGACAGCCCAGTGTGATTGGCGAAATGTTGGCGGGCATTCTGTTGGGTCCGTCCATTCTGGGTGCCTTGTTGCCGGACGTGAGCACCACGCTGTTCCCTGCCGAGAGTCTCGGGTTTCTCAGTGCGCTCAGCCAGTTGGGCGTGCTGATGTTCCTGTTCCTCGTGGGCCTGCATCTCGATCTGAACTCGTTGCGGCGCCAGGCCGGTGCCGCCGTGATTGCGAGCCACGCCAGCATTGCCGCACCGTTCACGATGGGCGTGGTACTGGCGGTGTGGCTGTATCCCAAGGTCGCGCCGTCCAACGTGGCCTTTGCGCCATTTGCGCTGTTCGTGGGCGCGGCCATGAGTGTGACGGCGTTCCCGGTGCTCGCGCGTATTCTCGAGGACAAAGGGCTCACCAAAACCCCGCTCGGTGGATTGGCGATCGCCTGCGCAGCGGTGGATGATGTGACCGCGTGGTGCCTGCTGGCCGCTGTGGTCGCGCTGGTACGCGCGAACGGTGTCGCGACCACGCTGCTGTTCACGCTGGGCGGATCGCTGGCGTTCGTGATCGTGATGTTGAAGGTGGCGCGCCCGATGCTGGCCCGCCTCGCCGAGAAGCCGCTGGTGAATGGTCGCATTGGCGCGTCCACGATGGGCGTCGTGATTGTGACGGTGCTGTCGTCGGCGTTGGTGACCGAGTGGCTGGGCATTCACGCACTGTTCGGTGCGTTCCTGGCCGGTGTAGCGATGCCCCGCGCCCATGCATTCCCCGAGGCCGTCGCGAGTCAGTTGAGTGATCTGCTCGTGATCCTGCTGTTGCCACTGTTCTTCGCCTACACCGGACTGCGCACCCGCTTCGACCTGATTGCCGCCGGCGATGGATTGCTCATCACCGTGGCGGTATTGGTGGTGGCTGTGGCTGGCAAAGTGGGTGGCACCGCATTCGCCGCCCGCTTGAGTGGACAGTCCTGGCGGGATGCCGGCGCACTGGGCGTGCTGATGAACACCCGCGGCCTCATGGAGCTCGTGGTATTGCACATGGGACTCGATCTCGGCGTGATCTCCCCCGAACTCTTCGCCATGATGGTGGTGATGGCGTTGGTGACCACGGTGATGACCGCACCGCTATTGGCCGTAGTGCGGGCGCCGTCGCTGTCGTTGTCGGATTCGTTGTTGACCGTCAGTGGTGATCATCCGCGCCCCTCGCAGCGCTAGGATCGCCAGCGATGGAACAGGCCGGGTCGTGGGGGAACTGGATCGCGCAGGGCGCCATCGTGCTGTTCCTCGTGTTGTTGCTCGCGCTCGTCATCCGCACATCGATGATGTTCGGATCGGTGGTGCTGTTGGCCATCACAGGCCGCAAAGGCACGGGGCAACTCGACGCGTCAAGAGATCCGTCGAAAGACACACCGTTTGATCGTGCGTCGTCGACACCGACCACGCCGCCGTCCCCTCCGGTTGAGCCATGAACCATCCAGCGGATTCCATTCTCTCACGCGATCCGTTCAACGCGTTCTGCCGTCACACGCATGTGGCGTTGGGTGGTGCCACCGAAGGGCCCTTGGTCGGCCTGACGTTCGGACTCAAAGACAACTTCGATGTGGCCGGACATCGCACCGGTTTCGGCAGCCCCGATTGGTTCCGCACGCATCCGCCGGCGATGCAGAACACGCCGGTACTCGACACCCTGCTCGCGGCGGGCGCGCGCATGGTGGGCAAGACACACACCGAGGAGATGACGTTCAGTCTCACCGGCGAAAACGCACACTACGGCACGCCCATCAATCCGGCGGCGCCGGACCGCGTGCCGGGTGGATCGTCGAGCGGATCGGCGAGCGCGGTGGCCGGTGGCCTGGTGGACTTTGCGATCGGTAGCGACACCGGTGGTTCGGTGCGGGCACCGGCCAGCTTCTGCGGCATCTACGGCCTGCGTCCCACCCATGGCCGTATCTCCCTCGCCGGAGCGTGCCCGCTGGCGCCGATGTTCGATACCTGTGGGTGGTTTGCACGGGATCCCGAGCTGCTGCGTCGGGTCGGCCAGGTACTGTTTGCATCGTCTGGTGCGCACGAGTCCGGAGAACCGGGCGCCTTGCTCTACGCTTCCGACGCGTTTGCCCACACCATGCCGGGGGTCGATGATGCGCTCATGCCCGCGGTCAGCGCGGTGAGTGGTGTGCTTGGGGCTTTACGTCCGGTGACGGTGAGCCCCGATGGTCTGCCTGCATGGTACGAGGTGTTTCGTGTGCTGCAATTCGGCGAGATCTGGAAGACCCATGGTGGGTGGGTCCGTCAGATGCGCCCAACGTTTGGCGCGCAGATTGCCCCGCGTTTCGAAGCGGCGTCGAAGGTGACCGTGCCGGAGGTGGAAGCGATGACCGCCGAGCGCGTGCGTATCCAGCAGCGTCTCGATGCCCTGCTCGCCGACAACGCGGTGATGGTCTTGCCCACCGTGCCAGATTGCGCGCCACGGCGCGGCCTGCCGTTGCCGGAAACGGTGACCGTACGTGAACGCTCGCTGGCCCTGCTCTGCATCGCGGGGCTTGGTGGGTTGCCACAGCTCTCCATGCCGCTGGCCAAGGTCGAAGGCGGACCAATTGGCCTGTCCCTCATCGCCGCGCGCGGGAATGACGAACTGCTGCTGGATGCCGCGTGCCGTATTGCGTCGGCTACGTCGATGTAGCCGGCGTGGGTGCCATGCGCCGCCTGCTGCGCCACGCCGGCACGATTATCATGCCCAACGCGACAAGCAGCGAGATAGCGCTGATCTGCTTCCCTCGGGCATAACTCGCGGATTCGAAGCGCAGTTGTACCTCCTTCGCGCCGGGCGGGAGGTCCACCGCCAGCAGCGCATGGTCAGCGCGCCGGACCACCGCTGGCTGTCCGTCGACTTCGGCATGCCAATCCGGGAACCAGTTTTCGGAGACCACCAGTTGCGTGGCGGCGACTGCTGCACCGTTCAGTGCAATCGCAATGATTCCCGGCGACCAGCTCGTCACCGAAGCGGTCACCGTGGACGACAAGAATGGTGGTGTGATGGAAACCGGCACCGGCGTGGCCGCCGAATCAGGCAACAGTGCCACCTGTCGTACGGGAAACCGTGGGTCGCTGATGAGCGCAGCGCTCTGTGTATCCGGCACCTTCGCGACAGACGCCACAACGCGCGCATAGGGTGCATACTCGTCGCGCTCATACAGCACGGCCGACGTACCGAATGTCGTCTGTACGGGGCCAATCACACGATGGAATCCACTGACAGACTGCGTATCCGGCAGGATCAAGTGGTTGATGGCCAGCAGATCCAGCGTCGTTGGCGCATAGAGATTGCGCCAGCCCTCCTGCGCTCCACCCAATTCGTTGTAGCGCTGAAGCGAAAACCCGTGATAGCCACGTGCGGACGGGATGCGATAGGCCATCAACAACGACCAGCCATAACTGTCGGCCACATCCAGTACCCGATAGGGCTCCTTCACCTGCCGCAGTCTGGTGGTAATGGCATCATCGGCAAACAACGCCGATGCCCTGGGCGAGAAGTTGTAGAACATGCGATCGATGCTCCACAAATCGAGACACAGCACCCCAAGCAACAGCGCCATCGATGTGGTCTTCGTCGTGCGCGCGGTATTGGCGGCCCATATCGCGCTGAAGGCGAGCACGGCCACCACCAGGAGCCGCAGGGATCCTTCGCGCAGGGCGGCCGCGTTGGCCATGACAGCCTCCGCTCGTTCCGGGATCGCCAGCGCTTCGGCGAACGCCTGCAGTCCTCCAAGCGACCCAAGGACGGCGATACCAACCACAACACCGCCCGAAGTCAGTATGGAGCGTGCACTCGCCTGCCGGGCAAGCAACCGCTCGACGCCAAACGCCGACATCACACAGATGAGGAACGCCGGCAGATAGAACACCATACCCATTGCCCGAATCTTCTTGAGCAAAGGCAGCAGTTCATAGAACGGACGATAGAACGGGGTATGCCCGCCGAACGACAGCAGCAGAAAAAACGCCGCACCTACACCAAGCGCCACAACCATGCGGCGACGGGGGACATCGCCAATAGCCAATGCCGCCAGTACGAGCGGCAAGGCGCCCATGTACTCGGTGTGCAGCTTGATGGGGTTGTTTCCCCAATACTGATCGAGCACGCCGTTGAACTGCGGCAGCAGCAACGTCATGACTTCCGATGGCGGGAACGCGTAGCTGGTGGCGAATTGCCAACCCGTATCGGGACCGCCATCGGCACGGGGCGAGAAGGGGATGTAGGACACAAACGGCAGCACCTGCAGCGCGGCGATGCCAAGTCCCACCACCACGGCTCCCAGCGACCACACCAGCGGCTTCCATGCTGGATGCGTCCGGGACCGCTCCGTATCCCAGCATGCCAGATAGAGCGCCCACAATCCGAGCGCGAGCAACAAAAAATAGGCCATGTGATAGTGGCCGAGCACAATCAGTGCGACCACAATGGCAAAGGCACCAAACGCCCAGCGTTGATCATGGCGTATGGCCCGCAACAACACCCAGAAGGCCAGTGGTGTGAGCGCCGAGACAAACAGCTTGCCATCGTGTCCTGGGCTCATCTGCGAAGCAACAATACCGGTGAGCTCGTAGGCCACGCCGGCAAAGAGGGCGGCTCCCACGCTGAGCCCGAGCGCCTGCACAAAGCGATAGGTGAACCACCCTGCGAGCACGAAGTGCAACGCCATACCCAATGTGATGGCGATGTCCACCGGCATTGTCCAACGCAGCCATGCAGTTGGATAGAAGATGTCGCCGTGCATGGCGCCGATGTACGGCAGCCCCCCAAAGATGTAGGGGTTCCATTGTGGGATACTCCCGGTGTTCAGCCACGACTCGGCGCCGAACAACCGAAACGAGTATCCCGCAATGAACATGTCTGACCGGCTGCCGCCGAACAGGATCTGGCCACCCAACACGGGCCAGAGCAGCAGCAACGCGGCCGCCGTACACACCGCGAACGCGATGAGATGGTGCCGAATGGTGACCACAGGCTTGGACATGTCGGGATTTTAGCGCGACGCGAGAGCGGCGGCTATTCGACAGTCCAGTCGCTAGGGCACGACCACCGAGCCCGTCGCCTGTGCCGACTTGTACACCATGCCACTGACCGGCTTCACCGGACAGATGCCGATCAGCATGCAGAAGGTTTCGTCGACCGATCCAGCGTCCCCCTCGCCGCCCGTCACGGTCCAACGCACCGGCGTGCCGCGGCGCACATTCCAGAAGAACGTGAAGCCCGTGGCAGCCGACAGATCGGGGATACTCACCTCGTACGTACCCGATCCGCCAAGATAGCCGCGTGAGGCAGTGATCATCACGGCGCGTGGGTCGGCGATAGTTTCGCGCAGATACAACGAAGCGCGTGCGTGGTACTCTGTGGGCAATGTGCCGGTGGCGCGAATGAGCCATGGCGTGGCGGTCGCACCAGCCGCCACAGATGGCGTGGGTAGAGCCGGACCAAAATCGAGCGTGCGAGTGGACACCTGATCGGCAAACGCAATCACCGCACGACGGGCCGCACTGGTGCTGGTCGTGGCCACAATCTGATGCAGATCACCCGCCTGCAGACGCGACGCCGGCACACCATACCACGGCCGCGCAATTTGTGTGTAAGAGGCTACCGCGCTGAACAGTCCATTGAGTGCGTTACTCGTCATGAACGTCTGCGCGGTGAAGAACGACTCACCGTTCGTGTTGCCAAATGTCACCGTGCCAACCGCCGGAGCAAATCCTTCCGTGCCGTAGTTGAGTGCCGACAGCACGGCGCCGTTCGCCGGATCGAGCGCACGGCGCAGGATCACCCCTTGTGGCACGATGGGAGACGTGCCGCCGCCGGTGAACGAAGAACGGGTGACGAACAGATCGAAGCTGCCCGCTTTGAGATTGTTCGCGGTCAATGTGGTGGATGCGGTCCCGGTGGTGCCGGTGTTGACCAGCGCGTAGCGACTCGCCGATGCAACCATCGCATCGAACGACTGATAGCCGCTCACCGTTGCCGTGGCCGTGCGTGTGGTGACATCGGGCCACCGCACACACTCGGCAGCAGCCTGCTCGGCCACCTCTTGCGCGGTGAGGTAGTACACGTCCCAGCGAAAGCCTTGAATGAGCGGCGAGGCGCTGGTTTTCTCGCCGAGGCTGACCATCGCAATGCCCGCCGTCGATTGCGCGAGCGAGAAGGAAAACGTGGTTGGATTGCCGGTGGTGGCGGCGGCCGGTCCGGCTGGCACGATGTGTCGCCACGCCCCACTGCCGTCTCGCACGGCAAAGAACCGCGGTACCCGACTCGCATTGCAGAACGTCCAACGCACCGTACCCGTACTCGGGGCCGACACTCGCACGCGTACCGTGGCAGTCTGTTCACCAAAACCTGTCGCCGTGGCGCGCACGGTACCTGTGTACACACCAGGCGCAGCGCCTTCGAGTGTGAGAGCCATGAGATTGCTGGCGGTTTCCGTCGCGGCAATGGCCGATGGAGATGCTGCGACGACGGCGCCGCTCGCCCCACTCAATCCCGTAACCGACACATTGACGGCGCCGGTAAAGCCGGCATTGCGCACGATACTCACAATGCCATTGGCGGTCCATCCGTTGCCCGCCGGCAACTCGAACTCCACCGGATCAACCGACAGTGAAAACGCGACTGGCTGCGCAGCATTCACAGTTACCGCAATCGAGGCACTTTGTTCGGCGATACCGGTCGCCGTGGCACGCAGCGGAACGGCATAACTTCCCGCTGCCACGGTCGAAGCGACCGCCACCGTAACTGAAACGCCGGACAATGTGGTTGGTGAGCCCGTCACGGTCGCGGTGATTCCGGTGGGTGCAGATGGCGCCGCCACACTCACTTCGCCCGTGAAGCCATTGGTACGGGTGATGACGACCGTGGCCGTACCGGATTGTCCGGCCGTGATCGTCACGGGGGCCAGGACCGACAAGATGAAGCCGCCGGTCGGTGTTGGTGTGGTGGGGATGACCGGCGTGCCGTCTCCCCCGCCCCCGCCGCCGCATGCCGACGACAACACCCACGAAAACAGCAGAAGCGCGCGTACGGCGCGCGATGCGAGAGGCCCACCGAAAGAACGAGGCATGGCACGACGGGAAGGAGGCGTGAAAGGACGTCCTTCCTGCTATGCGCAGAATCGGCTGCGCAACCGTCATTTCAAGAAACCCGGTATTGCCGAGGCGCCCAAGCGAGCGCCTCGGCATTCCCAAAGATCAGTTGCCCGTGCCCGCCTTGGTATTCGGCGTGATGGGGCGGTTTGGCACTTCGGGCCCCGTACGCTTGGTCGGATACTGCTCGGCCAACGTATTACCGTCGTACAAGCGGCCGTTCTTCATGACGTAGCGGATGCTGTTGGTATTGCGGATATCCGTCGTTGGGTCGCGGTCGAGTACCAACAGGTCGGCCAGCTTGCCCACTTCCAGCGAGCCAAGGTCATTCTGCAGACCGATGGCGGTGGCGCCGATGATGGTGGACACGCGCAAGGCTTCGAGCGTGGTGAGACCACCCGTGGCCATGGCCCACAACTCCCAGTGATATCCGAGGCCCTGGAGCTGACCGTGGCTACCCACGCCGATGCGTCCACCGGCGCGCAACACCCCGGCCGCGTCGGTGGCTAGCTGCGGGAAGATGTACTCATCATCGCGGAACCAACCGCCCGCTGTACCACCATTGGGCATGCTGGCCATACGGCGACGTGTCTTGAGTGCGAGCTCTTCGTAGGCCGTGAAGCGCTGCAGCTTTGGATTGGCCCACGGGTCTTCCTTCGTGTAGAAGTAGTTCTCGGCCCACGGTCCGCCATAGTTCACCAGCAGTGTGGGCGTGTATGTACGCTTCGACCAGGCCAGGAAGTTGACGATGTCGGCACCCAGCGGCACGATGCCGATGGAATGTTCGAGACCCGGATATCCGTCGAGCGTTTCCGTGAGATTCAACTTCACGTCGAGCGAACCTTCGGTGGTCGGCATGAGCTGCTGCTCACGCGCCGCCGTGATGATCCACTGTCGCACCTGACGCACACCCGACACGTACATCTTGATCGTCTTCGTGTCGTAGTAGCTGCTGTAGCGCTTGAGCAGGCTGCGGGCATGCTCCTGGTCGCGAATATTGTCGGTGCTGAAGATGCCGGGGCCGGTGGAGTAGACGCGCGGGCCAATGATCTGCCCTGTTTCCACCAGATCCTGATACGTGAGCACGTCGGTGGTCGCCGTCTGCGGATCGCGCGTGGTGGTCACCCCGAACGCCAGATTGGCCAGATATGCCCACGGCTGCGATTCGTGAATGGAGCCACGTTCGGCGCGCAGGTGGGCATGCGTGTCCACGAAACCGGGAATGATCGTGGCGCCGGCCAGATCCATCTCGGTGGCGCCGGACGGCACCGTCACCGTGCCTGCAGCACCGATGGCCGTGATGCGATTGTTCTTCACCACCACATCACCGCGGGCAATGACTTCATCGCCCTTCATCGTCACCAGCTTGGCGTTGCGCAGCACCACGGTGGCCGACGGAATATCACGCGTGCCCTGCATGACGATGCGCTGCTCGAGCGGCACGTACGGACGTGGCCGTGAGGCCTCGGGCACACTGTCGCGACGAGCGATGGCAATGGCGGCGTCGCGTGCTGCGGCCGAGTCGACATCGAACGACACGAACGCATTGCCGATGGACCAGTGCAGCCGCTTGCCATCGCTCGACCAGGCCGGGAACTGCCCGCCAATATCGGTGAGCTTGCGCGCCGGGAAACTCGCCGTGTTGGGATCGGCGATGTTGACCGTGGCCTGCGTACCACGCGGTGGGATGGTGACGGTGTAGAAGTCCTGGTTGATCTGCGCGAGGGCGACATCGCCGTTGGGCGAGATCATCACGAGTTGCGCTGGCGGCCCGGGGGAGTTGGGTTCCTCCGGTGTGCGCTGCAGCTCGAGCTCGGCCACCGTCATGTCGGTGTGCGCATGATCATCATCGGCCGCACCGTCACCGCCGCCACCGACCACACGGAGGTGGCGCTGCTCGTCGGTACCATCCCAGCGAATGGAGACGAGACCGTTGTTGGACGACAGATAGATGCGGGTGGTGTCGCGTGAGAAGTGAGGCTTGCTGCGTCCAGCCGCGCGGGCGATGAGTGTGCCGGCGTCACCGTTGGTGCTGGTGGAGTTGGCGGCGAACCACATGAGCTGCGTCGTGCCCGTCACGCCGGTCTGATCGCGACGGCCCTGGGCCCCAGACTGCAACACCAGAATGCGTGCGCCATTGGGCGACCACACCGGCTGCCGGAACGTGCCAGTACTCGCGCTCACGGGCAGCACACGTGTGGCGCGCCCAGCGACCATGGCGCTCTTGTACAAGCGGCCACCATTGTTGGCCCATGTCACCCAGGCGAGCGAACGGCCATCGGGTGACCAGGCCGGTTCCGCTTCGATGTCATTCAGCGTGGAGACGCGGCGCGGTGTGCCGGACGGCCAGTCCATCACGTACAACTTGTCCAGTGAGATGAACGCCAACTGCTTGCCGTCGGGCGACATCACACCGTCGCGGATCTGGCGTACGGTGAACTGGGCGCTGTCGGAGATGGGATAGGTGAACGAGACCTCCGGACCAACGGCCACGTCGGCCTTCACATGGAACGGGATCTCCACCTGACCACTGCCGTCCACCGCCACGCGCCACAGTTTTTTGCCGTAGCTCGCCACGATCTCCTTGGAGTCGGGCGTGAAGCTCATGCCGGGCAATGCGTCGAGCGGGGCACGCGTCTCCATCTCGTCGCGCTGCGTCGGATAGGCCAGCCAGCGCTCGTCACCCGAAGCCAGGTCGCGGATGCGCAGTCCGGTTTTGTTTTCATAGCGCGAGCCGTACACCATCCACTTGCCGTCGGGGCTCACGGTGGGGCGTACCGCCGATCCGTATCGCGTGGACTGGATTTCCCGTTCGCCAGTCTCGCGGTCGTATGTCCACACCTGGTACTGCGGGAACTGTGCGTTGTAGTGCCAGGCGCCTGTGCGCTGCGTGTACCACAGATAGCGTCCATCAGGGCTGAACGATGCGCCGGCCTGCTGCACGGCGGTGCCAGGCGCCGCGTTGGCGGGCGCCGTGTACAGCGACACGCCACTGCCCCCGCGCACATGGTACATCCACAAGGTGGGCAAGGCGCCGCGGAAACTGCCTTTGCTGGCCACGATGTACTGCCCGTCCGGCGAATACTCGGGAGACAGATACACGTTGGTGCGGCCGCGCGTGATCTCCTTGATCTCGTTGGTCGCGAGATCGATGGTGTGCACGTTGTCGGCGCCCTGTCGGTCCGAGATGAACACCACCGACTTGCCGTCGGGACTGAAGCGCGGCTGCGCGTCGAACGCGAGACCGTTGGTGATGCGCGTGGCTTCGCCGCCGGCAAACGGCATCGTATACAGATCGCCGAGCATATCGAACACGATCTGCTTGCCATCGGGACTGATGTCCACGGACAACCACGTGCCTTCTCTGGTATCCAGCGCATAGCTGCGCGTGGCTTCGAGTGGCAATGGCCGCGGCGGTGTGCCGCGCGCTCCACCAGCAGCGGCCTGCGCCACCAGTGACGAAGCAGGGAGTAACGACACCGCCAGCGCGAGGGCGGACAACGGGAGCGATCGCAACACGAGGCATCCTCCGGGGTTCAGTCGGCCGACCGCAAGCCGGTCCGACGAGACACGCAACTCGTCAAATAGGGGCGTGGCGGGAGGCGAGTGCAAGCGGGACGGAGGAGGCGGTACCGGATGGGCGGGCGCATTGCTGGCTGGCCCTTCGTGGCAGCCCTAGCTTCCCGAGGCCCCATCCCGGCATCGTCCAGCACACGTTTGTCCCTCCTAATTCGTCGACAGGCACCGACCACACCATGCGCCCGACTGCTCTCACGACGCTTCTGCTCACCGCTTCGCTCTCGGGAGCTCCTCTGACGGCGCCAGGTTTGTTGGCGCAAGGTGGCGGCACGCCCAACAGTACGCAGCGCGGCGCCGTACGACGAGCACCGATCACGGTCATCGACGATGTGCAGGTGGTCGATGTGGAGAAGCAGATGGTCACGCCGAACCGACGCGTGGTCCTCCGTGGCGATTCCGTGCTTTCGGTAGGGGCGATGAGCGAGCGCCTGCCCGATACGGTGGATGTGCGTGTGGAGGGGCGAGGCGGCTATCTGATCCCGGGGCTGGTCGATCATCACGTGCACCTCACCCCGGGCATGTCCCGCGCCCTCACCCAGACGGCCCGCGGTGGCGTGACCATGGTGAATGCCATGGCCGGCGACAATCGGACCGCCGGTGAGTATGCCCGTGCCGTGCTGGCGCGTGAACTGCCGGGGCCCGAGATCGCCTACGCGTCGGTCATGGCCGGGCCGGACTTTTTTGTCGACCCGCGATTTCGTGGCGCCAGTGTGGGCTTTGCCTTTGGCACCGCCCCCTGGGCGCAGGCGGTGACATCATCCACCGATGTCGTGCGCGCCGTCAGCGCCGCCCGTGGATCGGGCGCCGAAGTGTTGAAGCTCTATGCGATGATCGACAGTACGTTGGCCGCGCGACTCATCGCGGAAGCACATCGTCAGGGCATGCGGGTAGTGGCACATGGAACAGTGTTCCCCGCGAGGCCATCACAACTCGTGGCAGGCGGCGTCGATATCCTGACACATGTGCCGTATCTGTCGTGGCAGGGCGCGACCACGGCGAAGCCGGAAGACGCATTCAATCGCGCCAATGGTCCATACGAACAGGTGCCAGCCGACGCGCCAGCCATCGAGTCGCTGCTGCAGGCCATGCGCACACGCGGGACGTTTCTGGAGCCCACGCTGGAGGTCTTTGTCGGACGGCCCACCACCGCCCCCGTCATGCGCGCCTGGAGCCTCGCCGTGACGCGCCGTGCACACACGATCGGCATTCCCATTCTCGCCGGCACCGATGGCATGATCGGCAATGATGCCGATGCACTGCCCAACATTCACAAAGAACTGGCGCGGCTGGTGGAGGCGGGATTGTCACCGGCAGCGGCGCTCGCGAGCGCGACCATCGTGCCGGCGCGGGCCATGGGACGTGGCAAAACCCATGGTACCGTGGCGGCCGGGCGTGTGGCCGATCTGGTGTTGCTCGACGCCAATCCACTCATCGATATCAGTGCCACCACACGCATCCGCCAGGTGTTCCTCAAAGGACAAGCGGTACGCACTCCCTGATGCCATAGACACGAAGGGGCGGTGCGCCACGATGTGCGCACCGCCCCCACGAGTCAGCGACGGGCGATCCTCACCCGACAATCACATTGTACCCCGGCGTCGTATCAAAACTCATCGAACTGCTCCGAAGAGCGACCCGTTGAGACCATGTAGCCGGAGAAGTGATTGATGTTGAACCGCACCGTGCCACCCACGATCGAGGCGTTGATGACCTCGGTGAGGTTGGCCTGGCCGGTCGTGGTGTTGACCTGATTCGTGTTGGCAAAATACCCACCGGAGAGCGTGGGCTTGATCGGCAACAACGTGTACAGCGTGAGCCCGAGCGACTGACGGAACTGGAGCGGCTTCACGAACTGCGTGCCATGCGGCTCGAAGTCGTAGGCCACGGCGCGACCGGGGAGCGCCTTGACGGTGATCGTCATCTGGCTTGTTGGCAAAGCACCAGCCGGAATGATCACTTCGAGTCCCGTTTCGGGGACCAGCAGCACACCACCGGTCGCATTGTTGACCGTCACCGATCGCGTGATCGGTGCATTGAGTGGTGTGAGGCGCAGAAGTGCCGTGACATTGGACAGCAGTCCATTCACGAGTCCGAGCGTGGAACCGAGCAACCCATTTGCCGCCTGGACATCAGGGGCAACCGGGGCCGAAGGCGCGTCTTGCGAGCACGCACCAACGGACAAGCTGAGGCCGAGTACCGCCGCGGTCCGTCGCGCACGACGGAAGAGGCTGACCTTGGGCGAGGTGGTGGTTCCGATAAGCATGTCCATCCTTGGAGTGAGAGGGTGGTGACGCGACTTCGCGTCAGGTTGGCGGGTGTAGCCCACCTGCCGGTGAGATTCGTCACCCTCTGGCCTCGACTTGAGGAGTTCGTCACCGCAATGGCACGCTTCGTCAGAATTAATCGCTATCACTTTTCCGGCATGACGGCAGACCGATTGCGACATGCATAAGAGCACTCGTCACCACCTCAAGTCGCTGCTGTCTGGTGTCGAAATTTTGAATGACGATGAATCCATGCGGAATGCGGTCGGAATGCGCCGCTCCGGCTTTGCGCGCACTCTTGACCAATACCCACGCCACCATGCTCCGAGTGAAACACCCCGCACATCGTGTGGCAGCCGTGGTTCGTGCCGCCTCCGTGATCCGTCGAACGTTCATGACAGGCATCGCCGGCGGTGTGATACTGGTGGCCGGCTGCTCAGATGCGGAGACGGCCACCAAGGGTCCGTCCGGTGTGCTCACCATCGCCACACCGGCCGACGCCGATGCGCTCATTCCGCCCATTGTGGCGTCGCTGCAGGGCAAGCAGGCGGTCGATCTGTTGTTCGATATGCTGGCCCGTCCGACCGGTGCCATCGAAACGGTGGGCGATGCCGGCTTTGCTCCTCAACTGGCGTCGCGCTGGAGCTGGGCGGCCGATTCGCTGTCCATCGCCTTCACCATCGACTCCGCGGCACGGTGGCATGACGGCCAGCCCGTAGGGGCGAGCGATGTCGTCTTCTCCTATGCGCTGTATACCGACAGCAGTGTAGCCTCTCCGCATGCCGGCGCATTCGCGGGCATCGACTCCGTGACCGCACGCGATGCCTCCACCGCCGTTGTCTGGTGGAGCCGTCGTCATCCGGAACAGTTCTTTCAGGTGGCGTACAATCTCGCCATCATGCCGGCACACCTGTTGTCGTCGGTGCCTCGTGGTGCGCTGGCCCAATCGGAGTTTGCGCGCCATCCGATCGGATCCGGGCGCTATCGCTTCGGCGCATGGACCCGCAGTCAGATGCTGGTCTTCGAAGCGGACACGAACAACTATCGCGGTGCGCCCGGCATCGCCCGCGTGATCTGGAATGTGACGCCCGATGCCACGGCTGCGAGTCTGCGAGTGCTCTCCGGTGAAGCCGATCTGCTGGAGGCCATTCGTCTCGATGCCTACGCGCAAGCCGCTGCCACCAAGGGGCTGGCCCTCGTGCCCTATCACACGCTCGACTACGCGTATCTCGCGTTCAATTTCAGCGCACGCTCCGCCGCGACACAGCAACTGTTTGCCGACCACGCCTTCCGGGTTGCGCTCTCGGCCAGTCTCGACCGCCAGGCTTTGGTGCAGAACGTACTCGGCGAGCTCGGTCTGGTCGCACTCGGACCATTTACCCGCGCGGTGCCTGCGGCTGACACCGCCGTGGCGCAGATCGCCTATGACACCACCGCCGCCGATCGCACGCTGGACTCGCTGGGTTGGAGCCGTGGTGCCAACGGACTCCGGAGCCGTAGCGGTACACCGCTGCGTTTCGAGGTGATTGTCCCGGCATCGAGCGCCACCCGTCAGCGCATGGCCACTCTCATGCAGGCGCAGTTCCGCGCGCGCGGAGTCGACATGCGTATCGCCGCCATCGAGCCAGCGCAGTTCTTCGCACGAGTCGGCAGTGGGGACTTCGACGCGGCGCTCAACATGTGGCACGCCGATCCCAGTCCGATGGCCGTACGGGATGTGTGGGGCTCCCCACGCGGCAATGATGTGGGTGGAAATTTCGGTCGGTATCGCAATACCACGGTGGACGCGGCCTTCGATACCGCCGCCACGACGTTTGATCCGACCCGACGCCGAACACTCTTTCATCGCGCCTTCGCGGAACTCGTGCGTGATGTACCCGCCATCTGGCTGTACGAGCCACGCAACATGGCCCTGATGCGTGAACGCGTGCGTCCCACGCCCCTGCGCGCCGATGCCTGGTGGGCCGGCATTCCCGACTGGACGGTCGATGCGGGAGCGCCTGCGCGGTGAGATGGATTGCGCGGCGGCTCGCACGATGCCTGCTCGTTGTCGCGATAGCGACGACGGCGGGCTTTGTCATGTTGCGCCTGCTTCCCGGTGATCCGCTCTCGCAGTCCATCGAGCAGCGTGGACGCACGCCGGAAGCGCGCGCCGCGTTGCGGGCGCGCTATGCACTCGATGCCTCCCTCATGGAGCAGGGCGCCGTGTACCTGTCACGCGTCGTGCGTGGCGATCTGGGCACGTCACTCATTGACGGACGTCCCATTGCCCCCGACGTCGCGCGCGCCGCGGCGCTGAGCCTGCAACTGGCAGTGCCTGCGCTGCTGGGTGCCGCAGCCCTCGGGCTGCTGTTGGGAAGCGCTCGGGGATGGTTCGCCGATCATCGCGGAATTCGCGCCGTCTTTCATGCGGTCACCGCGCTCACGGTATTGCCCGAGTTCATGGTGGCGCTGGGACTGCTGTTGGTTTTTGCCGTGAAAGTACGGTGGTTCCCCGTGGGTGGTGTGTCGGATCCGATCGTGGCCTACACCGGTGATGCGGGGTCGCGTGTGCTCGATCGCCTGCATCACCTCATACTGCCCGCTGGCTCGCTCGCACTGGCGTGGTCGGCCGTGGTGGCCAGACAACAAGCGATTGCCACGCAGTCGGCCCGTCAGTCGCTTGCCACACGCGCGGCACTCTCACGTGGGGTCGCGCCTCTGTCCCTGTGGATGCGATATGGCGCGCGCGTGGCATTGCCATCCAGTGTGACGACCATTGGCATGATGTTTCCGGCACTCGTCAGCGGTACGATCGTGGCCGAAACAATCTTCAGTTGGCCAGGACTCGGGCGGCTGATCGTACTCGGTATCGGCACACGAGACTATCCGTTGGTGGTTGGCGCTTTGCTCGTCACATCGACGCTGCTGGCATTGGCCAGTGTGGCTACGGAACTCATGCTCGCATGGGCCGATCCTCGTACTGGTTTGCCGGCACGCTCTGATACACGTACCGCGGTGCTCACGTCATGAAGACGCTGACGCGCACCGAAACGGTGCGGCTGCCGGAGGGGCACTCCTGGCTGATCCTGTCGTTGACGGCCCTCTCACTGCTGGTCATTGGTGCGCCATGGATTGCCCCACACGACCCGGCTTCACCGCTCGATCTGGTGCATCAGACGCTCCGCATGCCCGGTGTCGATCACTGGCTGGGCACCGACAGCGCCTCACGTGACCTGCTCAGCCGGGTGCTGCATGGTGGACGTACGTCGTTGACCATTGCCATGCTCGGTACAGCGACGGCCCTGGCTGGTGGTGTGGTGTGCGCAGCCCTCGTGCAATACGGCGGACACTGGCTGGCGAGCGGCATGCTGGCGATCGTCGACGCCATGCGTGGAATCCCACGTTTGTTGATGCTGTTGGCTATCGGTGCGGCTGCGGGTGGTGCACTGACACCTGCGCCGCTCGCGGTGGCCATGGGTTGTCTCGCGGTGCCGCTGGTCTGTCGCGTGATTCACGCCGAAATGCAGCAACTCTCCGTGCGTCCGTGGAGCGACGCGGCGCATGCCCTCGGCGTCTCACCTGTCCGCACGTTCACACATCACATGCTGCCACACCTGCTGCCCATGTTGCTCGGCCTCGCCGTCATCCTGCTTGGAGAACTGCTGGCGGCCGAGGCGGCGTTGGGGGTCGTGGGGCTTGGTGTGCCCGAACCGACCGTGAGCTGGGGGCGCATGATCCAGGATGCCTTGCCGGACATTGCCCGGGCCTGGTGGCCACTCGTCGTGCCATGTGCAGCGCTGCTGGGCACCATGCTGCTGACCGCAACGCTTGCCGAACGATTGAATTCCTCGCTGGTGATCCATGACTGACCGTATGTCGCATCCTCCCCTGCAGCTCGGCACCTTCCACGAACTGGTGGCCTTGGCGCAGCGAGAGGAAAAGGCCGGGCATCGGCTCGCCGCGCGCAATGCGTATGAATCCGCGCTGCGGCAATTCACCCGCCCGGAAGACGCCCGGGAAACCAGTGATGTATTGCGCTGGATCGCCCGCACATACATTGCCGACGGCGACGGTGCGGCGGCGCTCGAATGCCTCGACGCGGCGCTCACCGTGGCCGAAGCCTGGCACGACCACGCCGCGGCCGGCCATGCCTTCAATGTGCAGGCCGTGGTGCACTGGCAGACCGGTGACCTCGACGAAGCGGAACGCTTGTATCTGCTGGCGCGTCAGCGTGCCTTGCACGCCGGTGATGCCAAGCTGGCCGCCATGACGGCGCAGAATCTGGGCGTGCTGGCCAATATCCGCGGTGATTTTGCGCTCGCCGAACGGCAGTATCGTGTGAGTCTCGACGACTATCGGTCACTCGGACTCATGACCGACGTGTGTGTGGCCCTCAACAATCTCGGGCTGCTCTACATCGCGCAGAAGCGTTGGGAAGACGCCGAAGATGCGCTGCTGGAAGGCGTGCGCGTATGCGAGCCGCTCAACGATGTGAACGTCCGTCTGCAGTTGGACATCAATCTGGCCGAACTATGGGTGGCGCAGGGTGAGTATGCCCGCGCACACGGCGCCGTGACGGCTGCGCAGGCCGCTGCCGTGCAGTTGGGCGACGGTTCCGCCATCGCGAAGTCCACCAAGCTGCTCGGCGTCATCGCCAGTAACACCGGCAAGTACGACGAGGCTGAGCAACACCTCCTGCAGGCCGAAGAAGTGGCCACCGCCCGCGGCGAGAAGCTCCTGCTGGCCGAAATTGCCCGGGACCGGGCCGCGCTGGCGCGCCGTACGGGACGTAACCGCGATGTACTGCAGCAACTCAATCGCGCCCACCGTTTGTTCTCGCATCTCCGGGCACAGTCGGAGCTGCGCGATATCGGCTCACGTGTGGAACAGCTCGAACAGGAGTTTGTGCACGTAGCGCGGCGTTGGGGTGAGTCGATTGAAGCCAAGGATCGGTACACCCAAGGGCATTGCCAGCGCGTCGCAGAACTGGCGTGCGCGATCGCGGAAGTCAGTGGCATGGACCAGACCTCGTTGTTCTGGTTCCGTATCGGCGCACTCCTGCATGACGTGGGCAAGCTGGTCATTCCGGAAGAAGTGCTCAACAAACCCGGCAAGCTGGACGACACCGAGTGGGCGCTCATGAAGAGCCACACCACGGCCGGCGCCGAGATGCTGAACGAGATCGAATTCCCGTGGGATGTGCGTCCCATGGTGGAATCGCATCATGAGCGATGGGACGGCCTGGGGTATCCCCATGGTCTGGCGGGCAACGATATCCCGTTGGTGGCACGCATCCTCACCATCGCCGATGTGTACGATGCGCTGACGTCGGTACGCAGCTACAAACGCGCACTGACGCACGACGAAACCATGGCCATCCTGCGAAAGGATGTGGGCACGTTCTTCGATCCGATGGTGTTTGCCTGGTTCGAACAGATCGAGGGGGAATGGGCGCGCCGTTCGCACACCGTGGAATCTCCGCTGGACAATCGCCAGGAGGAGCAAGTCGCCACGGTGGACAGTTCGGCGCCCGCGCTCGACGAACTGACGGGCGTGGCGCTGCGGCGCGCGTTTCGCCAGACGGCGTCGCGCACGCTGGAAGCGCGTCACACCACCGGCCGACCGGTGGCACTGCTCATCCTCGATGTGGACCAACTCGGCGTCGTGAACGAACAGTTCGGGACGGGTGCTGGAGATCTGGTGCTGCAGCATGTGGCCCAGGCCATCCGTGCGACCGTCCGACCCGCAGACTTTGTAGGCCGTTACGCGGGCGATGAGTTTGTGGTGCTGTTGTCCGGCGTGCGATTCGAGGAAGCCACACGGGTAGCCGAGCGTATTCGCGCGACCGTGGCTGCCACGTCGATCGCCTTGCCGCCCGCGCTCACGAACGTCGAGCAGGCGGTGCCCATTGTCGTATCAGTGTCGCTGGGCGTGGCGTGTGCGCCCCAGCATGGAACCACGCTGGACGCCCTGTTCGGCGCTGCGGACAATGCCCTGTACCAGGCGAAGCATGCCGGCCGCAATCAGGTCGTGCCGGCCTCTCGTCTGCAGGGTGGGCGTCAACAACTCGTGCTGCAAACCGTTGTGGGACGCGAGTCCGAGCGCACACGGCTACGCGAGCACTTTGCCAACGCATCACGCGGACAACCCTCCGTGGTGCTGGTGACTGGTGAAGCAGGCGTCGGCAAGTCGACGCTGCTCAAGCAGCTCGGGCCGGATCTCGGTGTACGGGGTGGAGCGTTCCTTATCGGGCACTGTCTCGAGACGGACATGGCCACGCCCTATGGGCCATGGTGCGACATTCTGCTCGCCATGCACCGCAGCGGCCTGTTGCCGCAGCGGGAATGGCCGTATCTCGCCCATCTGGTTCCCGAACTCGGCACCCCTGCGCCAGCAACGGAAGGACGGGCGTTTGCCCGCGCCCTGCACGAAGAACTCGAGGAGTGCCTGCGATTGGCCGCGACACAGCGGCCGCTGGTACTCATGTTCGACGACCTGCAGTGGGCCGATCCTCGCAGTTGGGACGCACTCGAGTACCTCGTCACGCGGCTCAATGACCATCGCCTGCTGCTCGGCCTCACGCTGCGCCCCGAAAGTGCGTTGCCGGAGGCGGAGCGTCGCGTACGACGACTGACCCGCTCGGAGCGCTGTACCACGCTGCGCCTGCGTCGCCTGTCGGAAGCGGATCTCACGCATTGGCTGCGGGACGCCCTCGGTGGGCAAACACCGCCGCCGGCCTTGCTGACCGCCATCTTCACACGCAGCGAAGGCAATGCCCTCTTCGCCGTGCAGTTGCTGCGCGCCATGACCGACGACGGGCAGTTGCAATGGACCAGCGATGGCTGGACCTACCGCGATGACAGCTCGTCGGCGCTGCCGGCCGCGATCGGCGACCTGCTCGCCCAGCGCGTGGAGTCCCTGTCGCGCCCGCACCGCGAAATTCTCGCGTTGGCTGCGATCCTGGGTCGTGAATTCGACCCCAGTGTGCTGGTGGCGGCATGTGATGCCGCAGAGTCCACGGTGCATGAAGCGCTCGACGAGGGCCTGTCGAGCTCCGTGCTGATCACCACCGAACACCTGCAGCACACGCTCGCGTTTGCCCATGGCTTGCTGACCGAGTTGCTGCTGGCGGAAGTGAATCCATTGCGACGCCAGCAGCTACACGCGCGTGTGGCCCAGGCGGTGGCGACACGAGAGGCCGCAGACTCCGGCACGCTGGCCCGGCACTACGACCGCGCCGGCATGTCATCCCAGGCGTTCAGCGCGGCCATCGAAGCCAGTGAGCAGGCACATCGGGTGTTCGCGTACGAAATGGCCATCGAGTGGTGTCGTGTGGCCCAGCGTCACGCACACACCGCGGCCGACAAGGCCGATGTGGAATTTCGCCTGGCCACCGTCGCCGAAGCCGCCGCGCAGTTGGCGCAGGCGGAAGTGCACTGCGACCGGGCCTTGAGTGAGTACGCCGATGCGACCGCGGCAGCGGGTCGCACGCTGACCATCGGCCGTATGCGGGAACGCCTGCGGCTGCAGCGCGGCGTGGACTATCGCGCGGTGCTGGAGGCCTGCACGGCATTGCATGCCACGGCACTGGCCGTCGGGAATCACGCTGAAGAGGTGGCCCTGCGCATCATGATGTCTTCGGTGCTGCAGCAATCAGGCACGATCGTCGAAGCGGATCGCATGGCGCGAGAGGCCGTGGCGGCAGCCGAGCGTCTGGAACAACCGGCTGTGCTGGCCGGCGCGCTGCTGCGTCTGGGCTCCGTGTTGCTCGCGGAGAGTCCGGAGTCGGCCATCCCACACTACCGGCGCTCTCTCGATCTGTCGTTGTCCGTGGGTGATCGTCATGGACAGTTGCGTTGCCATATCAACATCGGCACCGCCTGTGATCGCGCGGGCAATCACCCGGCAGCCGAAGTATCGTTCCTGACGGCCTGTGAGCTCGCCCGTGAATTGCGCGCCACGGACCTGGGAGGTGTGGCAGCACTCAACCTCGGAGTGTTGCTCATGAAAACGGGCCGAGGAGAGCCGGCGCGTCAACGATTCAGCGATGCCCTGCGAGACTTCGAATCGATCAAGCACGATCGATATCGACTGGCGGCCCTGTACAATCTGGCCCACCTGTCCCGTCTCGAAAACGACGCAGCGGCGGCACTCGAGCTGTACGACACCTGTGCACTGCTGGCCGCCAACATCGGTCACCAGGACGTGGAAATCGGTGCACTCGCCGGCGCAGGACTGGCAGAACTCGACCTCAACTCGGTGCCGGCCGCCGAGCAACTCGCCGAACGCGTGGAGGCGATGCTCAGCACCCGCTTTGCGTGGTTCCAGGGCCGTGAACTGGTGGAGGCGCTGCAACTGCGGCTCGAGGCGCGTCGCGTGTCGGTTTCGAGCACGCGGGCTCGCCTGTTGGCCACCCTGTCACGCGTGGAGATGCAGGATCCGTATGCCGCACTTTGGCTGGCAGCCGAGTGTGCGCATGTCTTCCGTGTGAACACCGCCGATGTGGCGGCGGCGCGTGCCCGCTTGCTGGTACAGGCACGCGCCCATGGTTACACGCCACTGGTGCAACGACTGCAGGGAGATCGTCTGCCGCGTGTCAGCGGTTCCATGCGCGTGATCGCACAGGCGTCCTGAGCGATCACGTACACGCGGGCAGAACAGATCAATTCGTGATCAACGGGAACCAACTTCGCCTTCGAGATTGTAGAGACGCTGTACGCTCTTGAGGCTGGCCTCGAAATCGATATTGAGGTCGATCAACTTGCCCTTGTGCAGGTCGAACACCCAACCGTGCACAATGGGACCGCCATGGTGCAGATAGGCCCGCTGCACGGCGGCAGTCTTGATGACGTTCATACACTGCTCGATCACGTTGAATTCGATCAACCGCTCGTAGCGCTGGTTCTCGTCGGTGATCGCCTCGAGTTCCGTCTCGTGCATGCGATACACGTCGCGGATGTTGCGCAACCAGGGATTGAGCAGACCCAGATCGCGTGGCTGCATGGCGGCTTTCACGCCGCCGCAGTTGTAGTGACCGCAGACGATGATGTGTTTCACGTTGAGGTGCGACACCGCGTACTCGATCACCGATCCGACGTTCAGATCGGTGTGCACCACCACGTTGGCAATGTTGCGGTGCACGAAGACGTCACCGGGCTCCACCCCCATGATCTCATTGGCCGGCACACGGCTGTCGGAACACCCGATGTACAGGTAGTCCGGGCGTTGTTCTGAGGCGAGCCGTTCGAAATACGTGGGATCTTTCGCGGTGAGCGACGCGGCCCAACGGGCGCTGTTCTCGAAGAGCTGCTCGTACGGAATGGAAGGCATCGGAGCACAATAGGGGGTCGGGACCCGTGGGCGGCGAGTACGGTGATCCCGCGAAGCTGGCAGGTCACACGTGCGTCCGCCAGCAACCCCACATGAGTGTCGGAGTTCCACCCCGACCCAAAGACGGGTCAGCGACTGGGCCAACTCCAGGCCGGCTCCCCCTCGTCATCGCCCTCAACCCCGGTCTCACCAAAAGACTTGGCCAGGGTGATCCGCCGGCAATCACCCTGCTCCTCGAGCGCCTGAATCAGCGAGGGGGCATGCGAGACGACGATCAACTGGCTGCGCGTGGCCGCCCGGGCGATCAATCGGGCGAGGGCAGGCAGGAGGTCCCCGTGCAGGCTGGTCTCCGGTTCGTTCAGCACCATCAGCGCAGGAGGACGCGGTGACAACAGCGCCGCCGCCAACAGCAGAAAGCGCAACGTGCCATCGGAGAGCTCGGCCATGCCCAGTGGGCGAAGCAACCCATGCTGATGCATGGTCAACTCGAAATAGCCGGACCGTGTGGATACTTCGAGAGAAGCCCCTGGGAACGCATCATCGACGGCCGCGTTGAGCGCCTCCTGATCTCCGAGCTCCCGGATCGTTTCGATGGCGGCGGCGAGGTCACGGCCATCCGACGCGAGTACCGGTGTGCGGGTACCGATCTGCGCCCGCCGCGCCGGCGCCTCCGCGCCACAATCGAAATGATCGTAGAAACGCCAGTCGCGCATGGCATCGCGCAACACGATGAGTTCCGAGCTTTCGCGCGGGTCGCCGGCATGTGTCATCATGCTGTCCCACGACGCCAGCGAGGTGAGCGCCTGCCCCCACTCATTTTCGCGATTCCGCACCCGCACGCTGGGGCCCGTCCGTTCGGCAATCACATTGTGCCGACCGGGCCGGAGACCGAACCACATCGCCTCGGCCTTGATCTCCGGATCCCGAGCGAACAATGACAAGCTCGGCTTTGGCAGGCCAATATCGATGGCGTACCCATAGTCCTCCCCAGCGAACCCCAGCTTGAGCGACACGGGGTGCGTTCGCCGCGTGCCTTGGACCGGAAAGTCTCCACGCTTCACGGCCGCCCCGATCGATTCGGGGCCTGCCCAGAGCGTGGACGTCAGACCGCCTTCGGCAGCGAGGGAACTGATCAGGCGTCCGTGCGCGATCTGTGTCATCAATCGCAGCGCGCGATAGACACTCGACTTGCCGGTGCCGTTGGCGCCGGTCACCACGGTGAGTGGACTCAGCGCGAGGCGCACATCGCGCAGAGAGCGGTACCCGCTGATGGCGATCGTCTCGATCATAACGGGAAATATGGCGATCTCGTCAGTCTACTGGATACATGGAACGGCGATACTTGCGAGAGCAAAGACCAGCCCGTTGCTTGGAAGGGGGAGTCAGGTTTTCAATGCCGCGCTCTCGCAATCCAATCGTATGTCCATTCGCCGAGGCCTGTCGATGGAGCTAATGGAGGCGCTGGTGGTTGACGACGATCCCGCAGTGGTCGCGTGGATCGCGCGATTGCTCCGGGAAGACGGCTGGCATGTGCACGTGGCAGCATCCGTGCGCGAAGCACTGCTGATGATCCATCGCACGCCGATCCAGGTGGCCATCGTCGATTTTGAGTTGCCGGATGGATTGGGCACCGAGGCGGTACAGTCATTGCGGAAGACCGTACCCGACGCCGCCATTCTCATGCTCTCCGGCTACAGCGACGACGATGCGGTCGTGAATGGGCTGATGGCAGGTGCGGACGACTTCATGCACAAACCCGTGTCCGCATCCGTGCTGCGCGCCCGGATCGCGGCCGTGTTGCGACGTCATACCATGCCGGATCGGCTGACGGTTGGTGACCTGCGGCTCGACCGACAGTCCCGCAAACTGGCTGGCACCAACGGCGAAGTGCAGTTGACAGCGAAGGAGTTCCAATTGCTCGCCACACTCATGGGCCGCCCGGGTGAAGTGGTGGCTCGTGCCACCCTGCTGGCCGACGTGTGGGGGTATGACTTCGATCCGGGTACCAGTGTGCTCGACGTGGCCCTTTCACGTATCCGGCAAAAGGTGTCGTCGGTATCCGCGCAGTCCACCATCGTGAGCGTGCGCAACGTCGGTGTACAGATCACCTCGCACTGAGGCCATCGCGGGCGCCCCTACAACGCGGACAGGACGTCTTCCACCAATTGGGCGGGAGTAAATGGCTTGGCGAGGACATGGGCCTCGGATGGCAGCACCGTCATGTTCACCGTGGCGTCCGTGGCGTACCCGGTGAGAAACAGAACGGGCAGCTTCCGTGCCGCCACCAGATCATGCCGGGCGAGATCCACCCCGCCGAGTCCGGGCATGACGAGATCGGTGACAAGCAGGTCGATCTCCGGACCCTTCCGCCGCAACACCTCCAGTGCATCAACGCCATTTCTGGCGACATGCACCGTGTAGCCAGCTTCGCTCAGCACGTACTCCGTTAGCTGACGCACGTCGCGATCATCTTCGACCACCAACACCGTACCACTCTGCCGCTGCAGTTGATGCACCGCCATCGTGGGGACGGCGACGGACAGCGCCTCCGTCGTTCGTGGCAAGAAGAGCTCGAACGTCGTACCCCAGTCGGGAGCGCTCTCCAGGCCGATGAATCCACTCGATTCACGCACCACATTGAGCACGGTAGCCAATCCAAGGCCGGTACCTTGCCCAACCGGTTTGGTCGTGAAGAACGGCTCGAAGATGCGCCGCTGCACCTCCGGCGTCATGCCCGTCCCGGTGTCGCGCACCCGCAAGAGCGTGTAAGAACCATTCATCGCCTCGGCGGGGATATCTCCGCGTTCATGCGCCGCCGCGAGGTCTTCGGGGGTCGCGTTGCCCACTTCCACCGTGAGCGAACCACCCGCACCCATCGCATCACGGGCATTGATGGTCAGATTGAGGATCACCTGCTCAATCCGCCCGAGGTCGACCAACACATGACCGGTGTCCGGTGCAATGCGCACGGCAACGGTGATGTGTGAGCCGATCAATCGCCGGATCATCAGCTCGAGGTCGCGCACAATGTCACCCAGGCTATGCACCCTGGGATGCAACACCTGCTGACGACTGAACGACAGCAGTTGTCGAGTGAGCACGGACGCACGATCCGCAGCTCTTCGCACTTGGTGGAGATCCGCCTGCAGACGCCCGCTCTCGCCAGCTTCTGCGGCCGCCATATCCGTGAAACCAATGACGGCCGTGAGGATGTTGTTGAAATCGTGCGCCACACCACCCGCCAGGCGTCCGATGGATTCGAGGCGTTGCGCCTGCCGCATCTGCTGCTCGATGGCTCGAATCGATGTGACATCCACCAGGGTGACACAGACGGCGCCTTCCAGATCGGCCCCCTGGTCCACCCGGTAGCCGGTGGCCGTCCACACGCGCGGCGTGCGCACACCGGAGACGTCCTCGATCACCGCAGGATCGGTCAGCTCGATGCGCTGGGTCTGGTGAGTCGCACGTGCCTGATCGACGATCTGCCGCAACGGGGTGATGAACGACGGATCCAGTCGACCGAAGAGGCCATCACTCGCAGGGTTCGCCGATTCGAGCCGGTGCCACGCCGTGTTCACCAGCACCAACGCATCGTCCAATCCCACAATGGCGAAGGGATTCGGTGAAATGTCCATCAAGACCGTGAGCCGCTCTGCCGTCCGGTCGCGCAACGCCTTGGCTTCCCGTGCATCGCGGGTTTCGCGCACCATGGTGCGCACGAAACGATTGAGTGCATACCAGATCACCACCAGGGAAACGAGAATCGTTGCCAACAGAGCCAATCGCCAGCGGCGCTCGACGGTCGTCCGCGCTTCGTAGAGGCGATGTTCTTCGCTCTGAAATTCCTGCAGGGCCTGCTGCAGAAGCAGCTTGGCCTCCAAAGCCGCGACCGCACTGCCTTCGCGGGCAATAGTCCGCACACCATCATTCCACCGATGAACCGACGCCGTCAGCAACGCGGCGCGACGGAATTGCGCAGGATTGTCCTTGGTCAGCACCAACAGGGAATCCATCACGGTCAGGAGCTCGGTGCTCAGCGGCAAAGCCGCAGCAGCCAGTTCCGTAGCCGCGAGTTCCGCAGTGGCGAGTTCCGCAGTGGCGAGTTCCGCCGAGGGACGCTCCACGGCCGTACGCTCCACGATCCTCTCCGAACCCCGGAGCGCAATGGTCTCGTGCGCAAACAGCTCCGCCTGCAGTGAACGCACGAGGCGCATCACTTCGCGGGTGTGATGCACCCAGCCAGTGGCCCGTTCGAGTGCCAGACCGCCAAAGATGGTGATCGTTGCCACGATCCCCAGCGAGAGCAATGCAACCCGGTGGAGGTGACGCAATCGCAACTCCACCAATTCTTCCACACCCATCAGGGCAAGCAACCGCTTCATTCTGCACCTCACGCACTGGACGACACGGGGCTGACAACCCCAATACCTTCCCTATCGATACTCTATGGCGCGGAACGGGCCGGCGCGAGAGTAACCGACGCAAGAGGCAGTTGTGTCGTGACGACGTGACACGTCGATGGCGCCGCGAGCCCCGCCGGTGGGGCGGGAATCACCAAGGTGTCCCCCCCGGACGGACGACCTGACGAGGCGAGGCCACCACTCGGCGCATCCCGGCGCAGTACACGGTAGGGCCCCGCGGGCAAGCCAAGCAGGTAGAACCCTCCGTCATTCATCACATCCACTTCGAAGCGCTCGTTCCGTTCGAGATGCGTGAGGATCAAACGAGACGGCAACACCGGAGGCGACGCGGCGCCCGGTGCGGTGGACGCGTCGGCAATGAGCCGCCCATCGAGGATGGCTCCATACCGCAGTCCGAGATCGATCTCACCGATGCCGGCCGATGGCACCTGTACCACCCACTGCTGCGAGATCGGTCGCCAGCACGGCAACGGCAACGAGGTGGAGTCGACACTCACAATCACCGGCTCACTCGCCGGCAAGCCGATGATCTCCGCCCGGCCTTCGACATCCGTGCTGGCGCGGCGATTGCCCGCCACCACACCCACCTGCCGCAACACGGGCTCCGACGAGTCGTAGCGTCCGTTGTTGTCGAGATCGAGATAGACGCGTATGCGCAACCCGCCACCGCGCACCGCACGGTCGGCGGTGGCTCGCACACTCTGTTCACGAGCATTGAGCAGAACCGATCCCGTCGCCATCTGCGTCACCGTCGAGACCCGTTCGATCCAGGGCCGGCCGTCGATATTGCCCACGGCCGTATTGTGCGAAGCCGATGTCGTCAGACGTGTCTGCGGTAGTCGCGGCGAGATCATCAACATCCATCGACCCGTCCGCTGCGCCTGGGAAAACGTCCGTCCGATCTCGATTTCGGCGCGTGGCAACGAACCATTGAGCCGCAGATCGAGCCGCATGGTGCGGCCCTGGCTGGTCGTGCCGCTCTGCCGTTCATCCAGCGCCAACGAACCCCGAATCCACCACGGCGCTCCACGCATCGACATCCATCGTGGAGCAGCGCTCACATCGATGCCCGTCGATTGTACCGTCATGGTATTCACATTCGACGAACCCATCGTCACCAGCGAACCCGTTGGCGCGCTGATGGACGAGGCGCGGAGCAACATCGACGCGGTCGTCGTCGAGGGTGACTGCGTCTCCGCGTCCCAGGCCATCGAGATTGGCGGCATGCGCACCGAGGTGCCGAGCCGCATCCGGTTCAGGCGGCCGAAGACCTCGGTACGGAACGCACCGACCTGCCCCACCAGCCCGATATGCCCAAGATCCATCTGATCGGACAGTCCCGCCGCGCGATTCCACATGCCCATCAACGACAGGCGCTTGATTGCGGGCACGCCGACCTGCCACTGCGCCGAATGCAGTGAACGTCCGAGCGACCGGCTGCCACTCACGGTGAGGAGATGCCAGGGAGTCGGATTCCAGGTGGCCTGCCATTGTGACAAGGTCTCGCCAGGACGCGGTGCGCCGAAGAGTGCCTCGAGAACAATCGCCGAACCCACCAAGGCATTCGCGCCCACATAAGGTTGCCATTGTCCGTCGGTCCACGTGGCGCCGGCCCGACCTGTGAAGCGTGGATGCAGCCCCACCCGCCAGTCCGTGGCCGCGCGCCAGCGACACGGCGCACTGTCGGCGACAAACAACGTGATCGCGGCTGTGCATCGACCCACCGATGCGAGATAGCGCACATCACCACGAGGCAATTGAGCGGCCGGCGAATGCACCATACGGGAATACCGCCGCTCGAGACCATCGGCGCCCCAGCCGATGACATCGTAGCGAACCGCATCACCTGTCACGGGAATGGTCATCGCCATGCTGGTATCGGCGAGGCGCTGCATGTTGATCAACTGATCGTTCACGAGGCCGACATAGTTCCATTCCGGTCGCGCCGCCGTCGCGATGGAGACCATGCGTGGCCGATAGTTCTCACGGATGGGCCGTCCAAACATCACCCCATCCAGGCGCACCGGTTGTGGACTCGCATCGTCCACGACGCCCACATGCACAATCGGGCGGGTGCTGCCGGGACGTGGACGGAATGTCCACGTGGTGTTGTCCAGTTTCGTGCCCGTGAAATCTCGCCGCAGATCGGTGCCAAGATCACCACCGGCCAGATGTGTCGAGGCGCGCATCAGCGCCCCGAATTGCCATGCGCCCGGCAACGCGTCGCCGGACACGGACCGGCTGCGTGAAATACCGTGCTGGGCCGACAACAGGTAGTCGAGTTGCACCACACCGAGTGTGCCGCCCACAGCGCGTGGCAACAGCATGGGCGGTGTGGCGTCCACGGTGATCGGCAACGTGGACAACACGAACACACTGTCGGCGATGCGCCGTCGTTCTGCCTCGGCCTGCCGGCGCGCCGTTTCGGCGGCCGATCGATCGGGCGCGGCAGCGATGCGGCTCTCACGCAGCAACCGGGCACGACGCACCACGGGCAGGTGCGCGGCCTCGCGAATCACCACCACGGCCGACGCGAGATCCACTTCCAGGATGACATCGAGCGCCGCAGCGAGGGTCGCCGCCGGCACGAAACAACTCGGCTCTCGCCGATTGGCGACGGACCGGCAGAGTGTCGTGTGAGACTCCCCGGCATGTGGCTTCACGCGCACGGCCGCGCCCGGTGGCGTGCGACGCCATCCGGCATGCGCGAGAATGTCGCGCGCGTCCAGCAGAATGATGCCATCGAGTTGCTGATGGGCCAGGACCGTCGCGCGATAGACGTTGTCGATGTTGAGCTCGAGGGCGATCTCGAAGTACCGCCCACGTGCGATCGCATCGGCAGACACCACAGCCGGCGCGCCGAGCAGCGCATCGACAGACTGTGCGCCCACCGAATGGGATGCCATGGCCAGCGCGAGGCTCATGCCACCGAGCACCAACGTCACCTGCCGCGTGATGCCCGTCCTATGCACGGTCCGCACGTCGGTCTCAGAGGATCGCGGCGATGGTGAGCACCACCGTCCCCGTATAGTTGCCCGCGGGCTGATTGAGTGGCGGCGACGTCGATGCGCCTACCCAGACATACACATCGGACGACACCAAGAGCAGCAAACCCAATAGCCCCACATTCGGATTGAACGGCAGAGCTCCGGCAGGATTGGCACTGTTGACCCGATACAACGCGCAGGTGCTGCAAAACGACACCGGCATCGTGCCACCCCCGCCGACGCGGGTGAGTGTCGTGGGCAATGTGAACGACATGCCCAGGCTGAGCCCCACGTTCGCACGAATGCGGAACGACATCGCCGAAGGAGAGCTCGAGGCGATGGTCGTGGTGGTGCCACTGATGATCGTGCCGAAACTCAGCCCCGTCAGGGCAGTCACGGTCGTCTGCGCAGACGCAACGCGCGTGGCCCCGAGCAGCAGCAGCACGCTGGTGATCAGGGTCAGCCCGCGAGGAACTCCACAGCGCCAGCGCCGCAACCCGAGCATCAGGGCACCACAACGATGGTGCGTTGCTTCACCACTTTCGCCGGCAGCAACATGTTGTCTGGCACATCCGGGCGTTCCGCGCGTGCGGAAAGCTCCAGCTCATACGTGCCCTTGGGTACCAACGCGAGCCCCAACGAGATGAGTGGCTCGAGATCGTAGTACACCCCAAGCGGCATGTCCTTCTTGCCATACACGCGTCCCACACTGTCGCGCAGCACGGCGGACACCGATCCGACAAACGCGGCATTGCCGCCACGTGACAGACGCACGCGGGTCTCGATCTGGCCGTTGGCCAGGCGCGCTTCCGGCTTCGCCATATCGAGCGCCGTGGATACGCCTGCAGGGCGATAGAAGACCGCCAGGACCGAGCGCACTTCGAGGTCGAGCGCCACCTGCGCCTCGGACGGTGCATCCGCGGCCGCCAACGACAAGGGACGCCCCTGACGACTCGTGACGATCAGGCGTGCCCAGTATTCACGGGCTTCGAGTTTGCGCTGTGGAGCGGCCACCAGACGCACGACCTGGCGTCCACCAGCCGGCAGCACCAGACGCGCCGGGTACGCATGCACAAAATCCACCGCCGACGGCAAACTGTCGGCAGGTGCGTCATCCAGCTTGATATGCATATTGCCGGCGCTGTCTGTCGCCGGCAGTCCGAACGTGAACGTCAGTGAGACTTCCGCCGGCGCCGTCCCGGTATTCACCAGCGTGATCGCGGTGGACGGCCGATTGGCATCGATGATGATCGCCGTGGGAGCGATCAGTACTGACTGCGCGGACAGCGGTGTGGCCGCCAAGGCGACCACACCCGCTGCAATCCGCACCCATCGCATTGTTTCATGGATCCACTCCTGTGCGTGCCACACATTGGTGTGACCGCGATCATTCAATGCCCTGATCATTGTCAGAAGTACACAACGGTGAGTGTCAGTGTACCGGTGTAGGCACCGGCGGCCTGCGAGGCACCGGGATGTGCGGTGGCACCGACAAACACATACAGGTTACCCGAGCCACTGAGCACAGCCTGGGTCGCCGACGCGCTGGGCGTGAAATCCGTGCCCGCACTCGCGCTGTTCGACGTGTTGCGACGTGCCGTCCACGTGTCGACACTGAGCGAATTGCCACCGCTCGTAATGGTGTTCGGAATGCTGAACGTCATGCTGACGTTGCCACTGGCGGCACCCGAGATGGCAAACGCCGCCGCAGCGGCATCCGTCACCGCCACCGTCTTGGCGTTGCCCGGAAAGAGCGCGCCAAACCCCAGGCCATTGGTGGCACTGACCGACAACGGCTGCGACACCGACGCCGTGACATTGGCACTGGCCGCCGTCTGCGCCTCCAGACGGGGCGCATCGAACATCAACAGCAACAAGGCCACCGCAATGATCAATTCTGCAGACAGCCGGAACACACGAAGCCCCGACTGCGGGTACGAAGGGTACAGCGACATATGGACCTCCACGGACAAACCAATGGACCACAAAAAGAGTAGGTATCGCCTCGCGATACCGGTGCTGACATCGGCGCCAGCCTACTGCTCACTCACTTCAGTGTCGGGATTGATTCGCCAGGCTTGATAGCCGAAGGTCGGGTTTTGCCTTACAAGTGCCTTACAACGGCCGGTGCATTTCCACGGAAAGTGACCGCAGCACCCGCAGGGCCGCCCCATCGACCCAGACGGCACGCCCAGGCGCCGGATCGGCGAGCCCCGTGATGGGCGCGTCTCCGAGCACCCGCAGAGCGGCCCCAAAGAGCGCGCGGACCAGAGTGGCCCCTGCACAGCGGTGCGGGCCGTCACCGAACACCAATTCGGCATGGCCTTCGACCATCAGCATGACACGATCGCCCGGCACGATGACGGTATCCGCAATGGTGGCGGGCTGCAGGGCCGTGCGGAACAGAGCACGCACGGGCGACGCCGCCGCCAGCAACGCGTCGTTGATGGCCCGGGCCATCCCTGTCTCCGACCCGGCGAATGGGCAGGTGTTCGTCGTATCAGGCGCCACCAGTCGCCGTGCTCCAGCCCCGATCAGTGCCGGCAAGGATTGGGTGAGTGCGACCCAAGCCTGAATGTCGAGCCCATCACCGGGACGCTGCGCGGAGCGATACGGCGCCAATCGATCCGACAACGCCTGCGTCGCTCCGGCGGCATCAGACACGGAGGACACCGCATCCTCCGCCGGCATCACGAGTGCCGCGCTTTCGAAGACCTGCCGGGTCAGCGGTTCCGCCTCGTTCACCACCGCGATCGGCAGATCCAACAACACTGCCGTCACATGATGGCACCATGGGCGGATGATCGTCGCCATGAGATCCACGGTTGTCGGCACGTTCGGAGGCGTGCGATCGGTCTGAATGGAAATCAGATGTCGGAGCTGCCGGACAAACCCTTCCATCGACCGCGCATCCGGCCGAAGCAGCGCAGCACTCTCAGGCGATATCCACCACCGCTGCGGTTGTTCGGCGAGCGCCGGCTGGTTGGACGCATCAGCGTTCGAAGCCTCACCACGCACGGGCGCACCGAGTTGACCGAACCGACCATCTCGCAACACTGCGCGGATGTCCTCAGGTCGGTGCACGATCCAGGCCTGCTGCGACGCACTGAAGTGCGGAGCCAGCCCCACGGACTGCGGCCGCTCAGCCCCGTCGCTCGGCGGAATCAGTGTGCGCCGCGCCAACGCGCGCCCCAAACGTCGGTCTTCATCGGCAAGAGATTTTGAACCCCATCCCAGAGGTAGCGAGGCAGCGACGGTCACCCAACATAGCCTTGCCGAACCGTCAATTCCATGAAGCTCCCGAGTAACGATTGTCGCCGGATCGTGTAGATTGAACTGAATGCTCACCACGGCGGACCTCGACTTCTTCAGCACGGTGGCCCGATCGCCGTCCCTGGCGGCCGCAGCGCGTGAGCTCGACGTCACGCCATCGGCGGTCACGCAACGCCTGCAGGAACTCGAGCGACGACTGGGCGTTCGGCTGGTCGATCGCAGCGGACGACATATCGCACTCACCGATGAAGGGGAGCTGCTGGCCTCGCGCGGTCGCATCCTGGCCGACGAGATCGCTGAGCTGACGGAAACGCTGTCGGCGCGCGGAGGCGCCGTGGCGGGCCACTTGCGGGTGGTGGCGCCGTTCGGATTCGGGCGGGCCTACATCGCGCCGGTGGTGGCGACGTTTCAGCGTGCGCATCCGGCGGTCACGATTGATCTCATGCTGTCGGATCGACGCGGCAAAGCGACCGATCATTCATGGGATGTCGCGGTGCACATCGGGGAAATGCCCGAGTCGTCGTTTGTCACGCGTCCTCTCGCGGCCAATGACCGCGTGTTGTGCGCCGCGCCCGACTATCTGCAGCGTCACGGGATACCGGAGGTGCCTCGTGATCTGCTCGTCCATCGCTGCATCGCACTGCGCGAGAATGACGAGGATGTCACGCTCTGGCGATTTGCTCGACGGGGCACACCGGCCACGCAGGTTCGCATCGAACCCGTACTGGCGAGCAATGATGGCGACGTCGTCCGGGCCTGGGCGCTGAGCGGTGAAGGCATCATCGTGCGGTCGGAGTGGAGCGTCGCCGACGACCTGCACACCGGTCGTCTGGTGCGACTGCTCGACGGCTATGCCCTGCCCGATGCGCCGGTCGTGGCACTCATTGGCCCACGCAAAGGACGCAGCGCGCGCACGACGGCCTTTGTGCGTGCGCTGCAACAAGCCCTCACGCCCATCCCGTGGCGTCTCTAGAGCGCCAGTCGGAATTCCGCCTCAGCCACCACCGTGCCGTTGATCTGGACTTCCACACGATGCACCCCCGCGTAGTAGGTGCGTGTGGTGATCGGCTTGACGGCGTGCTTGCGGGTGAGCGTACGAGCCGCGCGCGCCGGTAACGTCACGGTCCACCCCTTGAACACCTTGGGCGATGTGCGACCGTCGGCTTTCACATGGTGCACCAGATAGTCGATCACCAGTGACTGGGGCTGCTTCGACGTGGACGTGAGGTCCAGCGTGAGTTCCACCGCACCGCCCAGCGTGATGCGACGCGGGGCGATGGACAGCGTGGCGGTGCCGCGGAATTTCGCGCCCAGTCCCCACGCCTCGAGAATGCGCGGATCGCCCTTCTTGATCAGCGTGCGACAGGCATGCTTGAGCAACGCGCGTCGTTCGGGCGATGCACCCGGCAGGTGTTTCTCCACCCAGGTGGCCACCAGGGCCGGATGATCTTTGGCAATGTCGTTCAGGTGATTGGCCACACTGCGTCGCACGTATTCGCTGGGATCATCCAGCAGGACCTCGAGCAGCGGCAGTGATGGCGACGGGTCGGCAATGAGGGTCCGCAATTGTAGCCCCCAGGGCAACCGCGGACGCGTTCCCTCACTCACCAGACGCCGCACGTGTTCACTGTCGTCATGCACCCACTGCGCCAGACTGCGGTACACCAGTTCGGGATGCGCCACGATCAGTGCCCGAATGGCAAATTCCGCCGTGAAGCGCTGTGTGAGCGCATGCAGAAAGGTCAGGGCGCGCTCGGGATGGTCGATGCCACGGCGCGAGGCATACTCCCCCACCGACCAGAGAAACCATCCGCTCAGACCATCGCCCGACAGGTGCATGGCCGGCGCATCATCGCGCACTCCGACGGGAGCAAGGGCGCGCTCGAGCAAGTTGGTGGCATCGTCAAAATCAGCCGGCAGGGCGTCGGCCAGTGCATCAGCCACACACAACGCGCGGGCCTTGAGCTCGAGCGCATCGAGTTGGGGCACCACACGGGCGACGAACGGCTTTGCCTTGAAGCGGGCGTCGACCCGCTGCAACTGATTCGCGGCGCTCCGCACGAGCTCCGCATTGATGAAATTCTTGAAGGGTTCCGCCATGCGGGAAATCTGTCCTGCATCACACCGCGAACGGCACCCTCCCATCCTTCGGCACCCGGAGACAGCTTTCGTGTACTGGCGTGTTCCGGCTTCGTCGCCCTGCTCAGGAGATTTCTGGATGATTCGTTCGACCGCACTGGCCACTCTGTTCGCGCTCTGCCTGCTCGCGGTCCCGCGTGCGAGTGAGGCCCAGGGGCCGTCCAAGCCACAACCGGGCGTCAACAAGGGGACCAACCGCCAGGCCAGTGCCACCTCCAAAACGGACGACGCCTCGACACTACTCGGCGCATGGTCCGGCACCGCCACGATTCCCCTGGGTGACAGCACCATTGTCGTGCCGGTCACATACAACTTCACGCAGACCAATGGCGCGCTGGGTGGCGTGGCCATGGTTCCTGGTCAGGGTGCGGGGCCGATCGCCAAAGTGGTGAAAGACGGCAATCGCCTTCGTTTTGTGGTCACCGCGCCAGAGAACCGGTTGCTCGAACACGACGGCACACTCTCGGGCGCATCGGCCGCCGCGCGGGTCATCGAGGGCATGGTGAATCTCGACAACAAGCCGATTGCCAAATTCCGTATCACGCCGGCCAAGCCCGCCGCGCCGCCGCGTTAGTGCGAACGGCCACCGGCGGTGGTCACCCTCGCCGGTGCACGGATCACGCCTGGGGTGAGGCCGGGACTCGCTCGATCTGCAACAACTGAAAGGCCGCGTTCGATACGAGGCAATAGGCCGCGAAATAGTAGAAGCCCACACCGGCGATCGCCGAAAGATTCGCCGTCCCCTTGGCCACGAGCAGGGCGATCAACATGCCGACCGCAAACACGTCGGCCATCGACCACTTGCTGATCGCACGCACGAACACAAACAGCCGGTACGACCACGGCGACCCACGCAGCGCAAGAATCGGGACCAGCAGGGCCGCCTTGGTGAGTGGCACCAGGACGCTGAACAACAAGATCAGCCCCGCCACAAAGTCGTTGCCCGTGTCGTGCAGACTGCGGATGGCCCCCACGACACTGCGTGTTTCGTTGGTGAGCTCCCGCGTGACCCCGAACAGGTCCATCGTGGCTTTGATGGTCAGCACCGGCTCCACCAGTCCGGGCCAAAGCAGCGCAAGCGAGATCACCGAGAGCAGGAGAGCGAGGCGGTTCCGGTTCGTCATGACTCGACGTTACCACCTGGCGCTCCGCTCCTCCAGACATCGGCGTATCTTCCCACATCCTGCCCCTGCCCCAACGACGCTACGCCGGCTCCATGACCACACCCGACGCGCAGTTCGAATCCGCCGCGGCCCTTGCCCATCGACTCGATCAGGAAATCGGTCGGGTGATCATTGGTCAGCGCCAGGTGCGGCGGGAAGTCCTGACCTGCCTGTTGGCCGGTGGACACTGCCTGCTGCGTGGTGTCCCCGGGCTGGCCAAAACCCTGCTGATCAAGACGCTGGCGGACGCGATGCACCTGCGCTTCAGCCGCATTCAGTTCACGCCCGACCTGATGCCGTCCGACATCCTCGGCACGGAAGTCATTGAAGAAGATCCGAACACCGGCAAACGGCATGTGCGGTTCATCCCCGGCCCGGTGTTCGCCAATGTCATCCTCGCGGACGAAATCAATCGCACGCCACCACGCACGCAGTCCGCGCTGCTCGAGGCCATGCAGGAGTACCAGGTGACGGTGGGTGGTGTGCGGCATGCGCTCGATCGCCCGCTGTTCGTGCTGGCCACCGAAAATCCCATCGAGCAGGAAGGCACACATCCGCTGCCCGAGGCGCAGCTCGATCGCTTCATGTTCAACGTCGTGATCGATTACCCGGAGATCGACGACGAGCGGCGCATCCTGGCCGATACCACGGCCGAGGCCCAGGCAAGCGTGGCTCCCGTTGCCACGGGCGAAGAACTCGAGGCGGCACGTCATCTGGTGCGTGCTCTCCCAGCCGCATCGAATGTGGTGGACTACGCATTGCGACTGGTACGCGCCACCCGGCCCGCCGACACGACCTGCCCGCCAGAAGTCCGTGAGTGGGTACGATGGGGCGCTGGCCCACGCGCGGGGCAAGCGCTGCTGCTTGGGGCCAAGGCCACGGCACTGCTCGACGGTCGTGTCGTCCCGTCGCTGGATGACATCGCCCACGTGGCGCTCCCCGTGCTGCGACATCGCCTGCTGGTGAACTACCGCGCCGAAGCCGAAGGCATGTCGGTCGACCGCGTGATTCGGCAGTTGCTCGACACGGTGCACCGCTAGAGGGTCGCCCGATGGACGCACCGCGCCCCGCAGGATTGTCACCCACGCTCGTCACGGCCATCGACGATCTCGAATTGGCTGCGCGGGTCGTGGTGGAAGGACTGCGTGTGGGTGGCCATCGCAGTCCGTTTCATGGCGCCGGTGCAGAGTTCCACCAGCACCGACTGTATCGTGCGGGCGATGATCTCAAGCACCTCGACTGGAAAGTGTACGCCCGCAGCAACCGGCTCTATACACGCCAGTTCCGGGAGACCACCAATGTCGGGGTGATGCTGGTGCTCGATACCAGCCAGTCGATGAACTATCCGGCCGGTGCCGTCCATTCGAAGCTGCGGTATGCCGTGCTGCTTGCCGCCGCCCTGGCCTATCTGGCCATTGGCCAGGGCAACGCCGTGGGATTGATGACACTGGCACACGCGGCGGGCGCGCAGGATACCACCATGCACTACCTGCCGGCACGCAGCGGCCGTGTGCATCTGCGCGCCCTGCTGGCTCGCCTCGAACAGGCCGCGGCGCACGGTGTCTGGGATCCACCACTGGCCATCGGACGCGCGGCCGAACTGCTGCAACGCCGCGGTCTCATCATGGTGCTGTCCGACTTCTACGATCAGGAGATCGAGACACAGCGCGAATTGCGGCATGTGGTACAACGAGGCCACGACGTGGCAATGCTGCAGATGGTCGCAGCCGATGAGCGCCAGTGGCCGTTCACGGAGCAAGTCGATGTGCGCGATGCAGAATCCGGACGTCGTGTGCTGGTCGACTCGCCCACCGCGCGGGAACGGTACGCCTCGGCACACCACGCCTTTCTGGATCGTTGCCAGCGCTTTGCGCAGCGGGAAGGCATCGACTACGGTCGATTCGATTGCAGCGAGGCACCGGAGCAGACGCTGCGCGACTATCTGCTCCGCCGCACGAGCGGCGCGTCACACGCGGTTCGTGTGGAGAACACGTGACGGGCCTGTCCCGGTTGTCTGACGCGGGCCGGTCATGATTCAGTGGCTCAATCCCTGGGCATGGGCGGGCCTTGGTGCGCTGGTGATACCCATTGTAGTGCACCTGTTCAGTCGACGCCCGCCGCGGGTCGTGGAATTCCCCACGTTGCGGTTCCTCGAAGCTTCCGCTCTGCGACCGACACGGCGTTCGTCGGTGAGTGATCTGCCACTGCTGGCCGTGCGCATGGCACTGCTGGCTGTGGCGGTCGCCGCGCTGGCACAACCGTTGTGGGTGGATCGCGCCACCAACACCTCTTCCAGCTCTTCGGCCGGCAAAAACGGATCCCGCAACACCGCGGCAGCCACGGCCTCGGTCATAGAACGTCGCACGCCCGGAAATTCGGCGTACGGCGGAGCAGCGGACCATATCGCAGCCACCGGAGACTCGTTGGTACTCTTTGCCGAGTCTGACGAACTGCGTACCGCCATCACACGCGCTGCCGCGTGGCTCGAGACGCAGGCCGCACCTCGCGCACTCGTTGTCCGCAGCAGTTTTCCGTTCAGTGCGCTCGACTCCTCGGACATCGTGGCACTGCCACGTGACCTGCGCCTCACCCTGGTGCATGAGGTCCCATCGCCAAGCGCGGGGCCAGGCCTCATCGAGCTGCGGGCACCGCGCGATACGGTACAGTGGATCACCGCCTTGAGTGCGCAACTGGCCGAGGATGTGGTGGCGGCAGTTCACGCGCTGGGAGGCGCGGTGGTGCTTCGCCTGCCGACAACCACCACGTTGGTGAGCGGCGATTCGACGTTGCAGCATCCACTCCTGGTGGGCACAGCAAACGACCAGCAGCGCCTGCGGCGTCGTGCCATCAGGCCATCAGATGACGCACCAGCTATTGCGCGGCTGCTCGCGGTCGCAGACGACCAGGCCGTTCGCGATATGACCGCCCGGCTGCAGACCGACACGAGCATCCACAGCGCGCTGACCGACTCCACGAACGTCCCCCTGCATTTTGACGCCGCGGGATTTCCGGCGCTGATCGGCGTGGTGCATGACGACATGCCGGTGGTGATCTCGCAGATTCCCGAACACCCCGCCCTCGCGACGGCGGTGCTGCTGGCGCTATCGGACAACCCTGCTATTCGGGGCCTGCGCGCAGGCGCCGGCATTGACCGCGACTTCCGGAGTGCCGCGGTGGTGCAGCAATGGCAACAGTTGCCATCTGGGCCACCCATTGGAATCGGCGCGCAGGCCGATCGGCACTCCACACCCACCTGGGCGCGGTGGGGATGGATGCTGGTGCTGGTATTGGCCGTGGTGGAGTGGATCATGCGCCGCCGATCATGAAAGCGGCCAATGTGTCGTCACGCACGGCACCGGTGGAGCATTTGCTGCACGCGGTCAGTGCGCGGCGTGCTGCGCTGAGCGCCGGCATGGGCGCTGCCATCGGTGTGGACATTGGCGTGCTCTGGGAATTGCGCCATCTGGTGATCCCGCCCCTCGTGCCCGTGCAGGGTACAACGCTCACGCTGGTGGTGTGGGCGTTGTTGCGGGGCATGCTCTTCGCCGGTATAGGCGCTGCGGTGGGTTACCTCTTCGCGCGTTTGCGGCGCACACCGCAGGCCGCGGCGGCCGACATGGAGAAACTCGTGCCGGCTTCACGGAACCTGTTGTTCACCGCACTCGAGCGCTCTGACCCGGCAACGTCCACGCGAGGCACCGAGAGCCTGCACATCCGCGATCTGGTGCGTGATCGGGCAGCGCAATTGGCATCCACCGTGAATGTCGCGGCGCTGTTGCCATGGACGGGGGTGGGCCGAGCAATTGGGGTCGCAGTGCCACTGTGGATCATGGCCGTCGCCGCCGCGCGCCTGATTCCGGCCGGCGCGGCGGATCGCAGTGTACGTGATGCCATCGCGCGAGTTGCCGGCACGGCATCGATCTCACGCGTCGATGTCACGATCACACCGCCGACCTACACAGGCCGCCCCGCGCAATCCGTACGCAATCCAACGCGCATCGACGCGCTCGAAGGCAGTACACTGCTCATCACCGCCGCAGCGACGGCCGATACACTGGTCGTTGCCACCGACTCCGGTGAAACACGGATACCGAAACCGCTACGCGGCGACTTTGTATGGCGCGGCACGGTGCAACGGGATGGGTTTGTCGCCTTGACGCCAGGGGCCCAAGCCGGTGATCCGCACCTGATGGCGATTGCCATGCGCACCGACGCCGCTCCCACCGCTCGCATCACCGCACCGGCGCGCGATCTGGTGGTCGACAGCACACGCACGTCACTTCCAATCACGATCGAAGCCGGGGATGATATCGGCCTTCGCCTGCTCGAACTGCACATCACCAAGGTATCCGGATCGGGAGAACGATTCACCTTCGATGAAGGTCGCGTTCCTCTACACATTGTGCGGAGCGCACCGACACAGTGGCGGGCCAACGGCACCATTCCGCTCGATTCGTTGCTCAAGGAACCCGGTGACCTTGTCGTATACCGGGTACGTGTGGCCGATGCTCGGCCTGGGGCGGCGCCGGTGGAATCAGATGCCTTCATCGTTGAACGTGCTGCGGCCGGTGGCATCGCCGCGGCCGGCTTTGCGCTCGACCCCGAGGAAGACCGGTACGCCGTCAGTCAACAAATGGTCATCCTCAAGACCGAACGCCTGATTGCGGCGCAGAAGTCACTCGCCGGAACGGCCGTCGAAGAGCAATCCCGTCAACTGGCCGCCGAGCAACGGCGCGTGCGGGCGGAATTTGTGTTCATGATGGGCGGAGAGTTTGAACAAGCTCTGGTCGCCGACGAAAATGGGATTGCCGATCTCGACGAGTCTCATGAGGCCGAGAGTGAAGCCGATCTCGCCGCGGGGCGCATGGTGAATCGCGGTCGCGCCGCACTGCTCACCGCCATCCGTGCCATGAGTCGCGCCGCGCTCACCCTCGGTGAGCAGGATCTCACCACCGCTCTGCGACACGAAAGAACGGCACTGACCAACTTGCAAGAAGCGTTCGCCCGACAGCGATTCCTCATGCGGGCGCTCTCACAGCGGGAAGCGCTCGATTTCACACGCCGGCTCAGCGGGACGTTGGATAGTGTCGCGCGTGCGCCACTGCCCACACCGGTCGGAGATCCCGCCACACAACGCCTGGCGATTCGGGCCATCCTCGACACGGTCCTGATTGGTGGTGAGGGACGGCCCTCGTCCGGAGAGCCGGTCCCGTCCTACCATCAGTTGGCACTCCGGGTATTGCAGCTCGATGCCGGCGATGCCCGGGCGCAGCGTATCGCCGGCTGGCTCCAGCAATCGGCGGGTCGTACACCATCGGCCCAGGCAGCGCGCGATTCGGCCTCTCTGGCGTTGTCCGGCTGGCTCACGTCGTTGTCAGGTGGCCTGTCGCGGGGAGCCTCTGGGCGCGACGACGCAACCGGTATCCGCGATATCCAGCAGCAGCTCGGACGTGTGCGTCAACGGAGCACGCCACCGTGAACGCCACCTCGCAGCCTGCGGTTCCGCTGAAAGAACAAATCGCGCGCACGATCGCGATCCTCATCATTCTCACCGGGATCATCGATCCCGTTTTCAGCGTGACGCGGTCGGTACCACCCGTTGTGGCCCTGCTTTCGGCAGACAGCAGCCGGCATGCGCCCTTGCTGCAGCGGGTACGACAGCGCCTGTCTGCGCAGGCGACCGTTGTCGCCGGTCCCACGCCGGGCGCCGACGTGCAGGTGGTGGTGGGTTCGCGTCTCCCCATCACTGTGGCATCCGATACCATTGCCAGTTTTGTGGTGGCCACGCCCACGCGGCAGGGCTTCCATGTCGAGCAGTGGACGGCGCCCACATCGGTGCCCCTCGATGGTCGCACCACGTTGCAGGTGCGTGTGGCCCGGGATGCGGGAGCCGTTCGACGCATGGCAGACACCGCCCGTGCCACGCTGGAGTTACGGGAAGACGGCGCCCTGGTGGCCACACAGGCAGTGTCTCTCACGCCGGCATCGCGGACGACCACGGGCCTGCCCTACGTGCCCACCCGCGTGGGAACGCACATGCTGGATGTGCGCCTCATCGACGGGGCGGACACCCTGCACTGGCGTCACCCCATGCATGCGCGCGCCACACCATGGCGCGTGCTCGTCTATGATGCGCGTCCATCCTGGTTGTCGACCTTTGTACGCCGCGCCGTGGAACGGGATGATCGTTTTGTGGTGAGCAGCCGCGTGGTCACGTCGCGCCAGATCAGTCGTGCAACGACCCAGGCCGCGGGCTCATTGGCGGCCGTGGAGCGCCTGGCCTCGCTGCCCGATGTCCTTATCGTCGGCGCACCCGATGCGCTGAGTGCGGCCGACGTGGCCGCTCTCGATCGCCTCATGCTGGTCCATGGTCTTTCGGTGCTGCTGTTGCCCGATCATCTGCTCGCCAACGGCACACTGTCCGCCGTGCACAACGGGTTGGATGCGATACTGGGAACCGGAACCTGGCGCCTGCTGCCGGCGCTTCCGTCCAACGTGCCACGTGCTGTGCACCAACGGTCCGGATTCGTTTCGGTAAGTGACTCGGTGCATCTGCTGGCCACGGCCATCGCGATACCGCAGCGCTTGCCCACGGATGCCGAACCGGTGGCAGACCTCTCCCCGTCGCCGGGAGACTCACCGGCACCGGTTGTGTGGCGCGTGCCCCATGGACGCGGCACACTGCTGGTCAGTTCCGCCTTCGACGCCTGGCGATTCCGGGACGAAGGGCGCTCCACTTTCGACGGCACTTGGCGCGATCTCGTCGCGGACGCGGCCCTCCGGCGCGCGCCACGAATCACATTCGTCGCACCATCGGCGGGGAATGACGCGCCGCGATCCCGGATGTTGCGCATCGATCCATCCGGCACGCGGTCCGACGCACGCCCCATCGTGCAGCGCATCGGCCCCACCGACACCGTGTTGGTGCGACTGTTGCCGACCCATGTGGCCAATACCTGGCGTGCCACGTGGCCGCCCATTGCGCTCCCGCACGGCGCCACGGCGCATCAGGCTGTGCTGCTTCGAGGCATTTTCGCGGGCGACACGGCGTTTGTATCACTCCTGCCCAACGACACCGTTCCGCCCCCACCAGACGATCGCCCGATCGAACAGTTGGCCGCGTGGGCGCAATCCAGAGGGGGCCGGGTACTGCCGGCGAGCGCGATCGACTCACTGGCTGGCCTGGTCGCCACGGCCGTCGGCGACCGCCGCCACACCGCTCCCTGGCACCCCATGCGGTCCGGCTGGTGGATCGTGCCGCTGGCCCTCGCATTTGGGACGGAATGGTGGCTACGTAGGCGTCGCGGCTCTCCCTGATTTGGCTCGTCCCGTCCCAGCAATCCCCTTCTTCCCCGCGTAACCCGCGCATGTACACACGCGATCAAGTGAAGGCGATCACCGACAAGGTGATCGACATGGCAAAGGCTGACGCCGTCGAGGTGCAGTTCACCGGTGGTGAACGCTCCGGCACCCGATGGGCAAACTCCTCCATCACCACGAACCTCGTCCAGTTCGACCTCAACGTGAATGTCACGGTGCGGGTCGGTCAGAAGGTCGGCACGTCGAGCACACGCGACACGTCGGACGCCGGTCTCAAGACGATGGTCGCGGAAGCCATCGCCGATGCCCAGGCGGCGCAGGATTCGCAGAACCTGCCCGAACTGCTCGGCGCGCAGAATTACATCCCGATCGATTCCGTGTTGCCGAACATGGTGAACGTGGGGCCAGCGGAACGTGGGCGCATGGTGAAGGAGAGCATCGACATTGCCGCGTCTCGCGGTGTGGTGGGCGCCGGCTACATGCCGAAGAACGACATGGCCAACGCCACCGCCAACTCGAAGGGGCTCTTCGCCTACTATCGCTCGGCCGATCTCGGATTCGTGCTGACCTGCCGCATGGCCGATGGCAGCGGCTCGGGGTTTGCCGCCATCAGTGGGGTGAAGGACTTCAGCATGATCGACGTGAAGGCGCTCACGGAACGCGCGTCCGAAAAGGCGCTGCGCAGCCGGAATGCCAAGGCACTCGAGCCGGGCCGCTACACGGTGATTCTCGAGCCGCGGGCCAACGCGCGCTTCCTGTCGCTGGTGACCGGCATCTTCGGCGCACGCGGTGGTGGCGGCTTTGGAGGTCCACCGGGTGGCGGCGGCGGCGCTGGTGGCGGCGGTGCGCCTGATGCGGCAGCCGGTGGTCCTCCTGGCGGTGGTGGAGGCGGTGGCGGTGGTGGCGGCGGCATGTTCGGCGGCATCGGTGGCCCCGACAGCTTCATGCGCGGCAAGAAGCCCGGCGACAAACTCTTCAGCGATCTCTTCACGCTCAAGAGCGACATCGGCAATCAGGTGCTGCGGCAGTCCACCATTGGCCCGGACAACAAGCCCGCGGCGCCCGTCACGTGGGTGGAGAACGGTGTACTGCGCACACTCGGCGCCGGTGCGGCTGCGTCCACCAACCAGAGCCTCGTGCAGGAAGGCAGCAATCTCTCCGTGGAAGAGATGATCAAGCAGACGCGTCGTGGGCTGCTGGTGACCTCGTTCTGGTACATCCGCGGTGTGCCATCGCAGGAACAGCCACTTCTCAACACGGGCATGACACGCGACGGTCTCTTCCTCATCGAAAACGGTGAGATCGTCGGCCCCGTGCAGAATTTCCGCTGGAACATGTCTCCGCTCGTTGGCTACAACAACGTCACGCTCGTGGGGAAGCCCGTGCCGATGTTGCTCGGCGAGTCTTTCGACAGCGGCACGGCGGCGCTCGTACCGCCGGTGCGCATCGAAGAGTTCTACATGACGTCCGTTTCTCCTGCGGTCTGACCGACTCCCTCGACAGAATATTCCCATGAGCTCTTCCCGTCGTGATTTTCTGAAGAAGTTCGGAGCCGGTGCCGCGCTCACGCTCTATTCGCGTGATCTGTTCGGTCAGGTGCTCGCGGATTCGCCCCAGGGCCGTCCGCTCGAAACACGTTTCAAGGGACTCGCCGACATCGTGCTGGCCGAAGGCAAGATGGCCGGCTGCAGTTACACCGACGTGCGCTTCACCATGACGTCCACGCTGCCTGGTGCGACCGTGAACATTCGCCCGGGTGGCGCTCCGGCCGGTCCGGGTGCGGGTGGCTTTGGGGGTGGCCGTGGCGGCGGCGGTGGCCCCGGTGGTCGGGGTGGTGGTGGCCGTCGCGTACAGGGAATCCCGTCGGACGCCGAGCGTCAGCCCGGTGGTTTTGGTGTGCGCGTGATTCACAGCGGCGTGTGGGGCTTTGCATCGAGCCCCATTCTCACTGAAGACGAACTGCGTCGTGTCACACGTGTGGCCGTCGAAGTGGCGAAGGCCAGTGCCATCGCGAAGAAAGCCGACATGAAGCTCGCGCCGGTCAAGCCGTATCAGGAGCACTACATCACGCCGATGCTCAAGCACCCCACATCGGTGTCCGTCACAGACAAGCAGGCGTGGGCCCAAGCCATTGCCGACAAAGCCGCTGCCGTGAAGGGTGTGACCGCGGTGAATGTGGCCTGCAACCACGGCTACGAATGGCGCTACTACGCCAGCAGCGAAGGCTCGTATATCGAGCAGGAGCTGTTCACCACATCACCCACGTTCTCGGTGACCGCGCGAGTTGGTGAAGTCACCCGCACGCGGAATTACTCCGGCGTGGCTGGTACAGGTGGATGGGAGTTTGCCGAGAACTCGGACTTCCTCGATCAGGCGGAGAAAGTCGCGACCGACGCCGTGGAGATGTGCACCGCGAAGCCGCTGGGTTCGAGTGGACTCAAGGACCTCATCCTGTCGCCGTCGCACGCGATGCTCACCATTCACGAGATCGTCGCGCACGCCACGGAAGTGGATCGTATCGTGGGGTACGAAGCCAACTATGCCGGTACGAGTTTTGTGAAACTCTCCGACGTGGGCAAACTCAAGTACGGTTCCAAACAGTTCAATGTCACCTGTGACAAGACCAGCGCCGGCCTCGGCACGGTGGGCTTCGACGATGACGGTGTGAAAACGCAGAAGTGGCCGCTCATTCGCGATGGTGTGCTGGTGGGCCTGCAGACCAACCGCGAAACCGCACACTTCGTGGGGGAAAAGGAAAGCCGTGGCTGCACCTTCGGCAGCACGTGGCGCGACTACCCGTTCCTGCGCATGCCCAACGTGCATGTGGAACCGGGACCGGCCAACTCGCCCACGCGTGATGAGCTCATCGCCGATGTGAAGGACGGCGTGATGATCGATGGACGCGGCAGCTATTCCATCGATCAGCAGCGCTATAACGGTCAGTTCGGCGGCCACATTTTCTGGGAGATCAAGAACGGCAAGATCACCCGCCAGGTCACCGACGTGACGTACAACGCCATCACCACCGACTTCTGGGCCAATCTCGACGGCATCACTGGCCCGAAGGAGTGGCAGATGCACGGCACCGGCGGTGACGCCAAGGGTCAGCCGACGCAGACCAACAGTATCTCACACGGCTCGCCGTGGATGCTGATCCGCAAGATCAACGTGGGTGCCGCCTTCGATTGAACCACTGGCACGACGAACAGAAAAGCGGGGCCCGCGACAGCGTCGCCGGCCCCGCTTGTCTTTCCTGCTTCCCGCACCCTCTCCAACTCCTTCCTGTATCCTCTTGATATCGTGACGCCGTAGCGACGAGTGCTGGTCGCCACGGCGTCATTGGTTTCTAGAGGACACAGGAAGGAGTTGGAGAGGACACAGGAAGCAGGACAGCCCACAGTACCTGCTGGGGCCTCAGGTCATCGCGTAGACGACCACATTCACCCCGAAGCGGGTGTTGTCCCGACGTCGGAAGCGTTTGTTCTTCCAGTCGTAGTCCCATTCGCAGCCGTAGTCCTTGTTGGAATACAAGACGCCCAGTCGCCCGCGACGCTCCACACCGCGCAGGTAATCGTGCACGACATTGTCGCCCCACCCGTTGAGCTCATGGGAGGTGCGTGGCGGCCCATCGGGGAACTGGAAGAAACTCGAGTACAAGGCATGCGTGCGCGCGATCTTCGGCATCGCATTCACGCCAAAGGCCTTGCTCATCTCGGCTTCGAACGTCTTGGCATACAAGCCGTTCACATCGTGGTTGCAGTCGTCGCTGAACAACAACCCACCGTTCTCCACAAAGCGCACCAAACCCTTTCGCTCGGCATCACTGAAGCGCACGAGCTTGTGTCCAGTCATGAACAGAAAGGGAAACGCGGACAGTTCTGCGGAGTCGGCGGTGATGACCACTTCCTGTTGATTCACCGGAATATCGGTGTACTGCACCACCGCGTCGAGCAGATTGGCGCACACCTTGGGATTGTAGTCCCAGTCCCCCGAGTCGTAGCGCAGGCGTGCGAATGTGAACTCGAACCACCGGGGTGACACAACAGACGGAGCACCAAGCGCTTTCGCCTGCGCAAACGGCAACACACTGCCGGCGCCGCCGAGCACAGCGGCCCCACCAGCAAGCCTTCCAAGGCGCGCGAGGAACGCGCGACGCGAGCAATCCGACGTCATCCCGAAAGATACCATCCGTCCAGACCGTCATCGACTACTAACACCATAGTTGACAACAGGAAAAGGCTATCCTATATCTACTATGCAAATAGTTGAACTCCCCCACCCGGCTCACCATGGACGACTTTTCGCTCGGTGCCCGTGAACTCGATGTGATGACACTCCTGTGGCAACACGGGAGTGGAACCGCCACAGAAATCCGCGAACGGCTGGAGGCGGACCTCGCCTACACCACGGTCCTGACCATCCTGCGCAATCTCGAAGCCAAAGGCCTGCTGCGGCACGAGCCTGAAGGCCGTGCGCATCGGTACTTCCCGCGCGTCGAGCAGCGCATCGCGCAGCAGTCGGCCTTGCAGCGAGTACTGGGCAGCTTCTTCGGGGGATCGGCGGAGAGCCTGTTGGCTCGGCTCGTCGACGATCAGCATGTCGATGCTGCAGAACTGCAGGCCATCGCACGACGCATCACGGAAGGACAGGACCTCCGGCGTCGGGACACGGGTTCCCGTCCGGTGCCCAATCAGCCGTCCACCACAAAGCGCCGGCGGTCGTCATGATCGCGCTCTGGATGGTGAGTAGTATCGCGTTCAGTGCCGTGCTGTTCATCGCCGCACTGACGTTGGATGCCCTGCTGCAACTGAGTGCGCGCCAAACTCGTGGAGTCTGGATCGTGGCCACCCTTGCTGCGGTGGTGTGGCCTGTGCTCGCGCCGATGCTGCTGACGCCGGAAGCCACGACCGGAGTGACCCGGGTGCTGAGTACGGCGACGACGATCAGCAGTGTGCAGCCCGCCGAGACGTCTTCCCTTGCCGGTCTGCGCACACAACTGGGCCTGCTGGATATGCCCCTGTTGATCGTCTGGGCTCTGACCACCTTCTGGCTGGCAGTGCGATGGGGACTACTCGCCCGCGTGTTGCGCCGGCACATGCGCGATGCGAAGCCGCACGATATCGACGGGCAGTCGGCCCTCGTGACACGGGATATCGGCCCGGCGATCGTCGGCGTACTGCGTCCCCGTATGGTGCTGCCGTCGTGGTTTTTCGAAATGGACAGCGTGCTGCGCGCGATGATCTTGTCGCACGAACTCGAACATGTCCGCGCGCGCGATCAGGTCACGCTCACCGTCGCCCGTGCGCTCACGGTGCTCGTGCCATGGAATCCGGTGGTATGGGCGCTGGCACGTCGCACACGTGTCTCCACGGAGGTGGACTGCGATCGTCGTGTGCTCGGCGCTGGCGCCACGCCGAACCAGTATGCGCAGTTGCTGCTGTTCGTCGCACATCGCCAGCACAGTCATCCGCTGTTTGCCGCCTCACCGGCTGCGGCAACACTTGGCTCGCACATGGCCGGTTCGCCCACCACCCTGCACCGGAGAATCGCCGCTATGCGTCCTCCCACACTCTCGCGTCAATCTCGCAGCATCCGATCGGTTGTTCTGGGCACCGCGGCGATCCTTGCCATCGCCATCGGTGCGTCGCCCAGATTCGCACGCGCGTTGGCGAGCGTGCGCGAGACGCGGGTGCTATCACCGGCCGTGAATACCGCACAACCACCGGCCAAGCCGATGGTTGAATTCAAGATCGACAGCCAAGCCTCACTCATCGCCGGCACGGCCGTCCCGCAATATCCTGCCGCATTGCTCGCGACGCGGACCAATGGCTCCAGCCTGGCGCAGTTGGTCGTCGATTCGTCAGGGCTAGTGGTGGCCGGATCGGTGAAAATCGTCAGCGCCAGCCATCCCGCGATTGGTGAGAGTGTTGCGCGGGCGGCTGCCGCGGCGCGCTTCACACCAGCCCGTGTCGGTGGCAGAAACGTGAAGCAGTTGGTTCGGCTGGTGTATCACTTCGATGTGCCCGGCGTGGCGCCGGCGCCGGTCACGGTTGCGCCCGTGGATATCCGGACATTCGAAATCACCGTGACCGCCCCCCGCTGACCCCAACGGGAGACGCGCGTATCGCTACCCAGCGACCGGTGGAGCAGCGAGCGCCTGTTCCACCGGTGCCACCAGTTCATCAGGTGTCACCGTCGGCGCGAAGCGTTCCAGCACCGTCCCATCGCGACCGATCAGGAACTTGGTGAAGTTCCACTTGACCGACGTCGTACCCAACACCCCAGGCTCCTCAGCTTTCACCCACTGCCAGAGCGGGTCGGCCGCATCGCCGTTCACGTCCAGCTTGGACGACAGCGGGAATGTCACGTCGTAGGTGAGTGAGCAGAAGCGGGCGATCTCCGCTTCGTCGCCCGGCTCCTGCGCCCCGAACTGATCGCAGGGGCAGCCGAGGATCACGAGCCCACGGTCACCGAAGCGTCGCCACAGGCGCTCCAGCCCCTCGTACTGCGGCGTGAAGCCGCACTGGCTGGCGACGTTGACCAGCAAAACCACCTGCCCATCGAACCGGGACATGGGGAGGGGCTCCCCGTCGATGGAGCGCAGGGCGAAGTCGCGAAAGGCCGGGGTGGGTATCGTCATGGTACCCACAACCTAGCGAGCCGGGCTTCTGGTGCCGATACTCTACGGCAGGTTGTTGCGACCTTCCCCGGGGCATGACGTGTTTTTCCCGATGCGCATGGTATTCTGGCGTCCTCCACTGCTCGTCCTTCCAGTTGTCCTGATACTGGCCTGTCGTGAGCAACCGCGCCCCCTGATCGGGACCGCGCTGGGAAGTACGTTCAATGAAGCGGTCACGATGGCCCTCGAGGACGCCACACCCTCCGGAACAACCGCCGTCGCGGATGCCCTGCTGCTCGCAGAGCGCAGTTCCGTCGCCGCATCAGCCATTCAACTGGCTACGACCCTGCTTTCGAAGCCGAGTCTGGTGGCAGTGGTCGGTCATACCAACAGCAGTGCCAGTCTCGCCGCCGCGCAATTGTACAACGATGCCAAGGTCGTGGAGCTCGCGCCCACCTCGACGGCACAGTTGTACTCCGCAGCGGGCCCCTACTCATTTCGCATGGTCCCGTCCGACCATCGGCAGGGTTGGGTGCTCGCCCAGGCCGTCGCAAGAGAACGACCACGTGATGCCCGCGTGGCCTTGCTGTATGTGAATGATGACTACGGGCGCAGCTTACGGTCGGTGGTGGGCGCCGCGCTCGATTCTCTCGAGATCTCTGTCGTCGCAGATCTGCCGCATCTCGACAGCCCGGGAAAGACCCGCACGGTCCTCGAGGATATTCAAACTGTCATCCAGACAAAACCCAATGTGATTGTCTGGCTGGGGCGGCCGGGATCGTTGCACTCCGTGCTCCCCGCCATACGCCCATCGCTCGGCGACGTGCCCGTGTTTGCCAGCGACGCCACGACGACCTGGAGTCTGCGAGGCAATCCGGACGGTGTGCTGACCGGCGTTCGGTACGTGGACTTCGTGGACCTCGACGCCACTCCTGAAGGACGTCGATTCCGCGATCGCTATCGCGCCCGATTCGGACACACACCAGGCGGCGGCGAAGCGTTGGCCTACGACGCCATGCTGGTGCTGCTGGAAGCCGTCCGCAGCGGCGCACGGACCGGCGACGACGTACGACGTTTTCTCGATCAACTGGGCCGGGAACGTCAGGCTGTGCACGGCGTCACGGGACTGATTTCGTTTTCCCTGGACGGCGACGTGCAGCGCGATCCGATTCTGCGACGCATTCCGGCGCCGGACGCCGTTGCCACCAATTCCCCATGACCCTGCGGTGATGCGGAAGAATCGCGACCATCTCGCCAGGCCTCCACGGCGCCCACGGGCGTTGCGGGAGCGTTTGTTCCTGGCGGGCGTCACCATGACGGTCAGCGCCGTCGTGGCGCTCGCCGTCATCGCATTCGCGGGGTCACGGGAGCAGCTTCAGTTGCGCCGCACAGCCGGCCACGTGAACGAAGAGCAGCGTATTGGCGATGCGGTTATCCGCGGTGTGATGAGACAACTGGCCATCGCCGGCGATCCCACCAGCCGCGGCTCACAGGAACGACTTGCTGCCTTTGATTCGATCGGCCATGGCGTGTACGACGACGTGCGCCAGTATCTCTTCCGCACCCTGTCGCCCGCGGAGCGCCTGCAGATCGAATCAGTGAAAGAAGAGCATCAGCAGATGGAAGTGGCAGCTCGGCGCGTGATGGCCGCGGACGATCAGCAAATGGCCACGGCAGTTGCCGGCAACAACGAAATGGTGCAGCACGCTTTTCGGTTGCTCGATGCGCTGCAGGGCTTCGTGGATCTTCGCGAACGTGCCCTGACCACACTGGCCGATACGCAGGGAAACACCCTGCGACGACTCACCATCGGCAGCATCGTGTTCATTGCCAGCATGTTTCTGCTGCAACTGTTCCTGGCCATGCGATTCGTGCGGCGGCGAGTGACCGATCCGTTGGCGCAGTTCACGGCAGCGGTGGAACAGGTCGGTGCCGGTGACCTCGACGTCCGCATGCCACTCGCGGCGGATCGTGAGTTCTCCTCGACCTTCCAGGCCTTCAATGACATGTCGGCCAGCCTCGCCACGGCACGCGCCGATCTCGAGGCCCGCAACGATGCCCTGTCGGCGGCGCTGGCCCGTGTGCGCGCCACGCAAGATGAGCTGGTGCAGGCGGAAAAGCTGGGCGCGATCGGTCGCATGACCGCGGGCCTGGCCCATGAGCTCAACAACCCGCTGGCCACGGTACTCGCCAGCAGCGAGTTGCTGGCCACACGGCTCAACGAGAACGATCCACCCACCATGGAGCAGCTCTCGGTGGAGTTCGTCGAACCGATGCGACGGGAAGCACAGCGCGCGCGTCTGCTGGTGCGCAGTCTGCTGCAGTTCGCGCGGCGTGGAGAAAGTGACATCGGCCCGGTATCGTTGCGGGAGTCCATCGATGTGGTTCGTGAACTCCGACAGTTCGCCTTCGCAGGCGCCGGGATCACCCTGCAGATCGATCCATTCGACGATGTGGTGGTGATGGCGGAGCGTCAGCAGCTCCAGGGCGTGTTGCTCAATGTGGTCAACAACGCCCTCGACGCGCTGGCTCCCCGGCACAAAGGACGTGTCCACGTCTCCACGCGGATCGCCACCGACACGGTAGTCGTCGTTGTGGAAGACGATGGGCCGGGACTTCGGGATCCTTCTCGGGTGTTCGAAGCGTTTTACACCACCAAAGGCGTTGGCGAAGGCACCGGCCTTGGGCTGGCACTGACCTATCGATTCATGACCTCGTTCGGCGGCTCCGTCACCGCCGAGAATCGCGAGAGTGGTGGGGCACGCTTCACACTGCGTTTTGTCCGGTCTCACGATCCCAAAGCGGTACCACCAAAGGTCGAGTCCCATGTGGCCCTTCCCCTCCGCTCGGCGACGCACAAGCAGCGAGTCCTGATCATCGACGACGAGCCCTCCATCCAGCGCGCGCAACGTCTGTTGCTCAAGCGACTCGATGTCGAGGTGGAATCCTGTGACAGTGTGGCCGCTGCGCGTGCCGCCATCGCGCAACGCGAGTTTCACGCCATCCTGTGCGATGTAAAGATGCCGGGGGAAAGTGGCATCGCCTTGTTTCAGTGGATCAGATCCGATCTGCCATCGTTGGTTCCCCGCTTCCTGTTCGTGACAGGGGACGTGGCAGCCACGGAACTGGCCGACATCGCCGCCGAATTTCCTGACTCCCTCATCGCCAAGCCGTTCGATTCGCGGGAGTATCTGCAACGCGTGGAGCGTGCGCTGTCGTGATCGCACGTCGGTCATCGCCCGTCGACGATCGCACGACGCGGTGCCACTCAGCCAAGGTGTGCGTCGAGAGTGAACAAGGATGCATCGGGATCCCGTTCGCCGCGCAACGCCGCCGCCACGATCTGCGACGCGACCACGCTGAAGGTGATGCCATTGCCGCCAAAGCCCGCCACGACCCAGGCCCGCGAATGGCCCGGCAGGCGGTCGATCAAGGGAAGCGATGATGGGGACTCGCCAAACGCACCGGCCCATCGATGCGTGACCCGCAGCGCGAGCCCGGGGAGCAATGCCTCCACATCGTCACGCAGCAGCCGCGCCTTCGGAAACAACGCCTGGACGTCCGCGTGCGCACTGCCATCCCGCTCATCCCGGCCGCCGGCAACAACAGATCCGTCGGGCAAAGTGCGCAGATACAGATAGGGGTCCGACGCCTCCCAAACCACAGTGTGACGCAGCCATGACGGCAACACACCGCGTGCCTCCGCCGCGAGAGCCCAGGTACTGCGAATACGATGGGAGCGTGGGGGCACGAGCCGAGGCACCTGATAGCCGCAGCAGAACACGACGTGATTCGCAATGAGTACACGACCATCGTCGGTGGACAACAGCACACCACCGCGCACAGGGTCCACGTCAATCACGTTGGCATCGTGATAGAGCCGCACACCGTCCGAGACCGCTCGACGCAGCAGTCCGGCCGTGAGTCGGGCCGGGTGGGCGACCGCCGCACCATGCCCGACAATGGCCCCCGTGCGATTCACCCCATACACGGCTCGGACTGCCGACCCATTGAGGAAGGTGGCTCGGAGCCCCGCCCGTTCCCGAGCGACCGCTTCATGTGCCAATGCGCGGTGTCCGTACTGGGTGCCGGCAACATAGAGACTGTCGCGCGCCGCAAACTGGCATCGGAGACGATCGATGCGCACGATGTCACCCAGCTCCTGCACCGCGCGAGCAGATCGGCGCCAGGCCCTCGCCGCGCGCGACCAGCCGATGCGTTCGGCGAGCCGATGCAGCGGTAGATCAAGTTCGTATTGCAGCAAGGCGGTTGATGCCATCGTACTGCCCATGATGGGCCGCTTCCGATCGACCATCACCACATCACGTCCAGACGCGCGAAGAGCGCGGGTGACCAGTGCACCACTGATCCCCGCGCCCACCACGATCACATCGGCCATCACGGTGGTTGGCAGCGGCGCAGAGAACACTGTGGTACCGGTGTCACCGGCCCAGACAGATTCGCCACGCCGCAGCCGCCGCCGTGAGGTCAATGTCATAGGCTGCCTTTGAGTGAGCCCGGAGGTGTGGCCGGCGGTGGTGGGGGAGCGGCGCGCTCGTCTTTCATCAGATCGCGATAGCGATTGAGCTCTTCCTCGACCTTGTCCTTTGCTTCGCCGTAGCGCTGCTGGATCAGACCGGAGAGCTGCTCCCACTTGCCTTCCATCTGGTCCAGCTCATCGTCGGTGAGCTTGCCCCACTGCTCCTTCATCTTGCCTTTGACCTGCGTCCAGGCACCCATGGCGCGATCCGTATTCATGGCAGTCCTCCTTTGTCGGGTCGGAGAGATGTGTGCAATGCGGCAGATCGATCCTGAGGACACCACGTGATGCGATCACGCCATATGGCCATCAGGTTCGGTACCGCATTCGCTACGCCAGAAGGTTCGTACAGATGCGCGGTCCAGACAGTTGGCCCGCCGACCGATCTTTGCGCTGACCCTTTCGACGATGTGAAACTGATCCTTTCGGGGAATGGCGCGGCGACGCCGAGACACAGGGCGATCCCGTAGGGACCCCGAACCGGGACTTCGGTTCTATCCCTTTTGGATAGTGTCCCGCGTCAGTCCCGGTGACGACTTTCCGGAACGGTCGCACAGGCGATCGACAGCATTGCGTCGTCACAGCATGCCCCGCGAGGTATGTGTGGCTCCTGCATTCGCCCGCGCCGGTGTGTGAGTGTCTCCAGTTCGCCGCTACATCCGATCATTTGCCGTGCGGGCTTCCGCGCAGGTGGCCTACGCCCATTGGCGGGACCACGCCACGCTGGCGTCTGACTTCGCGCCCGATGTGCAGGCCGTCATGTACGGCGCCCGGACTCGCTGGCGCGCGCTCTGCAACGCGGTCCCCTGCACCTGGGAAACCGTGTGCACGGCCGATGTGCCTGGCCGGTTGCTGACCTGGACCACCGTCACCTCCGAATACGCACGGCACAGTTGGGATTTGTGGTTTGCCGAGCGTGCAGATGGATGGGGCACCGATATCGAACTGGTGGTGGTGCTCGATGCGGCGGATATCCAGCCGCCGGCGACACACCATCCGGTTGGCAATCCCAGCCCGTCGCTGCACCTTGAGCCAACCGAATCGGGGGCCATCCACGACCCGCTGCTCGATCCCGATCCGGAACGCGCCCTCGATCGATTGATTGCCCTCTGGCAGACACGGCTGGCACTGTCGCCCTGATCTCCTTTCTTCTGTCGCATGTCGCTGCTGCCGCGCGGTTCCCAGAAATCCCTCATCAACCCGTTCGACCGCCTCACCACACGCTCCCTCACGTGGGGCGCGATCGTGGCAGCGGCCGTCTTGGCGATCAACGTTCCGCTCACGGTTCGCAATACGCGTGAGACCGAACAGAACGCCGGTTGGCTGGAGCATAGCCATCAGGTGGTCAACGAGCTGTCGAACCTGTTGTTGCTCGTCAACGACGCGGAAACACGGGCACGTGCGTTTGTGGTCACCCGCGATTCGCTCGACTTTGTGCAGATTGCCGACGTACGCACCGCACTGGAACAACGCGTTCGTGTCCTCGACACCCTGGTCGTGGACAATACCCTGCAACGTGGTCGGCTCGAGAGCATCGAGGCATTTGCCAACGTACGCCTGGACGCATTGAGTCGATTGCAGGAGACCGCCGCCCGGCAGGGCTTCGCCGCCGCGCAGCGCGTAATGGTGGGGCGGGAGGGGAATCGTCTCAGTGACTCACTGCGGACCCTCGTCAACGCGATGGTCAGTAACGAGCGGGAGCTCCTGCACGTCCGTGAGGCGGTGGCCGACCGCACCTACAAACAGGCCGCACGCAGTGGCGTCTTTGCGGGGCTGGCCGCCTTGGTCGCCTTTCTCGGGTTCGTGATCGTCTTGCGTCGTGAACTGGCGGCTCGTGGTCAGGCCGCCGACCAGTTGGTGGCCGAGCGCGAACGACTCGACACCACGCTGCGCAGCATCGGCGATGCCGTCATCACCACCGATACCTCCGGCAACATCATCACGATGAACGCGTTGGCGGAGCAACTGACTGGTCTGCCGGCGATGGCTGCCGTAGGCAAGCCGCTCGAAGAAGTGTATCGCATCCCCTTCGACCCGTCGGCCAGCCATGCGGAACATCCCGTGCGCGCCGTGCTCGCCGGTCGCCGCGCTCGCACGGAGTTGCATTCGCTCACCCTCCGGGCCCATGACGGCACGGCGCGTCCCATCGACCAGACGGCGGCAGCCATCGTCACGCCATCGGGGGAACGTCTGGGCGGGGTGCTCGTGTTTCGCGATGTCTCGGAACAACAGGCCGCGCAACAGCGCATCCGCTACGGCCAGCAGCGATTGCAGCTCGCGCTGCGGTCGGCACGTCTCGTCTCGTTCGATATCGCACGGGATACTCGTGAGCTGACACTCTCCGAAAACGGCACCGATGTCTTCGGTCTCGCGCCCGGGCATGTGCTACGCACGCTCGACGACGCGCTGGCCATCGTGCACCCCGAAGATCTGCCTGCAGTGATCGAAGCGTTGCAAAGTGTCGACGAACCAGGCGAGTCGTTCCTCGTGGCCTGTCGCATCCGACGCGAAGTGCCTGGCGATATCGGCTGGGTGGAAGTTCGCGGCGAGGTGCAGCTCACCCGTGAAGGCAAGAAGCTGCTCACTGGCCTCGTCCTCGACGTGACCGCGCGCCGCGCCGTCGAGATGTCGCTCCGCGAAAGCGAAGAGCGCTTCCGCAGCATGGCCGACAGCGCCCCCGTGATGATCTGGATGGCAGCTTCGGATGGCTCCATCACCTACGTCAATCAGCGGTGGCACGACTTCACCGGCATCGGATCCGTCGATCTGGCCACCCTCGTGCCATTTGCCCGTGTGCATCCCGACGATCGGGAGGACCAGCTTCGCTATTTTCATGAGGCGTTGGAGGCCCATCGCACGTTCCGGCAGGAGCTGCGCATGCGTCGTCATGACGGCAGCTACCGATGGGTGATCAACACGGCCACGCCACGGTTTGGCGACGACGGGGAATTTCTGGGTTTCATCGGTTCCGTGCTGGATATCGAAGACCGCAAGCAGCTCGAGAACGAATTGCGGTCATTGGCCTCGGATCTTTCGGACGCCGATCGTCGCAAAGACGAATTCCTCGCCACACTCGCGCACGAACTCCGCAATCCGCTCGCCCCGCTGCGCAATGGCGTGGAGATCCTGCGGCTCGCCGCGCCGTCTCCGGAGATCATCGAGCGCACCCGCGGCATGATGGAGCGTCAGCTCGGGCAACTCGTGCGACTGGTCGACGATCTCCTCGATGTCTCCCGCATCACCAGTGGCAAACTGGAGCTGCGGCATGACCTGCTCACCCTGCAGATCAAACTCACCAACGCGGCCGAAGCCAGTGGTCCCACGCTCACGGCGCGCTCCCAACGATTGCACATCAACGCGCCCGATGCGCCGGTGGTGGTGGAGGGAGACGCGGCTCGCCTGTCGCAGATCTTTGCCAACCTGCTCGACAACGCCTCCAAGTACAGCCCGCCCAATACGGACATTCACGTCACCATCACCACGCGCGATGATCAGGCCATCGTGACCGTGCAGGACGCCGGCCAGGGCATCCCACGCCATCTGTTGCACAAGGTCTTCGACCTGTTCGCTCAGGTAGATCGAACGCTGGAGCGCACCACCGGAGGGCTCGGCATCGGACTGACGCTGGTGAAACGCCTCGTGGAGATGCATGGCGGCAGCATCACGGCCGACAGCCCAGGCGAAAGCCAGGGGAGCACCTTCACCGTCGTGCTGCCCCTCGCGACAACCGCCGCCGGCGGCCTCGACAAACGAAACACGAACCCGAGCCAGCCGTCGGCCGGCACGCTGTCCATCGTGATCTGCGATGACAATGTCGATGCGTCCACGACCCTGGAAACCATTCTGCGCGTGGCGGGCCACACGGTCACGACGGTACACGACGGACTCGAGGCGGTGGAACTCGCCGCCTCCGCACATCCCCATGTCATGGTGCTCGACCTGGGAATGCCCGGACTCAGTGGTTTCGAAACGGCCGAACGCATCCGGGCCTTGCCGAATGGCAAGGCCACCGTGCTCATCGCCCTGACCGGATGGGGCAACGAGGAATACCGTCAACGCGCCCGGGCATCGGGGTTCGATCATCACCTCGTCAAGCCGGCCGATCCGCGCCTGCTGGGTGAACTGCTGACCCGCATCAGTCGGCAGCGGAAAGCCGCAGGTGGCAGTGCCAGTTGAGCTGATCCGGTGCCGACTCGTGCCACCAGGTTACGGGCCATGCCCGTTCGGCGCTCTGGGCATCGCAGAAACGCTGCCACCGCGTGCGACGGGACCGCGACGCACGAAGCGGAACGCCACGCATGGCCATCGACACCAGCACCGCTGGCACCCGATCGTCGTTTGCGACGTGCACCCCGATGTCGAGCGACAGCGCGCCCGTCAGGCGCTCCGGCTGCAGGTGACGAAGTGCCGCCAGCATCAGCATGGTCAGTCCGGCAACATCCCGTTCGCTGAGCGGCGCGATCGCGTCACTGGCGGTACACTGCACCGAGGCACCGCGCGGCAGGGTCGCATGGCACAAACGCCGCAGTTGCTCCAGCCACCACCCTTCGGGCGCCGTCCGCGCAGCGCCCAGTCCGGATCGCCCCTCCCCGCCCCGAATGACTTCGAGCATGCGCATCGCCGCGCGTACCTGATCGGCGAGTGACTTGAGCACGGCGCGCTGGCGCTCCTGGGCCACGGCTTCGGTCGATCCGGGAATTTCCGCGCGAAGAGCGAGCGCTCCGGCGATACTTCCCAGATCGTGCGTGACAACACTGACGATGTCCCGCTGCAATTGTGCAGTTTCTGTGTTATCCAACGGCATCCCCATCTCCGGAGAACTCGCCTGATGTCGGCAATGACGATTCGCATCCTGCTGGTAGACGATCACGCCATCCTGCGCGAGGGGCTGGCCGCGCTGCTCAATGGCGTGGACGGGATGCAGGTGATCGGTCAGGCCGGTGACGGGGCGACCGCCATCGACCTGTATCGCAATCTGCTTCCCGACGTGGTCATCTGCGACCTGCGCATGGTGCCGATGGATGGCACGGAAGTGACGAGCACCATCCGCGCCGAATTCCCGGCGGCCCGCGTGATCCTGTTGACCACGTACGACACCGACGAAGAAGTGTTCCGCGGGCTGCGCGCCGGCGCGTCCAGCTATCTTCTCAAAGATGTCGAGCCGGCGCAACTGATCGACACCGTGCACGCGGTGTACGCCGGCCGCAAGGCGATCGATCCCAGCATCGCGGCCAAGCTGGCGGAACATGTCGCCAGCGACGCGCTCACGGCCCGCCAGCTCGAGGTGTTGCGGAGCCTGGCCGAAGGTCGCTCCAACATCGAGATTGCCAATACGCTCTATATCAGCGAAGGCACCGTGAAAGCCCACATCAAGGCGATCCTGCAGAAGCTTGGCGCGCGCGATCGCACGCAGGCCGTCACCATCGGTATCAAACGCGGGCTGATTCGGGAATTGTAGGATCCACTCTGTCGGGCAAACCCGGGCGCCTATCTCTCAGGAGGTAGGCGCACACTGACCTCTGAGCCATGCCTCGCTGCCCTCAGGAGGCAGTGAAAGATGTGTCAGGCGTACAATGGTTGCGGCCATGGCAAGTGAGGATACTGCAGTGCGAACTGCGCGGTGCGTCCACAGCGATGCGACGGACCGGTGCAGTCCCTCGAGCAACTCCCGCCTCTATGGAGATCCCGCCATGTTGAATCATACGCGCTCCCTGATCCTCGTCGCTGCTGCGGTCATTGCCACGCAGGCTTGCAGCCGTGAAGCCGGCGACGATCGTGCCGTTGAGACCCGTTCGGAAGACGGAACGCTGGCCAACACCATGTCGGCCGACAGCGCCGACGAGCGTGGTGTCGCCCTCGTGCGTGTCGTGAATGCCGTGCCGATGTCGCGTGAACTCATGATCCGCGCCGACGAGATGCACGTGTTGCCGTCCGTGAAGTTCCAGGCGGCCAGTGCCTATCAACCCATCGATCAGACCTGGGCCTCGTTCCAGGTGGGCGATACCGTGGGCGGAACCTTTGTGCCGCTCAACACCAATCGCGAGCTGCTGACCAACGGTGACCGCTACAGTCTCATCGTGCTCAAGAATCAGGATGGCACGAAGTTCGAGACGCTCGTCGTGCGCGACCAGTTGGTGCAGGAGCCAGGCAAGGCTGCTATCCGCTTCGTCCACGCCGCGCCGGGCGTGCGTGAGGTGATCGTGCAACCGCGCAATGGCGACCGTCTGGTGGAAGGCCTCGACTACGGTGAAGAGCACGCCTACAAGATGATCGACCCGTGGTCGGGCGTGCTGGAAGTGCGTGCCGACAACCGCAACGAATCGCTGCTGTCCACGCCCAAGATGAACTTCGAAGCGGGCAAGGCCTACACGCTGGTCCTGTCGCGTAACCGGCAGGGTAAGGTGGATCTCTTCTGGTTTGCCGATGCGCCGATGAACTGAGGCGTCAGCCGCAGTTCCCACGCGTCACAGCGGCGTCATAGCGCTTGGACCAACTCCCCTGCCGGTGCCTGCACGGTGCCGTCAGGGGAGTAGTGTCGTCCATCCCCCTCGGGACACGGCCACGAACGCTTCCAGCGTGGCGTGGGGATCACTGCCTTTGGCAATGAATCCGGCCGCCCCCGCGACACGGGACTCGTCGACCAGAATGGCGTCGAACGTCCCGGAGAGGATGGCCACGGGCACGGTAGGGTAGCGTTCGCGCAGAGCCACACACAGGGCGATGCCATCGGCATCCGGCAAGTGCACGTCGAGCACGACGACATCCGGCGCATACGACGACAGATACTCCCACGCGTCCGCCGCACAGCGTACCTGCCGCATCGACGCAAAACGCGGGTCGCCCGATGCAAAATCGCACAACGCACTCGCCAGCATGTCGTTGTCATCCACCAGCAGCACATGCAGGGGCGTGACCGGCATGAGGATGTGCCCCTTCTGCATCCCGGTACGTTGCTCGGCCCCTTCTCCGACGGGGTTCACACGCTGCTTGGCATCTACCCACTGCGCGAGGTCCTGCATCGAGGCCTGCAGCGAGACCATCAGGGGCTCGAGTGCTGTACCAGCCGCCAGGTGACGGCCGGCATCGACTCGCAACTGCATGGGCATCAGGCGGTTGCGCAATTCGTGCAATAACGTCGTCACATCATCCGTCGCACCACCCATCGTCCGCCCGTGCCTCCACGTGACTGCGCACACATATTCCGGAGCACTATTCCGGACCGTAGCGGTAGAAGATGCGGATCGGTCGTGCGGATTGCCAGCGCCCGGTGCGCCACGTTGAAACGCACTTGCCGTGCAACCGATGCACGGCTCGTGTTTGCATGCCGGGCCCGATCATGTGATCGCCGGCTTCCCTCACAACACACGCATGCCGCCTACTGAAATCCGTGCACTGGTCATCGATGACAATCAGGATGTACGCGATAGCATGGTAATGGTACTCGAACTGATGGGGTGCCATGCAATGGCCTTGTCATCGGCAGAAGAGGCCCTTCCGTTTCTGACGGAAGAGCAACCAGTCGACGCTCCTATCCACATTGCGTTTGTCGATGTCTCGTTGCTCGGGATGTCCGGGTACGAACTCGCCCGTATCGTCCGCGCCAGGCATGTTCCCCGCAAGGCCATGCTGATTGCCATGACGGGCTGGGGCGCTGAACGGGATCGGGAGCGCGCCCTCTCCGAGGGGTTTGATGCACATGTCGTCAAGCCGCTGGATATGACCCGGTTGAGCAGCTTGCTGGACGCGGTGCGCCCTCGCTGACCGCAGGCGACGGATATCACCTCCGCGTTTGGCACTGAAGGTTCTACAAAAACAAGCGGGGCCGCATACCTGGTGTATGCGGCCCCACTTGCTGTCCTGCGGTCATCGTCAAGGGATCGGCCTACGACCCTGGATGACACGCACCAGCACCATGATGATGGCAATCACCAGCAGAATGTGGATGAAACCGCCGATGGTGTAGGCGGACACCATACCGAGTGCCCAGAGCACGAGCAGGACAATGGCCAGTGTGGTCAACATGGAAGCCTCCTGTATGTAGACGACCGGTACCGTCGGTCGGTGAGTTGGTGACAGTGTCCCGCGATGCAGCCGCGTGGCGCTCCGTGAGATCACCATCAGACACAGAGGCAGAATAGGAGTTGCCTGCTACGCCAACCAGTAGCCGCCAGCGGAGTCTTTGTCTCCCCCTTTTGGGCAGGTCCCGCCCCTGCCAAAGGGTGTGGCAAAGATCACTCGTGTGGGAACGCGCGAACGGGACAGGAGACCCCTATCCTGATCGCAGCACGGAACCGCAACGATTCCCACGGAGGCGAACATGACGTATTCAATTTCTTTCTTGATCTCGCGCGCGCGCCGCGGTCTCTCCACTGCGTGCACCTGCGCGGCGGTCGCCTGCTCCATCGGTACCCCGGTCGCGCTGTGGGCGCAAAGCGCCGCACCGGTGGCACTGCCCAATCAGTCAGCAACCATCAACGTTGTTGCGGCCCCCACCCGCACCATCGATACGAAGGACAGCATTACGTCGGTCCAGCCACCACGGCCCAGCACTGCGCTCTTTCGCAACAGCGGCTTCTATCTGTCGCTCGGCGGCGGTACGTCCCTGCCTTCGCTGGAATTGAAGGACCGGGGCTACGAGCCGGGTTTCAATGTGCAGGTACCAATCGGTTTCCATCGACCGAATCAGCTCCTGGGTGTGCGTCTCGATCTGGGATACAATCGCCTCGGCAGCGATCGCAGGGTCGTGGCGCGTAACGCCTCGGGCCAAGGGCTCGCGATTCCAGCCAATCGCCCGCAGATCTATTCCGCGACACTCAACATGACCGCGCGTGGACAGCTTGGTGCGTTCGGCATCTATGGCGTGGGTGGCGCAGGCATGTATCAGTTCCGCTCGTTCGGAACGAACTCTCCGATTGATCAAGCCATCGGCGACGGCGAAACACCCGTGGTGGAATTCAACAATGCCAACCGCATCCGTCAGAACGCCTTTGGTGCGCAGCTCGGTGGCGGCATGGAGTTCGGCATCGGCGGCGCGGCACTGTTTGTCGAATCGCGATTCGTGAACGTCTTCGGCAACACGAAGGACTATCTCGACCGCGATCAGGGCATCGGGAACCGCAATGCGATTCGCTGGGTGCCCATCGCCGTCGGCGTCACGCTGCGCTGATCCTCCGTTCCCCGCGCGGCCATCGCCGGGCAATAGGCTCGGCGGGCCGCACTTCCTCTCGATTGCGTCCGGACTGTCTCCCGCACGCTGCAGTCATACAGCCACACCCGATCACGCCCCAGGCGCGTACCAACGCTGCCGGGGCGTGCGGCGTTGGTGACATCGCCATTTCGCTGTCCGCACGACCATGACGGTGCCCGGTACATCTGCACAGATTGCAGCATGCCCCCGATGCACGCGGCCCCCGAAAATGACGCGCCCACCGCTGAACGCCGCCCCACGCGTTTGGCGGCAGCACGGGTGTGGGCCATCCAGGCCGTGGCGGTCGTGGTGGTACTCATGGTGCTCGTGCCGGTGGTCGCCATCGGCACCTCCCGTCCCACACGCACCTTCGATCTCGACCGCATCGGCGCGCGGTTGGCAGCGCTCGACTCCCTCCGCAGTCTGGGCGCTGACACGCCCCCGCTCGACATCGACGGGCCACCATCGGCGTCCACTGGCATGCCGCCGGCCGCCGGTACTTCGCGCCAGACGCTGACGAACGCCTTGCAGCAGTTGGGCGCGGCGCAGCCCATTCTGCCGAGCCGTCGTCGCGGTATCAATCCCGGCGCGCGCCCGTGGAATGCGCTGGCACCGGACGCGGGCATGTTCTCGGGCATGCGTTCGGCGCAATATCGAGGTCCAAATCCTTCGATGATCGTGGCGCGCGCACGCGAAGGGTTCACCAACGCCGAACTTTCATACCTGGGCGCCATGGCGCAGGCGCCGCTGTGGAACGACTTCGAGCAACTGGCACATCTGTCGCCCGCCATCGGCCTGATGCAGCCCGTTGTACCATCGGGTGACAGTGCACGCGTGCCGCTTCCACCGCTGGTCGCCTTTGGCGACGCGCGCCAGTTGGCGATTGCGTCGATCTATCGCGCGGCGTGGTCGCTGGCCATGCACGACTCTCTTGCGGCGGAACGCACGTTGCGGCGCACGCTCATGGTGGGGTTTGCCATCATCGACGTGGGCACAGGCGCGATGGATGCCCTCGCTGGTGCCACGCTGGTGGATATGGCACGCGACGGCTTGCAACAATTGCGTGCGCCCGACTCACCGGCCGCCTCGATGAATCGCACATCGCTGGCTCGCCCGCGGATGGCGTTTATCGAGAGCATGATGAATCAGTCGGCGGAGACCCCAACCCGGCAGCTCCGACGCGAGCTCACCGATGCCGTGTCGGACTCCACTCTCCCTCGGGTGCTGCGGTTGCAGGCGTTGCAATCGCTGGTGCTCACGACCTGCGACGAAGTCCGGACCTCTTTCTTTGGCGCCAATGCCGATATGCGCGCCACCGTGCATGCCGCCCGTCAGACACTGACACAGACTCCGGCCGACCATGTGTTCTTCGACGCCATCGACGCTTCGCTCACACAGGGGCCCGCCACTCCACTCGTCACCACGCCGGCCGGTCCCGCTGCGGTGACCACCACAGACAAGGCGTGGAGTGCGGTCGCCGATGTCGTGGCCTGGGTGACGCGCACACCACGCATTGCCCGTTGTACCCGGCGGGCGCTGCAGACACGCTAGTCCTCGCGTTCAGTCGCCGAGTGCTGTGAGCGCAGCCACCACACCGCTTGCGCGATCGCCTCATCACCCGTTTCTGCCCGGACATCCGGCTGGATCGGACCGCCGTCGCCCGTGCTCATCCGGTCATGAATGAGTGAGCGAGTGATCACGACCCGCGCGCCGTCGGACATGAACAGGGTGATGTTCCCCGAGGCCATGCCACACGTCGGTGTCCCGAAGAGGCGCGTGCGCGGCCTGCCGCGGAACGCCAATGCGGTAGCTTCGCCAGAGCTCGCCACGAGACCATCGACAATCACCGCAATCGGGATGTTGTGATCGCGGACATGGTATGGTCGCTCAATGCGAACCAATTCCTCCGCGCCGTAGAAGACTCCACCGTTCCGATAGCTGACGGGAATGCGCCCACCATCGGCATCGATGAAATCGATATAGCGACCGGGCCCCATGAGCGCACCGATACCGACAAACATGGGATACATGTTCCCGCCTCGGTTCCCACGCAAATCCACAACCCAGCCACTCAGGTCAGGCTTGTCGGCACGCGCGATCATCCGATGCACCGAGTCCGCATATGCGATCGATTCGACAACACCACCAGAAAACTCGCGAATCCGCACGTAGCCCACATCGCTGGGCGGCTGCAGTGGTAGCCAGGACGACGCAGCCCCACACGGCACACTAGGCACGCTGAATGTGACGCCATTGGGCCCGGTATAGAAGCTGTGCCACTCACCGATCGCCAGCAGTGCCTCCTGGATGCCGACACGCGCGTCGTCGAGCGACTGCGCACCGGCCGCCGCAGCGCGGGCACGGGCGCGCACCTGCGTCCAATCGACGCGATGGGTGCTGTGCACATGGCGCTGCATCAGCCCGATGTACTCTTCGATGTAGGACGCAGCGCGTGCGCTCATCTCCGTCACGCCAACGGGCGTGGTCGGCTCGGCGCTGTCTCCACCACATGCCGAGGCCAACAGCAACGCGCCTGCAGCGACGTACGCAGTCCAGGAGGCTCGCACCGAGCGCTGTTTGGGATTCATCGTGACTCCATTCGTGAGCAACCATCCCAGTCTTTCATCGGGCCGCGCAATCGTCAAGCATGTTCGTTCAACGGCGGACAGCCCCCAGCAACCTCGCACGCAGATCACCACATTCGTCCCAGAAATCATCGGCCCTGCGGTGACTGGTCCCGCCACGCTTGGGTATGGCCCCGTGTCCGCTTCGATCGGTCCCCTCTCTATCAGGGCCCCATGCGCGCCTCTCGATCTTTCACACCACCGAGTCGCCCCGTGTCGGTCTCCATGACCGCGGCAACCGCTCTGCTGGTCGCATGCTCCTCGAGCGGCACCGCCGCCGGCCCCGCTGATACGCCACGGTCACAATCCGTGCGCATTGGTCAGGTCATTCAGCCGACGAGCGGTGCGCCATCCTTCTCCCTGCTGTCCGTGGATCAGGACTCCCGCTGCCCGCGCAGTGTGGTCTGCGTACGCATGGGCGATGTCGACGTGACACTGGGCTATCGTGTTGGCGGTGGAGCAACCGTGCCCTTCACACTGCGGTGGGGCGCGCCGCCGTCGGACACGGTGATCGCTGGAACGCGAGTGTCACTCGACTCCGTGACACCGTGGCCAGAAACCCCCGGCTCGCGCCCTCCCACCGAGGGGTACACCGCCTGGCTCACGCTCAAGGCCCATCCCTGAGCCGGACGCGCGTGCCACAACCGACCGTGATCAGGACGAGAGCTTCATCAGCACCAGCCCAGCCACGATCAACACGGCAGCCGTGATGCGCATGGGGCTCACCGTTTCGCCAAGCACCAGAATGCCCACCAGAAAAGCGCCGATGGCACCAATCCCGGTCCACACGGTGTAGGCCGTACCCAACGGCAGCGTCTTCATGGCGAGTGACAGCAGCGCGAAGCTGGCGATCATCGTGCTCAGCGTGATCACGGAGGGCCACAGTCGCGTGAACCCCTGCGACTGCTTCATGAAGTAGGCCCACACCACTTCCAACACGCCAGCGACCAGCAATGAAACCCAGGCGGCCATACGGCCCTCCAGTGAAGTAGGGCCGGGCCGTCCCGGACTTTTCCCGATTTGGGTGAGGGCGTGGCCTCAAGACTGAAATATAGCCATTCTTGAGGCCATGATCACCTCCCTCCTGCGGCGTGTACGCCCCGCCGCCTGTGCCCTGCTGTTCGGTTCCGTGTTCGGCATCGCGGCACATCCGGCCACGGCGCACGCCCAGCAGCCGACGCCCGGTACCGTCGCCGTGCGCATCGAAACGTCACTCGGTACCATCCTGGCCGAAATCGACAGTGCGCGGGCACCGATCAGCGCACGCAACTTCCTGCGCTACGTCGACTCGAGCGCCTATACGGGCGGCCGTTTCCATCGCACGGTCACGATGGACAATCAGCCGCGCGATACGGTGCGCATCGAAGTGATCCAGGGTGGCGCCAACCCGGCCCCCACACGCACGCGCTTTCCCGCCATCCCGCTCGAGCGCACCAACGCCACCGGTCTCAAGCACCGCAATGGCACACTCAGCATGGCCCGAGGCGGCCCCGATTCGGCCACCTCGGACTTTTTCATCTGCATCGGCGATCAACCGTCGCTCGACTTCGGCGGCCATCGCAATCTCGATGGCCAGGGGTTCGCCGCGTTCGGTCAGGTCACACAAGGCATGGACATCGTGCGGTCCATCCAGAAACGGCCGGCCGATGGCCAGAGTCTCAAGCCACCCATCGAGATCGTGCGCATCGAACGCGTGCGGCGCTGAGTGTCACCCACCAGCAAACAGCAACACAAAAAACCAGAGTGTGATGCAGAAGCTCATGGGTTGAGCCAGTAGGACACCTTGAGCAGGAACGTGTTGTTTGGCGGCAATCCGAACAGGTCACGCATCTCGGGGCCGAAGGCAAACTGCCCCGACTGGTCTTCGTAGCCGCTGCGTCCGTGCTGCCACACCAGAAACACCGTTGAACCGGGACGATACTCCCAGCGCGCCACGACATTCGAGCGCCACTCACGGAACTGGAACCCACCGCCATCTTCAGCCGTGACACGCCAGCGGTCAGCGTATTTCGCCGCCCGTGGTGCCGCCGGCAGCATCAGCCGGTCGTAGTCACCGGTGGACAGATAGGGCTGCCCCCACACCTGCAACGACAGCGTCGGTGTGGCCGTGAAATTGAGACGGATGCTGCTCGAAAAGGTGGTCTGGTCGAGCGGCGCAAAGAGCGACTGCAACGCGCCGGTGACATTGTCCGTGCGATTGCGCACCCACTGCGCACTGATATCGGCACGCTGCCAACTCGCACTGAGCGACGTGGAGAATCGTGAGGACGCCCGGAACTGCAGGTTGGGTTCCACCCAGAAACTGCGATGACGCCCCTCATCGCCCCGGCGCCCGCCGATGAACAGCGTTGGAATCAGCACCCGCCGCGGGTCGCCCTCCACCCCCACGCTGTAGTTGAATCCCGACGGCACACGAACGGCGGGCCCGCCACGCGCCACACGATCGTCATAGGCCGGTGCGATGCTCTGCGCCGTGATGCCCCAATGCAGCCACCATTGGGTGGGCAACTCGATGTGCCAGTTCGTATTGAAACTGTTCCACGTGTTGAGCCCAGCGGCCGACCAGTTGGTGCCGATGTTCGAATTGATGAACGCGCGCCGATAGTACGTCGTGGGCTTGAGCAACTGAAACGCGTACCATCCGCGCGCGATCTGTTCATCGGCTCGTGCCTGAAAGCCCAGATCATTGGTTTCGTAGCCCGGCGTGAAGCGCTGGTAGACAAACTGGAACCGTGTGACCCCACCGCCGAACTTGCTCAGCGAGACACGCTGCGCGAGACCGGCCAACGAAGTCCGGGTGGAGTCCACGGTGAGCCCATCATCGGGGCGCTGATAGCGGTGCACACCATCGGTCTGCAGTTGGTGAATACTGCGCGCATCTCCGCGCACCATACTGCCCGAAAGCGAGAAGGTCGCCTCGTAGTTGCGCCCCCCGAATCGATGACGTCCATCGATGCCGCCGGTGTACGCTTCGCGACGTAACCACGGGGTCGTCCATTCATCGAGCGAGCGGTGCACCGCCGTGACCATGGCCCCCACACCGCTCTGCCCGTTGGCCAGATCCTGCTGCAGGCGCGCCACCGCATAGTTGGTCATCGGCTCGATGGTACGACCCTCTGCCCCCACCATGCGTTCGGTGACGACATCCAGCATGCCCACCGATAGACCGCTTCGCGTGCGACCGGTGACCTTGGCCGCGCCGAGGATGGTGGACTGCTGTGGACTGGCGGCATCACCGTAACGACCCATCAACTGCGGCGCACGTCCGATGCGCCGAGAGTACAGAAGACCCCGGCAGCCGGTATCGATATCGCCGCAGAAGTTGCGGAACTCAAAAATGCCGGCGCCCTCGAGGAAAAACGGACGTCGCTCTTCGAAGTACTGTTCGAACGCCGACAGATTGAGCACCGACGGATCGGCTTCCACCTGTCCGAAGTCGGGATTCACCGCGGCGTCGAGCGTCAGGTTCGATGCCAGGCCCATCTTCAGATCGGCACCGACCGTACTCTGCTGCGGGTGTGTGCGCGCACCACCATCTGAAGCCCGGGTGGTGTTCTTGGTGAGCACATACGGGGTCACTTCGAGGCGACGCGGCGACGGGATGTTCTGCAGACCGACCAGATCACCCGCCTGCGAGATGAACCCCTGCGCGTCGCGGCGAAACAGCGGCCAACTGACACGCTCGCCCGTGCGCGCGATCTCCCGAAGGAACATCAGACCGAACGTGTGAGCCGATTGCTCTGGAAAACGAAATTGACTGAAGGGCAGCCGAAACTCGGCCGTCCATCCCAACGAATCGACACGGGTTGCCACGTCCCAGATGGCGTCCCAGGTGCCGTCTTCGTTGCTGTCGTTGTACACGAGATAGTCACGTTTCACGCCCGCAGGATTGACGGCAAATTCATAGCCGGTGCGCCGGTCGTGGTAGGAATCCAAAACCACGATGAAGTGATCGCTGGACGTGCGCACATCCCGACGACTCAGCAGCGCGATGATGCTGTCAGGCGCCGAATCATGCATGCGCGCAAACACATACAGGGCGCGATCATCGTAGGCCACACGCACCTCCGTACGAAAGCGCGGCTCACCACCGACACGCGGCTGATACTCCTGGAAGGCATCGACCATCGGCGCGCCTTGCCAGACCGCGTCATTGTCGAGGCCATCGAGGGTAGGCGTGGAGGTGGCACGCACCGCCGTCGCCGGCAATCGCAAAGGTGCACCAGGCACCACGGCCGCAGCCCCCGTCCCCTCGCCACGTACGTTGCCCGTGGTCTGAGCGCTCGCACTGCCGGCACAGGTCACGATCGCCGCAATCGCTGCGAGCGACGCGAAAGCACGCGCCCGCCCCTCGCGCACGGCAAATGCGGCCGTGCGCGTGAATGAAAAGATCATTGGAGAAGTCGCGCCTCAGGGAAATGGACGCGGACGCGGCATCGGCCACGGCCAGGGATCGATGGTCCGACCACGCACCAGCGAACGCACCGCCAACTCCCGCACCTTGGCATCGGACGACGACACCAGTGCACGCACCGCACGATCACTGCCGCCGCCCATGTCCGCAGCCGCACGAATCAGCGCCTGACGCACCCGATCCACATCTTCCCGCTCCAATGCATCGACGACAGCATCCAGGGTCGCCGGATCGCGCAGTTCCTTGAGGGCCCACGCCGTGGCGCGACGCACCTTCGGCTCCTTGTCCTTGAGCGCGCGCAGCAGCGCCGATGGTGCCGTGCCGCCGTTGCCATTGCCGATCGACCCCACGGCCCACGCGGCAATCTCCCGTACATCGGCACTGCGATCATCCGCCGCCGCTGTTGCCAGCACACTCGCTGCCGCGCGGTGATTGGTATTGCCCAACGTCCACGCCGCCGACTCGCGCGCGTCGGGATCTTCATCGCGCGACACCATGGTCATCAACGCGTCCCCGGCGTCATCGGTGAGACGCCGTTGCTGTCCGAGTGCCCATGCAGACATCTCGCGCACCGATGCATCCCGGTCACGCAGGGCCCGGGCCAGCGCCGCACTGCCTTCGCGCGGATCGATATTGCCGATGGCCCACGCCGCCGTGCGACGGACCTGCGGGCTCGGGTCATTCGCGAGCAGCGGCACCAGCGTGGCCACACTGCGTGTGGAATCGATCTGCCCCAGCGACGTCACGGCCGCGAGGCGCACCGTGGTGTTGCGGTCACCCACCAGATCATGCAATGCGCGCAACGCTGCGCCGTCACGCATGCGACCAGAAGCCCACGCGGCATTGGCCCGCACGCTCACCACGTCGTCACGCAACACACGGCGCACCGCCGAAGCCGCATCACGCACATCGCCTCGGCCCAACACGGTCAGCGCCGACGCCCGTACCACCGAATCGCGCGACGACAGACGCTCCACCATGGGCTCCATGATCAGCGAATCAGGCTGCGTCGCCAACAACTGCGAGGCCACCTCGCCCACGCAGGGATCGGTATCACCCAATGCCTGCACCACGCGGTTCACCGCCGATGCCGACAGGACTTCGTTGCGTTCGGGCGCCATCACCGGCAGACGCGTCACCGGCGGTTCGGCGCCGTTGCCCCATCCCATGCTGCGCACCGCGCGCGAAGCATACTGACACAGCAGTGCCGGGGCGCCACGTGCACCGGTCAACAGTGCCTCCACGTCAACGGCCGCGCGCGCCTCAACCACCGGTGCTCCCGATCGCACGTCGGATCCACCAACCGTCAGCGTGCTGGCCACCACCACACCCGCCAGGAAGTTTTTCATCGTCGCCTCCACCGCCTCACGCGGCAGTGTTGAAATTTCAGCACTCAGGGACAAGAGAGTCGGCGCCGAGGCGCCGCTCTCCACTATTCGATTGTTGCTGCTGTCGTCAGCGTCCTGCGACGACCTGCTACCACTACACCTTCATGGACCAACGCGAAACGCGATCAGGGATACGGGCGCGGATCCGGCCATGGCCATGGCCATGGCGTCGGCACACGATGTCCTGCCAGCAACGTGATGGCCTGTTCACGAATCTCCCGATCGTTGCTGTCGATCATCTCCTTGACGAACTCCGTCGAACTCTCGCCAAGCGAGACCAGCGTGCGGAACATGTCACGACGCACGGTGGGATCTTTTTCGGACCGCAGTGCACGCTGCAGCGCCGGCGCGGCCTTCTCGTCGCCGACCTGGTGAATCACCCACGTCACCGCGCGCCGCACATTGCGACTGCTGTCAGCGAGATGCCCCACGAGCCCCGCCGGCAACGCGGCCGGTCTGACACTGCCCAATGCCCACGCGGCACGATAGCGCACCGAGGCCTCGGGATCGTCGAGGGCCTTGAGCAGCACGGCTTCTGCGTCGCGTACATCGAGCGTGCCGATCGCCCACGCCGCCGTGCCGCGCGCCTTGGTACCGGCTTCACTGCGCACCGCTTCGATCAGCGCACTGCCGACCCCACCCGATGCGGTGTGCTCCTGAGCCAGCGACCAGGCAGCCATCTCACGCACACCCGCGTCGGCGTCCCGGCGCAGTGCGTTCATCAGCGCCGCGCGCGTGCCATCGACCATCTGGTACTCGTTCAAACCCCACGCAGCCACGCGGCGGATCGACCCGCTGCTGTCGGTCGTCAGCAGGCGTACCAGCAGGCGCACCCGCTCGTTCGCCGATAGGCTGTCGAGGCCCGAAAGGGGCGTCTTCGCAAATCCCTGCCGCGCACCGGGACCGAACGCACTCGCGATGCCAGTGCTCACCTCGACAGAGAACTGCGCCACGAGATCCCGGATGGCGTCGTTCGTACGACGATCGAGACGCCCAGACGGACCGGCCGGCGGCTGGACGGGCAACACCCGCCCTTGCATCTCCGGCATGGCAGCCGATTCCGGCGTGGCCACAGCATCCATCATCGGCCGGGATGCGCGCTGCGTACCACGCCGACCTGAATCCCCCATCGAGTGCTGCGCCACGGTCTGCGCCGCGCTCGAAGCCAGCGAGTCCGTCATCATGCCTTGCGCGGCGGCGGCAGCGCCCGGAGCGACGGGCGCCGCAGCACCCACCAGCAACGTCACCGCGCCGATGAGCCCCGCCAGCGTGATCGCCTGACGACGCGTCGTGTTGCGCCGGGGACGCTCGGGATCGAGAATGGCGAGCATGCGCCCTTCGAACTCGCTGCGACGGGCCATCGCGATACCCACCGCAGGCGTGGCGTCACCCTTCACCGACGTCACGATATCCAGCAGATGTTCGGCATAGTCCGACGCGCGGGTGCCCGACGACACCGCCAGATCATCACACGCCTGCTCGCTTTCGGCGCGCAGGGCACCAGCGGCCATCCAGACCATCGGATGAAACCAGTACACCACACACACAAGCCGCGCGAAGGTGTGCCCCAACAAATCGTTGCGGCGCACGTGCGCGAGTTCATGCAGCAACACCGCCTGACGACGCTCGACACTCCAGGTATCGGACGACAGCGGCAACACGATGGTCGGCGTGCGCACACCACAGGCAAAGGGCATGCGCACATCGGCCGACCGCACCACACGCGGCACATCGTCGAGTCCGATGCGATCGGCCACTTCATAGAGTGGGTCGAGCCAATCGGACGCCGCCACGGGCGTCGCGCGCCGTACGATGCGCGCCGCAGCCACCCAGCTCCGCAGCAACCACGCGGCCGTGATGAACATGCCAACACACCACACCATGGCGATCATCGCCAGCGGCGAGAGCGACTGCACGTACGACATCACACGCGTCAACACGCTGGGTGCGACGCTCGCGGCCGGCGCATCAGGCGCAGCAGATTCCGGCACGTCGACCAAAGACTTGTCCGCGGCGTTGTCCGAGGGTGCCGCCACATCCGCAATCGTGGCAGGCGCCTGATTCGGCGTCACCCGATCCGTTGATGCGATCGTGCCGGCCGACGTGAACACGCCGTTCGGAATCACCCCGAACCGCATCGGCTGCGCAAACTCGAGCACCGGAATCATCAGCGTGGCCACCAGCACCACCAACCACCAGAGATGGCGGAAACCCGCCGTAGCACGCTGCAGAAGCCGGGCGCCCAACACCGCGAGGCCCAGCAACAGCGTGATCTTGGCAATCACCAGCAACAAGGCCGATGTATTAATGGACAGCAGGAAGGTGTCAGACATCGTTTCCTCCTTCCGTGCGACGAGCCTTGGCAATGGCATCGCGCAACCGTGACACATCACGGGCATCGAGCCCGAGATCGCCGCGCCGCAGCAGCGCGGTTACGGCCAGTTCGGGTGACCCACCGAAGTACGTCTCCACCAGGTGATTGAGCGCGTTCTCGCGCACGGCGTCGCCGTCCACCGCGGGGTAGTACACGTACCGGGGGCCATCCTCGCGGAACAGGATCGTGCCCTTCTCGGCCAGAATGCGCACAATGGACCGCACCGCCGAGTAGGTGGGCGGATCCGGCAGTTCGGCCATGATTTCAGCCACCGTCGCCTCACCACGCCGGTGCAGGATGTCCATCACCTGCCGTTCGCGGCGGGAAAGACTGCCGGGGGCAGAATCAGAGTCTTGGGGGGTGGCCATGGATATCAGGGGAGAAAGTCTGCTGATTTTTCAACCATGCTGATATTTCAACAGTCTTCCCCCGATGTCAACCCCGGGTGTACGTAGGCATGTCCGCCATGGCGGCGGACGTTCTCACTTCCTGGAGCAAAACATGGGTCTTCTGTACACGTGCCTGATCGGGCTCATCGTGGGTGCTGTTGCGAAGTTCCTGATGCCCGGTAGGGACCCGGGTGGCTTCATCATCACCATCCTGCTCGGCATTGCCGGTGCCTTTGTCGGCACGTGGCTCGGGCAGATGCTGGGGCTGTACGCGGCGGGAGCGCAGGCCGGCTTCATCGCCAGCGTGCTGGGCGCCCTGCTGCTGTTGTTTGTCTACCGAATGGTCGCCGGCAAAAAGGCCTGAATTCTTGCAGCGTCGGCGGCGTGTGCGTCAGCGTAGCCGGCGCCAATAGTACCACTCACGCGCGGCGGTCCACTCCTGGGCCGCCGCGTCGTGTATGCCGGGCACACATTCGGCGCTCTCCACGGTCGCGTCGCGATAGATCCCGTCCAGCTCGGCCATCGTTTCGCGCGTGTCGGCCGTGACCGGACGCGCCCGGATACGACGCGATATCTCATGGCGCACGGCCAGATCGTCGAGATAGTCCGGCACCCCGTCGAGCAGTGTCACGTCACGGCGCTCGATACGGTCCACCGCCCGCGCCCACTCGGCAATCAGGGCAGCCAGGGCCAGTCGCTCCAGATTCATGATGCGCGTAGACCCGCCAGCAAGGTGGCGAGCACCGACCCATCCAGGCGGTGTTCACCGACAAAACACTGTGCCACGGCAGTGGGTTGCCACGAACGCAGACGATCCAGCGACAGTTGTAGCGCCTCCTCCGACACAAACGGATCGGCGTTGCCTGCCACCAGCGTGACCTGTGTATGTGCGAGCTGCTTACGCAGACGTTCGTGATCGATGTCGGTGGCCAAGCCCCCCGCCCACACCACCCACTGCTGCGGTTGGACATGACCCGCCGCCAGCCATCGTGTCGCGGTGGCCACGCCCTGCGAGAACGCAAGCACCCCAGTAGCGGTGACCTGCTGCGCCTCGGCCATCACCGCGTCGTGCACGTCCTGTAACCACCGCACGGCATCCGTGATATCGTCTTCCCGCGCCTCGCGGGTCATCCACGTCGCGCCCACCCGTTGCAGGTGACTGCCATCGGGACGTGGCATGTCGCGATAGAAACGCGACAACCCTTCGGGAGCCACCACGCAGGTGTCGGCGGGCACCACACCATCGAATGGCCGAAGGATGTCTGGTGCGAGTTGTCCGTATCCATGCAGCACAAACCACACGCGCTGCGCTGTTACCGGTTCCGCCCCGATCATCGCGTAGCGCCCGGTCTTCACCGTGTCGCGGGAATACAGGCGAATGGTGTCAGCCACGACTACGGCTGGTCCTTCTTGAGTTCCACCACGATCACTTCGATGGGTTGCTTGGTGTTGTTCACGTCCGCATGAGTCTCACCCTTCGGATCGGCACCAAGCCAGTACGCCCTGCCCTTCTGCCAATGGTAGGTGTTCACCACCTTGCCGGCCGGATTCACCACATCCAGTGTGCCATCAGTGAGAGCGACCAGGGCGCGGCCATGTTCGTGCCGGTGCTGGGTCAATGGCTGGTTGGGCATGATGATGGACTTCCACACCTTCATCTCGTCGTTCTCGAACTGCGGTTCGCGACGCGTGGTCGCCTGCTGCTGGGCGCGCATAACACCGGCGCCGGCTGCAAAGGACAGCACAGACGCAACCAGAATGGCGCGCAGGGGACGAGGACCGGACATGAGATTTCCCGGTGAAGGGCGGCGGAAAGGAACGCGGTACGCAGCAGAGGACGGCTGCGAAATCTACCACCTCACGCTGCGGGCAGTCGCACGTTGATGCATGTCCCGCGGACAGCCGACCGCGCCCCATGGCGTTCCGCGTCGTCGACATCGGCAGTACCACCGGCGCGGCGCACCAGATCCTGTACCACCGCAAGCCCGATCCCTGAACCGATCTGGTTTCCGCGTTGTGCGTCCCGCCCTCGGGCAAACGGTTGCCAGACCATCTCACGCTCTTCCAGTGGAATGCCAGGCCCCTCATCGACGACGGCGATGTGTACCACCTCCGCATCTCCCGCCACGCGCAGCAGGACCTGCTGACCATTGGGACCGTACTTGATGGCGTTGTCCAGCAGGTTGAGCAGAATCTGCTGCAGGTCGTCGCGTTCGATCCGCGCCGACACATCGGTGATCACTTCGAGTTGCAGCGTGACATCCCGTTCTGCGGCGAGGGGCGCCATCGTGGCCATCGCGCGTTGCACCGCATCGCCGAGGTTCACCGGCGCGGGCACAGTAGGTTCCACCACTGTACCCGCGCGTACGAATGTCAGTGATCGCTCCACCAAGATCGACAACCGGTCGGCCTCTTTCTCGATGATCGACAGGGCTCGCGATGCATCGGCCACGGCGGGCAGCAATCCGAGTCGCAGCATCTCGGCGTACAGTCGGATCTGGGTCAGCGGCGTGCGCAGCTCGTGCGAGACCGACGACACGAAGGTGGCCCGCAAGTGCATCGCTTCGTGCTGTTGACGCAGATGATCGGCGCGCCAACGCAGCAACAGCACACCGATGATCAGCAGCACCACCGCCGACAGAACGGCATCGGTGAACCAGAGGGATCCCTGCAGCAGCACCATCAGCTCGGCCACTTCCCGCTCGCGCACCAGCAACCAGGTCGTACCCGGCACCGGCGTCCGGCCGTAGACCACCGTACGCCCGGTGAGACCACGACCAATACCACGTGATGCGCGCTGACCATCACGCAGCAGATCTTCGAGATACTGGGCCGTTGGCCGCGCACCGCCAGCCATCGATGCCGTGGTGGGCTGCGGCACGGCGCCACCCGGCGCACTCACCGTCATCGGCGTCACACGACCATCCGCAAGATCGAATAGAGCTGTACGCTGCGTGAGATCGTCAGGCGCGGCCACGTTGAAATGTGAGAAGGCCGCCGGGTTGGCCACAGCCGTCAGGATCACACTCCCGCGGATCCGCCCATGGTCGTCTATGGGAGCGATGAAATCGATCACGGTGACGGAATCGATGCGCCGCACCCGACGCATCGACGGCAGCAGACTGTCGCTCACCACGCCACGCACGAAGCCGCCCGATCGCATCATGGCGAGCACGGATTGCTCCTGCAGCGCCAGCGTCGCTGTACCGCGCCCCCCGGTCGCATGCAGCGCTGCCAGCGACGCTACCTGGGCATCCCGCATCGCCACCCAGTCGCCCAGCACATCGGCCGAGAGTGCGGCCGACAGCGGCAAGGCTTCGAGCATCTGCGCCACAAACCCACGCTGGCTGCGGGCGTGCAACCACGCGATGCCGGCCACACTCACCACGGCAAAGACCACCACGCCCACCAAACGCCTCGTGGTGAGCCAGGCGGCTACGGGAACGATCACGGGCGCACCTGCGCTCGCCTTCATGGATCAAACCGATAGCCGGTCTTCCAGACAGTGCGGATATGACGTGGCCGGGAAGGAATGCGCTCGAGTTTACGTCGCAGCTCCACCACATGCAGGTCCACCGTGCGCGTCTGGATATCGGGCGCATGCCCCCACACATCCCGCAGCAACGTCGCGCGCGCGAGCGCTTTCTCCGGCTGCCGCACCAGTGCGAGGAGCAAGTCGAATTCCTTGGGCGTCAGTGGCACGGCTTCATCGGCGCGCGACACACGGCGCGCCGCGACGTCCACGACCACATCGCTGAATCGCACAAAGGCCGGCAGGGTGCTCTCGTCGTCGGGGGGCGACGCGGAGCGCGTGCGCCGCAACAGCGCCGAAACCCGCTCGACCAACTCCAGCACGCCAAAGGGCTTGGTGACAAAGTCATCGGCCCCACTGCGAAAGCCGCGCACCTTGTCGGCTTCTTCACTGCGCGCGCTGAGAATCAGCACCGGCACACCAAAGCCATCGGCCCGCAGGCGCTCGAGGACCGAGAACCCGTCCAGCCCTGGCATCATGAGGTCGAGAATCACCAGATGCGGTTCAAACGCACGCACCTGCCCAACCGCCGCCGTGCTGTCGGAGACGACGGCCACCCGATGGCCGTAGGCTTCCAGCGTACGACTGAGGCCGAAGGCCAGATCGGTATTGTCTTCGACAATCAGAACGCGCGCAGACGTGCCAACCTCCAGATGGGGAACATGTCGTGAGTCACCGCGGCGGTCCGCACGGTTGGCAGGGAAACTAGACGGCGATCGCTCGACTCCGGGGGATCACGCGCCGGAATCTGTATGGGTTTCGTATGCCAGCCCGTTCAATGCACAACGACCAGGCACGTCACATGGACGTACCTGGTCGTGCTGGTGCTTCCTGCTATCACACGGTCTGCCGCGGCCGATTACATCGCCAGGGCGCGCAGGTCCTGCAGCGACTTCTTGAGCATGTCGACCTTGGCACCATCGCAACTGCGGGCACCTTCGGCGTCGGTCACGGCCTTGGCCAGCGCGGTGTTGCGGTCTGCACCGTTGGCCTTTTCAGCCGCCGAGATCTGCGAACGCAGCGCGCTCACCGTGCTCGCCGAGCAGCCCTTGCGCTCGAGCTGATCGGTGAAGGCCTTGGCCAGCGAGAAGCTGGGCGGCCACACGATCTTCGGCTGACCCTGCGCGTTGAGCTGGTCCCACTTCACCGTCTTCGCGGCATCGATCTCGTTCTGCGAGATGAATTCGCTCGGCACCAACTCGGCCACGTCCATACCGCGGGCGATTTCCGAGCTCACGATGCTGCCGTTGTACCAGTACACCGACCACGAACCGCCCATCTGCATACGCGTGCCGTCCACCGGGCCGCGATCGAACGAGGCGATTTCCTTCGGGTTCGACGCGTCCGTCCAGTCGAACACCGAAATGCCGCCCTGGTACCACGACTGCACCATCACATCGCGCCCCGGGATCGGGATCAGCGAGCCATTGTGCGCCACGCAGTTTTCGTTGGCCGTCTGGTACGTCGGGATCTTGTAGTAGCTCTTGAACACCAGCTTCTTGTTCACCACCTCGAAGATGGCATTGGCGCCCCACTCCGGCTTGTCGAGCGGACGGCACTTCGGTGAACCACCGCCGCCCCATTCGTCGGAGAACAGCAGCTTCGTGCCATCGTTGTTGAACGTGGCCGAATGCCAGTAGGCGAAGTTCGAATCGGCCACCGCGTCGAGACGCACCGGCGCGACCGGGTTGCTGATGTCGAGCAGCAGGCCGTGCCCTTCACACGCGCCACCGGCCAGACCGAGCGCCGGATACACGGTGATGTCGTGGCACTGCGACGTTTCATGAATGGCACCGCCCTTGGTCGGCGGCGTCATCATGCCGTTGGCCGTCAGCAACCGCTTCATGTTGGCATCGATGACCGGGCGTGCGGCCGCGGAGTCCGCCGCATTGGCCACGGTGGCACCGCGCGCCTTCATCACACTGTCGAGCACCGGCTTCACGAACTGGCTCGGCACTTCCATTTCCTGACCCATGGCCGGGATCATGATCATGAACGCGCCCTTGGCCTTGATCGCCGCGATGTCGGCCTTGTCGGCTTCTGAAGCACCGTGCGAGCTGGGTGCATTGAGGCCAGCGAAGATATTGGCCCGACCCACGACCGCCGACTTGGCCGGATCAGCCAGCGGCACCTTGATGATTTCGATGCGCAGACGCGCCGAGTTGGCATCGGCGCTGGCCGTGTTGGCGCACTCCGTCAGTTCACCGCCCGGGCGGATGCCCGATGAACCCGACACGTAGATGTAGATATTCTGCTTGTCCTTCGGATCTTCGAGCACCGTGTGCGTGTGTGAACCGCGGCACGTCTGCACATTGGCCACGAGCTTGGGCTCACGGATGTTGGTGATGTCGAAGATGCGCACGCCACGCATGCGCTCCTTGCTCACCGTCTCCCGCACACCACCCGGCTTGCAATCGATGCGGCCGTTCATGGCTTCGGCCGACATGAACATCAGGTTCTTGTACACCGATACGTCGTTCTGCGACGCCGGGCATTCGTAGGCCACCACCAACTTCGGCGCCGACGGATTGCTGATGTCCCACACCACGGGGCCGTTGTAGTTGCCCTGGATGACGTAGTTACCCGTGAACGCCAGATCGGAGTTCGTCTGCCCGAGGAAGCCCTGCGGCGAGACGGCCTTGCCGACGACCTTGAGATTCGAGGTGTACTCGCCAGCGTCGAACAGACCGGCCTTGAGGTTGTTGCGCGGATCGGTGGCCGGCGAGGCCCCCGTGTTCGGCTTGGCTTTGGCGCAGGCGGAGAGCGCCGTGAGCGCTGCCGAAACCACCAGCGCGACCGTGCCGCGCGAGAGAGAAACGTGCATGAGGAGGCGTGGGACAAGAGGTGAACGCCGGACAGTCAGCCGCATGATGCGGCATGCCATCCGGCATCGGAGGCCCGCAATCGCGGCACCTTCCCGGGCATCCCCTGACGATACCCGATCCTGCAGGAATCGACAGGGGCGCTCGTCCCTACGGTCGCTTTTTCGATGCGTTTCGTGCCTGGCACGAATTGTGGATGCCGCTGGCGATGTGGCGGGTGATGTAGCTTCCCATGCACCATGCCCGTTCCACATCCCGCCATGCCCACCGGCGTCGTCACAGGCGGTGCCCGCGCCGCCCGAGGGCTTCTGTGCGCACTCCTGGTCATGCTCGCGGGTTGTCACTGGCTGCGCACCGGCCGGCCGGAGCCGTTTGCACCCGTGGCCGGGCAGACGGTGAAACGCATCGGGGAATGCCCCAGCGGCTGCACCGACTCGCTGGATATCGTCGCGATGGGTGTCGGTGGGTATCTGCTGATGCCGTGGCAGGATACGACGCAACTGGTCATGACCCCGCCGTCCTTCACCAACCCCACGCTGTGGTGGATGGCGCTGGGTGACTGGTGGTTGGGTTCATCACCCAATGCGGGCCGCATCAACCGACGCCTGGCCGCCCTGCCCAACGCCGGCCCCGATCGCCTGTCACGGGTACGGGCCGTGCTCGTCGGTCACGGACACTACGATCATCTGATGGATCTGCCGCCGCTGTCTCCGTTGTTGGCCAATGCGACGGTGTATGGCAGCCGCACTGTGCAGCATCTGCTCGCACCGCTCGAGACAATCGCACCGTGGCATGTGCGAGCGGTCGACTCGCTGGCGGCTACCGATGACACCCACACCGGGCAGGAGATCGTGGTCGCCCCGCATTTGCGGGTACGGGCCATCGCGTGGGATCATGCGCCCAACATCGGCAACATCGTCATTGCGAATGACACCGAACGCGCGCCGCGCACGAAGCTGCCACGCACCGTCCATGGCTGGAAGCTTGGGCGGGTGCACGCGTACACCATCGACATCGGCACACGAGCCGACACGGTGGATGTGCGGGTGTTTGTGCACGATGCAGCCGGATCACCGGACGTGGTGCGACGCGCCGCCAGTGTCCTGCGCGCCATGCCGGCCGCAAGGCACACCGTCGCGATCATCGCCGCAGCCAACTTCGATCAGGCGCACGCCTATCCCGATATCCTGCTGGCACATCTGGCGCCCGACCATGTGATCTTCGGTCACTGGGAAGACTTCTTTCGGTCGTCCGAAAAGCCGCCGCGTATCGTGCGCGGTATCCGGGGAAGCGAACTGGTGCACGTGGTGGAGCGCTATCAGGGTGGACGATGGACGGCCCTGACCCCCGGCGCCACGCTGCGATTGCGATTTTGATCACACACTACGTCCAAGGCCCAGTTGACGGTCCTTCCGGGTGGGCCATAGGCTTGCTCGCCGCCCGCGCGTGAGGTGGCCGCATTTACCTGCCGCATTCATCCCCGGAGTGATTGCCATGCTGCCGCTCATCCGCCGCACGTGTTCTGCCGCCGCCCTGCTGATCGCATTCGCCGTGCCGGCAGGCGCTCAGGTCACCTATGAATTTTCGGCTGCACTTCTGGGGAGCAGCGGCGCCAGCAATGGGACGTGGAGTGGGTACGCGGTCTTCAATTGGCTCAACAGCGGCGGGTCCGGCACTGGCGCCGCGTCTTCATTTTTGACCACCGCCGTGCCGGCAGGCATCAGTGCGCCCGCGCAAGGCTGGGACGCCACGTTGTGGGCAAACGTGGCGAGTAATTCCTTCACCTTCGTAAATGGCGTCGTGACCGCATTCCAGTTTGGCGCCGTCAGCATGCCCGACCAATACACCGTGTGCGCCAACAGCGGATCGTTGTTCAATCTGACGCCGGATGGACTGTACGGCTGCCCCGCGAACTACAATCGCATCGGTGCATTCAACGGAGCGCGGGGCGAGAATCTCAACGGCATTCAGGGTATCACGTTCACCGAAACCGGGCGGGGCAGCACGGTACCGGAGCCATCAACGTGGGCGCTGATGGCATCGGGCCTGGTCGCAATGGGCATCGTCGCGCGGCGGCGGCGCACGACCAGGTCCTGATCCGCCGGCGGCAGACAAGCCGCACGACAGGATTTGTTGAGCATTGTGCAGCGGGGCACCACCTTCTCGATGAGGTGATGCCCCGCTCTTTTTTTGCGCCCACACCCAACTGCGTAGGGAAGACATCCATGGACGTCGACAAAGCCCTGGCCACCCAACTGGCGAATATCGAGAAGCGCACGGGGAAAACGCTGGCAGAACTCCAGGCCATTGTGCAGGCCAGTGGTCTCACCAAACACGGTGAGTGCGTGAACATGCTCAAGACCAGCCTGGGCATGGGCCATGGAGACGCCAACACGGTGGTGCACACGGTGAAACAACTGGCTGTCGCAGGAACGGCCAGTAGCGCTCGGGCACCCTCGACGGACCGCGCGGAAAGCGTCCCGTCCGACGTGCTCGACGCGCTCTACAGTGGAGCCAAGACCGCACTTCGGCCCATTCACGACGCGCTGCTGGTCCGCATGCACACGCTCGGGGCATTCGAATCGTCGCCGAAAAAATCCTACGTGAGCTATCGGCGCAGCAAACAATTCTGCATGATCGGACCGGCGACCAATTCGCGAGTCGAAGTGGGTCTCAATGTGCGCGGTCTGCAAGCCCAGGATCGACTGGAGGAGCTGCCTGCCGGGCAGATGTGTCAGTACAAGGTGCGAGTGACCGATGTATCGCAGGTCGACGATGAACTGATCGCGTGGATCGCCCTCGCCTACGAGGGCGCCTGAGCAGTCCTTTCTCCAAGGCGTGCCATGTGCCACTCCCGCAGTACCCTGTTGCTCACGCTGGTGATTGTCCTCGCGGCCTGCGATGCTACGCCCGCGCGCATCACGACCACCGTCACCGATTCCGACACGGTGGTGGTCAATACGCAGCGTCCCACTCCACTCCCCGCGGTGGTGCGCACACGCAACGGGTCGGTGCTGGAGAATGCACCGGTGCAGTGGCGCCGGGTGGGCAGCGCGGGCAGCAACACGGACATGGCACTGAGCGACAGTGGCAAGGTGGACTGCCAGACCACGGGCGATCTGCAGGTGGAAGCACGCAGCGGCAGCGCCTCGAGAACTTTCACCGTGCTCTGTCGCCCCATCGCCACGGTGCAGGCCATGCCGGCGGTGGTGCTGCAGTTGGGCGACGCACCCACGGAGTACAGCATCGGTGCGCTCACCGCACAGCGTGTCCCGGTGTACCAGGTCGCCGGTGTGGCCACCATGGCTGATACCAGCGTCGCCGCGTTACGCGACGGGCGAATCGTTGCGCGTGCCGTGGGGGAGACACACCTGCGGGTACAGGCCGGCGATTGCGACGTGGCAGTCCGTGTGGTGGTGGAAGACGCCGTGGATACCCCGGACGCGATCGCCCGCAATCGTCCGTACGAAACACAGATCATGCTGGCTCCGGGTGAACTACGGTCCTGGCGTCCGCCGGCCGGACTCACCTACGTGCATCTGCTGTCCGAGCCCGCCCTCGCACCCAATGCCTCATCCGCCATGAAATTCGGCATTCTGAATGCCAATTGTGCCAACTACCGGCAGGCCTATCGTGCGCGCTCCTGCGTGATGACCGATTCATCGGTGGTGGCCATCCGGAACACACGCGCGGTGAGCAGCCCGGTGCACCTGCGCCTCGAGGTGAAGACTCCGTACCCCGAAGGGCGCAAGCCGAAGCGCGTTCCCTCGGAGAGTCACGGCAACGCCTTCTGTCCGCACGATCTCCGCTGACCCCTCTGGGTTCGCGAGACCAGGGCCCCAATCGTAGTTTGGGCAGGTCCACTGCATGTGTCCTCTGCCCCGCCCCACGATGCGTCGTGTCTTCGCCCCGCTGACCGCTCTGTCACTGGCGTCTCTCCTCGGTGCTGCCGCACCGGCTCAGGTTCAAGCCCAGGGTCGCATCACCACGCCCAAGGAAGCCTTCGGCGCCAACTATGGCGACGACTACTTCCTCGCCAATTACCAGCAGATCAGCAGCTACTGGCGCACGCTCGAGCAGCAATCACCGCGTGTAAAGCTGCGCGTGATGGGCAAGACCACCGAAGGCCGCGACCAGTTGATGGCCATCATCACATCGCCGGAAAACCATCGCAATCTCGAGCGCTATCGGCAGATCGCTGAACGCCTCGCGAAGGCCGAGAACCTGACCGACGACGAAGCACGCGCCCTGGCCAAGGAAGGCAAGGCCATCGTGTGGATCGATGGAGGCCTGCACGCCACCGAAACACTGGGCGCGCAGCAGCTTGGCGAGACCGTGTACCAGATGGCCAGCCGCACCGACGCCGAGACCATGCGGTTTCTCGACGACGTCATCATCCTGTTCGTGCATGCCAACCCGGATGGCAACGATCTGGTGGCCAACTGGTACATGCGCACCAGCGATCCCAAGGAACGCACGCTGACGGGGCTGCCGCGCCTGTATCAGAAGTACATCGGCCACGACAACAACCGTGAGTTCTTCACCTCCACGCAGAAGGAGACGGAGAACATCAATCGTGCGCTGTACCATGAATGGTTCCCGCAACTGCTCTACAATCACCATCAGAGCGCGCCGGCCGGCACGGTCGTGTATTCGCCACCGTTCCGCGATCCGTACAACTACAATCTCGACCCGTCGATGCTGCTGGGCATCCAGGCGCTGGGCACCGCGATGCACTCGCGGTTGGCCATCGAGGGCAAGCCCGGTGCCACCATGCGCAATGGCGCACCGTACGACGGCTGGTGGAACGGCGGCATCCGCAATACGGCCACGTTCCACAACACCATCGCGGTGCTGACGGAGATGATCGGCAGTCCCACACCGATGCGCATTCCACTCATCGCCGATCGGCAGATTCCGCGCGGTGATATGGCCCTGCCCGTGGCGCCGCAGCTATGGCATCTGCGTCAGTCGGTGGACTATTCGGTGTCGCTCAATCGCGCCGTGCTCGATCACGCGTCGCGCCTGCGCGAGAACCTGTTGTTCAACATCTACCGCATGGGCAAGAACTCCATCGAGCGCGGTGGTCGCGACACCTGGACGCCCAACCCGCGGCGCGATGCCGAAGTGGCCAAGCGGGTGAAGGGCGCCGACTCACTCATCTGGGCCGCCCAGCACGCGCCCGACTACCGCGATCCGCGCGGGTACATCATTCCGAGTGATCAGCCCGATTTCCTCACGGCTATCAAGTTCATCAATGGCCTGCGCGAAACCGGCATCACCGTGCAGCGCGCCACGCAGGCGTTCACCGTGAACGGCAAATCGTATCCCACCGGTTCGTTCGTGGTGCAGACGGCGCAGGCATTCCGGCCGCATGTGATCGACATGTTCGAACCGCAGGTGCACCCGGATGTGTTCCCGTATCCGGGCTCACCACCAACACCGCCGTATGACAACGCCGGGTGGACATGGGCGTATCAGATGGGCATTCGTTTCGATCGCCTGCTCGAGCCATTCAGCGGACCATTCACCAACGTGACGGATTGGAACGTCGCACCGCCGGCCGGCACGGTGAGCACGGGCGCGAAAGGCTACTGGATCGATCCGCGCGTGAACGATGCATTCACCGTCGTGAATCGCCTGCTGGCCGCCAAGGTATCAGTGGCACGCGCTACGCAGGCCGTGACCGTCGGCGCGGGCGCCAATGCCACCGCGCTGCCGGCCGGTGCGTTCTGGATACCGGCCAGCAGCGCCGCGTTGAATGTGTTGCGCACCGCCGCGACAGAACTTGGCGTGAACGCCACAGGTGCAACGTCGGCGCCCACGGCCACCACACCACTGCGTGCCGCGCGCATAGGACTTTGGGACACCTATGGCGGCTCGATGCCATCGGGTTGGGCACGTTGGATTCTCGAGCAGTTCAACTATTCGTTCTCGCGTGTGTTTGCACCCGAGATCGACGCCGGCAATCTACGGACGAAGTACGATGCACTGGTGTTCGTGGACGGTGCGATTCCCGGTGTGCAGGCAGCGAGCCGTGGTGGTGGTAGTGGCGGTGTGCTCGACGAACCGGCCAATCTGCCGGCCGAATTCAAGGGGCAGTTCGGTCGGATGAACGTGGACAAGAGCCTGCCCGCACTCAAGGCGTTCATCGAACAAGGTGGCACCGTGGTCGCCATCGGCAATTCGGCGGTGAATCTCGCAGCATTCCTGCAATTGCCCGTCGGCAATCACCTCGCGAAGGACGGCACGCCCTATCCGCGCACACAGTTCTACGTGCCAGGCAGTGTGCTGCGCGTGAAGGTCGATACCACCGCCGCAGCCGCCTTCGGTATGCCGGGCCAGGCCGATGTGTTCTTCGATGCGAGCCCGGTGTTCACCCTGGGCGCCGATGCCGCATCACGCGGTGTACGACCCATTGCCTGGTTCGAAGGCACCACCCCGCTGCGCAGTGGCTGGGCATGGGGACAGGAGCTGCTCGACAAGGGCGTGGCCGGCGTGGAAGCCAAGGTTGGTCAGGGGCGTGTGCTGCTGTACGGCCCGCAAATCACCCAGCGTGCGCAACCGCATGGCACGTTCAAGTTCCTGTTCAACGGATTGTACCGGTGATCCCCACTAGCGAAAGAGCACCTCGCTATCTCGGGTGTTCTTTCGCTAAACTCGTTTCATGTCCTTGACCTCCCGCCTTCTCCGCGTGTGCGGTGTTGCCGCAGTGCTTCCTGCGCTCGCAGTGGCCCAGCCGGTCCCCCGCGCTTTCACCGGTGCCACTCTCATCGATGGCACCGGCCGTACCCCCGTCACCAACGCCACACTGCTCGTGCGTGACGGACGCATCGTCGCCGCCGGCCCCGCCGCGCGGGTGACCATCCCGGCAAACGCCGAACGTGTGCCGCTCGCCGGCAAGGTGATCATCCCCGGGCTCATCAACGCCCACGGACACGCCTCGAGTGTTGCCAATCTGCGCACCTACGCGGCGTACGGCGTGACCACCGTCTACTCACTCGGCGATGAATCGCCCGACGTGTTCGCCGCCCGCGATGCCCAACGCACCACCGCTCCATCTCACGCCCGTGTGTATGTCGCCGGACCGGTGCTCAACCCATCATCACCCGATGATGCGCGCGCGCAGGTCGCTGCCGTGGCCGATCGGAAAGTCGATATCGTGAAGATTCGCGTCGACGACAACCTCGGCACGGCGCCCAAGATGAAACCCGAGATCTATCGCGCCGTGATCGATGCGGCTCACGCGCGTGGGCTGCGTGTCGCGGTGCATCTCTACTATCTCGACGATGCCAAGGATCTGCTCGCGGCCGGGGCCGACTACATCGCCCACAGTGTGCGTGACAAGGCCGTCGACGCCGATTTCACGCGCCAGCTCGTGCAGTCGAAGGTGTGTTACTCACCCACGCTGATGCGCGAAGTTTCCACGTTCGTGTACGAAAGCACACCGCCGTTTTTCAAGGACTCGCTGTTCCTGGCGCATGCCAATCGGGAATGGATGGCCACCGCGCAGCAGCCGGCCCGACAGGAAGCCACACGCACCAGTGCGAGTGCACAGCGCTACAAAGCGCAGTTGCCTCTCGCCATGCGCAACATGAAGGCGCTGCACCAGGCCGGTGTACCGATTGCGATGGGTACCGACACCGGCCCGGTGGGACGTTTCCAGGGCTATTTCGAGCTCATGGAAATCGAGATGATGGTGGACGCCGGCCTCACGCCGACCCAGGCCCTGCAGAGCGCCACACGTGATGCCGCACGCTGCCTCAAGCTCGACGCGGATCTCGGCACACTCGAAGCGGGCAAGGTGGCCGACTTCGTGGTACTCGACGCATCACCACTGGAACGCATCAGCAACATCCGAAAGCAACACTCGGTGTGGATCGGTGGCGTGCGGGTAGGGGCCGGACACTAGTTGGTGCCACCGTCCGCCGTCGGGATTTCACCGACGATGGTCAATATGGCATCACGGGTCTTGCAGGGCGCCGTATCGGTGAAACAGCCGATCCCGCGTGGTCGTAGAGAGACACAACCTCCTCAAGCGACCAGGAATGATCCCGACGATGGCACTGCACATTGGGGCGATGACACTGCTCGCCATGACGGACGTCGGTTCGCCGCGTGTCGATCACCATGGCAGTCATTTCCATAGCGACAGCACCGTGCGCCGCCTCGATGGCTCCACACTCAGCGTCACCCGTGCCGACTCGCTCGTGCGTACGCTCGTGGCGCAACACCACATCACCGGGTTGCAGATTGCCGTCGTGAACGGTGGCCGTCTTGCGTGGAGTGCCGCGTACGGCCTGCAGAACAAAGCCCCCGATCGCCCACTCACCACGGGCTCCATCCTGTGGGCAGCGTCCATCACCAAGGGCGTGTTTGCCGCCTATGCCATGCAATTGGTGGAACGTGGACGCCTGCCGCTCGATACGCCGGTCGTCGCACTGCTTCAGACGCCGCTCGACCAGGTGCCGGCCTACAAGGAGAGCGCGAGCGCCTTGGTGAAGGATCCACGCTGGGCACACGTCACGCCGCGCATGCTGCTCAGTCACTCATCGGGGCTGGCCAACTTTGCCTTCCTCGAGCCCGATGGACGCATGCAGTTGCACCATGAGCCGGGCACGGCGTATCGCTACTCGGGTGATGGGCTCAACATCCTGCAGCTCGTCATCGAACAGCGCGAAGGCCAGAAGCTCGAGGTGCTCATGGAGCAACAGCTTCTGCAGCCACTCGGCATGTCGAGCACGACGATGATTCATCGTGCACCGTTCACCGAGCGCATGGCAGATCGGTTCGGCAAAGAGGAGCAGTTTCTCGCCGCCACGCGACGCTCACCAGCCCGTGCGGCAGGGTCGATGGTCTCCACCGCCGAAGATCTCGCACACTTCGGGATCGCATTGATGCAGGGGCGGGTGCTCGGTGAGCGCACACGCGCCGAGATGCTGCGTCCGCAGATCGTGCCGAACACCCAGCATGAATTCCCCATGCCTGGTGACACCGGTACCAACGCGGAGGCCAAGCGCCTGGGTGTGGCCTATGGGCTGGGATGGGGGCTGATGACCACCACCCCGCACGGCCCGGGCTTCTTCAAACAAGGGCACGGTGACGGTGCACAAACGCTGATGGTGTGCTTCGCCAGGCAGCAGCAGTGCCTCGTGTTGATGACCAACAGCGACAACGGCGAGTGGGCCTTTGCCCCGCTGGTGAAAGAGTTTCTGGGCTCGGACGCCCTGCCGGTGGAGTGGATGTCCTACACCCCGGATGCTCTGCGATCAAAGACCAATTAAAGCGCCACATAAGTCGCATAAAGATTTGCTTGCAGCAAAATGCGCCGTACAAGTCGCCATATTCATCAATTGACTAAATACGCCATTAAAGTCACATTGAATGAATATATGGCGACAAAGGAACCTATACGTCGCATTCCATGTCCAGAATAGGCAACGAAACAAGCACCCCGGATGTACTCGGTGAGCTCGGCGAGCGGATCCGGGGATATCGTTTGCAGCAGAACCTGCGGGTGATCGATGTCGCCAGACTATCCGGGCTCCCGTCGCGCACCATCAATCGGCTCGAGGCGGGAGAGAACTCCACGCTCGAAACCGTGGTGCGGGTACTCCGGGCACTGGGGCGCCTCGATGCACTGGAGGCCTTCCTCCCGGTGCCCACGCTCTCGCCCATCCAACTCGCGGCACTGAGCGGACAGGTGCGACAGCGGGCCAGCCGACCGCGCAAGACCTCCGCATCACGCGATAGCACCCCCGCCACCGAACGTGAACGCGGCGCCCGCGATCCATGACCGGCGCGAGGACTGCAGCTCGGCGTGCCTCCGGTGCGGCGCTCGCCACGGTGCGATTGTGGGGACATGACGTGGGCGTGGTGGCGGAAGATCCGTCCACCGGCACGGTCATCTTCGAGTACACGGAGGGTTTTCGCACCACCGGCCTGGAGATCTCGCCGCGTCATCTGCCACTCCATCGTCGCGGACCGATCACATTCCCCGAACTCGCGCGCTCCGATGCTTTCCTGGGTCTGCCGGGCGTGCTCGCCGACAGCCTGCCCGACGCATACGGCAATGCGGTCATCCGTCGTTACTTCGAACAACGCGGACGTCCCCAGGACGCCATGAGCCCCGTGCAGCGCCTGCTGTACATCGGACAGCGGGCAATGGGCGCGCTCGAGTTCACGCCGCCCATCGATGCCGTGCGCAACGATGCCACGAAGGAAGCGCTCGAAATCTCCATGCTGGTGGAGCAAGCGCGGCGTGTGATCGAAGGGGACACCAGCGTGGCCATTCCCGAGATGATGCAGGTGGGGGCTACAGCGGGTGGGGCACGCGCCAAAGCGCTCATTCTGTGGAACCGTGCCGTCACCCGCGTGCGTTCGGGATTTGCGCCGGCCACGGTTGGCGACGAACACTGGATGATCAAGTTCGATGGCGTGGCGGCCGGCGAAGGCGGCCACAGTGTCACGCGCAATTTCCAGCCGCAGCCCTACGGGCGCATCGAATATGCCTACTCGCAGATGGCGCGTCGTGCGGGGATCGACATGAGCGAGACGCATCTGCTGCGCGAACGCGACTTCGCGCACTTCATGACACGGCGCTTCGATCGGGTGCAGCGTGGCGTATCGCTGGCAACGGCCGCCGAGCAGGAGACCTCCGTGTCGACACTCGCTGCCGCGGGCACCGAGCCGATGGCCCGTCTCCACATGCACACACTCGGTGGGCTCGAACACACCGACTACAACGTGCGCCAACTGCTCTCGTACGAAGACTGGTTCCGCACCATTCGGGCACTGCAGCTCGGACAGGCGGCCATCGATCAGGCGTACCGACGCATGGTGTTCAACCTCGCCGCACGCAACCAGGACGACCACGTCAAGAACATCGCGTTCCTGATGGACGACGCAGGTCATTGGTCACTCGCGCCGGCCTATGACCTCACGTGGGCTGTGGGCGGCACATGGACACGCACGCACCAGATGACCGTGCGTGGCAAGGACGATCATTTCACCCGCGGCGATCTGCTGCAGGTGGGCAAGGCATTCGATGTGCCGGATGCCGGCGCGCGCATCGTCGATGATATCGAGGAAGGACTCGCCCTGTGGGAGTCATCCGCGAAAGCGGTCGACCTGGACCGCCACGACATCGACGAGCGCGCGCGGCTATTCCGTCATTTTGCCTGAGCGACGGCTCAGGGTTACTTGATGACGGTGATGTTGAGCGTATCGCGCTTCACCGAGGCCATCGGCACGTGCGCGCCATCGGCGAACACCGCGATGATGCGATGCGGGCCGGGCTTGAGCCCCTCGATGTTCCGCTCGGTGGACGCGTCACCCATGTGAATCACGATCGGCGCCGCCGGCAGCGGCAGCGAGTCCGACGGCACATCCCCATCGATGATGAGGTGATGATGTCCCTTGCCCGGCTCGGCCGTTCCCGTCGCGGGCACCACTTCCACGCCCATCGCCTCGAGGCGAATCGTGAACGGCTGCATGACCGAGTCACCTTCGGCCGGCGAGGCAATACCGATGGCCACGACAGCCGGTGCCGCCACAGGCACAGCGGCCACGCTGTCGGCTACAGGTGCTTTGTCGGCGCCCGAGCAAGCGGACACGAACGACACGGCGGTGGCGACAGCCAGAATCGGAAGACGACGCACGGGAGGATCTCCAGGCGGATGAGGACGCCGGTTCGGGATCGAACGACGCGATCGGACAACAGTGTGTGATTCGTGCCAATCTAGGGCATTGCCGGTGGCCACGCAGGGGAGTATTTGAGAAGAAGACCCTATTCCCGCATGACAATGCCTTCCATGACGCGTGCCCTGTTCGTCACCGCAGCGCTGCTGTTTGCCGCCAGCACCGCACCGCTGCGCACACTTCGCGCGCAAGTGGCGCACGCAGCCGGCCTCGACCTCACCGTGGGTGCGCATGGCGTATCGGGTGTGATGTACAAAGAGCGCACGGTCCCGCTGCTCGAGGCCTTGCTCGCCATCCGTGTGCATCGGGGCGCACAATGGTCGCTGGTCGCCGCCGGCAGCGCAGGTACGACTGCCACGTTGGCCTCGAATGACTCCTGCACGTTCCTGCCCGATGGCGGCTGCGCGCCGACGCAGCAATTGTGGATGGGCAGTGCGTTGATCGGTATTGCCCGCCAACTCGACGCCAGCACGACGGCACGATTGTTCATCGGTCCGGCGGTGTATTCGCACAGTGGCAATACCGACTGGGGCACGCAGGTGCGAGCGGATCTGGCGCTCATATTGGGCAATCGCGTCGGCATCGGTCCGATGGCACGCCTCACGCTGCTCCCCGACCACCGTGGGGAGACCGCCACCATGTGGGCACTGGGCGTCAGCCTGTCCTTCCGGGGGCAGTAGGCCCAACACCCACCCGACCAATGCCACTCGGACAATCGATACGTGGTCTGGTATTGGCGATGGCCATACCATGCCTATCCAATACAGCGACCGCGCAAGGCTACGGCGCCTGGGGCACCGACATCACCTTGGGTGGACACCGTCTCGCCGGCGCCAAGGAGTTCAAAAAGGGAGGCGTGTTCGCCGATGCACTCCTCACCGGTGGCAGACGAATCAGTCCGACCACGCATATCGTCGGCGGTGCGGGGATCGGTGTCGCCGGCAACTTCTCTCTCAACGATATGTGCACGCCCACACCCAGTGGCGGTTGCGAGGAGTCACAGTGGTTTGTGGTCACCAGCATGTTGGTGGGTATGGCCCGGGATCTCGATCACAAGACGGCCCGAGTCCTGATCGGTGCCGCGCAGTACGCTGGCGATAGTGCCTCCGTGTGGGGTGTGCAGATGCGCGGCGACATCGCCCTGCAGATCCATCGCCATTTCGGGATGGTCCCGACGGCCCGCGTCACGTACTTGCCGTCATATGCGGGCGAGCGATTGTTCGCCTGGTCATTGGGCCTCGGAATTTCCTTCCGCTAGCCCCCGGTACCTTTCTACTCAACCCACCCGCATCACGCGCGGCAAGTGACTAGAATGCAGCGTGTCCTCCGCTCACCCGTCGCTCGCTCACGTCGGCCATACGCCTGACGACGTCCTTCACGACGTTTTTGGCTACACGGAATTCCGTCCTGGCCAGCGTGAAGTCATCGACGCGGTGCTGGCGGGCCGCGATTGCATCGCGCTCATGCCCACCGGCGCGGGCAAGTCGCTCACCTACCAGATTCCGGCGCGCCTGCTGGGTGGCACGGTGCTCGTCATCTCGCCGCTCATCTCGCTCATGAAGGACCAGGTGGACGCGGTGGCCAGTCTCGGGTACCGCGTGACGGCCATCAACTCCACGCTCGAACCCAACGAACGTCGCGCCCGCCTCGATGCGTTCCGTGCGGGGGCCTACGAACTGGTGTACCTCGCCCCCGAAGCGCTCGACGGATACCTCGGCGACTTCGTGCAGGGCTGTCCCATCTCGCTGCTCGTGGTCGACGAAGCGCACTGCATCAGTCAGTGGGGACACGACTTCCGGCCGAGCTATCGCCGCCTGCAGGGGCTCAAGCAGCAGCTCGATGTGCCGGTGCTCGCGCTCACGGCCACCGCCACCCGCGACGTGGCACGCGACATCCTGCGCCAGCTCGGCATGAAAAAGCCCGCTGGTTTCAAGGGCTCGTTCTTCCGGCCCAATCTGCGGATCGGTGTGCGCAAAAAGGGCCAGGGTGGCAACACACGCCGGGAAATCCTCACGCTGGTGCGCGCGCACGCCGGTGAGAGTGGCATTGTGTATTGCCAGAGTCGGAAGGGCGTGGAGCAGACCGCCGAGTTTCTGGTGCAGCAGGGTGTGAAGGCGCTGTCGTATCATGCCGGTCTCGACGCCGAAGAACGCGCGCGCAACCAGGAAGCCTTTCAGCGCGACGATATCGACGTGATGGTGGCCACGGTGGCATTTGGCATGGGCATCGACAAGTCGAATGTGCGCTTCGTGATCCACCGCGATATGCCCAAGGACATCGAGTCGTGGTATCAGGAGATCGGCCGCGCCGGTCGCGATGGGCTGCCCAGCGACTGCATCATGTTCTACTCGTGGGCCGATGTCATTGCGCACGAGCGTTTTCTCGACCGCCTCGAAGACGAAGCGCTACGCGAACGCACCCACGCGGCGACCAAGGCGCTGTTCAATCTCATCGAACGTTCGAGCTGCCGGCATCAGGCACTGGTGCGCCACTTCGATGAAGCAGTGGAACCGTGCGGTACGTCGTGCGATCACTGCACCGGTGAGTCGGTGGAGGATCGCATTGCCGAAGCGGCCGAGCAGGAGCGGGTGGCGCAGGGGCCGTGGCGTCGTGCACAAACGGCGCGTGGCACATCCTCGTCGTCACTCGATGCACACGAATTGAGCGCCGACGACCGTGAGTTGTTCGATGCCCTGCGCGCGCTGCGGCGTGAGCTCGCCGACGAAGCGCGTGTACCGGCGTACATCGTGTTCGGTGACCGGGTGTTGCTCGAGATGGTCGCCCGGCGGCCGGAAACACACAGTGCCCTGTTGCAGGTCCCCGGTGTGGGTCAGGCCAAGCTGGAGAAGTACGGCGACTACTTCCTCGAAGCCATCGGCAACCACCAGCCCTGAACCATCAGCGGCTATCGGTCGGGCTGTGTGTCATCGGCATGATCATCAAGACCCATCCCGAGACCCAATCCCGCCCCAAGTCCACCGGCGCCCATGCCGCCGCCTTTCCCTCCTCCACCGCCGCCGCGTCCCTCGTCCTTGCCACCGCCATCGCGGCCCTTGCCACCACCCGTGCCTGAACCCGGTCGTGTTGGCCCCTGTCGCAGCGTGGCCACGATCGCCGGCACCGGCTCCAGATCGAGCACACGGCGGATGAAGTCCCGCAACGAGACAACCAGCGCTGCCGTCTCCACCTGACGCCCCGCCACCAGTTCGTTGATCACCTGCGTGGCCAGATGCACCTGCTCTTCGGTGCCGAGCAGCAGCACATCCGACAGCGCCCCTTCCACCGCATCACGAGTGCGTCGAGCCCGATCGCCGGCAGTCATCGCGGGTTCATCGAGCAGTCCCGATTCCCGCAAATCCCGCAGGTGCGTGGGATCCACCAACAGGTTGCCGGTGAACGAACCGCCCAAGGTCTTGTAGGCCGCGATGAGAATGCGCAGCCGTTCATTGACCTGCCGGTTCTCACGCTCCCGTCGTTGCTGAATGGTCTGCATCGCCAGCAGGCGAATGCCCACGCCGATGAGTGTGACCAGCGCCAGACTGACGAACGTGGTGAGCACGGTCGACCAGGAACTGAAATCAAGCCCGCGCATACTTGGCCTCCCCGTGCAGGTTCGTCGGGCCCGGCATCAGGCGAACGTGAGGCACACCGGAACCGGCGCGTCGAGCACCTGCCCCGTAGCCGCCAACTGCCCCGTCACCGCATCCACCTGAAACGCCAGAATGGAATCGGAACGCTGGTTGGCCACCAACAAGCCCGTGCCATCGGGCGTGAGCGTGAAGTTGCGTGGACCACTGCCACCGGTGGGCACCGACTGCACCAGGCTCAGGGCCTTGCTCGTGGCATCCACCGCGAACACGGCAATGGTGTCGTCTCCCCGATTCGACGCATACACCGTGCGCCCGGTGGGATGCACATGCAGGTCGGCGGGGAAATTCTCGATGGTCGCACCCGCCGGACGGGTGGAGATGCGCTGCCGCTCGGTGAGGCCGCCCGTTGCCCGATTGTACGCAAACGCCACGATGGTCGAGTCGAGCTCGGTCACCACATACAGCGTCTGCCCATCCGGCGAGAAGGCGAGATGTCGCGGGCCAGACCCCGGTCGCAGTGATACTTCCGGCACATCGGCCGGCGTCAGCGCACCCGTGGCCGCGTCGAGACGTGCCACATGGATCTTGTCCGTGCCCAGATCCGACATCAGCACAAACCGATTGCCCGGATCGGGCAGAATGCAATGCGCGTGGGGCGCCACCTGACGCACCGGATGTGGGCCTTTGCCCGTGCGCGCGAGCACCGTGCCCGCTTCTCCGAGTGCACCACTCGTGGCCAACGGCAGCACGGCCACATTGCCACCCACATAGTTGGCCACCATCACCTGTCGACCCGTGCGATCGATCGACACATAACACGGCGCCGCACCGCGTGATGCGCGCGAGGGTGACAGCACCGTCAGCGCACCGCTGGCCGCATTGCGTGCAAACACCGTCACGCTACCCGACGCCTGTCCACCGAACTCGACGAGTTCATTCACGGCCACCAATGCCCGGCCATCGGGGGTGATGGCCAGGAACGAAGGATCGGGTGTCTCCGAGGCGAGTTCGAGTGTCCCGAACTGCAGCGTGACCGGATCCACCGACACGCGATAGATACCCTTGCTCTTCCCCGTCTTGGTGTACGTGCCGATGTACATCGTCCACGGCACATGCCGCTCGGCGGCTGTCTCCGCATGCGGAGGAGTTCGTCGCGCCACGACAAATCCCGCCACAGCGGCCGCCGTCAGAAATTCCCGTCGTGTCTGCAAGGCATCCCAGGTCATGTCAGCAGGGGCAAGTGCGAATGGAGATGATGATATGCCGAGTGACTACCAGTCGGTGGGCACGTAGTCCTTGAGGAACTGGCCCCAGACATGTTCGCCGGTGGCCACCCCGACGATGATCGGGTCCACGATGCGCGCTGCACCATCCACGATATCGAGCGGTGGATGGAAGCGATGGTTCTCCACCTTGCGCGCAGCAATCTCGGCCACGTCTTCGTCGGTCACCCATCCGGTATCCACGCTGTTCATGTGGATACCATCCTGCTGATAGTCGGCAGCCGACGTGCGCGTCATCATGTTGAGCGCCGCCTTGGCCATGTTGGTGTGCGGGTGCCGTGTGGTCTTGTTGTTGCGATAGAACTGTCCTTCCACCGCCGACACATTGACGATGTGTTTGTCGCGGTTGTCGGTCCGCAGCATCAGGGGCTTGAGACGCGCGTTGATGAGGAACGGCGCGATCGCGTTCACGAGCTGCACTTCCAGCAACTCCACGCTGGGCACCTCGTCCATCAACAGACGCCAGGAATTGCGTGAGCGCAGGTCGATCTGTTGCAGATCCTGATCGAGTTTGCCACTCGGAAAGAGCTGCTCACCCACATCCAGATCGTCCGGCAACAACGCCACCTGCGACAAGGCCGCCGCATGCGTGAGCCCCACACGATCGAGCGCCAGTTCTTCGATGGTTTCTGCGCTCACCACACCGGCTCCGGTGACGGCGGAAGCCACACGCCCGGCATCGGCGTCACGCATACCTTCGTAGCTGCCCAGCAGGGCACGCGTGGTCGAAGGCAATGTGCCCGACGCCGCGCGTTCCCCCTCCATCATGTGCGCGTAGAAGGCGGGTGGACGCCGCACCGTCTGGCAGGCGTTGTTCACGATGAAATCGAGTCGTGATTCCGTCTGCAGCAACTCCCGACAAAACGCTTCCACGCTGGGGGTGTGCCGCAGGTCGAGGCCAAAGATCTCGAGACGATCCTTCCACTGTTCGAAATCGGGTTCAGCGGCATACCGCATGGCCGAATCACGTGGGAAACGCGTGGTCACCAACAGACGCGCGCCACACCGCAGCAGTTTGAGACCGGCCTGATAGCCGATCTTCACACGACCACCGGTGAGCAGCGCCGTGCGCCCGCTCAGGTCGACCAGCTCCGTGCGCTTCCGGAAATTGAAGTCGGCGCATTCGGTGCACATCTGGTCGTAGAAGTGATGGATCTTCGTGTACTTCTGCTTGCAGATGTAGCAGTGCTGGGGCACGACGGCTTCGGGGCCATTGTGCGGCCGGCTGCTCTCTTCCTCCGGCATGGGTGCGCCGTCCACTTCTTCGGCCGTGACCGACGAGGTGCCTGAAGTGGCATCACCCAGCAGGTACACATTGGGCGTGGTGAACACCGGCTTGCGGCGCAGGGCTCGAATGCCTGTCTCATGCAACACACTATCGTCGCGTAGCGCCGCCTCGAGTTTCCGCTGGCGGGCCGTGGCTTTCACCATGGCCCGGCGCGCCCGCACATCGGGCTGGAACACGGTGGCCACGGCCTCGTCGAAACGGCGGCGGTCGTCGTTGGGCACCGTCATGAGCAGAGTGCGATCGGCAATCACCTGTTCCAGCAGGCGAACGGCAGCGCGCAGGTCGTCCTCGAACCCTGCCGGCGCCGCAGAGGGGCTGGGCGACTGTTCGGGGGGGTGTTCCAGTGGCTCGGTCATGAATTCACCATGCCCAATGATAGTCGGGCCGGGCTGAGGCGTGGCACCGATCGGCGAGCCACCATACCACAACGGCGCGCCCGTCAGTGCATCGAGGGGCGCGCCGCTCCAGCCAGAGGCCTGATCAGGGGATGACCAGGGCAACCTCAGTCACCGGGCGGGTACCCGTCCCGACCGGAATCACCACGGTCTTCTCCACCAGGGGCAAGCCGTTATAGGGCGTCAGAACACGGCACGCAAAAACGGGCCCTTCGAGCGGCCTGAACACCGGCGGGATATTCAGATCCACCTCGAAGCGTCCATTGGCGTCGGCGTCCGCCGTGACTCCAAAGGGCTGGTCATCCGATCCGGTACAGGAGACACCAATACCGGCACGCGCGGTCGATGCACCATCCGCGCGCGTGACCGTGCCGCGAATGCGCGCAAAATAGTCCTGACTGCCGCCACTGGAATCAGTGGCGCTCATACAGGCACTCATGAGCAGCGTCACTCCAGCGAGTGCGCATGCGGAACGGAGACGGCGAGAACGCAATGGCATACCGGAGTCTGAAGAGCAACGAAGGTTGACGCAAGTCGATGTGATGGGCTCGTCTGTTCGCCAAAGAACCCGCTCATGCATGTGACCCGCGGCCGGTGTCAGGAGGTATAGCAGAGGCGCGAGCCGCGATGCGATCCGTCCCTCCTGCAGTCCCCTCACTGCGTACCCCATGCCCGTGACCCTGGTCCCCCGACTGCGGTGTCCACACGCCCTGCGCATGGCGCTGCCACTGCTCGGTGTCGTTGCACCAGGCCGTCTGCCGGCGCAATCACCGGTGCCACAGGTCAGCGCCATGGCACTGCTCACCAGCGGCAATGGCCCGCAGTGCCAGGCGCCCTCCATGGTGGCCACTCAGGCCGACTGGACGCATGTATCGGCCACGGCCTATTCGGCACCACTCGCCCGCGCCACACGTTTTGGCACCAGCACACCGGTCGTCGCGCTGTCTGCCCGCACACCGGCCCATCGTGGATGGACGCTCATGATGTCCGGAGCCGTTGGAATTGCCGGATCCGACTGCATGGCACTGGCCGGTCAACCGCGTGCACTGTTGCAGCTCTCACGTGCCATTCACAACGGCGGCGTGAGTGTGGGATATGGACATCGAAGTCTGTCCCCGCTCGACGCCACTCGGGATCGACAGGGGCTCACGGTGGGGGTGTGGCAGCGCGTGCGCGGCGTGAACGCGTCGCTCGACCTGCGAGCTCTGGGTCGCGTGACGGCATTGGGTCGGACCGTGTGGAACGAACCATTGGCCGTGTACACCGATTCCGCGTCGGTTCCTGCCCCCACCAGGCAGACGATCATCACGCAGGTGCCATCACGATTGGTGGACCTGCGTTCGCGATTCCAGTTCCACGCCGGCCCCGTGTTGTTCGACATCACCGGAGGCAGCACCATCAGTCATCGCATACGACCACTGCCATGGATGCAGGACACGTTGTTCTCGTCCAGCGCACGGTCGCGGTCGAACATGTTGTGGGGCCGGACCGAGGCGCAGGTACCGATCACCCGTTGGGTGATGGTGCGTGCGGGTGTCGCGGCACTGCCCACACAACCCGACATGACGTCTCCGGTGCGCGCAGTCTATTCGTTTGGGGTGCAACTCGCCCGATGGCCGCGCCGTGGCGACACAGGCGGCGACAGTGTGGCCACGGGCAGTCGATCGCGTATGGCCTTCGAGGCGATCCTCAACGAGACGGGGCAACTCCGGCTGCGCCTGCGTCATGACGATGCCGCGTCGGTACGCGTGAGTGGTGAACCCACGCATTGGGCACCGGTGCCGATGATCCGCGCCGCGCATGGGTGGTGGGAAGCCACCTTGCCGGTGGGGCCAGGCACGTATCGTCTCAACATCAGTATCGACGAAGCGGCCTGGCAGCCGCCTCCGGGATTGCCGACCGCGCGCGATGAATTTGGCGGACGGGTTGGGCTCATCACCGTGCGATGACCTCGGTACGGCGTCGAACCAATGGTTGACGGTGACCCGACCGTCACATCGGAAGGTATCACGCACAACCCATGACCGATGCCGAGCTCGTACGCGCTGTGCTGAACGGGAATGCTCACGCATTCACGGAGCTTGTGCATCGTCATTCACCAAGTTGCCTGCGATTTGCCACCCGCATGCTCGGCGCGCGCGAAGATGCCGAAGAGGCAACCCAGGACACGCTGTTGCGGGCCTATCGTGCGCTGGGCAGCTACGATCCGGCCACGGCCTTTCGCACCTGGCTCTTCGCCATTCTCGCCAATCGATGTCGCACCGCCTTGCTCTCACGCACGCGCAGAACACGGTGGGTACACACCGACGCGGACGCCGTGGCACGCAGTGCGGTGCCTTCGCACGGCCCTGACACGGAGTTGCGCCTGGAGCTCACCCGTGCCCTCGCGGCACTGCCCGTCGAACAGCGCGAAGCCTTTCTTCTCAAGCACGTCGAGCAACTGGAGTACGTCGAGATGGCACGCATCACGGGAACCGGAGTATCCGCGCTCAAGATGCGCGTACAACGGGCCTGCAGCCGCCTGCAACAGGAACTCGGAGAGTACGGCAATGCCGGACAATAACGAACAGATGCCACCAGCCCTGGAGCATGCCATCGCGGAGTTGCGCCGCGAGGTGCCGGTTCGTGACGCCTGGCGGGAACATCTGCACAGCGAACTCGCACAGCTCGAACCACCGTCGGTGGCAGCGAATGGGCGGGATTGGCGCATCACGCCGCTCACCGGGCTGGCAGCGGCCGTCGGATTCATGGTGGTGGGAGCCATGCTCGGCGACCTCACACGGTCTCGTCGCGCGCCAGACGAGGGTGCCCGTTCCACACATCTCACAACCGCCACCTCCGCCGCGACCATGGGCGTCCGGTTCGCCGTGATGGCGCCGGGTGTGCAACGGGTCAGTCTGGTGGGAGATTTCAACGGATGGGACGCGGACGCCACACCGCTCGTACTCTCACCAGATGGCAGCACCTGGACCACCATGCTGCCTTTGAGTGCCGGCCGACACACGTATGCATTTGTCATCGATGGCCAGATCGTCCGTGACCCCGTTGCTCCCGCGGAAGCAGAGGAGGATTTTGGCATGCCCAACTCGGTGGTCCTGGTGAGCAGCAGAGAATGATCGATCGTGCATCGACCGCATGCGTGGCGGTGGGCATCGCTTTGCTGATGGCGGCCGGTCCGCTCGAGGCACAAAGCCCGTCATCCGGCCGCATGTCTGCCCTCACCCGCACCACCATCGATCGACTGGTCGACTCGCTCACCGTCGAACGATTGCCGGGTGACGCCATTCGCGACAAAGTGGCCGAAGGTGTGCTCAAGGGTGCCGATGATGCGCGCATTCTCGCCGCGGTGCGATCACTCGCGTCGCGCTTGCGGGAAGGGCGGCAGTTGCTCGGCGCCACGGCAAGCGACGACGAACTCAAGGCGGCAGCGAGTGTGTTGTTTGCCGGTGTCGAACCGGCGGCCATTGCGCGACTGGTGGACACACAACGACGGCGTGGAGTCGCATCATTGACCATGCCGCTCACCATCGTGGCGGAGCTCGCACTGCGCAATGTGCCCATCGATCTCGCCGTCTCGTCAGTGGAATCGCTGCTGCGGCGCGGCGCACGCGATGGCGAGCTCAGTGCCTTCCGCAACACCATCGAACGTGATCTGCAGCAAGGCCGCACACCACGTGATGCCGTGAGCGCCGGAATGCGCTCGACATTGAATGGTCTTGGTCGCACGCCAGAATGATCTGAGCAGGTGACCCGAGGGGCGAACCGGGAGGTATCACGCACAGACGCCCCCTGCCTCCACCACATGCGCGGTTCGGTGTGAGGCATCGTCATCGGGTCCATTCTGAGGAGTCAGGACATGTTGCACGCAGGACATTCCATCTACGCACGCACATTCGCCGCAGCCGCTCTGCTGAGTGCAGGTGTGCTGGCAGGATGCAAGGACAGTGCACCGACCGCCACCCGTGCGGACGATCTCGACGTGCAACTGGCCATCAATGGTGTCAGCGGTGAGTCGGTGGTCATCGACCCACGCAACGCCACGCTGCAAGTGGGATACGGTGCGGTGGTCCAGGCACGCATTCTCGACGCCGCAGGCAATCCCATCTCCGGCGTACGACCCACCTGGGCCAGCTCCAATCCACTCGTTGCGACCGTCACCGTATTGCCAGACTCGGGGCGTGGCACCGACGGCCTGCGAGCGGCGGTATCGGCCCGTGCAGCGGGCGTGGCGCTCATCATCGTGTCGCGCGGCGACAAGGCCGATACGGCGCGATTCACCGTCACCGCGCGCGATTCGGTGCCGCCGGACAGCATTCCAGGTGGTCAGGGACCTGTCACCCGTCCATCGCGTTTCGACGTCATCGCGCTCGTGTCGCAGAACTGGATCGATTCGCTGGTTCTGCGCCCGGACTCCAATTGGGTGGCACCACCGATCGCTGGAGCCACCGTGCGATTCGTGCAGTTACCATCGATGCCGGGTGATACGCTGACGCCCAACGTCCCGCCTGTGACGGCACCCGTGGTGCTGGCCACCGCCGTGTCCGACAGCAATGGTGCGGTATCGTTCCGGGACATGCCCGCCACCCGCTATCGACTGGAAGTGGAAACGACAGCGGCGAGTGAATGGGGTTCAAGGGTCTTCACCTACGGCGCGCCCTTCAAGACGCCCATGCTGCATCAACTGCGACTCATCAAGAAGATTTATCAATAGATTGCCATCTGACACCCAATGTGCACCGAAGCCCCCTGATCATCTCGATCAGGGGGCTTCGTTCGACTACGACCTCAAGGTGTTCAGAGTGTGCTCATATCGAGCACAAACCGGTACTTCACATCTGAACGCAGCAGACGCTCGTAGGCGTCATTCACCTGCTGCACCGGAATCACTTCCACATCGGATGTGATGCCATGCGCCCCACAGAAATCGACCATTTCCTGCGTCTCGGCAATGCCACCGATATTGGAGCCGGACAGTGATCGGCGACCCACCAGCAGGCTGAATGCCGACACTTCCAATGGCTGCTCCGGCGCGCCCACGAGGGTCATCTTGCCATCTGGCTTGAGCTGCCACAACAGGGCGTTCACGTCGTGTTTGGCCGAGACACAGTCGAGAATGAAATCGAACGTGCCGGCATGCCGCGCCATGTCCTCGGCGCTGGTAGACACCACCACATCGTCGGCGCCCAGTCGCCGGGCATCATCGCGCTTGTGCGGGGACGTGGTGAACACCACCACCTCGGCGCCAAACGCCTTGGCAAACTTGACGCCCATGTGGCCAAGTCCACCAAGCCCCACCACACCCACCTTGTGACCCTTGGTCACGCCGAAGTGGCGCAGCGGTGAATAGGTGGTGATACCGGCACACAACAACGGGGCCGCGCCAGCCGGATCGAGGTGCGCAGGTACACGCAACACAAAATGCTGGTCTACCACAACGCTGGCCGAATAGCCTCCCAGCGTCACGCCGCCGAGGTGTTTGTCGGGGCTGTTGTACGTGAGCACCTGCTCCGCACAGTGTTGTTCACGACCGGCCTGACAGTGGGGGCATGACTGGTCTGAGTCCACCAGACATCCCACGGCCACCAGGTCCCCCTGTTGGAAACCGGTCACTGCGGAGCCCACGGCGGTCACGCGGCCAACGATCTCATGACCAGGCACGGCCGGGTACTGCGCAGGCATGACACTATGCCACTCGTCGCGCACCGTGTGCAGGTCGGAGTGGCACACCCCACAATACAGAATCTCGATCTGCACGTCCTGCGCGAGCGGAGCGCGGCGCGTGATCGTGAGAGGTTCAAGCGAAGAAGTCGGGCTCGAAGCCGCGTAGGCGCGTGCTTCGAACGTCGGAATGGTAGTTGCAGACATCAGGACTCCGGGTCTTGGAACCTGATGAAACAGCACCACCGACGGCGTGCGACATAGCGGCTGCCACGACGCACGGTATCAAGCTGGGCTTACCAATCGACCGGCGCCTGGGCCAGGCGCCGGCCGTCAGAACGTCACGCCTTGGGCTTCGGGTCCATACCGGCCCACAGATTCGACGTCGTCAGCTCGGTGCGGCCACACAGCTTGAGATAGCAGAAGAGCTGTGTGCGATAGGCCGCATAGTTGGCGAGTACGAGATTCACGAAGTGCGTGCCTCGGGTGCCCGGCGGACCAAAGAGCTGAATCACACCGCGCATCTCTTCGTCGGTCATGGCACCCACGTGATCCGCGTACCACGCCGACTGTTCGGCCAGCTCTGCATCCAGCGCCGCGAGATCCTTGGCATCCACGGCGGCCTGCGCCGCGCCCCACGCCTTGCCATCGAACGTGCCGGTCTTGATGGCCTGCACGATGGCCGGTCCCTGCATGACCAGGTAGCGCACCAGCTCGATGGAGCTGCGCTGCGAGTCGGTGGGACGGTAGTCAACCGACGTGGCGTCGATCTTGGTGATCAGGTGACGCAACACATTCACTTCGTGCGTCAGGAGGCCAACGAGTTCGTCTTTGCTGAGGACCATGGTGATGCGGGCAAGGGTGACGAGGGGCTGGTGGATCGGAATGCCCGCAAGCTGATGGTCCGTCATGTCCCGCGCCAGCGTGCCGTGAGCGCCGGTCCCACCCGCGACCGACGTGTGACGCTATCCGAACACCAGCGCACGATGTACCGACGTGCCCGCCGTGACCCCATCGGCCACCGCCCAGCTCACACTGTGCGGCGCACGGGCGATGTCGCCGGCCGCATACAGCCCGTCCACGGTGGTCATGCGGTTGGTGTCGGTCCGGATCATCTCTCCCATCGGCCCGTCGTCGATGGCGGCACCGAGTTGCTGGGCGATCGGACTCGAAAGACAGGAGCGCGGCGCCACGTACAATGCCTCGAGCGTGCGTTCGCGCCCGTCTGCGAACTGCGCGGCATGCAATGTGTGACCGTTGCCCACCAACTGCGCAATACGCGCCGGCTCCACCTGCACACCGCGGACGGCGAGCTTCTCGGCATCTTCGGCAGCCAGTTCTTCGCCGTGCAGGTACAGCGTAGTCGGTCCCCACTCCGCGATGAGCAGCGCCTGATGCACCGACATGGGCGTGCGATACAACACCCCCAATGCACGTTCACTGAACTCGATGCCGTGACAGTACGGGCAGTGCAACACCGAGCGACCCCACCGCTCTTCGAGACCGGGGATGTTCTGCAGCGTATCGCGTAGCCCGAACGCCAGAATCACCTTGCGAGCTTCGTGCTCTTCGCCGCTGGCCAGTGTCACCACGAACCCTTCATCGGCACGTCGCGCGGTGACGGCCTCCTGCTGCACCACCTGCACGTTCCAATAGCCCAGCAACTGCGCTCGAGCTGTATCGAGAATTTCCTGCGGGGCACGGCCGTCCTGCCCCAGAAATCCATGCGACGCTTCAGCAAAGCGATTGCGCGGCTTGCCGGTGTCCAACACACACACCGAGCGCCGCGCGCGGGCCAGGTATGTGGCCGCCGCCATGCCGGCAAAGGCCCCGCCGATCACCAGGACATCGTGTGACGTCGTGTTATGCATCATGGGTGTCCTCGATGGTCACCGCGTGTGGGCGCGTGTGTTTGTGCCGGCCGCTGTGATTGCGACTGCCCGAGCGCCCACGCTTGGCGAACCGCGCATGAAAGTCCGCGCTCAGCGCCGCCAAGGTGACTTCGCCAAAGCGTTGCAGCAGCAGCGCCTCTGCCTCGGCAAATGCATCGCCCAGTGTGGCATTGACCGCCTGCTCCACCAGACACTGCGGTGCCTCGGAACGATTGCCGATGGCCAGCAGCCGCGGCTCACCCAACGCTTCGTATACGTCGCGCAACGTGACACGACGCAGATCGCAGGCGATGGTCCACCCGCCACCGGGCCCTTTCTCCGAGCGCACAAAGCCCCGGTCGCGCAGCCCCGCCATGACGCGTCGCACCACCACCGGGTTGGTGTCCATCGCGCGGGCGAGCGACTCGGAGGTGCTGGGTCCCTCATGCTCGGCCATGTGCAGCAGCACGTGCAAGACCCCGGACAGACGGCTGTCGGATTTCATGCTACTTTATTTGTTACATATTACCACAAAGATCAAGTGGGTGGTGATTCGTGGGTTACCTGCTGGGGGATTGAGGCGCGAGCTTGGCGTTGCCCGGGCTGCGCGATGGTCCGGTCAGGCTGCCTACGATGCCACCGACGATACCACCCCCGAGGGCAAACAACACGGTGGGCACCAGCACGGGCGCACTGTCATCGCACGACCCGGGCTTGCACATGCTCGTGCTGGCCACATATCCCACCACCCCGCCGATCAGCGCGCCAAACAGAATGCCGCGCCCCGCATTGCTCCCCGAACGCATTTCGCGGGGGCGTTCACGGGAAGTGCGGGCGCTGTCGACCGGCGCCCGGGATGCCAGCGCCACCGGCTCATTGACCTGCGCGGAAAGCGCCGTGGGCAACGCGGCCAGCACACAAGTGGCGATGAGTGCCACGCGGGTAACGCCACCGCGGCCAGGACATGCGACCCGTGTCATCATTGGCGAAGAATCTTCTCCATGGCTTTGCCCTTCGCGAGCTCGTCGATGAGTTTGTCGAGCCAGCGGATTTGCTGCATGAGCGGATCTTCCACCTCCTCCACACGCACCCCACACACCACACCCTTGATGAGGGCCGTGTTGGGGTTCATGGCCGGCGCCTTGCCAAAGAAGGTCTGGAAGTCCGTACCGGCATCAAGATGCCCCTCGAGCGCGGCCTGGTCGTAACCCGTGAGCCAGCGGATGATCTGGTCGACTTCGTCCTTCGTGCGGTTCTTCTTCTCCGCCTTGGTGACGTAGTGCGGATAGACGCCGGAGACTTTACTGGTGAAGATGCGGTGGGTCATGAGGTTCGGACGGACGTTCGGGCGGACGTGCAACAGGCAGGTGCGGACTATCGGAGAAAGTACGTCATGTTCCCCGCAATCGCTCGCGTTTCCGCCTCCGTAAGCGGCGTACGATCCCGGAACAGTTCCCATCCGGTCCGTATACTTCCGCCCGGCGGCGAGAGGTCGGAGCCATACAACAGCCGCTTCGTTCCCACCTGACGGATGCGCTTGGCGATGAGCGCCGCCGTTTCCGGTGAGGTCTCTGCCGTGACGACCGTGGCCACATCGAAGAACACGTTGCGCATTCTCGGATCGCCACGTTCGGCCGCGTCCGCAAACACGTCCATGACAGAATCGGCCTGCGCGGGATAGCCGGGCCCGGCTCCACCAAAGTGCGCGACCACAATCTCGATGGACGGCGCCACAGTGACCAACCGGTCGAGAAACAACCGCGCATCCGCTGCCCCAAAATTCGCGCCTCCCCGCGCACGCATGTGCACCAGCACCGCTGCCCGTCGCTGTTCCGCCAGGACAAACAACTGCACAAGACGCGCGGCATGCGCCGTGTCCCGCAGTGTCACTCCGCTGTTTCCGAAGTGCAGTTTGATCCCGCGCATACCGGGCAGGTTCAAACACCGGCCAAGTTCAGCCAGCGCAGCCGGGCGCAGAGGATTGGCACTGCAGAATCCCACCAAACGCCCACGGCCTGCCGTCACCTGCGCCGAGGTCCAGTCATTCTCCTCACGACTCAGTCGATCCGGGTCGGGCAGATTTTTGCGTTCGTCGGCAAAGCTGTAGGCCACCGACAGCACCACCGCCTTTTCGATGCCCGCCGCATCGAGCTCGGCCAGCAGCGCCTTCGCATCGCGCGCCGGAAGCTGCGCAATGGGCGCGAAGGCTGCGCTGACCAAGTGTTGATGGTAGTCGACACGAGGCACAGCCTTGCTCGGCGTGGTGGTGTGCACAGAGACGCAGGCGCCGAGGAGTAGGAGAAGCAGGAGAGAGATTGGCCGCATGGCTGTCCGTGAGAGGTGCAGCGCCGTACGACAAATGGCCTCGGCAGTTTCGGCGGCGTACTTGGAGCCGGCTAACAGCGGGGGGAACACAGATCACACGGAAACAATACAGAATTCGCAGATACTGCACCAAATACCAAACAAGAAAATGATCTCTTTCTTGTTTGGTATCTGTGCTGTCTGTTCTGTTTCTGTATGATCTGTGTTCCCCCCGCTGTTGACCAAACCCGCCCAATGCACGGTCCGGCTAGCGAAGAGCGACCGCCTCAGGCGTGATTCGTATTCGCCACTGAACCCGGCGCCGGCCTGGAGCGTCGTATGCGACGCAGAAACGCTGTGAGTCGACCGTGTGACTCCGCCGAGAACCGGATGACGGTTTCGGTGGGGGTTCTGCGCAATGGTTGGAGGAAGCCACCACGGCACGCCCGCTATCATGCGGTGTTGTCCCGCCTGCGACCGTCCCCTTACGCCCCGCCTATCATGTCGTCACGTCTCGCGATCTCCGGTATCGTGCTGGCCTCATTGTTGTTCACGTCGTGCGGTGGCAGCAGCGAGCCCACAGGCCCCTCGGCGCAGTGCGCGGTTGTACCGCCACGCGGCACCATGACAGCGCAAGTGAACGGCGCCGCCTTCACGGCCAACTTCAGCACCGCCGCGACCATCTCCAACAGCACCAGCCTCGGCCCGAACATCGTGCAGGTGTCCGGTGTGGGTTGTGTGGACGGCACCGCCACGCGCACGCAGCAGATTCTGATCACGATCGGACGACTCACCCCCATCACGCCCGGCACCTATCGACTCGATGCCGCCGCGCAGCAGCAACCCGCCGGATCCGGCTATTCCGGCATCGGCCAATTCGTATCGGCGCCCAACCTCTGGTATGCCAACCTGAGCGACGCTACTGGCCCGGGTTCGGGGTCGGTCACGTTCACCACCGTTACGGCCACACGCTTGGCCGGCACCTTCTCCGTGGTGTTCGTGGCCGCGAGCAGCAACGCCTCCGGTAACACCGGACGGATGACGGCCACCAACGGCACATTCGACATCAGCACACAATAGACACGAGCGAAGTCATCGAGCTCGGCAGTTCAGCTTGAGAGCCGTGCTCCAGGCCCACCTCGATCAATTCCTTGACAGGGATCAGGCTACAGGTAGATCTGGATCGAGACCCGCCCTCCTCATCCAATCTCCCCAATAGAAATCATGAAACGAGTCATGTGGTCGGCACTCATGGGTCTTGCAATGTTTGCAGGCGTACCCAGCACAGTGTACGCGCAGCCCAGCCAGTACGCATTCGCCGGCACAGATCTCGCCAATACCCCGAATGCTGGCATCAGCGCCATGCTGTTGGTGAACAAACTGAAAGACATCCATGCCTCGAATCGCGGATGGTACAGCAATGACGGTGCGAACAATGGTGGATCAGCAGTCAACAGCTTCTTCGTGGGCGTCTGTGGCCAATCCGATTGTTTGGATGACGTCCTGGTGATGAACAATTGGTTCCTCTTCGATCTGAGTGAGTTCAGCACCGTGACGAGTGCCATTCTTCGTTTGCGCGCTCCAATCAATGGATATCGCAACGATGCGGGTACTTCGTCTCTCGACTACCTGCTGCATCAGATCTCCGGCAATTATGGGGCGCTGGGTCTTGGGCCTTCGACGGCAATGTTTCGGGACCTGGGTGATGGCACATTTTTCGGCTCCACGACGATCGTCAAAATGGACTACGAGCATCTGTTCGAGATCGAACTGAACGCAGCCGGCCTTGCCGCCTTGAACAACGAACGGCAGAACAACTTCTGGGCCGTCGGTGGCAGCATCAGATATGACATGCAGGTTGTGCCGGAGCCATCGACCTATGCGCTATTGTGCGCGGGGCTGGCAGGCATTGCGTTCGCACACCGCAAGCGGAAGAAAGCAGCCTAGGTGATTACAGCGGCAACGTTCGGCTCACTTCCCCAGTGACCGTCCGATCACACTGAGCGGATCGACGGTCACCATCCCGAAGCGCGTGATGAGATGCAGATGCGGCCCCGTCACGCGTCCCGTCGCGCCCACGTTGCCGATGATCTGCCCGCGTGCCACCGTGTCACCCTCGGCCACGCGCTGTTTGCTGAGGTGTAAGTAGGCCGTCACCAGCCCCTCGCCGTGATCGATGTACACCACATTGCCGCCGAGGTAGAACGCGTCGACGAGGCGCACCACCCCGCGGTTGACCGCCCGCACCGGCGCGCCCACGGCGCCTGCGTAGTCGGTGCCCATGTGCCGGCTGGTCACAGCTCCGTTGAAGGTGCGGCCACTGCCAAAGCCGCTGGTGATGCGCGACGGGCGCGGCACCACGAATGGCTGCGTCCACAATCGGGGCACGTCATGTGAGGCGCGCGACACGGCCGCGGCACGTTCAGCTTCCCTGGCCTGCCGTGCGGCCAGCGCCGAATCTGGTTTCGCGGAAAAGCGGGGCGCGACGCGCAGGGCTTCGAGGCGGTATGTGCCGGCGTCGGTTGTGAGGCGCAGAGTGCGTGGAGGCTGGCCATCGCAGGTGAGCGTGAGTGTCACGCCCTGTGCGGAATCGATGGGGGCCGCCGCGATGGCGACGAGCGAGTCGCCTGCGGTGCGCCAGTGCAGTGGCTCGCCGGCTACTGACGACGCGGGTGGTTTTGCGCCCGTGTCCCAGCGCATCGATATGCGAAAAAGCGTGCCCGCCCGCGGAACGGCCGGCGTGGTGCGAACGGTGGCCGACTGACATGTGGGCGGCTGTTGGAGCGCCGATGTCAGTGACAGTGGCGGCAACAACGTGGTGAGGAGCAGAGTGGAGAAGGAGACCATCCCTCATGCTACACCGTTCACCTGCCCGTGATGCGGTCCTGCTGAACGCCAGCCTACGGCTTATGGAGTCCGCAGATCAAACCGAGCTCCCAAACGACGAAGCATCACGAACGGACTGATCACCGGCACGCCATGTGCAATGCATGGTTCGGGGATTTTCACTCGTTTCACCGAGTCAGAAGGCACCTCGTGCGTGACCATCGTATAGCCATTGCCCATGGCGGTGGCGATAAGCTGATAGTCGGCGGAGCTCAGAAACTCCGTCACCGCGGCCGCGCGATACTGCTGCGCTCTCACCCACACGGCGAGCGTCTGCAAATGGGGAAGTGAGTCGGCATCTAGTACAGGGAAGAAATCTGACCGTGACTTCGCCCATTCAGTTAGGTCGTCTCCGTGCTCCAGAAGTTCATCACGAATCGCCACCGTGCTCACGATGGTACCGGCAGCGAACTGCTGGTCCAGCCAATTCCAGAATCCCGGGCAGATGTCGAAACCGTAGTACCGGTTCTTGGCCTCGATCAGCACATTCGCATCCAGAATGTACTTCACTAGATGGCCACTCCGAGTGAGATGCCGAATTCCGTGAAGGTTTCAACCTTCTTGATATCGAGCAGCTTGAACGCATCGCGGTATAGCGTGCGCCCCTCGAGCGTGCTGGAAACGAGGGCTTTCGCAAAACGACGCCCAACGCGGACTGCCTCGGTCAGATGAAAGTCACCACCAGCCTCAGTGTTCGCCTGCCTATTTTTGGCCAGAGCTTGCAGGCGTGCGACTTCCGCACCGTAGGCCTTCCCAAAAGCTTCGCGCGATAGTCCTCCCACGTCATACACCCGACGAAGGATGACCAAGGTGCTCACTTTGAACACACGGGCCAGACGGGGCAATTCGTCCTGAAGATCGGCGGACTGACGATAGGCCCCAACGAACTCCTGCCGGGGTACGAGAACCTCTGCAGCGACGTTGTTGCACCATTGCTCCACTGCGCCGGTTGGCATATGCCGAGGACTCGCGTCGGAAACACCTTCGCGGTTGGTAAAGAGGTGCACGAGTTCGTGCGCCAGTGTGAACATCTGAGCCGACTTCGAGTCGGCCGCATTGATGAACACCAATGGTGCCAGCGGGTCAGTGAGTGCAAACCCACGGAACTCGTCGGGATTCAGCTTCCGATGGGTATTGTTTCCTACCACACCGTTCCGCATGACCAGCACGCCAAGTTCTTCGGCCTGCGCGACCATCTGACGCAGCGCGTCCTCCCAGGTCTTGGCAGCTTGCCTCGCCTCGACTGTGAGCTTCAGCGCGTCTCTGATGAGGCGACCAGCGCGCACAACGTCACTCTGAACCGCGATGGATCCGACAAAATCCAGACTTTCGTCTCCATTCAGCTCCGCAAAATCGCGGTACCAGCCCTGGCGGTTCTGGCAGGCATAAATGGTGTCGAGCAGGTCGGCGCTCGGCTGCTCGACACCTGCATTGCGGACCGTGCGGTAATCCGGGATGGGCAGGCGCTCATCGGGTGGTGTGGGCAGGAACAGGTAGCCGACCGGTACGTGGACACGATGCGCAAAAGCCTCGAGCTGCTTGAACGTCGGCTTGACCTTCCCCTGCTCCCATTCAGCGAGCTTGGGGAAGGCCTTGGCGAGGTCTTCGCGTTCGAGGCGGGCACGCGCACGCGCCCATCGCAGCATCGTAGGACTCACGTCCACCCGGACAACTGGCATGTCCCAAACTTACCATTCATGGGCTTCGCAGGCACCAGCCTTATGTGGCAAATCCCAACCCAGCAGGAAACCGACACAGCGGGAGAACCATCGCAGCGGCAGCTTCTTCGGTGACTTTCCAATACGGTCCTTCCAAGTGACCCAACGGGAAGTAGCACCAGCGTGGCTGGTTCTCCGCCGGTTTCGGCAAAGCCTACTTGTTTTCTGCAAGTGTGCCCTGCGCATTGTACCGATAGTAGGTACGACTGGCGAGTTTGTATCTCTCAGCCTGATTGTACTTTGCTTCCCGTCATTGAAGGGGTGCGGCAGGACATCCCACGCGACGTTAACACATGTGTGCTGTCGATCTCATCGGATGCAAAGCGCGCGCCAGGTGCTGAGCCCGCACGCTATTGAAGTGATTGCGGGCCAGCCGAGATGAGTTCTCGACAGGAGTCATGTAACGGCGGCTTCGCGTCGAGCCAACGACTACGACCAATGGTTCAAGTGTTCGCAATCAGATCGCGTCGCTCGACCTTCAGCAAGTCATTCGTGTCGATGCCGGATCCTCTCAAATGACAGCTACGGACGCTTCGTGTCAGTCACTAGTCAGAATGTACAGATCTGGAAGCATACCATAGGGAATGACAATAGAACTTTTGATCATTACATGGCTACCTCGATCAAGTGGTTCTATTCCGAATGATTCGACACATGCTTTCACCAGCGGATGCTGAGCAGGCTGAACTGACACAAACGCGACTGAGGAACAAAGATCATGGTCGACAACCTCTACCATCGAGGCAAGAATTCTCTTGCCTATCTGCTCACACGTGAAATCAGCGCTCTTGCTCGATGCGAGCAAGTACCAACCTTCCGTCTCATGGTTCCTCACCAAAGCAAGGAACCGAAACGGACCGACCTGATCACGGACTTTCGATTCGACATCCTGTAGCTGGTCAAGCAGCGCAAAATCTGCGAGCTGGTGAAATGCCCGCTCTAGTCCATTGAGCCGTTCTCTCACTTTGCCAGCAGACTGGGAGCCAAGAGCCTGGTATCGCTGGTCTACAGTCCAATTGGCGATCATGTCCCATTCGACGTCGAGCATCGCTCCTGACTTCAGTACTTCGGCACGAGCTAAGACCAGTAGCTCATTCAAATCGTGACTCAGAATCTCGCGGCTTCCGCGAGCCTTAATCACATCAACACCTGGAAGGTCCGTCCAGTTCTTAATGCTCGCGTACCTTTGCTTCAGCATCAACTCGAGTGAATAGCCGCCCAAGTATGCAGCCGTGTCTGGGTCCGACTCACACAATGCGCGAGCTGACTCAAGAAACTTCCACGCTCGTTCGCGCAACTCGACCATCGACTTGAACATCGCGGCTCCTCATGCAGACTCCGATTCTCTCCCGCTTAGAGACAACAACGCCGCCGGTATCCTCACTGGAACACCGGCGGCGCTTTCACACATCTGTCATTCAGTCGATGCCGCTCACCCGCACTCGCTGAACCCACACACGTGACACTTCACGCACCCTTCCGCGAACTCGAGCTGTGAACCGCAGTCGGGGCACGTTCCCATGAACACCTCGCCACCGACATTACCAAACTCGATCTGCGGCTGCATCTGCTCGGCCGCCATCGGGGGGCGCGTGATCGGCACACCGGCAGCCGGTGTCGGCATGGGCGCGCTCAGCGAGTTCACCGGGCCCTGACCCACGGCGGGGCTGCCGCCGTTCAGCAGGTCCTGCTGCACGCCCTGCTTCTCACGCAGCCACGTTTCCAGCGCGATGCCGATGGCGTCGGGCATCGACAACACCTTGTTCGGGCCCAGGCCCACCGCACGGTCGGACGAGATGCCGCGCAACTGGCGGTGGATCTCCTGCACCGAGATGCCGGAGCGCAACGCGAGTGACACCAGACGGCCAATCGCTTCGGCATCGGCCATGGCGCTGCCGCCGGCCTTGCCGAGGCTGAGGAACACTTCGAACGGCTGTCCCTTCTCGTCTTCGGTGATGTTCACGAACATCGTGCCGAGCGGCGTTTCCTTGCGGATGGTGGTGCCGCGCATGACGTCGGGACGCGCGCGCTTGCCACGACGGCTCGCGTTCTCCGACTCGGCGCTGAACAGCGACTTCTTCGTGCGATCGAGTTCGTTCTGCAGTTCGGCAATCGTGCCCTGCAGCTCGCCGATCTCGCGCTTGAGCACCAACTCGGCCTTTGCATCGACCTTGGGCGCTTCGCCGTTCACCGCAGCCTTTGCGCTCTCACGGTTGGCCGCCGCGTCCTGCGTGGCACCGGTGCTGAGCACCTGGTTGTCGCGCGAGCCGTCACGGTACACGGTGACGCCCTTGCACTTCATTTCGTACGCCATCTCGTAGATGGCGCGTACGTCATCCACCGTGGCGGCGAAGCCGAAGTTGGTGGTCTTGGAGATGGCCGAGTCGCAATGCAACTGGTAAGCGGCCTGCATGCGGATGTGGTATTCGGGCGAGATGTTGTTCGCCGTGTTGAACACCGACTGCCACTTGGCCGGCACTTCGGCATGCTGCACGCTGCCGGTCTTGGCGATGCGCTCCATGAGCTCGTCGCTGTACCAGCCTTCGGCCTTCGCGATGGCCACGAAGTCTTCGTTCACATCCGGCATCATCACGCCGGCCTGATTGCGCATGAACGCCACGGCGAACAGCGGCTCGAGACCCGACGAGCAGCCGGCGATGATGGAGATGGTGCCCGTGGGCGCCACCGTGGTGACGTTGCAATTGCGGAGGAGCTGCATGGGGCGGATGCGCTGGCCGTTGGCATCACGCGCACACGTTTCGTCCGGGCCCCAGATGGACTGCGCCCACTCGGGGAACGCGCCACGCTCACGCGCCAGGCGCTCGCTTTCCTTCTTGCCCTCGACGTCGAGGAACTCCATGACCTTGCGGCCCATCTCCACGCCTTCGGCGCTGTCGTACGGGATGCCGAGACGCACGAGCATGTCGGCAAAGCCCATCACGCCCAGGCCGATACGACGGATACGCTTGGACAGCGCGTCGATCTCGGGGAGCGGGTACTTGTTGACGTCGATGATGTTGTCGAGGAAGTGCGTGCTGAGCGCGATATCGCGGCGCATCGCTTCCCAGTCGACCACGCCATTGCTGACGTAGTGGCCGACGTTCACCGAGCCGAGGTTGCACACGTCGTACGCGAGCAGCGGCTGCTCACCGCACGGATTGGTGGCTTCGTAATCGCCGAGGTGCGGCACCGGGTTGTAACGGTTGGCCTCGTCGATGAAGAACACACCCGGCTCACCCGTGCGCCACGCGCCCAGGATCATCTTGTCCCACACTTCACGCGCGCGCAGCTCGCCCGTCACCTTCTTCGACACCGGGTCCACCAGATCGTAGTTCGCGTCGGCCTTCACGGCGTCCATGAACTTCGTGGTGATGCCCACCGAGATGTTGAAGTTGGTGATCTTGGTGAGGTCTTCCTTGCACGCGATGAATTCCATCACGTCGGGGTGATCGACGCGCAGGATGCCCATGTTCGCGCCGCGACGCGTGCCGCCCTGCTTCACCGCATCCGTGCTGGCATCGTAGAGCTGCATGAACGACACCGGGCCCGACGCCACGCCAGTGGTCGAGCGCACCATGCTGCCGCGCGAACGCAGGCGCGAGAACGAAAAGCCCGTGCCGCCGCCGCTCTGATGGATGAGCGCCATGCTGCGCAGCGTGTCATAGATGCCGCTCTGGCCGTTGCTGAGCGCGTCGTCGACCGGCAACACAAAACAGGCCGACAACTGCCCCAGCGGGCGGCCGGCGTTCATGAGCGTGGGCGAGTTCGGCTCGAACCGGCGCTGCGTCATGAGGAAGTAGAATTCCTCCGCAATCGCCTGCACGGCGCCGTCCGAGGCGCCATACCGGCGGTCGGCCTCGGCCACGGTCGTGGCCACACGCCAGAACATGTCCTCAGGCTTCTCGACCGGCTTCCCGGACTTGTCCTTGACGAGGTAGCGCTTTTCCAGAACGGTGCGCGCATTCGCGGACAACGTGACCAGACCTTCCGGGGGCGTCGCGGAGAAGGGCATGCGGACGGGGCTCCTGCTGTGTTGGCGTGTGTCGGTGCGGTCCGCCGGCGGCGTTCCAGGTGCGTCCCCGGAAGCTGGCTTAAGGGCCGAGCGGGGGCGTATGGTGCCTCCGTTCGTGAGGCCGCGCAAGTCGCGAGCTAACGCCTTACCTGGCGCTCACTTGCATTTGCCACATCACGTACCTGCGAAGGCAGTGGAGTTGTCCACCGTGCGCAGCTTTGTGTGATAGTAGCGAGCCCAACCACACGGTTCTGTGATATGGTCACCAAGTGCATGCACGGTGACACAACAAATGTAACCACCCAAGTCATTGAACCACAGCCCCTTACGCGTGAGTGTCCGGCTCGTGGACGGTCACCAACGCCGCACCAACTCGACAGAGGTCAAAAGGTCTGCTTGTGCGCGATTGCACGAGCTCGCTCCACAATTTGCCTGCTCTCACACAGCAAACCCGCATTTGCCTCCTCTCACAATTGCCCGCGCCCACCTACCACCTGAAACACACCACCTATCACCCGCACCCCTAAAACCAGCCACCCTAGTCGGATCTCACCCGACGAACCGCTCCACCCCGATGCCGCTGCGCCAATTCCACATATCGCGCCGCGTTCTCGAGAATCTTCCCCCGCTGTTCCGCATCAAGCGCCCGCACCACCCGCCCTGGGATGCCCACCACCAGCGAGCCCGCCGGAACCTGTGTGCCCTCCGTGAGCACCGCGCCGGCCGCAATGATGCTCCCCGTGCCCACGCGCACGCCGTTGAGCAGCACCGCGCCCATGCCCACCAGCACACCGTCTTCGAGCACCGTGCCATGCACCACCGCGCGATGCCCGATCACACAGTCCTCGCCAACAATGGTCGGCTTTCCAGGATCCGCATGAATCACCGCGCCATCCTGCACGTTGCTGCGTGCGCCAATGGTGATCCGCTCAACATCCCCCCGAATAACCGCCGTCGGCCAAACACTGGTGTCCTCGCAAAGCACCACCTCGCCGAGCACAACCGCCGTGTCATGAATAAACGCCTTCGCCATCTGTCTTCCCCGTGCCTTCGAAGTGCCGTGTCGTTCCCCACCACCTATCACCTACGACCTACCACCCGAAACCTCCTACCCACAACCACCGCTCAGAAATACCCCCCAAGCGACACATAAAACGCCCCTCCCCGCCGTACACCCGCCGGCGCGACATACGGCGCCGCTCCCCCAATCCGCACGCGATACGGCGTGTCGTATTGCACCGCAATATCCAGCACGAGCTCCGCACCTGCGGACGCGATCCATCCATCACGCTCCCCAACCCGATTGCACACAATCGTGCCGGTGGCGGCCAGCGATGATGGACACCACGCCCGTCCCGCATCGCTGAACAGCACGATCGACGCCCGATCGGTATACACCGTGAACGGACTGGGCACGCGGCTGAACATCACCAGCGGCGCGCGATATTCCACGCTGCTGCCCAACGCACGAATCCCTCGTTGCACATCCGGCGCCACACCACGCACCGGGAATGAACGCGACGGATCACCGATGATCACTCCAGGCATCAGCTCCGCATTCACGCCACTCACCCCGCCCACGCCAAAGTCGGATCCGCTCTTGATATCGGCGATGCCGGCCGTGGTGCGTATGGCCAACGCATGACGTGAGAATCCCGGCAGCGGCAGTGGTACATAGCCACGCGCATTGATCACCGTACGCCACGATCCCGTGGCACCCGGTGCATCCTCGCGCCACCGGTACGTCGTGTTGTGCGCCAACGCAAAACCTTCTTCGAGAGACACCCCACGCCCGGCCATACGAGCCGTGGACAGGCTGCCATTCAGAAACACCGACGGATAACGCGTCCCCCCACGCAGCGACGAGTTGGCCGGTCCCAACGCCGAATCCACATCGGCAAAGAACTGACGCATTTCGTATCGCACGCCCAGCGTGGTGTTCATCGTGCGCCGCACACGGGGAACGGTCCAGGTGCTGGCCACCGATGCAAACCGGCGACGACGGGCCACAAATCCCAGCGTGGCACCGGTGGACGACACATTGCGAAAAGAACCGTCCCACTCCTGCGAGAGGCTGGCTTCGAACAGCGGCACACCGAGTCCGGCAAATCGATACGACAGATGACCATCGGTTTCGCGGTAGCCGGGCTGCACCAGCGCCGACGCACTCCACGCATGCCGACCCAGGATGTCCACACCACTGGTGCTGGCACCAACCGTCATGCGACCATCACGCCCTTCGCCCACCTGCGGCAGCCAATAGCGCGGCACAAGCTGACGCCAGGCGCGATACGCCGACGATGGTGCCGATACCAACTGCGCCGAATCGCTCACGGACGGAATCGCGACGGTGTTGCGGCGAGGATACCACTGCGAACGGGCCATCGGTCCCGTGGTATCGAGCGCCGCAATGGCCACGTGATTGCCGTCGGCGCGGAACAGCAACGCGGCCACCTGACGACCATCGGGCGATACACTGGGCTCGTACACGGCCGTGCTCACCTGACTCGCTTGTGTGACGTGAGCCCGTTCGTCGCGCCAGGCCAGTGTGTCGATGACATCGGTGCGCAGTGGCGCCGTTTCGATCTGCATACGCCCGCTGCGATCGCTGCTCCACACCAATCGCCGACCGTCTGGTGTGAACGATGGGCTTTCGAACACGGCCCGCATGCCGGCCACCGCCACACGCAGCGCCCCGGTGGAGTCGAGCACCACCACGCGCTGTTCGCCGTTGGTGAGCAGTTGAATCGCGGCGATGAACGCACCATCGGGCGACCAGCGAGGCTCGGCCCAGCGCTCGCCATGATTCTCTGCCGTGAATGGTGTGACCTCACCCTCGCGCGATACCCGCACCAGTTGACTGGCATTGGCGCCCACCTGCACAGCGATCACCGCACCGTCTCGGCGAACATCCGGCATGAACAGGCGCGCGCCATCCGTGAGACGCACTTCTTCACCGGTGGCGCGATCGCGGCGATAGAGATCACTGCGGATGGTGTACGGATCCCGGCGATCACTTTGCGCGAAGACCACATCCCCACCCTGCGGCACATTCACATCGAGCGAATTGCGCCAGGCCATGCGCTCGGGCTGCGCACCACGACGAGCGGGGGCCATGTACAGCCCCGATACTTCGTAGCCGGTGTTGGCACTCCACACCAGCGAATCGGTGGTGAGCCACCGTGGCGATGAGGCATGCCAACCTTCGGTACTGACCTCGGTCCATGCCGAATCCCCGGCGCGAGAGGGCGCCGAACGGGCCACCGAATCGCGGATGTCGCGGTACATCTCGTCGAACGACTTGCCAAAGCCGATGCGTGACGCGCGCGAAAGCAGATAGGGAATGGGATACGAAGACGTGGCGTCGACAAACGCGCGCATGCTGCCAGATGGCTGCGCCACCCCGTGCTGCATGAGCAGACTGCCATACGCATACGCGCCCTGCCCACGCGGGAATCGCGTGGTGGCCATGCTCCAGCGCGATGGTGGCACCCAGGCGCTGTCCATGACGGCCGCACGCACATAACCGGGGAACTCGGTGGCTTCGAGGCGCCCACTGCCGGTGAGCGCACTTTCGTAGTGCACGGCCAGCCCTTCCTTCACCCAACTGGGCAGGAAGGCATTGGGAAACAACAGCGGATTGCGTCCGAACACCCAGCGGCCGGCGCGCCACAGTCCACGAGCGCGATCAATGTGAAAGATGTGCGCGAGTTCATGGGAGATGACCATCGGCAACCAGGCATCGTGAAAGCGCAACTCACGCATGCCCACCGGTGGCACCGCAAAAATGGTCACCCGATTGGTGGGGAACACCTGCGCGAAGCCATTGCTGTTGTCCATGTTGTCGGTGAGCAGCAGATCGATCCGCCCCGACGGTGGTGTCAACTCCAGCGCCAGTTGCGCATATGCGCGCTCCGCAATCACGGCCGTCTGTCGAGCCAGTGAATCGAGCGCCGCCTGGTAGTGCACCCGCAGATGTGGCGTGACGATGGTGCGCACCGGGCCGCGCGGGTCACTCTGCGCCTCGACCCGTACCGACCAGGTCATGGTGCACCACAAGGCCACCACGCACCACCACGCGAGCCGCAGCGATCGTACGGTCACCGACCGCCCTCGCCCAACCACGCGAGATAGCGCTCCACACCCACCAGCAGCGCTTCCGCGTATTTGCGCTGGAAGCCTTCGTCACGCATGGCTGCTTCCTGCTCGGGCAACATCAGAAACAGTCCCTCAGCCAATGCGCTCGGATACCAACTCGGACGCGCCACGGCGAGGTTCTGGTAGTGCACCCCCAGATCACGCAGGCCGAAGCGTCGCATGAGTTCATCCTGCGTGAAACGGGCCAGCGGTTCGCTCGCATTGTGAAAGAACAGTGTGCTGGTGCCGTTGGCCGTGAACGGATTCACGCCATCAGGCAGCGCGTTGAGATGAATGGAGATGAACAGATGGGCGTTGGCCCGTCGCGCAATCACACCACGATCGGTGAGTCCCACCGCGGCAAGACTGTTGCGCGTACTGAAGGCATTGGCACCGCGGGCCTTGAGCATCTCCACCAGCTTCATGCCCACCGGAAACACGGCATCCCCTTCGTAAAGACCCGTCGGACCCGTGGCCCCCACGGGCGGATGCCCCGGGTCCACGGCGATGGTGATGCCACGCAGCGGATTGGTGCGATCGATCTTCGGCACGCGACGCACCCGCAGCACAAAGGCCCGTCGATCATTGTCCCACAGCGACAGCCAACCATAGGCCGGCTGTGACAGCGTGAGCGTGACCCGCACCCGATCGTTCGCCACCTGATCCCAGGCAATGCGACGAATGAGCGTGTCGTTGCCAAAGATCGGCGAGATTTCCGGATTGGCCTGCACGCCGTACAACGTGAGCGTGATGGTATGTCCTTCGGCTTCCACGAGGTGGGCCGGCCGCTCCCCGGTAGCGATGGACAGGTCGGCCCATTCGGCAGCGGGTGTCACTCGCAGGCCACCGGTCACACGACGCGGCAACGCGGTGCCATCCGGCAACAGGGTGAGATCGGACGACTCCACCCACACATCGAGCTGCCCATCGAGACGCAGCCGCGTGAAGCCCTGCTGCCGACCGGTCACTTCCAGCACCGTGCCGGGCAGCAGCAACCACTTGTAGGTGCCGCCCACGATGGTCCGGGCATTCACCACCCGGTCGGTGTCACTGCCCACGGTGCCGGTATTGCGCAGTTGCGCGAGCAGGCGCGATGTGACGGGCAGCACACGAACAAATGGCACAGCAAGTGACACACTGTCGCGCTCACGGCCGCTTCCCCGCGTCACCATGACGCGGGCCGGGCGCGCGCTATCGCCAAGCAGCGCCGCCGCCAGATCGGTGGCAAAGATCGCCGAGGCGTCGGTCGATGAGTCGGCGGTCTGGTTGGCGGATGTGGTGGGATCGCCGGCCGCAGCGCCGGTGCCGATCACGAGGGTGCGCACCACGCTGTCACGCCCCAGCAGTGTCACGCGTGCGTTGCGTGGGGCACGGATGCTGACGCGGGTGAGATCGTCACCCCGCATCCACCATCCACGCCCCGGGGTGAGGGATGCGCTGTCCACACGCAGACGACCGGTGGCCGGCAGGGCCGTGCGCACGGGTAGGCGCACACGCAGTGTCTGCCGCACCGTATCGGCACCACGCACGGCCAGCAGTTCATACCGCGGGGCCGCAGCCGTGGGCATGGGCAGCCAGGCGAGGAAGGCCCCATTGGGCGCGACCGGTACCGATGCACCATTCACCGTCAGCGAGGCGTCACCCGATCCCACACTTCCAAGTACGAAATTGGAATCTCGACTCGTCAGTACCTGATTGTCGGCGGGATAGCGCACGCTGATGGCGACCCGTGCGCCGCGCACTGCCGGCACGGCTGGCAGCCCGGCCACCACCGGGGGCGCCGTACGTGCCATGGAGGCGGGCGCAGGCGGCGGTGCGGCTGGCGCCGGAGGTGTGCTGCAGGCGGCCAGCCACACGCCGGCCAGGGCGAACGCCGGGGACATTCGGGAAGGTGCACGATTCCGCATCCCCCGAATCTGTGCCGATGTCGAAACGCAGGCCACATTCGGAACGTCCTCTCGATAAAACCCTTCCGCCGGAGGCGACGCCGGTGCAACCTCCGGCGTTCCCGTACGTAGGGGAATTCACTCCCCGACGCTCGTGCCGGCCCGATCTATGATGCTGTGACCGTTCCCGCCTCGAATTCCGACTCCCTGCAATCACCCGATCACGGTCGCGTGATTGCCCGTGTCTTTGCGCTCTCCGATGTGGGACGCGCGCGGGAACACAACGAGGACACCTTTCTCGTCGCCGACCTCGAGGCTGGTGCGCCGCTCGATTTTTCCATCGGCTATCACGAGATCACGACCGATCCGCACGGACTGCTGTTCCTGGTCGCGGACGGTATGGGGGGGGCGGCCTCGGGAGAACTGGCCAGCAGCATGGCTGGCTCCGCGGTGCTCGAGACGCTGCGTGCGCTGTGGACCACCGCGTCGCCGTCCATCGAGCACTTCACCGAGTCGTTGCGCGATGCCACGGTGGGGGCCAATGGTCGCATTCACCAGCATGCCCGCGAGAACCCGGAACATCGTGGCATGGGCACCACGGTCACGGTGGCCGGATTGCTGGGCGACCACGTCTACATGGTGCAGGTGGGAGACAGCCGCGCGTACCTGGTGCGCGATGCGCAGGCTCGGCAGCTCACGAAGGACCAGTCACTGATGCAGCGTCTGGTGGAAGCCGGTGAACTGACGCCGGAAGAAGCCGAGGTGAGCGACCGGCGCAACATCATCCTGCAGGCGCTGGGCCCCGAAGCGCAGGTGACGGTGGATGTCACGTATCAGCAGCTCCGCCGCGGTGATGTGCTCGTGTTGTGCAGCGATGGCCTGTCAGGGCTGGTGCGGGCCGAAGAAATCGCCGCCGCCGCTCATGAAGAGCCCGATCCGCGCGTGATCTGCAAGACGCTGGTGGACCGCGCCAATCAGCGCGGCGGACCAGACAACATCACCGTGATCGTCGCGCGCTTCGATGGTGAAGGCCTCAGTGACATCACAGCCGGCGACCGCTTCGGCTACAACGCTTATCCGCTGGCCGGCACGCTGAACGATCACACCCGCGAGATCGCGATCACACCAGCGGCGGCCATCCCGTCCATCCGCAGTGATCCAACGCCGCGCTTCGGTACGCCGGTGCAGACACTCCCCGCCACCGACGCCCCGCCGATGACCACAGAACCACAGCCCGTGGCGATTCCCGGTGGTCTGGTTGGTGGCATCAGCCCGCAACACATCGAAGAGCGCAAGCGCGCGGTGCAGCCGGTGTATGCCTTGCTGGCGCTGGTTGCCGTGGGCGCGGTGGCCTGGACCGCGTGGCAGTTGTTCCGATAAGGCGTTTCCGATAGGGCGCTACCCAGGCGATAGCAGGCCCCCGGCCCGTTACCGCTTGGTCCTCAACAATCCCCGACCCGCGGCCTGCTGCATCACCCGATCGCCGCTCCACGCCAGAATGGTCGGGTGTGTCATGCCAAGTTGCGTGACCCAACGTGGATCGCCCAGCCCCACCAGCACCACCGATCGCTGCAACGCTTCCGCCTGTTCGATCAGGGTGTTCACGGCGGCGATCGTATCGGGACGCAGCGTGTGCCGTCCCTTGCCGGGCAGATAGTCGGCAAACAGCGCGATCACGAACGGCCCACCACTGGCAGGTGTTGGCGCACTGACGATGCGGGCATCGTTACCGGCCAGTCGCATCGCATCCACGATGCCGGTGCGATCGGCGCGACGGCCCAGCACATCGTCATCGTCATCCACCACGGCCATCTCCGTGACTGCACCCATCGGCGGCACGGGGTCGTGTTCAAAACGCAGCACCTTGTCGGCCAGCAACGCGCCCCACGCCGTGTCGGCACCACTCGGGCGACGCCAGTCATTCGGCGGTGACGCCCACTGCGCCCACTTGAGACGGCGACGCACCGACTGACGCACACGCTCGGGATCGAGCGTGCCATCGTCGAGCGCGGTCTCGAGCGCACCAAGCGCGGCTTCGAGTTCGCCCGGATCGAGCAACACATCACACCCGGCGCGCAACGCGAGCACCGCCGCTTCTGCCGCCGTGCGAGTGGTAGTGACCGCGGGCAAGGTGAGCGCATCCGACACCAGCAGGTTGTCGAACTTGAGCTGCTGACGGAGCAACCACTGCAACATCTCGCGCGACAGCGTGGCCGGCTCTCGGCTCGAATCGAGCGCGGGATACGACACATGCGCCGTCATCATGCTGGCCACACCACCAGCAATAGCGGCGCGGAACGGATGCAGATCGAGTTCCTTGAGCTGATCGGCCGGCGTGTCCACCGTGGGCAACTCGCGATGCGGATCGGTGGTGACCCGCGCGATGCCGGGGAAATGTTTGGCGCACGCCAACACGCCTTCCGCCTGGCAGGCTTCGATCCATGCGGCAACCAACTGCCCGACTTTGCGGGCATCGTTGCCCAGCGCACGCGCGCCGATGAGCGGATTCTCGCTGAGCATGTCGAGATCGCACACCGGGCCGAGATTCCAGTTCACGCCCATCGTGCGGGCTTCACGCGCGGTGAGACGTGCCGCGCGGCGCAGCGATTCGATATCGCCGAGGGCGGTGATGGCCGCGAGGGGTGGCAGTCCGGTGGCACTCGCGAACTGCTGTCCGGCTCCCCGTTCCAGTTCGGCCGCGATGAGCAGCGGGTGGCGCGACTTGAGCTGGAGTTCCTTCGCCAGCGCGCGCACGCTGTCCTGCTCACCGCCGACGAGCTGGAATCCACCCACACCGAGCGCCAGCGCCTGATCGATGAGAGGGCGGGCTTCGACAAAACCACGCTCGGGGGTCCAGCGGATGACCGGCAGCAAAAGCTGTGCGAGGTCGCGACGCGACTGTTCGCTCATGACGTCAAACTCGAGGCTACGGGGGTAAGCGCACCAAGCACACGCGGCGCGCGCGCCCCGGTCGCGCTGGGCACGTTGCCCGCCCGACCAGTGAGATGAAGATAACCAAGCAACGCGAACGCCACGGCCTCTTTGGCTTCGGCATCGAAAAAGAGGTCGTCGAACAGGCGCACGGCGGGTACGGGACGCCCGGAACGCTCGCCGTGCCACATGAACGCCCCCTCGATGCACCGCACGAGGAAGGGGTTGCGCGCGCCGCCCCCGGAAAGCACCACGTCGGCGGGGGCTTCGGTGAGGAAACGCATGTACTGGTCGCCGATGCTGGCCGCCGTGAACGCACAGGCGGTGGCCACGATATCGGCCGGTGCCCCACCCGCCGCGGTGCAACGGGCAATGAAGGCGTCGATGAAGGCGGGGGTGAACAGCTCGCGGCCCGTGCTCTTGGGTGGGGCTTCGCGCAGATAGGGCAGCTCGAGCAATTCGAGCACGATCTGCTCGAGAATGCGCCCCGACCCGGCAATGGCGGCATCCCGGTCGAACGGCAGGCCAAACAAGCGCTGCGTGACTCCGTCGATGATCACCACCCCGGGGCCGGTGTCGAAGCCGTGCACGATGTCGCGGTCATCACCGCCACCCGGTGGCACCAGCGTCACATTGCCGATCCCGCCGATATTCTGCAGCGCACGCCACGCGGTGGGGTGCGCAAACAACATGCGATCGGCGATCGGCACCAACGGGGCGCCCTGCCCGCCCACCGCCATGTCACGCACCCGGAAATCACTGATCACCGCACAGCCCGTGCGCTCGGCAATGCGGGAGGCATCACCAATCTGCCAGGTGCTGTGACCGGGTTCATGCCACAGTGTCTGACCGTGTGATGCCACGGCGCGCACATCATGCGCTGTCACGCCGGCACCACGCATGGCCGCCAGCGCCGCATCGCCCAGCCAGTCACCCAGATCGGCCGACAGGCGACAATACTCGCGGGCACTGCCGTCATGCATGGCGCGCTGCAACCGCTCGCGGGCCGATGTGTCGTACACATGCTGGGTACTGTGCAACACGTCGGCACGCACACGACCATCCGGTTCGCTGAAGCGCACCACGGCGGCACTGATCCCGTCGAGTGATGTCCCCGACATCAATCCGACGAGAATCGCGCCGTTGTCCGGCGCGGGCTGTGTCACGATGCGCGCTCGGCCGCTGACGATGTCACGGCCGATGTCACCGGCGGCGGCGCATTGGGCACCACACGACGGATCACACCCCCTTCTGCCGCGAGCCGTGCGTCGGCCGTGGCCGCGTCCACGCCCAGCGCCTGCATGACGAGGGCGCGCTTGACGCGACCATCAGCGGCGGTGAGCAGTGCCCGCGCGTCATCGCGTGCAATGCCCGTCACTTCCATGACGATGCGTTCGGCGCGGTCCTGCAGCTTCACATTGGTGGCACGCAGATCGACCATCAGGTTGCCGTAGCTCTTGCCGATGCGAATCATCGCACCGGTGGTGAGCAGGTTGCACACCAGCTTCGTGGCGGTACCGGCCTTGAGGCGCGTGGAACCGGTGAGCACTTCCGGCCCGACGATGGGCAGGATGCACACGTCTGCCACCGCGCGCATGGCGGCTGGCGGTTCGGTGCAGGCAATGAGTGCCGTGCGGGCGCCCAGCGCGCGCGCACGTGTCAATGCGCCGCGCACGTACGGCGTGGTGCCCGATGCGGCGATGCCCACGACCACGTCGCCCTGCGACACATCACGTGCGTCCATTTCGGCCGCGCCGGCGTCGGGATCGTCTTCCGCCCCTTCGATCGGTGTGCGCAGCGCACGATCACCACCGGCAATGATACCGATGACCATACCGGTATCGGTGCCAAAGGTGGGCGGACACTCACTCGCGTCGAGCACCCCCAGGCGTCCCGATGTTCCCGCGCCGATGTACAGCAACCGCCGCCCTGCGCGAAACGCACTCTCGATGAGTGCAATCGTCTCGGCGATGGGTTCGCGCTGCGACGCCACGGCGTCGGCGACCAGACGATCTTCGGCGTTGATCTGATCGACGATCTCCAGCGGGGACGCCAGGTCGATGTCGACCGTACGGGGATTGCGCCGTTCCGTGACGCGGGAATCGAGCGTGGGGGAGTTCACGATGGCCAGATTGGGGACAGTCCGCACACGAGCGAATCCGTGGGTGTCCCCTGCGGAACACGAGCGGTAAGTTGCCTGCTGATCGAATACTAGGACTCAGCTTGTCTCGGAGGCAACCCGGAATGCGCGGAGCACAGCGCGACGCACGGAAGCACAGGCACATCGCCGTCCACCGGTGCGTGAGCGCGGCCCTCGCGCTGGCATGGCTGGCCGGCGCCTCGCCGCTGGACGCGCAGATCCGGGGACGGCCCACACAGCGTCAGAGCACCCCATGGTGGTTCTCCGGTGGTGCCGCCGCCATGGTGCTCAACGAGATCGCCGATGGCGCCACCCAATCACGCTGGAAGTTCGGCAGCGACCCACTCTGGCAGATGCGTGGCACGATCGAGAAGGCCACGGACGAGTTCACCACCATCGGATTGGCGGCGTCGTATGGCCGCGTCGATGTACAGGTCACGCCACTCACACCCGGTGTGCTCATCGGCCCGCCCATCAGCCCGAGTATTGATCCGCCTGGTTGTCCGACGGGCTGTGCCGCGGAGACCGAGCTCTATACGGCGATGGCTCAGTTTCGCAGTGGTGGTGGCCCGGGCTTTCACACGTTTTTCGAAGCGCAGGGTGGTGTGACGGCTTTTCGGAATCTGCGCGTGAAAGAAACCGGTGACGCTATCGGCACCAAGCGCATGCAGACCGATCTGAGTGGCACGCTGGGCGGTGGCTTTGGCTACACGTTGTCGCCCGGATTTGCCATCACCATCGTGCAGGACTTCGGTATGGGATGGCATGCCAAGACCGATCTGCCCGAAGGCACGGGACGCACGTGGCGCGTACGCACCACACGAGCATCACTGCGATTTGCACTCTAGGTATTGCACACCATCACGCTGTCTGCACCACTCCTTCCTTCCTCTCCCTCCCCGATGATCGCTTCACTCGTTGCGGTGCATTCACGTCGATCGACCGGCGTGGTCGCGATGGCGCTGGCGTTGGCCGCCTGCTCGACGGGCGCAGACCAGGCAAACGACGGTCCTGCCATTCCCGAGCGCGTGACGGGATCGTTCCCTGAAGGTTGGCGTCTGCCGGCTGGTGCCAGCGCGGAGAAAGCGCCGCAGGCGATGGCGGTGAGCAACAGCCCGGCGGCGAGTGACGCGGCGGTGGAGATTCTCAAGGCGGGTGGCAATGCCGTCGACGCCGCGGTGGCATTGGGGTTTGCCCTCACCGTGACGTGGCCGGAAGCGGGCAATATCGGCGGCGGTGGATACACGGTCATTCACATGGCCGATGGTCGCACGGCGGCGATCGACTATCGCGAGATCGCCCCGTTGGCGGCGTCGCGTGACATGTATCTCGACGCGCAGGGCAACCTCACCGACAAGAGTGTATACGGACATCTCGCGTCGGGTGTACCGGGCGCCGTATCGGGATTGACCACACTGTTGGCCAAGTACGGCACCATGCCGCTGGCCAAGGTCATGGAGCCGGCCATCCGCCTCGCCCGCGAGGGGTTTGTGGTCGACTCCGGACTGGCGGTGTCCATCGGACGCGCGCAGGAATCGGTCACCAAGTATTCGAAGCAGGAGACGCCGTACTTCCCGGGCGGCCAGCCGCTCATCGCCGGTTCGCGCCTCGTGCAGCCTGATCTCGCGCGCACACTGCAGATCATCGCCGACTCGGGTGCGGCGGGGTTCTATCGCGGCTGGGTGGCCGATTCGCTCGTGGGCGAGATGCAACGCAACGGTGGCATCATCACGAAGGAAGATCTGTCGAAGTACGAGGCGGTGTGGCGTGATCCGCTCAACACCAGCTACCGCAACTTCACATTGATCGGCATGCCGCCGTCATCGTCGGGTGGCATCGTGGTGGCTGAAGCCCTCAATGTGCTGGAGCAGTACGCCACGCTTCCGCCGTATGGCAGCACCGAGTACTTCCATCTGCTGGGCAGTGCGTACCAGCGGGCTTTCATCGATCGCAATGCGAAGCTCGGCGATCCGTCGTTTGTGCAGGTCCCCATCGCCGAACTCACCAGCAAGGACTACGCGAAGAAGCTCAAGACCACCATCGGTGCGGCGGCTGCGCGCACAAAGGATCTCGAGCCACAACTGCTGCAGCCACAGCGTGAACCGGAGCACACCACGCACTATTCGGTGGTGGATAAGTCGGGCAATGCCGTTGCCACAACCACCACGCTGAACAACTCGTGGGGCTCGGGGGTGTGGGTGCGTGGCGCGGGCTTCATGCTCAACGACGAGATGGACGATTTTGCAGCGCAGCCCGGCAAGCCCAACATGTTTGGTCTCGTGCAGGGTGAGCAGAACGCCATCCAGCCCGGCAAGCGCATGCTGAGCGCGATGTCGCCCACCATCGTACTCGATCCGTCCAAGAAGGTGCTGCTCGTGCTCGGCGCGGCAGGTGGCCCGACCATCATCACCGGCACCAGTCAGGTGATCCTCAATGTCATCGACAATCACATGAACCTGGCCGACGCCATGCGTGCGCCGCGTGTGCATCATCAGGGGCTGCCCGATTCACTCACCTTCGAAACCGGTGGTGTGCGTCCCGAGGTGCTCGACTCGTTGCGCGCGATGGGCTACGGCATGCGGGAACTGCGCAGCCTCGTGAACGTGAATGCCATCATGCGCGTGAAGGGCGGCTGGGAAGGCATGCCCGAGCCGCGTCGCACGGGTGGCGCGCGCGGTTACTGACTTGGGTATGGTTGGCGAGTGAGACGGGCCGCCTGATGGCGGCGATACCTGCAGGATGAACCGCACAATAAAAAGCAGGATTGCACCCGTGATATGCGATAGTCTTGTCGCGATCACTGGAGCAAGCCTGCTTTTATTTGAGCGGTTCATCCTGCAGGTATCGCGCCCCAACGGGGCGCCCACCAACACTCTCCGTCCACGCCCATACACGCAAAACGGGGCGCCTGTCGAATGATCGACAAGCGCCCCGCTGCACAGACAACCGCTTCGATTACGGCGCCGGAGCCGGACGCACCGTCACCGGGGCATCGAGCGTCGCGCTGATCGCGCCGCCGCTGTTGATGCAGGTGTCGAAGTCCGCCGTGGCGGCTGCCGCAGCGGTACCCGCCGCCGCACCTGCCGCTGCACCGATCACGGTGCCCTTGGTGTTCTTGCCCAGCACCTGACCCGCGATGGCGCCGAGGATGGCACCACCCGCGACCTTCTTGGCATCCGTGCCCTTCGACGCGCTACGCACGCGCTCCGTCGTGGCCGTCTGTACCGAGGCTTCGATCGGGTACGTACGACCACCGTACTGCACACTCACGACGCGCACACGCAGATACGTCTGGTCGTTTGAGTTCTTGGCCGTCTTCGCTTCTGTCACTTCGAACGTGGCCGTCGCGCCCTCGGGGATGCTCACACCGTTCGACGCGGACACCGGCTCGGTGAGCGCCGCCGTGAACTTGTCGCCAACCGCGACCGTGTTGCTGCACACCTTGTTGTTGGCCACAAAACGCAGCGCCGTACCCGCCGCCACCGTTCCGGAGACCGGCTCAGCCGGCGCGGCCGGTGCCGGCGTCGGGGCCGGCGTGGTCGGAGCCGGGGTGGACGGATTCGGACGCGTTGGCGTCGGACGCGGCGTGGTGGGCCGCGGCGTCGTCGGACGGGGCGTGGTGGCCGCAGGCGCCGGCGCGGCCGGCACCGGGGCCGGGACGTCCTGCAATTGCGGCTGCACGCTGTCGCGCTGCGCCAAGGCCAGGTCGCGGCCCAAGGCCGTATCGCTGCTCAGTGCGGCGGTATCGTCCTTGGCGCCTCCGCAGGCAGCCAGGGACACCAGCGCCAGCGTGGACAGAACGGCCACCGGTGCAGATCGGCGGTTGAAGGAACGCATATATTGACCCATGGTGAGAACTCCCAGTGGAAAGGACCGTACTCGATGACCGGAATTAATCGCACTCCGGTCAGGATGCCAGCGCGTCCCACGGTGCGAAACACGTTGTGGAGGCTCCTCCCCTATTACCACCCGTACCGCCTACAGGTTGCGGTCGGGCTGGGGGCGGTCGTTGTTGCGGCCGCGCTCGCCACGCTGGTCCCATCATTCTTGCAGCGCGGGATCGATGCCATCCGTGACGGAAATCACCTATCCGAGGTGATCACCCTCGGATTGGTGATGTTGCTCACAGCCGTCTTCAGCGGTTCACTCCGCTTCGTCATGCGCCTGCTGCTGAACGGCCTCAGCCGGCGCATCGAAACCGACCTCCGGCGCGACATCTACGCACACCTCACCACGCTCGACCCGGCCTGGTTTGCCCGCTGGCGAACGGGCGACCTCATGGCTCGGCTCACCAATGACCTGAGCGCCGTGCGTATGGCCGCCGGGCCAGCGGTCATGTACTTCGCCAACACCGTGGCCGGTGGGCTCTTTGCCCTGGTCATGATGCTGCGCATCAGCCCCCTGCTCACCGGCGCTGCCCTGCTGCCCATGCTGGGCCTCCCGCTGCTCATGCTGCGCCTGGGCAAACGCGTGCACGATCGCTTCGAGGCCGTGCAATCGCTGTTCAGTCACCTCAGTACCCGTGCCCAGGAGAATCTGTCGGGCGTGCGGGTGGTGCGGGCCTATCGTCAGGAAGCGTCGGAAATCGCCCGCTTCGGCACACTGGGCGACGGCTATCTCACGGCCAACGTGCGACTCGCCAAACTCAATGGCCTGATGAACCCGGGCTTTGGCCTGCTCGCGGGGCTGGGTGGTGCGGTCACCATCGGCGTTGGTGGGCAGTTGCTCATCGACGGCCGCATCACGGTGGGTGGCTTCGTGGCCTTTGGCATTTATCTCGCTATGCTCACCTGGCCGCTCATCGCGCTGGGCTGGACCACGAATCTCTTTCAGCGCGGCGCCGCCTCCATGACCCGTGTGCTCGAACTGCTCGATGCCACACCGGAATCGGTGCGCGAAGCCAGCAACGTATCGGCATCGCTGACGGTTGGTCGCGGGCATGCCATCGAGTTTCGGGAGGTGTGGTTTCACTACCCCACGGCCACCGGACACGAGTCGACACCACGGTGGGTGCTGCGCAACATCAACGTGTCCATCCCGGCCGGCGGCACACTGGCCGTGGTGGGCGCCACCGGTTCCGGCAAGAGTGCGCTGATGGACCTGCTGCCCCGTCTCTTCGACGCGCAGCGCGGACAGGTATTGATAGACGGTGTCGACGTGCGCGACCTGCCGCTGGCCACTCTGCGATCGGTTATCGGCTACGTGCCGCAGGAGGCCCTGCTGTTCAGCGAAACCGTGGGCGAGAACATCGCCTATGGCAGACCCGACGCCTCCCGAGAACAGCTCGACGCGGCATCGGAGATTGCGCAGCTACGCGAGACCATCGAGGGGTTGCCGGAAGGTTATGACACCCGCCTGGGCGAGCGTGGCATCAATCTGTCTGGCGGACAAAAGCAGCGTACCGCTCTGGCGCGCGCATTGGCCCGTCACCCCGGCATCGTGTTGCTCGACGACGCGCTCTCGGCCGTGGACACGCACACCGAAGCCGCCATTCTGCATGGACTGCGTGGCGCATTGCGCGGACGCACGGCCATCATCACGTCACATCGTGTGAGCGCGGTACGTGAGGCCGATCATATCGTGGTGCTGCACGAAGGGGAAATCGTGGAACAGGGCACACACGAAACACTGCTGGAACTCGGCGGACGCTACGCCGATCTCTGGCAGCGCCAGCAACTGCTGGATGCCATCGAGGCGGCGTAGCGCGCCACACGCTGCATGAACGCCTAGAGTCGTTCGACCAGGAAGGCCGGCGTGAGCGGCTGCAACACGGCCGCGAGACGCTCGAACAAGCCGGTGAACATCAGCACACCCACCACGATCAGCAGAATACCGGCAATGCGGTTCACCTTGCCGATGTTGTGGCGGAAGCTCTGGAAGAAGCTCAGGAACTTCTCCAACGCGAGTGCACTCACCAGGAACGGCACGGCCAGTCCGGCTGAATAGAACGAGAGCAGTGTGATGCCCTTGCCAAGCTCACTTTCATTGGCCGCCAGCAGCAGGATCGCGCCGAGGGTCGGGCCCAGGCAGGGCGTCCATCCCGCACCAAACGCGATGCCCACCAGCACCGTGCCGAGGTAACCCAGCGGCTTGTCGCTGAGGTGGAAACGGCGCTCCTGCTGCAAAGCCCCGATGCGCAGCACATCGAGCATCCAGAGGCCCATCAGCACCATCAGCACCCCGCCGATGCGCGCAATCCAGACGCGATACTCACGCAGGAGCTGGCCAAAGACACTCGCGCCAGCACCGAGCGCCACGAAGATGAAAGAGAAACCGAGCACAAACAGCAGCGCATGCACCAACGCCGTACGGCGCGCACGCGACACATCGTCCAGCCCCATGCCGGTGATGAAGGTGACATAGCTCGGCACGAGCGGGAGTACGCAGGGACTCAAAAAGCTGAGCAGGCCTGCCGTGAATGCCACGAGAACGGTCAGTGATTCTGGAGCCACGAGTCGTATCGATGAAATGAAAAAGGAGTCTGTGGGGGACGCGCAAAGACAGGGGCAGCCGTTACCGGCTATTGCCCCGTCGACAGCTTCCACAGAGCCCGTAAATCACCAACCGATGGCGCTGACGCGAGAAGTCGTGCGCCTCTGCGAGCAGGGTGGTCATGCGCTCGAGTCGTTCATCGCGAAACTCGGTGACCTTGCCGCACATGGTGCAGATGAGGTGCTCGTGATTGGGCACGCCGCGTGAGGCTTCATAACGCTTGAAGCCCTCACCAAAATCGCGCTCCACCACGAGGCCACTGCGCACCAGCACTTCGAGCGTGCGATACACCGTGGCCGTACCGGCCGTGGCACCCGTCATTTTCAGCTCAGCGGCGATCTCTTCCGCCGACAGGTGGCGATCGGTGCCAAGCACCACATCGGCAATGGCCAGACGTTGCGACGTGGCCGGCAGATTGTGGTCGCGCAGGAACGCACGAAACGCACTGCGGTCGGCCGCAATGGCCGCCGCATCCGCCTGGGCATGCGCTGCGTCACCGTGTCCGGCCATGCGAGCTACGCCACCGGTAGCGTGATACGGAGTGCACGTGCGATCTGAGCTCCCGAGTATCGCACGATCTCCGATTCTTCACCTGCGCGTCGCTGCACCCCACGCACCACCGTCTCCACGGTGATGAGCGGCGCGTCTGCTTCGGCCTTCACGCTCGATTCCCACTTGCCGCGCTCGGGCCCCTTGATGATGTAGCGATAACGTGCCGTGTAGACGGTGTGACGCGGTGGGCGCGGTGCGACTTCCACCGCCAGCACGATTGCCGCTTCAGCCTCGCTTCCGTCTTCGTCTTCCGGGGTGCCGGTGGCATCGGGGAGATGGACCTCGTTCGCGCTCGCGTCGGCGGCGACGACATCAGCATCGACGTCGTCAACGACATCATCAGCGACCGTGGCGGGATCCACGCCGACGATCGGTTCGTCGGCGTAAGGGCTCTCTTCCTCGATGACTTCGACAACGGCCTCTTCGATCACGAGGTTGTCCGCGATCACGTCTTCGGCCACCGCCGGTTCACCCGTGGCGTCGGCATCGACGGTCACCTCACCGGCGAGGCTTTCGTCCGCGGCGTCATCGCCCGCAACATCATCGATCACCGACTCCACGATGGCATCGACCACGATGATGTCATCGGCAACGAACTCGGTCAGCGTGTCTTCGATCGCCTCCACGGCGTCGGCGTCGGCAAACGGCAGCTCCGGCGCCGCATTGACGTCGTCTTCCCCATCGGCCTGAGCGACCGGCGCCGAGGCACGCAGCGCGATCACCGCAATCCCGGTCTCGAGCGTGCCCTGCCGAAGCGGAGAGAACAGGTGCAGTTCCTCGATGCGCTCCACGGGGATTTCCGCGATGACCGCCCGCAAGAAACGCTCAGTGACCTCCGAAACGGGCGCGTCGGCGCGATCGGGGAGACTGGCCGCCACTGGCTGAGAATCGGTATGCAGAACGTCGTCGGACACGGATGCGGGCGGAGCGTTTATCGGCGAAAGACTGGCCAACAGACCAGTCGCCGGGCCCATCCAGCGGGCACGGCAAGAATCTGGAAGATAGCAGGGCGCTGAAGCCCGCTGTGCCCCGAACCAACCACCACGTGAGCAGCCACTTGCGTTGCACAGCAACTAGTTTATCTTAGTTCTATACTACTGCCCAAACAATTACCGTTTGGACTTCTACCAATCCCGAGGAATCCGTGTTCTCTGCTCCGTTTGCCCGCGCCGCCGCTGTGTTGGCGCTCCCGATGCTCGTCGCGGCCCGCCCGCTGCCCGAGGCCAAGCCGCATGTCATCGACAAGGCCCACAGTGAGATCAACTTCGTGGCCGACTCCCGCATGCTCAGCGCGCATGGCTACTTCGGCAAGTGGGACGCCGACGTGAAGATCGACGCCGCCAACGCGGCCGCGTCATCGGTATCCATCACCATCGAAGCCGCGAGCATCAACACCCGGGTGGAAATGCGCGACAATCACCTGCGCAGCCCCGACTTCTTCGATGTGGCCAAGTACCCGACCATCACGTTCAAGTCGGTCAGCGTGACATCGACCGCGGCCAACAAGGTGGACGTGGTGGGTGATCTCACCGTGCGTGGCGTGACCAAGCGCATCACGGTGCCGGCGACAGTGGTGTTTTACGAGAAAGGCGCAGGACGATTCCGCGGCCAGTTCACCCTGCTGCGCAAGGACTTCGGCGTGACGTACGACAGCGCCGTGAATCCGATCGAGAACGAGGTGCAGGTGCAGTGGGATATCGCGCTCAAGGAGCCCACCCCGGCGCCCGCGAAATAATCGCTGATCATCGCGCAACGAACGAAAAGGGGCTCACACGGTGAGCCCCTTTGTCGTATCCCCACGATGCGGCCGACAAGGATCAGGCGGGCACGGTGGACGTGATGCCGGCCGCCGCAGCGGCCAGTGTATCCCCGTTTTGCACCAACGATACGCGGAATTTCCCACGCCCCGCGTCACCAAACGCGATGCCTGGTGTCACCACCACACCAGGACCGGCCATCAGGGCGTCCACCCAGCCCCAGTCGTCGAATCCGGCGGGCACATCGAGCCACAGGTACATCGTGGCGGCGGGTGATGCCACATCCCAGCCGCCAGCGCGCATGGCCGCCACCAGTCGATCCCGACGCGCGCGATATTCTGTCACGATGGGAGGCACCAACTCAGCGGCATGCGCAAACGCCGTGGCTCCAGCCAACTGCGACAGCGTCGATACGCCGTACCCGATGTTGGAGCGATAGGCATCGAGACGGGCAATGGCCTCCTGCTTGCCCGCCACAAACGCAATACGCACACCGGCCATGTTGAAGCTCTTGCTGCAGGTGTGGGTCTCGACCGCCACCCGCGATGCGCCCGGCACCTGCAACACGCTGGGCACCACATAGCCATCGAACGACAACTCGCTGTAGGCCAGGTCGGACAGCAGCAGAATGTCGTGTTGTTCGGCAAACGCCACATACCGCGCCAATTCGTCGAGCGTGACCGATGTGGTGGTGGGGTTGCCCGGGTAGTTGATGATCATCACCCGCGCGCGGCGTGCCTGATCCGGTGTGATGGCGTCCAGATCGAGACGGCCATCGGCGAGGAAAGGCACGAACACGGGTTCGGCTCCAGCCAACAGCGTGGAGCGCGCATACACCGGGTAGTACACCTCGGGCACCAGCACCACGTCACCCGGTTCGGCGTGCGAGAGCACCAACTCGGCGATGCCTTCCTTCGAACCGGCCAGCGCCAACACCTCACGCGCCGGATCCAATGCCACCTGGAATCGTGACTGCATGTAGCCGGTCACGGCGGCCGTAAAGGTGGGGTGTGCCTGAAAGTACGGATATCCGCTCAGGGCCCGATCGGCGGCCACACGCTGCATCGTCTCCACCACCACCGACGGGATCGGTCCATCAGGACTACCGATACCGACATCGATCAGCGTCTTCCCCGCCGCACGGTGCCTGGCACGGCGGGCGTCGAGTTCGTAGAAGACGTAAGGCGGAATTTTGGAGAGCGTGTGAGTCATGCTGCAATCTACACACGACCCATCGGCACCAACCACGGCGGGTCGGCCGGAGGCCTACACGGACCTACAGCAGCGACACCGGATCGCGATCGACCACGAGACGCACATCCGCCGTGCGATGCGCGGCATCGGTACCCACGGGCGCCCGTTCGGCGACATAGCGCGCCAGACGCGTGAGCAATCGCGGCTGCGCCGTCTTCACGAGGAAATGCCAGCGCCAGCGGTCCTTGATGCGATCGATGGGACATGGTGCCGGCCCAACAATGGACACCCCCGCAATGGCGTGGCGCTCCAACAGCGCGCGTACCCATACCGCCGCCGCAATCGCCGCCTCGGCCACCAGGTGCTGGTGAGTACCACTCACCACCACATTCGCGATCCCGACAAACGGTGGATACGCAGGTACCTGTCTCGCCTCGAGCTCTTCCTGCACAAAGCCGAGGTAGTCGTGCGTGAGTGCGTGGCGCACCGCGTGTGCGTCGGGCATGCGGGTCTGCACGATCACCTCGCCGCCCTTGGGACCGCGTCCCGCGCGCCCGGCCACCTGACTCAGGAGCTGAAACGTGCGTTCGGATGCGCGAAAATCCGGCAGATTGAGCCCGGTATCGGCATCGACCACACCGACCAACGTGACGTTCGGGAAGTCGAGTCCTTTCGCGATCATCTGCGTGCCGAGCAGGATATCCACTTCACCGCGCCCGACCCGATCGAGGATCTGCGTGTGCGCCCACTTGCCGCTGGTGGTGTCCACATCCATGCGCGCGATGCGGGCCTCGGGGAACCGCTCAGCGACCAGCCGTTCCACCTGCTGCGTGCCCATGCCCCGACGCCTGATGGATTCGGTGCCACAATGTGCGCAGTGCGTGGGCACGACGGCCTGATACTGGCAGTAGTGACAGATCAGTGCTTCCGGAACGCGGTGATAGGTGAGCGAAATGCTGCAATGCGGGCACACCTGCACATCACCGCACGCATGGCATTGCAGATAGGCCGCATATCCGCGCCGGTTGAGCAGCAACAGCGTTTGTTCTCCGCGCACCATGCGTGACTCGATGGCCTTCAGCAGCGCGGGACTCAGCACACCGAGCATCGGATCGTAGGGCGCGTGTGGCGCACGGCCGGCTCGCTCGATCTTCGTCACAGCGCGCATGTCCACGAGTTGCACCGGCGGCAATGATGCCCCACCAGCCCGATCAGGAAGCGTGAGCCGCGTGGCCTGTCCTCGATTGGCACGCTCCCAACTCTCGAGACTCGGCGTGGCACTGCCGAGTACCACCAGTGCCCCCTCGGCACGCGCACGCACAATGGCGGCCTCGCGTGCATGATAGCGGGGCGTTTCGGCCTGCTTGTAGCTGCCTTCGTGTTCTTCGTCGACGATCACCACGCCCACACGCTCGAGCGGAGCGAACAGCGCCGAGCGTGCGCCCACGGCGATGCGACGTTCACCGCGGCGCAGTGATTGCCACGCGTCGAGTCGTTCGCCATCACTGAGTGCCGAATGCAGCACGGCTACACTGTCGCCGAATGCTCCCCGGAAGCGATCGACCGTTTGTGAGGTGAGGGCGATCTCGGGCACGAGCACGATGGCCGTACGACCCGGCTGCTGCAGCACGGCACGGAGGACCTCGATATACACCAGCGTCTTGCCGCTGCCCGTGATGCCGTGCAGCAGAAACACCTGACCGGGATCACCGGCCAGAATCGCAGCAATCGCCGCGCGCTGCGACGCACTCGGTTCCGGTGGTGGTGCCACACCGGCCCGATTGGCAAACGGATCGCGTTCCACCACCTCCTGCTTCACTTCCACGATGCCACGTTTGACCATGGCCACGATCACGCCGGCCGTGCAGTTGGCTTGCACGAGTAGCGCATCGACAGGCGCTACGCCGCCCTGCGCTTCGAGCAAGTCATACACCACGCGCTGCTGCCTGGCCCGCGCAAAGGTCTGTTCACGCTGCAACAGCGAGGGCAGCTCCTGCACCACACGCACCACGCGTTGGGTTTTTGCCCTCGGTGTGGGCGTTTTTGTCTGCAGCAGCAACGTGGGCAACATGCCACGCAGCGTGAGTCCGATGGGCGCCGCGTACCAATCGGCAATCCACTGCGCCGTATCGATCAGCGGTCCTGGCAGCGAGGGTTCGCTGTCCACCACCGACACAATGGGCTTGAGACGTACGCCTTCCGGTGCAGTGCCGGGCCCCAGACAGATGCCAATCTCGGCCCGATTGCGGAATGGCACGAGCACCCGACTTCCCACCGCCACCGGCCACGCGATGCCCGCGGGCACCGTGTAGGTGAAGGTGCGAAAGAGCGGAACCGCGAGTGCAACTTCTATGCAGCGCGGAGTATCGGAATCAGTTCCCGGCACGTCGGGTGACACCGAGCCCCGGCGCATCGCCGAGCACCACACGTCCGTCGGGGATGCCGGGACCATCGAACGGATCGTCGGACAGCAACGCCGCGCCGTCGAGGTCTGCGTCGTCGAGCAGTGGCGAGAAGTGTGCCGCGGCCGCGATGCCGAGCGTGGTTTCGATCATGCAACCGCACATGACGCGCATCCCATGCGCACGTGCCACGGCAATCATGCGCAGCGCTTCGCGCAGGGAGCCACACTTGGCCAGCTTGATGTTCACGCCGTCGACAATACCCTCGAGCTTCGGGATGTCGCTGGCCACCAGGCAGGATTCATCGGCCACCACCGGAATGTTCGACCGCTCGCGCACGAAGCGCAGTCCGGCCAATTCCTGGGGTGGCAGTGGCTGCTCCAGCATGTCCACGCCCACTTCGTTCAGCACGTCCAGCATGCCGAGCGCCTGCTTGGCCGTCCACGCGGCGTTGGCGTCCACGCGCAACTGAGCCTTGGGTGCTTCCTCGCGCACGATGCGCAGCACCTCACGATCCCACGATGAACCGAGCTTGATCTTGAGCAGCGGGTAGTGCGCGGCTTCACGTACCCGTGCGCGCAACGTGGCCGCATCGGGGGCAATGCCAATGGTGAAACTCGAAATCGGCGTGGCCTGGCGATCGAGTCCCCACATCTTCCACAACGGTACGCCAAGACGGCGCGCCGCCAGATCGTGCAACGCCGCGCTCACGGCGCAGCGGGCGGCGGCGTTCCACCGCATAGCCTTCTCCAGCTCGCGCTCGATGGCCTCGATGGACCACGCATCCGCACCAGCCAGTACCGGCGCAAATCGCTGCAGCGCCACCATCACGGTGTCGGCGGTTTCTCCGTAGTACTTGCTGGGCGATGCCTCGCCCCACCCTTCCGCCCCATCCGCATCGATCAGGCGCACCCACACCACCTGATACTCGCTCTGTCCACCGCGGGCGATGATGAACGGGTGTTTCGTGTGAACCGTGACGATTTCAGCGAGCAACTGCATGAGCGGCGCGAGTCGGAGTGGGCGAAAGAGGACGTACGAAGATCAGAGCGGTGTCAGACCGGTGGCGCGTGCGATGCGCGCGTTCCGGTAGTCCAGGCCCCCGCCGGCGGAGAGAAACTGCACCAGCGCGTCGGCGAGCTCGAACCCACGATCGTATCGTTCGGCGGCCTGCTTGTTGAGGCACTTCATCACGATCGCACTGAGTGCTGCCGGCACGCGGGTGTCCACCTGATCCGGTGCGAGGGGTGTTTCGTGCACGTGTTTGTACCCCACCGCGTAGGAGTCTTCCCCATCGAACGGCGGATGGCCAAGCAGCATCTCGTACAGCAGGAGCCCGACCGCGTATAAATCACTGCGACCGTCCACCAGACGCCCCATGGCCTGTTCAGGCGACATGTAGTGTGGCGTACCCATCGCGCGGCCACTCGCTGTCAGACGACCATGGAATCGGGCAGTGGCGATACCAAAATCGGTGAGCGCGACATTGCCATCTTCGTCGAAGAGGATATTGTCGGGCTTGATGTCGCGGTGCACCACCCCATGGCGATGCGCATAGTCGAGCCCACTGGCCACCTGCACCGCAATGGACGCGGCCGTTGAAGCGCTGACCGTTTTGCGACGCGACAGCAGGTCGGCCAGTGACCCACCGGCGTAGTACGGCATGGCCAGGTACTCGATGTCGCCCGAGGTGCCCATGTCGGCGATGGCGCAGATGTACGGATGCACCAGCCGCGCGGCGGCTTCGGCTTCCCGTCGGAAGCGCTCACGCATTTCCGCCTCCTGGGCCAAGGTGCGGTGCAGCACTTTGATCACCAGCGGACGCCCGAGCACGGCATGGCGTGCGAGATAGACATGCGCCATACCGCCGCTGCCGAGGCGCTTCACCACCGTGTATCGGTTTCCGGTGGCGTGGCGCAGCTCGCGCAGTTCCTCATCGGGAATGTCGATGGGCGGCGCCGAGACTTCTGGCAACGGCGAACCACAGCGCGTGCATTTGGCCGCCGCCGCTCGATTCCAGGTCCCGCAGTCAGGGCAGAACATCGCGCACCGGTAGAGGAGAAAAGCCGGCAGCGGCCGGAAACACCATCACAGCCACCGCCGCCACCGCAGATAACAAAGTAGCAGCAGACCCAATCCGAGTTGTACGACCAGCAACAGCCAGAAACCGTGCGGCCATGCCGACAGCGGAATATGCGAAAAATTCATCCCCCACATACCACTCACCACCACAAATGGCAGCGACATCGTGGCCACCAGAGACAGGGCCTTGGTCGTGGTCCCCAGACGGTTGGAGACCTGCGTGAGGTACGAGTCCATCGTACTGCTCAACAATTCGCGATAGGTGTCCAGCGCGTCGTTGATGCGCAGCACATGATCGTAGATATCCCGGAAATAGATCTGCACTTCCGGTGTGATCAGCGTGCTGGGCCGGTTGGTCAACACGTTCATGACTTCACGGGACGGCTGCAGATAGCGCCGCAGCGACAACACCAGCCGCTTCACCTGGAACAGGTCGCGCAGTGCGGTATCGTCGAACTCCACGAACACCCGTTCTTCGAGGCCATCGATGAATGCATCGATCTGCTCGAGGATCGGGAAGTACGCATCCACGGTATCGTCGAGGATGGCGTGTAACACGCGCTCCACGCCGCGGTTGAGCAGGTCCGGGGAGCGTCGGATGACGTCCGAGATGCGATCGACCGATTCCATCGGCCCCGCATGCACCGTCACGAGGTAGTTGGAGCCGAGAAAGCAGTACAGATCCTTGGTCTCGAGGTCGTACGGGTCATCCGTGCCCGAAGCGAGTGATACGCCGCGGATGATGATGAACAGGAAGCCTTCGTACTCCTCGATCTTGACGCGGGAATTCGGATTGAGCGTGTCCTCCACCGCCAGTGGATGGAAGTGGAATACCTTTTCGAGCAACGCGTGTTGCGATCGCACCGTGGAATCGATGTCCACCCACAGCGGGCCGCCTTCGGCCAGCAACTGCGAGACCTCGCGCGGATGACAGTCGATGACCTCGCCACCGCCCCGTGCGCGGTACACGGTGCGCGGCAGCGGATCCGGTCGATGCGGATCAGACGTGGGGACGATACGGGTCACAGCAGTGCCTCCACATGGACCATCACGGCCTGCGCCACCGGATCCGGGGCGTATCCTCCCTCCAGCGCACTCACCAGCCGTCCGCCGCACCACCCCTCTGCGCGCTCCACGAGAGCTCGTGTCAGCAGATGGACATCATCAAGCGTGAGTGTGAACGCGCCGAGTGGGTCCCCCTCGAGACAGTCGAAGCCGGCACTGAGGATCACGAGATCCGGGGTGAAGCCTTCAGTGGCCCGATCGATCGCCTGCAACAACGCCTCCCGATAGCGCGCCGGCTCGAGTGACGGCGGCATAGGCACATTCCACACGGTGTCATGCGGCCCCCGATCGTCCGCCGCGCCAGTGCCAGGGTACCACGGCCACTGATGCATGGACACGAAGTGGATGCGCGGCTCGTCTTCGACCAGCGCCTGCGTGCCGTTGCCGTGATGCACATCCCAGTCGATGATCAGCACCCGCTCACACGCGTGATGCGCCAGCGCGTAGTGCGCGGCAATGGCCACGTTGCCGAACAGACAGAACCCCATCGCCCGGTCGCGCAGGGCATGATGCCCCGGGGGACGCACGGCACTGAAGCTGCGCACCGCGCGACCGTCGAATGCCATGTCGACGCCATCGAGCAAGCAACCAGCGCCTGCCGTGGCGGCATCCCATGAGCCCTCGCTGACCACCGTGTCGGGGTCGAGACGTCCACCACCCGACTGCACCAGATCATGCACCCGCGCGATGTACCCCCGGTCGTGTGCCAACGCGAGTTCGTCCACGGTGGCGTGCCGACCTTCGAGGTGCAGCAGACGTTCGAACAACGCCTGACGTTCCCGCAGGGCGCGCGGAATCGCCCGCAAGCGACCGACATGTTCGGGATGCTCCCACCCCGTGTCATGACGACCGCAGTCGGAATGCGAAAGAAGTGCGACGGTGGCAGATCCGGAGGCGGGTCCCGCAGTTTCGGTCATCGATGCCCAGCGGCGGGGGAGATCCTAGCGCAGTCCACGAAGTCGCCGCGACGCCCACTCGGCGAGCAACGTCAGGGCGGCCAGCACAAAGAGTATCGCCGGCACCTGCCCCCCGAAACCACGTGAGCCGCCATTCGCCCGGTTCATCGCCGGCAACGAGTCGAGCGGTGCACCAGCCAGGGCGACGAGGTCCGCGTAGGGCGCCACGTCACCCGGCCAGGCTCCCACGGCGGGAGCCACCCGCACCCCCTCGGGTACCGTGAGTGCGACCAGACGCCCCCACCACCGGCGATGATCGGTGATGCCGTCATCGGTGCCTTCCATGCGCCAGCGCCAGCTCTGCCGATACGCCGACGCCACCACCCGTCCCGCACCCAGGCGTCGGGCCACCACCACCACTTCGTCGTGGCCATGAGAGCCCGCGTCGCGCAACACAGGCTCCGCATCGGCGGCCACCGCAAGCTCCCAGGCATCGAGTCCCTGACGCGGAGACGACGTGAGCAGCGCGCCGGGCGTGGCATTGCGTATCTCCGTCGCGCGGACGGGCCGCAGTGCGGCCAATGACGGCACACGCAATGCATCGCCCGACAACAGCAACCCTCCGCCTTGCATCACGAAGCGGCGCACAAGGGCCGCGTCGACGGCCATGCTGTCGAGCACCACCACCGCCGCGTATCGCGCGGTATCGAGGCGCTGTGGTGCGCCAACGGTGGACACACCGGTGGGGGAAATGCGCAGTGCACCATCCACCAGCCACCCCAATTCTTCGAGCGCTGCGATAGTGAATTTGCTCTCCCATCCCGGCTGCGCCATCACCAGCACACGCTTGGGCGAGGCGGAATCCACCGCCTGCTGCACGGCTACTGATGCTCCCACCCGCGCCCGCACCGGCGCCGTCAGTGAAACAATGCGCCAACCGTCGACGGTTGGAACGTGGGGCGTGGCGGTGGTCAGTGAGTCGGTGGTGGACGCCGCGCCAATGGAATCGAGCAGTCCGCCGGCATCACGCAACGTGAGTACACTCGCGGCAGGCCGACTCACGCGTACATCGAACGTGGCGCGCGGTGTGGCGTCGCGAGTGATGGAGAGCGCCAGACCCAACGCACGCGTGTGATCCACCCACGTCATGGGCTGTCCGGCAGACTGCATGGCACCCAGTGCCGCGCGGGTGGCCGAGGTGGGCAGCTTGTCGAGCGACATCAAGAGGGTGTCGTGCGCCGTGCGAGGATCCTGTACCATCCGCTGCAGCACAGCCAGCTCACGCTGCGCGACCGTCGGACCATCCCCTTGCTCACCTGCCGTATCGGTCGCACCAACGGTGCCCAGCGCCACCAGCCGAGATGCACCACGACGATCGTCGACGCGATGCGCCATGAACGCCGCGACCACACCGGCGCCCAACGCCATGAACGCGATCGCGCGACAGCAGCGCTCGAACAGCAGGCGGCCGGACGCGACCGTATCAGCGCGTGAGCGCATACACCACCAGGTTCACGCCGAACTTCGTATTGTCGATCGACAGGAAACGTTTGTTGTCGGGATGGAAGCTCCATTCCGAGCTGTAGTCCTTGTTCGAATACAGCACGCTGATGCGACCATCACGCAGTACGGCTTCGAGATGCTCATGCACCAGGTTGTCGCCCCACCCATTCATCTCGTGCGACGTGGTGGGAGGACCATCGTCGAACTTGAAAAAGCAGCGATAGAGCTCGTGGGTGTTGGGCAGTTGTACCAGCGGGCCCGCCACACGGCGAATCTCCTCGCGCACCGTCTTGTGGAACGCCCCATCGACATCGTGGTTGTGGTCATCCACGAACAGCATGCCGCCACGGGCCAGATACCGCGTGAGCACATCGGCTTCCCGCGTCGTGAAACGCACCGGCAAATGACCGGTGAGGTACAGCAGCGGGTACTGAAACGCAGCTTCGGAAGCCAGAGGGACGATCACACCCTGCGGGCGCACCGGCAGGGATGTGTAGCGCGCGATCGAATCAATGACGTTGGCAGGCACCAGGGGTGCCGAATCCCAGTCACCACTTTCGTATTGCGCCGTCGCGAAGATAAACGGCTCCGTGGACGCGTGTGGCATCGCGGTCTCGCCAAATCTGCTCATGGCGGCAGGACCCGCGACCAGCGTCCGACTGGCGCTCGCTCCACGTTGCCCAGTGTGCGTCGCGCATCCACTAGCAGCGGGGTGAGATCGTCACCCCGCTCGAGCGCTTCGAGCACACGACCCAGCGCGGCGGCAAATGCGGGGGCATCGCTCAGCGTCTCCACACGCAACAGCGCCAGCGAATCCCGGGCCGCACTGCGCGTGATGGCCAGTGTGCCAGCATCCGCGCCGCGGGTCGCCAGCAACTGCGCGATCGACACCAGTCGCACATCACGCTCGACATCGCGGCGTGGCAAAGCCGAACGCAGGGACCGCTGGGCCACCATGCCGGTGTCTTTGCCCACCAGGCGAACTTTGGCGATGTCGATGACCACCTGCGGCGGACGTCCCCTCAGATACACGCGCGAAGCTGCGCGCGACCGTTCGATCGCTTCGAGCGCCAGACGCATCGGCGGAATCGCACCGTGCGGATCTCCCTGCTCGAGGGCTCGGCCGGCGTCCCACATCGCATTGTAGGCTTCGAGTAGCGGCTTGTTGATGGCCACCACCGGCGAGTCGTTGCCTTCCTCCAACATGCCGTTGGTGCTCGCACTGTTCATGCTGAGCTTTCCACCCTGCTGGTCGATGCCGTGGTCATGACCATCGTCGGCTGAATGCGCATGTTCCGCCGACGACTCACCCGACAGACGCTGGAAGATCACATCCCCGACGGCCAACCGCAGACGTGCCTGGTCGCGCGCCAGTTTCTGCGATTCACGGACCACGTCGGCCCGGGCCAGACGGGGACGCTGACGATCGAGCTTTTCGGTGAGCATCAACAGCATGCGCTGACTCAGCAACGACTTGTCCACTTCCGGCGGCGGTGCAGGCTCCACCGCCACCGAATCGTATTCGCTGGGTTTGGCGATGCGGAACACACGGGTCTCACTGCTGCCCACGTCCCGTGTTGGCGAAGGATGTCCATCGCGCGCGATCGCCCGCAGGTGCACGATGTCACCTGGCACCAGCTTGAGCGCGGCGATATCGAGTGTGGCCCGCACCGTGGCCTGTCGCTGCCGTGCCGTATTGGGCCAGGTCGTGGTGCCGATCGCCACCGTGCGTACGGTGAAACGTTCGCCTTCCCCAGAACTCACAATGAGCTCGAACGCCGCGCGCGTGAGACCGATGTCGTCACGTGCTGACGCGGCCAGCGTCAACGTGCCGCGGGCTTCACGAAACACACTGTCGCGGGCTGGTGCGTCCAGCGTGACCGCCGGAATGGTGTCGGCACGCCCTTCAATCACCAACAGACGGCTTCGCCCTCCCCGCGCGACGTGCATCGTGCTGGGGGCGCTGTCGGCCACGGTGCGCGCGGACCAATCGCCGTCTCGCACCTGTGTTGCGACCGGCACGGTCACCGTCGACTCTGGGCGCCCTGAAAACACCTCCGGAGCCGCACCGTCACCGACAATCTCCACTGTGCTGCCAGCCAATGCGGCAATGGATGCCACGTCCCCGGACGTTTGCACGCGGCCACCCACATACGCGGGTGGTGTGACGCGCACCTGCCAGGCACCGAGCGGCACATCACTGCCCGCCGGCACACCGGTGGCGGCCGGCATCGCGCGACGCACGCGCTCGGGCACGATGCGGTGCGACACGTTCGAGAATGCGAGGACGGCCAAGCCCGCCGCCACGAAGGCGAACGGTCCGCGCCAGGCGCGCCACCGCACAGTTTGCAGACCGTCACCAACGTGCACGCCACGCAGAATCTGCTGCGAAGCCTGCAACAGCGGTGTGGTCTCCTGCCGGATCGCGGGAGTGTTGGCGTGTTCGACCAACGTCACCAGAGCGAACGATGGTGACATGGACTGACGCTCTTCGATCCACAGCGCGGCGATGGCACGCGTGGGGGAACGACGCGGACGCAACCACCACCACGCCGCCGCACCGATCAGCAGCGCCACACCGGTCAGCACAACTGAAGACGCGGACGCGCCGAGCGCGATGGTCACCGTCCGCATGACAATCGCGACGCCGAGCGCGACACCGAGGGCAAGCAGCAGTGCCCGACCATGCTGCGCGCGCGTCAACGCATGACGGACCCCGTCGACCTGTGCCACCAGATCGTCGACATCCTTGGCCGCAGGCGTGCCATCGTGCATGGGCGTGGTGCGATTCACGCGGATACCTCGCGGCGGCGCATCACCTGCTCGACCACCAGCAGACTGAGTGCAGCCACCAACAACAGTGGTGTGAGCCACCACGGTTCGCTGCGCGTCGACACACTGCCGGCGCGACGGAACTGGTCCGCCGCGGCAGGTCGTGCCATGCTGCTGTCACCCAATCCTTCGGTCGATACCAATGTGGTGCCGCAGGGTGCCGTGAGCGCGGTGCGCAGACCGGCCGCCGCGGCGCCTTGCAGTTGGTCGCTGCCTGCTGTAACGGGCAGATACACGGCGCGGGTGCAGCGACCATCGGTCGTGCGCTCGACAGCCGCCACCTCACCATCGGTCCACCACACCAGCGGATGCTCTCGCTGGGTGCTATCGGCTTCGTGGCGATACGCGCGCACAAAGGGTGCGATCAACGCCACCTCCATCGCGGCCACACCGCCTGCGCTGTCGGCAGGTGTGCGTGGGTGCCAACCACGCGGCGCACCCACTCGTGGCCAATGCACAACGATGGTGTCCCCTTGCGACACCATCGTCTCGGGCAGCGAATCACGCTCGATGACCACCGGACGCGCCGTGCGCACATCGGCAAACGCCGCAGTCACCGGATCATCTTCCAGCGACGAACGCACCGCTACCGCGAACCTCATTCGGCCAGCCGAGCTGTCCGCAAGCGCCGCGTCGCGCGCGCTTGGGTGCTCATGCGGGATCACACGCACGTCACCAGGCCAGGCCGCGCGCCACGCCTGCCATCCACGTGTCGAGCGTACCTGGGCTGGCAGCACGACGGTCAACGCAATGCGCTCCACCGCCGCGTCGGACGCGGCGATACGGGAGGCCTCGCGCTGCGCCGTCACCAGTGCGGCGCCGGGGTCGGTGCGCACTCCAGCACTCCAGACCACCTGCATCACGTCGTCTGTTGCCACTTCAGAAGATCGATCACCAGGCGCATTGCGCGTCCCCGCGGCGATCGCTGGCCACCAGACGGCCGAGTCGGCGCGAAAGGTGGAGTCGGCCACCACGAGGTGCACACCACCCGGACCACCGGCGTGGCATCGTGCGCCGGCCAGCGCGGCGCCAGCGAGCAGCAGCGCAGCAATACGCAGGGCCAGCAACAGCAGATCGTTCGGACGCGGTCTGCGCGCCACCGCACGTGCATCGCCGGCTTCCACAAAACGCGCCGTTGGCAACCACAGCGTTGGCGGCTGTCGCACCGACAGCAAATGCAACGCGGCAATCACCAACGCTGCCGCGACGGCCACTCCCATCACCCAGGGCACCCCGAAGCTCAGCACGATCCGGCGCCCACCACCACCGCGCGCACAGCACGGGCGGGTTCCTGGTTCGTGTGCACTTCCGTGTAACCAGCCCCGATCGCGCGCCAGCGCTGGCGCGTGGCATCGCGGAAGGCGCCGAAGGCCTGCGTGTACGCGGTGCGTTCGCGGGCCGGCAGCACCACGCCTTCCGCGCGCGCTTCGGCAGACTCCGGATCGCGCACGAGATGAGCGCCTGACGGCAGCAAAAGTTCCTCGGCGGCCACCACGTGCACACACTCGAACTGCGCCCCCGCGGCCGTGAGCGCTGCCGCCGCGCGCAGCAAGGCGTCCTGATCGCCGAGGCAATCGGTGAGGCAAACGATGCGGGCGTTGGATGACAGCGACGCCACGGTGGGTGTGAGGGCGTCCGTACCACCACACGAGACGCCGTCGAGTACGCGGGCAATCTCTGGCACCGCGCCGCGTCGTGTGCGCGGAGGCATGCGCGACACACCGTCTGCGTGGGTGACGATCACACCAATCGGGTCACTCGACGCATGCACGACGGCCGCCAATCCGATGGCGACATCACAGGCCATACGGAATTTGCTGCGTGAGCCCGATGACTTCTCGGGGAATGCCATGCTGGCACTGCCGTCCACCACCACCCACGTCGTGAGCAGAGCCCGATCGTCGCTGAGCTTGATGAATGCCCGATCACTGCGCCCCAGCAGCTTCCAATCGAGCGCGCGCGGATCATCGCCCTGTCGGTACAGGCGATACTCCGTGAACTCGCCGGCCGTACCACGCTGCGACGACCGATGGGCCCCCGGAGGCGCAGCGCCCACGGCGCGGCGCGCGGGCCACCGAAGCCCACGGACCGCGTCGAGTAACGCGCCATATCCCACTGCGGGGTTCTCTGGGCCGTGCGACATCGCCGTGGCCTACTGACCGAGTCTGCGCTTACAGTGCCGCAGCACTCGTGGGCGCCGCCACATGCGACAACAGCGCCTCGATGATCGGCTCAGCCGACACACCATCGGCTTCCGCCGCAAAATTTGGCAGGATACGATGCCGCAACACGGGCATGGCGACACGACGGATATCCGCCGGTGACACCGCCGCCCGCCCCGCCAACAAGGCGGCTGCCTTGGCGCCCAGAATCAGCGCCTGACCAGCGCGCGGACCAGCGCCCCACCGCACATACCGTGAGACGATCGCCGGCACATTCGTTTCCTGTGGACGCGTGGCACGTACGAGACGCGCCGCATACTGCAGCAACAATTCGCTGCACGGCATCGCGCGCACGGCGCGTTGCAGTGCGAGGGCTTCGTCTGCCGTAAAGACGGGCGTGATGGGTGCACCACGGGCGCCCGTGGTCGCCCGCAGGATGGAGACCTCTTCGGCTTCGGTGGGATACCCCACACGGATATCGAAGAGGAATCGATCGAGCTGGGCTTCAGGCAACGGATAGGTGCCTTCCTGCTCGATGGGATTCTGCGTGGCCAACACGAAGAACGGCTCCGGCAAACGCATCGTCTGCCCTGCGGCCGTCACGCTGTGCTCCTGCATGGCTTCGAGCAACGCGGCCTGCGTGCGTGGCGGCGCGCGATTGATCTCATCGGCCAGCACGATGTTGGCGAACACCGGCCCCCGCACAAAGCGGAAAGCCCGACTGCCACCACCACTTTCTTCGAGGATCTCGGTGCCAGTGATGTCGCTCGGCACCAGATCCGGCGTGAATTGGATACGACGGAATTCGAGCGCCATCGCATCGGCCAGCGACTTGATCATGAGCGTCTTGGCCAGACCGGGCACACCCACCAGCAAGGCGTGTCCACCGGCGACCAGCGCCATCAGGATCTCATCGACCACCGCATCCTGTCCCACCACTCGCTTGCCGATTTCGGCGCGCAGTCGCTGCACCGATGCAACCAATGCGTGTACGTCCGTGTTCACGTCGCCACCGCCACTCACCGCACCGGGCGCCGCCGCCGCGACGTGAGAAAGAGCGTCGAGGCGTTCAACGCACCGGCCTGCTGCAGGGTGAGTGCTTCGTTGAAGATCTCGGCGCCCCGCAGCTTCACGAGATACTGCTCGTGATGTTCGATGTCCGGCAGCAGGTCCGCCATGGCCGCCTGCTTCATGGCACGCACCGTGGTGTCCGGCGTGCACTCCACCCGTACGGCATCCCAGGCATCGGCGGCCTGCACACGCAAGGTCCACACGGCCGGCGCTCCGTTGGGCGTCACCGAAAGAATGCCGGGACGCACGCGCAATGTGTTCGGAAAGCCGCTCACGACGTGCTCTCCGCGAGCAGGGCCGCCGGTTCAACCGACGACGGCACGACCGGTGGTGCCGGCGGCAAGGAATCGAGGAACCGCGCGATCTGCTGATCGAAGAGATAACTCGACCCGCTGACTGCGGTGCCGGCGTCGGTCACGCGCGCCGCGATGGCGATTTCCTCACCACCCTGCCCACGCAAGACCACATGCGACGGGCCCTGCTTTTCCACGAACGCCGTGTAGATGCCCCCGCGCTGCGCGAAAAAACGCACGGCGGCCGCAAGGACATCAGCGACGCTGAGTGAAGTGAATTGCTCCTGCAACTGGCGAGACGATTGCTGATGCATGACGTCAGGTCCGCGGTTTCGTGAAGTACGTGTGACGGGAAGACCGGTGCGCCACAACCACCGGCGCAACCGAAGTCACGCGTGGCCGGAGAACACGGGAAATACCACCGTGATCGACTGCGCACCGTCGGCATGGTCGCGCCCGTCGTCGAGACGGAGGTCACCACCCAGGCGCGCCACCAACGCCTGCGCCATCGGGAGGTCGGCGGCGGTCACCGACTGGCGCACGGCAAGGTACGGATCGTGCGCTTCGAGTGACAGCGCCTCCTCGCGTATGCGAAGTATACGTGAGGACGTCGCAGGGGGTTGGTCATCAGTGGGGAGAATGGGACGCCCGTCCCACCCCACCGTGAGGGACAGAGAGTCCTGTCCCTGCCCGATCGCCACCCGTACCAATCCCCGCTCGGTGGCGGCTCCCAGGATGCCCAACCCCACCAGCAGCTCCAGCGCGCGCTGCAGCAACAACGTCTGGGTGCGCAGGGTGGGAAGCAGCGTGGGCGGTTCCAGAATCTGCACCGGAATCGACGGCGCCACGCGGCGCCACGATGTCACCGCCGCCTGCACCAGCGCCCGCACATCCACCTCTTCGCCATCACGCAGCAACTCCAGTGCGCCACCGGGCGCGGCGGTCATGGTCACCGCCGCATACTCGCGGGCCACGCGGGCCAGCGAACGCACGGCGGTCAACCGCATCGCGGCATCGCCGCTGATCGGATCACGCCCTGTGCCGTCTCCACCAGCGAGGGGTGCGACGGGCGCGGTCAACGCCAACATGGCATCCAGCACCAGCGTTTCCACGGCGCGCCGATCGTCTTCCGCTTCGCGCCACGCAGCAGCGCGCGTCTCGAGTTCGGCGTTGGCATCGGCCAGTGCCGCATTGGCTCGGCGCAGCGCATCGAGTCGCCGCGCCTTGTCGGTGGCGGCCGCCATCTGGTCGGCGACGAGACGGACCAATGAGCGCTGTTCATCGCGCAGGCTGGTCGCATCCGTGAAGTAGAATGCCACCGCGCCGATCGGCCCCTCAGGCGCTTCCAACGGTGCGGCAATGATGGACCGGAATCCCAGCTCCTTCGCCACCTCGTGCCACCCGGTCAGGGTGGGATCGGCAAACAGATCTTCCACCTCCACCAGCCGCCGTTCGGCCACGGCCAGGCCAGACGGGCCATCGCCCACACGCACGCGCAACGCACCGATCCACGAGCGATGCGCCGCCGGCCACTCATGCTGGGCCACGGGGCGCAGCAATTCCCCGTCGGCGCCCAACTGCATCACCAACGAAAACGAGGCGCCGAGCAGCGGGGTGACACGCGACAGCGCGAACTGCTGCACATCGGTCGGGTGTTCGGCCACGAGAAACGCATGGGCAATCTCGCGCACAGCGAGCAGGTCACGTCCATCCATCAGCAAGTCGCCGCAGGGGAAGGAGAAGCGATATCAGGCACCCGGACGCGGGCGCTTCGGCGACAACGGACGCACCTCGAGACGGTGCACCAGCATGTGCTGCGGCGTGGTCACGGCGAAGTACACCGCGTCGGCCACATTCTCCGGCTCGAGCATCCAGGTGGTATTGGTGCCCTCGGGAAACAGGTCGGTAGCAACCGATCCCGGCGTGATGACAGAGACGCCCACACCGGCATCGCGCACTTCCAGCATCAGCGATTCCGCGAAGCCCATCACGAAGTGTTTGGTGCCCACATAACACGTGCCACCCACGAACGTGTTGCGCCCTGCCGTGCTGCCGATGATGCACACATGGCCCACGCCACGTGACATCATGCCCGGCAACAGCGCCCGTGTCACGTGATAGAGCGCGTGCACGTTCACATCCACCTGATGATGCCACTCCTCTGGGGTGGTTTCGAGGAACGGCTTGAGGTGGGCCACGCCGGCATTGTTGATGAGCACATCCACTTGCACATCACGCAGCGCATCGGCGACCGCGGCAAAATCCGTGACGTCGAGCGCGATGCTCCGCACCCGCTCGCCGATCACGGCACATTCTTCGGTGAGGCGCTGCAGGCGTTCGAGATCGCGCGCCACGAGGATCAGGTCGTGCGTAGGCGCCAAACGCAATGCGATGGCGCGGCCGATGCCCCGGGAGGCGCCGGTGATCAGAGCGACAGGACGTGTAGAAGCAGTCATGCCCGGAATCTAGATCACGAACGCATGACAGGAGAGACAAGAGCCCCCGACGATCCACGGTATCGGGACCATCGGGGGCTTTGTCCTGCTACGCCGTCGCGCAGGTTACGGCGTCGCGCCGCAGCCGGTCACGACGGTGCACTTGGGATCGAGCAGAGGCAGCTTGAGCCGCGTCAGCTCGGTGTTGACGGCCGTCAGGTCGGTCTTCCACACCTGTTCGAGCGTGCGCTGATATCCCGCCAGCTCCTTGGTCAGGATATCGAGGATCTCCGGCATGTAGGTGCCCGGTGTGCCATCCCCCCGTTCGGCCATGGCCAACAGATTCGCGAGGCGGTTGTTGACCTTGATCGGGAAGTTGAGCGGGTCTTGCCCACTCTGGTTCTTCACCTGATACACGTTCTCTTCGACCCCCGACGCGTTTGTGCGCAGGACCTCGCCCTTGCTCTTGAGCGCGGCATCGTCGGTGGCACGCTTGAGACGGTCGGTGAGCTGGTCCTTCACCCGGCGGATCTCGATCACCGCGCGCTGCGCTTCGTTGGTCTTGTCGCGCACCTTCTTGCCGAAAGCATACTGCGCCCGCAGGTCGGCGTCGGTCACATCGGCCACCAGGGGACTGCGCCGAATGGTGAGCGGCGCCTTGAGCTCCTGGCCATCCGCTGTCAGACGCACGCTGTAGCGACCGGGCGGCAGTGCCGGACCGGCCGTGCCGGCCCCCCACAGGATCATGCCCGGGAAGCTCTCCAGTCCCGTGGAACGCAGATCGAACGTGAACCGCGACAACCCCGCCGTGATGGGGAAGGTGGCCGTCGTGCCACGACGACGTCCGCCCGCTGCACCTGCCGTCGCCGTAGCGGTGTCTCCGGTGTATTCACGCACCACCGTGCCCGTGGAATCGAGAATGGCCAGCATCGCCCGCTTGGGCTTGGTGGCAAAGCGCCAGTTCAGCGTCACGCCAGGCGACGACCGCAGACCCGTCACCGGCGCATACAGGTGCGACGACGCCGCCAGCACGGTCGGCGTGGCCTGACGCAGCGGGGTGATGTTGTCCAGCACCCAGAAGCCGCGGCCATGCGTGCCAATCACCAGTTCGTCGCGCTCCACGATGAGATCCGCGACCGGGACATCCGGCAGGTTGAGATTGAGACGCTGCCACTGCGCGCCGTCGTCGTACGAGATGTACACGCCGTGTTGCGTGGCGGCATACAGCAGGCCGCGACGGGTGGGATCTTCGCGCACGGCGTGCACGTAGTCCTCCGCGCCCAGGCCATTCACGATCTTGGTCCATGTACGACCGTAGTCCGTGGTCTTGAAGATGTACGGCGCCCGATCGTTGAGCAGCGGACGACGCACCGACATGTACACGGTGCCCGCATCATGCGAGGACGCATCGAGCTGCGAGACGCGCCCGAAGTCCGGCATGTCCTTCGGCGTGATGTTCGTCCACGTCTTGCCGAAGTTGCGGGTGACAAACACCAGACCATCATCGGAGCCGGTGAAGATCGTGTTCACGTCCTTCTTGCTCGGACCCACCGAGAAGATCGTCCCGTACACTTCGGGACCATTCATGTCACCGGTGATCGGGCCGCCCGACTTCTCCTGCGTTTCCGGCGCGTGCCGCGTGAGATCCCCGCTCAGGTTCATCCACGTGCGTCCCCCATCGCGTGTGGCCCACAGGCGCTGCGACGACACAAAGAGCAGCTTGGGATCGACCTGAGAGAACAGAATGGGGAACGTCCACTGCCAGCGCTCGCGGATTTCCTTCGAGGGCTCGCCGGAGTAAAACCACGGATACGGATTCACTTCGCGCGAGAGGCCGGTGCGCTTGTTGAACTTGTCCACGTATCCGCCGTTGTTGGTGCCGGCGTAGAACACATCCAGGTCGAGCGGGTCGGGCGCGATGTAGCCCGGCTCACCACCGCCCACCTGATACGACACGGCCACGCCACCCTGTGCCTCCTGGCCCGGCTCGGCATTCTGCCGCCCCATGTTCCAGTTCATCGGCGTGCACAACGTGCTGTTGTCCTGCTGCGATCCGCAGACATGAAACGGCACGTGCTTGGTGGTGATGACGTGATACCACTGCTCCGTGGGGAAGTCCTGCGCGGTGTAGGCCTTGCCGCCATTGAACGTCACCGTACCGCCGCCGTCATTGCCGGCCACGAGGTGCTCCGCATCATCCGGATCCACCCACAGATCATGCCAGTCGGCATGGCTACCCTGTCCAATGCTCGTGATGGTCTTGCCGGCATCGTCCGAACGGAAGAACGACACGTTCTGGATGTACACCCGATCGGCGTTCTTGTGATCGGCGTACAGGTGCGTGTAGTAGAACGCCCGCTGACGGATGTTACGGTCACTGTTCATCAGCGTCCACGTGGCACCCGCGTCGTCGCTCTTGAACAGCCCGCCATTCTCGTTCTCGATCAGCGCGTACACACGATTGGGATTGGCCGCCGTGACAGCCACACCGATGCGTCCGACCAGACCCGATGGCAACCCGCTGGCGCGCGTGATCTCCGTCCAGGTATCACCGCCATCGGTGCTCTTGTAGAGACCAGAACCCGGGCCGCCCGACGACATCTGATATTCCTTGCGATAGGCTTCCCAGAGTGTCGCGTACAACACGCGAGGATTGGCACGATCGAGGACGATGTCCACCGCACCGCTCTTCGCATCCTTGAACAGCACGCGCTTCCAGGTCGTACCACCATCGGTGCTCTTGTACACGCCGCGCTCTTCACTGGGCACACTGTACTTGCCAAGCACCGCCGCAAAAACGATGTCGGGGTTGGTGGGATGCACGCGAATCTTCGAGATCGCATCCACCGTGCGGAAGCCAAGGTGTTTCCATGTCTTGCCGGCGTCGCTGCTCTTGTAGATGCCATCACCCGGCATGATGTTGCCGCGAATGGCGCTCTCACCCATGCCGATGTACACGACATCCGGATGCGACTCGCTCACCGCCACCGCCCCCACGGATGCGCTCGTGATGTGACCATCGGTGACGGGGAACCAGTTCTCGCCAGCGTCGATGGTCTTCCAGAGGCCGCCGCCCGTTGCGCCGAAGTACGCCTCGTTCTTGCGTCCCTTCACACCACTGGCCGCGATGGAACGCCCACCGCGGTCAGGGCCGATGTTGCGCCAGCGATACTGGGAGAGAAAGGCCGAGTCGAGCGTGACCGGTGCAAGGGCCGGACGCGGAGCCACGGCAGGCGATGTTGCTCGTGCAGGCGGTTGAGCCGCGGGCTTGGCCGGCGGCTGGAGAAGGGCGGCAGCGGGCAGTACCAGAGGGAATGCCAAAGGCACGGCCAGCCACGCGAGTGTTCGCGAAGCAACCATGAGGAAAACGGTGAGGGGCGGGGAGTGAACAACGTGCCTACGTTGTCGACTCTCCGCCCCTCTCGCAACTCATCCCTGCGTCGGTGATTCTTCCGGTACGGATGGCACCGCGATCAGCACCCGTCGGCGTGCCATGGCACGCTCAACGGCACGCTCAATGGCTCAGCCGACCAGCTTGGCTGCCAGGTAGCCCTTGAGCTGCGACACGTCCACCCGATCCTGCGCCAGGGTATCACGGTCACGCACCGTGACCGTCTGGTCACCCGTGCTCTGTCCGTCCACCGTCACGCAGAACGGTGTGCCCACTTCGTCCTGCCGGCGATACCGCTTGCCGATGGAACCAGTCTCGTCGTAGTCCACCGCAAACGCGCTGCGCAGGTCGTCCACGATACGATTGGCCATTTCCGGCTGACCGTCTTTCTTGGTGAGCGGGAAGATGGCCGCCTTGATCGGGGCGATGCTGTGCTTGAGCCCCAGCACCACACGACCTTCGCTTTCGCCTTCCACCGTTTCTTCGCGATACGCATTCACCAGCGTGGCCAACGTCACACGGTCGGCACCCACCGATGTTTCGATGACGTACGGCACGTACCGCTTGTTATTGGGCTGATCGAAGTACTCGAGCTTCTTGCCCGAATACTGCTGGTGCTGCGACAGATCGAAGTCACCTCGGTTGTGGATGCCTTCGATTTCCTGGTCACCCAGCGTGCCACCAAAATCGAACGTCACATCGAACGCGGCGCGTGCATAGTGCGCGAGTTCGCCCGCATCGTGCTGATGGAACTTGAGGCGGTCCGGCGAAAGTCCGAGATCGAAGTGCCACTGCATGCGCTTGGCCTTCCACTGCTCGAACCACTCCATGTCCGTGCCCGGCTCGACGAAAAACTGCATCTCCATCTGCTCGAACTCACGCGTGCGGAAAATGAAGTTGCCCGGCGTGATTTCGTTGCGGAACGCCTTGCCGATCTGCGCGATGCCAAACGGCACCTTCTGACGCATCGACTGCTGCACGTTCAGGAAGTTCACGAAGATGCCCTGCGCCGTTTCCGGGCGCAGATACACGATGCTCGAGCTCTCTTCGAGCGCGCCCATGTGTGTCTTGAACATCAGGTTGAACAGACGCGGTTCGGTGAGCGTGCCCTTGTTGCCGCAATTCGGGCACACGTTCGCCTCGAGCTTCTTCGGGTCCATCTTGTCGGCCCGGAAGCGCGCCTTGCACTGCTTGCAGTCCACCAGCGGATCGGTGAAGCCGGCCACGTGGCCCGACGCTTCCCAGGTGCGCGGGTGCATCAGGATCGCGGCATCGAGGCCTTCGATGTCATCGCGTGAACGCACCATCGCGTTCCACCAGAAGTCCTTGATGTTCTTCTTGAGCTCCACGCCGAGCGGACCGTAGTCCCACACCGACCCCGTACCGCCGTAGATCTCGGACGACTGGAAGATGAAGCCACGTCGCTTGCACAGCGACACGAGCTTGTCCATCACATCAGGGTAGCCGGACATTGGCGAAACGGTCTGGGGTACGAAGTGGACGTGGGCGTCGAGGCACCACGGTCTTCATGTGCGCACGACGAGATGTCAGCGCAGCACGTGGGCTACGATCGCGTCGCCGTGATCGCGCCCGTTCTCGATGAAAATGCGATTCGCTTCGTTGCCCGAAGCGATCACTCCCGCAAGGTAGATACCCGCCGCGGGCGTCGCCATCGTCAATGGGTCGTGGCGGGGAATCCCCGTCTCCCCCTCGATGGGCACACCGATCTGCTCCAGCAACCCGATCTCGGGCAGGAAGCCGGTCATGGTGTACACCTGCGTGGCCGGAATCCGTGACGTGCCCTCCGGCCCTTCCACCACCACGGTGTCGGTTTCGATGGCGACCACCCGCGTCTGGAAACGCGCCGCGATCGCGCCTTCCCGGATGCGCGCCTCGATATCAGGACGCACCCAGGGCTTCACGTTGGCCCCGAGCGCTTCCCCGTTGTGCACAATGGTGACCTTGGCGCCGGCCCGGTACATGTCGAGCGCCGCGTCCACCGCCGAATTCGCGCCGCCCACCACCACGACCGGCTCGCGCCACGCCGAATGGCCCTCCACATAGCCGTGCCGCACATGCGGCAGCGATTCACCGGGCACACCAAGTCGGTTCGGGCGACCGAAGTAGCCCGTGGCGATCACCACCGCATGGGCTGCAGTCTCGTGGACTCCCCCCCCACGTGTCTGTGAACGCACCAACCAGCGGGCCCCGCGCTTGGGCTCGGCCTGACCGGGCTTGGGATCCACGCGCACCGCCCGCAGGGCTTCCACCGTTTCGAACTGACGCACATCGATGTCGTACAGATCCGCCACGCCGCGGTAGTACGCCAGCGCGTCGCGGCGGGTCGGTTTTTCCGTCGCCACGATGAACGGTACTCCACCGATCGACAACCGCTCGGCGGTGGAGAAGAACGTCATGTAGGTCGGGTAGCTCGACAGACCGTTCACAATGCAGCCGCGATCGAACACCACGGCCGACATGCCGGCACGGCGGGCCGCGATGGCCGCCGCCAGTCCGCACGGACCAGCGCCGACCACCACCACATCCACCACGTCCGGCAAGGCAGGCGTCTGCGTGCCCGTCACCGTTTCCACCCGGCTCATCGATCCCTCCGGTTCGACACCACCCCGTGCAATGCGCTCAGGCCACAGCGGCGTGCACGCCGATGATCTGATCGCGACGCGTGCCCACGCTGACAAACGCGATCGGCGTTTCGCACAGTGCTTCGAGCCGGTCGAGATAGGCGCGCGCCGCCGGGGGCAGGTCGGACAACGAACGGGCATCCTGGGTGGACTGCTTCCACCCCGGGAACCACTCGTACACGGGCTCCGCCTTCTCCAGCAGCGACAGATCGGCGGGGAATTCGGTGTAGACCTCACCACCGATCTTGTAGCCGGTGCACACGGCGAGCTCGTCGAGCGTATCGAGCACGTCGAGCTTGGTGATGGCGAGACCGGTCAGACCGTTCACGCGCGCGGCATAGCGCACGACCACCCCGTCGAACCAGCCACACCGACGCGGACGTCCGGTCGTGGCGCCAAACTCGTGACCCAACTGCCGGACATGGCTCTGCAACGGCTCTTCGAGTTCGGTGGGCAGCGGGCCATTGCCCACCCGCGTCGTGTAGGCCTTCACCACACCCAACGCGGCGTTGAGTGCCATGGGGGAAATGCCCACGCCCGTGGCTGCGCCGCCCACCGTGGTGTTGCTCGACGTGACAAACGGGTACGTGCCATGATCGATATCGAGCAGCGAGCCCTGCGCGCCTTCCAGCAGGATGGCGGCGCCGGTCTTGATGGCACGGTGCACACACAGCCCCACGTCGTCGGCCAGGCCGAGCAGACGGGGCGCGAGTGCGCCGAGGGTGGCCAGGGTTTCGTCCACCGAGGCGCGCACGTCCGAGCCCGACCGCTCGAGCTGCGCGTTGGCGCGCTCCACGCCCGCAGTCACCAGCTCACGCAGCCGTTCGGTGTTGCGCAGGTCCAGCACGCGCACGCCGCGACGCGCCACCTTGTCTTCATAGGCCGGGCCAATGCCGCGGCCGGTCGTGCCAATGGCCTTGCTGGCCGCGCTGGCCTTGTCCACCAGCTTGTGGTAGGGCATGACCAGGTGCGCCCGCTCGCTCACGTACAGGCGGCCTTCCACGTCCACCCCATCGGCGATCAGTTCGTCGATTTCCGTGAACAGGGTTTCCGGATCCATCACCACGCCGTTGCCGATCGCACAACGCACCCCGGGGTGCAGAATGCCGCTCGGGATCTGATGGAGGATGAAGGACTTGTCCCCGATATGGACCGTATGCCCGGCATTGGCACCGCCCTGGTAGCGCACCACCCAATCGGCGCGCTCGGCCAGCACGTCCACCAGCTTGCCCTTCCCTTCATCGCCCCACTGCGCTCCCACCACCACGACGGTGCGCGTTGTCGAATCGAACATGCGTTCAGTCTCCGGCAGCCTGACGGCCGCACACAAAAAAACGCCCCGCGGACAGTCCGCGGGGCGTTGAAGGAATCTAGCCAGTGGGGCCGCTGAAGCAATCGGCGACGGCGCTTCCGTGCCCTCGGGCAGGTTATCCGTTGCCGGAAAGACGGCCCACCAGCACTGCCCCCATCACCCAGACCACCATGGCCATGCCGAAGGCCACCTTGGTGGCCGCCGCCACCACGCGGCCGATCAAAGCCCCCGTGGCGACCCGGATCGGCTCGCCCCGGGTTTCACGCGCCACCGTCAGCTCCGCGACCAGCGCGCCGGCAAACGCCCCCGCAAAGGCCCCCACCATGGAGCCAATGATGGGCAGCGGCACACCAATCACCGCCCCCACGATGCCGCCCACGATGGCACCCCAGCCGGCACGCCGGGAACCGCCGTATTTGCGGGCGTAGCGCCCCGAAATCGTGAATTCGAGGACTTCGGCCACCACCACCAGCGCCGCCAACACGCCGAAGGTGATGCCACCAATGCTGCCCGCCGGCACGACAATCCAGTACACCAGCGTGGCCCCGAGCATGACCCACAGTCCGGGCAGCCCCAGCGGCACCAGCGCGAGCCCCAGCAACAACGTCAGGAAAAGCAGCGTCATCGCGATCATGTGCAATGGTACGCACCGGACCGCCCACGGTTTCGTGCCTCCCTTCTCACCACAGGTCCGGAGCCCTTCGGCCATCGTGACGAATGACACACCTCTCGCGTCTTGCCTGCGATTGCAGGTCTCTCCCATTTCACTGATCGACGAGGATCACAATGGCTCTCGGCTGGCTGAGTCGCCTCCTGAAGCAGGAGCCGCCCCTCGTGGTCGCCTCTCCCAGTGCAACACCACCGGCGAGCGTGGAGCGCAGTTCCTCTGCTGAATCGGCCCCGGGAGATGCCAATGCGCCGCAGCAGGCCGAATCTGGTGCGCCCGTGCGGTTCCTCGACGCCAACGACATGGCGCCAGCCGCTCCGCCGGCGACTCCGGTCGACCTGCTGATCGCCCGCCTCCGTGAGCACCCGGACGTGGCCACCTCACCCGATGCGGTGGCGATCCTCGACCTGCTATCGGGCGATCCCGACACCATCATCCGCCAATTGCCGGCAGCGGCACGCGCCAGCCTGTCGCTCTGCGACGATGCATCGCTCTCACGATGGCAGTTCGCGGAAAAACTGTCCTCGGACCCTGCGCTGGTGCAGGCCGTGCTGCGCACCGCCAACAGTGCGGCATTCGGGGTGGGCAAAGAACCCGTGATCGGTATCGAGCCGGCGCTGGATCGCATCGGGATCGGTGGTGCACGCGCCATCATCTTCGCCAACGCCGTCGACGGCGCGCTCAGTCGGCCGGGCGGTGAGTTCAACAGCATGGCGTCGGATGTGTGGAACCACATGGTGCGCAGCGCTCCCATCGCCCGCGCACTGGCTCCACTGTTCGACACCGACCCCGACGAGGCGTTCTCCATCGCGCTGCTGCACGACGTCGGCAAGCTGGTGATCTTCGACCGCATCTCGGTGTTGCGTGCCAACAAACGCCGCGATGTGCAACTCCGCCCGGGCTTCGTGCGTGACCTGCTCAATGCCCTGCATGAACCGCTCGGCGCCAGCGCGTTGCAGGCCTGGGGCATGGGACCGCGTTCGGCGCGCGCCATCGGGGCCCATCATTGCCGGACCAGCGATGGTGAACCCAATCCGTTGGCCGAGGTGGTGTTTGTCGCGGAATTGAGCGATCACGCTGCGCGCCGGAACGTGCCGCTCGATCTGCAGCGTGTCTGGTTCGATGCGCACATCACGGTGGATCTCCCACGGATGGTGCCGATTCTGCACAGCTTCTCGGTGCCGTTCGTCTACTGACACCGCCCGCTCAACGCACCGCAAAAGACAACGCGCGCCGGAGACTGTCCGGCGCGCGTTTCGCGTTCACTACCGTTGCCTCACGACGATCAGAGCAGGCCCGCGGTGGTGAGACGCGCACGCACAATGGCCCGTTCTTCATCGGACACCGGCAGTAGCGGCCCACGCGGCACCGTGCCATCGAGACCAACCAGTGTCATGGCCGCCTTGATCCCAGCCGGGCCCAACGCCCCACCGATGTCGGCGGCGATCGGCACCAGGGTCTGCTGCAGCGCCGCGGCCGCCTCACGGTCGCCAGCACGGTACAGATCCACCATGCGACGCACAGCAGCACCGGCGTACAGCCCGATGGCCAGAATTGCGCCCGACACGCCAGCTTCGAGCGCCGGCACCACCGTGCCCCCACTACCGGTGAGCACACGGAAGGAGTCGCTCTGCGCTTCGAGATACTGCGCCAGCACCGGCAGGTTGCCGGCACTGTCCTTCATGCCGATGACATTCGGATGTTGCGCCATCTCCTGCACGAACGCAGGGCTCAGCACGAGGTGTGCATAGGCCGGCATGTTGTACAACAGCACCGGCAACGGACTGGCATCGGCCACGGCGCGAAAGTGGGTGAGCAACGCCGCTTCCGTCATGCGCTTGAGGAAGTAATGCGGCGAGATGACCAACACCGCGTCGGCACCGGCCGCCTTCGCATCGTGCGCCCGGGACATTGTCTGCCGGGTGCTCTCACTGCCGATGCCGGCGAGTAGCCACTTGTCCGCGGGCACACGCTCACGGGCCAGACGCAACAGCGTGCGGCGGTCTTCGTCATCGAGCAGCGAAGACTCGCCGCTCGATCCACCGACCAGCACACCATCCATGCCGAACGACAGGTGTGCGTCGAGATTGCGCTGAAACGCGGAACCGTCGATTTCACCGCTGGCGGTGAAGGTCGACACGGCGGGCACCATGAGCCCACCCAGATGGGCAACGGTCAGGGAAGACATGGCGACAAACTAGCCGCCGATCGCGGATTTCGCGTTGTTCAGCTTCCGAACAAGCTCTCGAATCCACTCCCGAACACCGACGCATCACCAGCCAGCGGATTCGGACTCGAGACCACGCCATGGCCCGCGGGACTGGTCGCCAACGGCGGAAGTGTGTTGCCGGTTCCCAACGGGTTCATCCCCAACCCCAACCCCATCCCGGCACCGGACTGCGCGGCAATCCCACCAGGAATCGTTCCATGGCCCGCCGGCATGACGGCGTTGTGGTTGCCGGTGCGCGGCAAGGCACTGCCGGCCATCGCCTGGCCGTTCTTACCCATACGGAAGCCCAGCTCGAAATCGGCGGGATTCGTCGCCGCCGCCTTCGCCACTTCGAATTCGATCTCGTCCGTCGTCACCAGCTCGGCAAGATGCTGATCAAAGGTCTGCATTCCATACTGCGCGCCATCGGCGATGTAGTCCCGGATCTCGGCGATGTTGCCTTCAGCGATCAGATCGCGGATGGTGCTCGTCACGATCATCACCTCGGCCGCCACGACACGCCCCTGCCCGTTCTTCCGCGGCAACAAACGCTGCGACACCACAGCATGCAGCGATTCGGCCAGACGCGTGCGCACCACCAGTTGCTCTTCCGGCGGGAACATCGCCACGATGCGCAGGATCGTGCTCTGTGCATCCGGCGTGTGCAGCGTGGAGATGAGCAAGTGGCCTGTCTCCGCCGCCTTCATGGCCGTGTCGATCGTCTCGGCGTCGCGCATTTCACCGATCAGGATCACATCAGGGTCCTGACGCAGCGCAGCGCGCAGTCCCATGCGGAACGTGTCCGTATCGATACCCACTTCACGCTGCGTCACTGAACTGCGCAGGTCGGCGTGAATGAATTCGATCGGATTTTCCAGCGTCAGAATGTGTTTTTCGTACGACGCATTGATTTCGTGCACCAGCGCCGCCATGGAACTCGACTTGCCGGAGCCGGTCACGCCGGTCACCAGCACCATGCCACGCTCGGTGTGCGCGATACGCGTCAAGACGGACGGCAGGTGCAGCGACGAAACCGTGGGCACCTGCTCCGGAATCACACGCATCACGATCGAATGCGCCGAACGCTGACGCATGATGTTCACACGAAAGCGACCCACGCCTGGAGTGGCCCAGGAGCAGTCGTGATCCTTCAGCGTGTCGATGTTCGCCCGATCGGTGTCATTCACCATCAGGTGCAGCGCAATCGCGCGCGTCTGTTCTGCCGTCAGGGCCTGCTTGGTGAGCACGACCAGGCGCCCATCGATCCGCGCGCGTACCACATCGCCGGCCTTGATGTGCACATCGGAAGCCCCGCGATCGACTGCCGCCTTGATGATCCGTTCGATTGCCACAGGCAGAACCTTGAATAGCCGCTCGGTGAGTCACTGATGGACTCCCGAGCCATCACTCATCGCCTGCCTGCGCGATCAGTATCCGGCGTCGAGGTCCACGACGTTGTGCAGGCGTTCCCCCGCACTCCAACGCCGCCAATTGTCCATGAACAACGCGATGCCCCGCTGCCACGTCCGCCGCGGAGATACACCCGACACGTGAGGCGTGACCAGAACACGCGGGTGCTGCCACCAGGGACTGTCGGCCGGCAGTGGCTCTGTGCTGAACACGTCCAGCACCGCACCACGCAACCGCCCGCTTTCCAATCCCTCCAGCAACGCCGCGTCGTCGACCAGGGGTCCACGTGCTACGTTCACGACGATTGCCCCGGCAGGGAGCAACGCCATTCGCCCGCCATCCAGCAGGGATCGGGTCCCGTCGGTCAGGGGTGCCGCGACCACCGTGATGTCTCCGAGCGGCAGCACCTCCTCCAGTGCGTCCGGTCCCACAACCCGGGTGAATCCGGCCGGTATGCCCAGCGCCGGGCGACGTCGCACACCGATGCACGTACAGCCCAGGGCCTGCAGACGCTGGGCCACGGCGCTGCCGATGCCGCCGGCGCCGATCACCAGCACACGGTATTCGGAAAGCTCCCGGATACCGCCGTTGTTGTCCACGAAGGGATGCCGGTCCCAGATCGACGCCGCCTGCAGACGCACGGCGAGGTCGAGTCCGCGCACAAAATGCAGGACGCCGCCAAGCACGGTATCGGCCATGGGCTCGGCGTAGATACCGGCCCCGTTGGTAAACACCACCCGGCTTTCACGCAGCTCGGGGGTGATGCTCTCACCGATACCGGCCGATGCGCTGTGCGCCCACCGCAGCCCTGGCGCCGCGGCCAGCAATGGCGGCGTCAGTCCGTAGCCGAAATACGCCTCCGCCGCCGGGATGGCGGCCAGTGTTTCGGCGCTCGGTTCGTTCGTGCCATTGCCGAGACTGCGTGACTGGGTCGCGATATGCGCCACTTCCCAGCCGTCTGGCGTATTCGCCGTGATCTCGTCCGCGGCCCAGGCGGGCAGGCGCATGTGCGGCGCACTGCTCTGCATGTCCACCACGAGACGGCGCATGGTCACGCCGACGCCACGGCGGCTGGTGGTCCAGCCAGGACATCCAGTCCCATGTAGCCACGGACTTCCCGCATCGTTTCGCCGGCAATGGCCCGCGCGGTCGCGGCACCGTCGGCCAGCGCGTCCAACACGCGCGCCGGCTCCGCATCGAGTTCCTCAGAACGGCGACGGATCGGCGTCAGCTCGAGCACCATGCCTTCGAGCAGCACCTTCTTGCAGTCCATGCACCCCCAGCCGGCTGTGCTGCACTGCTGCGCCACGTGGGTCTGCGTTTCGTCACTGGAGAACGCCTTGTGCAACTGAAAGATGTTGCACACTTCGGGGCGACCCGGATCACTCTTGCGCACACGCTGCGGATCGGTGACTGCCGGGCGGATCTTCGCCCAGATCTCCTCATCCGTCTCGTGCAGCGCGATGGTGTTGCCCAGCGACTTCGACATCTTCGCCTGCCCATCGAGGCCCATGATGCGACGCGTGGGCGTCAGCAGCGGCTTGGGCTCGGGGAAGTACGGCTGGTCGAACTTCGCGTTCCACTTGCGGGCGGTGTCACGGGCCAGCTCCAGATGCTGCACCTGATCTTCACCAACCGGCACGCTGTCGGCCCGATACAGCAGAATATCCGCCGCCTGCAGCACCGGATACATGAGCAGGCCGGCCGGGATGCTCTCCATCTTCGACGACTTGTCCTTGAACTGCGTCTGGCGCTCCAGGTCACCCAGCGGCGTCAGCGTCGTGAACAGCCACGACAGCTCCGTGTGCGCGGGCACATCACTCTGCATGAACAGCGCCGCCTTGGACGGGTCCACACCGGCCGCCAGCAGGGACTTGGCCATGCCCCACCGGCGGGCACGCAACACTGCCGTGTCGTAGGTGCCCGTGATGGCGTGGTAGTCCACCACGCAATAGATCGCGCCAGGATGGGTGTCCTGCAGACGAACCCAATTCTTGACGGCGCCAAGGTAGTTGCCGATGTGCAACTCGCCCGACGGCTGGATGCCACTGAAGATGCGTGCCATCCTTCAAACGTAGTTTCGGCCACATTCCCCAGCAACGCACCGAACCTCCGTGAACCATCCCGATCGTCTTCGGTGGCGTGACGCCGCCGTGCAGGCCGCGGCCGTTGCCGCCGAGTTCATTGCGCAGGAATCCCGTACGCGGGGCGCCATCACCTGGCAGTCGAAGAGCGCCACCGACTTCGTGAGCCATGTGGACATCGGCGCCGAGGAACGCATCCGCGCCGTCTTGCTCAGTCAGATTCCGGACATTCGCATTGTCGGCGAGGAACTGGGCGCCGATGGTGATACCGAATCAGGGCTCGTGGCCATTGTCGATCCACTCGACGGCACCACGAACTTCCTGCACGGATCGCCGAACTACGGCGTGAGCATCTGCATCGCCCTCGATGGCGTTCCCCAGGCAGCCGTCGTGCACGATATCGCGCGCACCTCCGGCGCCTCGTCCACCGTCGGGACGGTGTTCACCGCCACGGCGGGCGACGGTGCGTTTGCCAACGGCGTGCCCATGCGCGTGTCCACGATTGCGGAACCACCCCGCGCCCTCATTGGCACAGGTTTCCCGTTCAAGGACGTCACGCGGGCCGAGGAGTACCTCGGCATGATGCGCCGATTGATGCCGGAGGTATCGGGGATGCGTCGCGCCGGTTCAGCGGCGCTCGATCTGTCCGATGTGGCCATGGGCCGCTTCGACGGCTTCTGGGAACTCTGGCTCAATGCCTGGGACCTGGCGGCGGGTGTCCTGCTCATTCGCGAAGCCGGCGGCCGGGTCACCGATCTCGAGGGCCATGAGGCTCGGCTCGTCGGTGGCACCGTGGTGGCGTCCAACGGCGTGCTGCACGACTGGTTTCTCGACATCCTCAACGACCGTTCGCCACGCTGAATCCCGACGCTAGGTTTCCACCAGATCCCGATTCACCCTCTCTCCCGGTCAATCGCTCGTGTCTCTCGTCGAATGCGTTCCGAATTTCTCCGAAGGGCGTGACCCGCTCGTCATCGCGGCCATTCGTGATGCCATCGCCAACACGCCCGGTGCTCACGTGCTCGACGTGTCGAGCGACGCGTCGCACCACCGCACCGTCATCACGTTCGTCGCGTCGCTCGAAGCGGCCGTGCCGGCGGCGTTCGCGGCCATGGCCGTGGCGCGTGACCGCATCGATCTCACGAAGCATCAGGGTGAACACCCGCGCATCGGTGCCACCGATGTCGTGCCGTTCATTCCGCTCGATGGAGCCACCATGGACGACTGTGTGGCGCTGGCCCGCGAGCTCGGGGCGCGGGTGGCCGGAGAACTCGGCATTCCCGTGTATCTCTACGAGCGGGCCGCCAGCACGCCGGCCCGCGAAAACCTCGCCGATGTACGCCGCGGCGAGTTCGAAGGACTGCGTGACGACGTGCGCACCAATCCCGCGCGCCGTCCCGACTTCGGTCCGGCCGAGCTGCATGCCACGGCCGGTGCCACCGCCATCGGCGCGCGCCCGTTCCTGGTGGCCTACAACGTCTATCTCGGCGACACGAAGAACCTGCCCGTGGCCAAGGAAGTCGCGAAGGCCATTCGCGGTTCATCGGGTGGTCTGCGCTACGTGAAGGGCCTCGGCATGGAAGTCGACGGGCAGGCGCAGGTGTCCATGAATCTCGTCGATACCGAGAAGACCCCGCTGCATCGTGTCTTCGAAATCGTGAAGTCGGAAGCGGCGGCCCATGGCGTGTCGCCCACGTGGAGCGAGATCGTGGGCTTGGTGCCCGAGCGTGTGCTCCTCGAAGCCGGCGCCCGTCACGTGCAACTGCGCGGTTTCTCCAAGGCAATGTTGCTCGAAACCAAGGTGCGTGACGCCGTGAGCGGTGGAGAATCGGTCGACGGCTTCATGTCGCGTGTGGCGTCTGCCGAACCCACACCAGGTGGTGGCAGTGTGGCCGCCCATGCCGGCGCACTGGGCGCGGCGCTGGTGCAGATGGTCTCCGGTCTCACCGTGGGCAAGAAGAAGTACGCCGCCGTGGACGAAGAGATGAAGCAGGCGGCACTCGATGCCTCGGCGCTGCGACGCGAGCTCAACACACTCGTGGTGCGCGACGCCGAATCGTACGAGCGTGTGCGCGGTGCCTATCAGATGCCCAAGGAGCCGGAGACGGCACTCGCCGCGCGTAACGAGGCCATTCGTGAGGCGCTGTTGTATGCGGCCGAAGTACCGCTCGAATCGGCGCGCGCCGCGGTGCGGGTAGCGGCGCTGAGTGCCGATGTCGCGGAACGCGGCAACACCAATGCGGTGAGCGACGCGTGTGTCGGTGCCTTGTTGGCCGAAGCGGCGTGCAAGGGAGCCGTGCTCAATGTGCGCATCAACATTGCGTCGCTCGAAGACGGCGGCGCGGCACGCGGGGCCGCGCTCATCGCGGAAGCCAAGCGTTGTGTGGACGAAGCCGCATCACACGCCCGGCGCGCAGAAGCGGCGGCCGAGCGCGCGATCAACGCGGGGTGAGGCACCGGCACGTGAGCAGGGCACGTTCATCCCGCGCCCTGCTCACGTCCGGTCATTTGCTCCAGGGCGGCACGATGCCGTTCATGCGCGCGTAGGCAATGGCCTGGCCCAGATGTTCATGCAAATGTGTCGTGGCCAAGATCCACATCCCCTGCGCATTCGACTTCATCCCGAACATCGAGATGGGGGCATCGAGTTGCGCGGCTGTCGTCTTGGCCATGCTGGCCTTGAGGTGGACGAAGCTCTTCTCCAGTTCGGAGACGATCTGTTCGCGCGTCAGCTTGCGGGTCTCATAGGCCGTGAGCGTCTTGAAATCATCGCTCTTGATGCCCGTACTGGCGGGAATGGCCGTGCCAAACGAGGACGGAATGAAGTAGTTGTCCGACGCCACGTGCAGCAGCACCTCACCGAACGACCGCACGCCCGTTCCGGGGCGCCAGGCGAGCTTTTCCGGCGGCGTGGCCTTGGCGAGGGCGACGAACTTCTTCTCCACACCATCGATGTCCTTGATCAGTTCCGACACCACCGGTGCGGTCTGAGCGAATGCGACAGTCGTGCACAACGGCGCGGCCATCACGGCGGCCGCAAGCAGTAAGGTCTTGCGCATGAAAAACTCCAGTTGAGGTGCCGGAGAATCTAGCGCGCGTTGATGCGCCCCGTCTCACACTTCGTCAGGGAGTGGTCGTGCGTCCGGCTGCATCGCACCGGCCACATTGCCCTCCGGATCACGAAACCAAAGCAGATGACCGACGGTCGGTATCGTAGCCACCGGCATCAGTATGGTACCGCCTGCCGCTTCGATGGCCTGTTGCGCGGCGTGAATATCCGGCACCGAAATGGTGCATTCGAATCCCGTCATGCGTTCCCCTGGCACGAGCGTGCGACGCCCCTGCAAGGATCCGAAGATCGCGGCGGTCTCGGCCGTTGAGCCGGTCTCGATCATGAAAAACCCCGGTGGTCCCCATGCATGGAATCGCCATCCAAATACATCGCCATAAAACCGTCGTGCTCGCTCCAGATCGTCAGCGTTGATGGCAAAGTGGCGGACGGGTGAGGACGGTGATGCGGGGACACTCATGAATCACTCCATGTTGAGGGAATGCACGCCGGCCAGGCGCGACGGGCAGACAATAGCACTTCCCCTGTGTGACGTGCTTGCGCAAAATTGCCAGATGATGTCGCATAGCCGCCGATCACGAGACCTGGTGCGCACGAGCTCCATCGGATTCCACGGCGAATACCTGTGGCGGGAGCGGTACTCCGACTGGGGTCAGCTCATCTGGGCCTCTCGGGGCGCCATCAGTGTCATGGTGGGGCAGTCATTGTGGTTGGTGCCCGCCAGAAGTGGCCTCTGGCTGCCTCCCGCCACCACACACGATGTGCGCATGATTGGCCGAGGCGTGTTGCGCCTGGTGTTCATTGCCCGCGCTCGCGCCAGAGCACTGCCCAAGACACCGGCCGTGCGCGCGCTCACGCCGCTGCTTCGTGAGATACTGCGACGTGTGCTGGCGCGTGACACGCTGACCACTGCGGACCCGCGTGATGGCCGGCTGCTTGGTGTGTTGGTTGATGAACTGAGCGAGGTATCCCCCGCGCCATTCGATCTGCCCATGCCCACCGATCCGCGCGCCATACGAGCAGCGGCACTGGTGCGCGAACATCCGGCACAGCCACCCGACGCGATCACAATTGCCCGCCACGCTGGGGCCAGTGTGCGCACGCTGGAACGGGTGTTCCGTGCAGAGACCGGCCTCGCATTCGGAGCGTGGCGACTCCGGGCGCGCCTGATGCACGCCATGATTCTGCTGGCCAACGGCGAGTCGGTGACCCGGACAGGGATCGCTGCAGGGTTTGCCGGCACCAGTGCCTTCGTACACGCATTCCGGCGCACCACGGGTACCACGCCGGGAGCCTATGCCACACCGGGCGTCCGCTCCCGCACCTCACCGGTCAGTTCGCAGACAGGCGTGCCGTCCAGCACAGGTGCGGAAATCAAAAACGCCCGCGGATAGGCGGGCGTTTCTGCAGGTCGTTCCTGGCGGTTCCGAAATCGATCAGGGCAGCGTGATGATGCGCGGACCGTCTTCGGTGATTGCCACGGTGTGTTCGAAGTGCGCCGAACGTTTGCCGTCCGCCGTCACCACGGTCCACTTGTCACTCAGCGTGCGAATCTTGGCCGTCCCGACATTCACCATCGGTTCAATGGCGATCGTGAGGCCAACACTGAGCTTCTTGCCACGCTTCGGTTTGCCGTAGTTCGGGATCTGCAGTTCTTCGTGCGGCGAGAAGCCGACACCATGACCGACCAGTTCACGCACCACACCAAAACCCGCCGCTTCCACCACGGCCTGCACCGCCGCTCCGATATCGCCGACATGATTGTCGGCAACGGCGGCCGCAATGCCGGCATCGAGTGAAGCGCGGGTGACATCGAGCAGCCGCTGCGTCTCTTCGTCGATCTCGCCCACGGGGACGGTGATGGCCGAGTCGGTGTACATGCCATCGAGCTTCACGCCCACGTCGAGCGTGACGATATCACCGTCTCGCAGCACCCGCTTGCGCGACGGAATGCCGTGCACGACCTCTTCGTTGATCGAGATGCAGGCGCTGCCCGGGAATCCATAGAGTCCCTTGAACGCCGGCTCGGCACCCGCATGCGAGCGAATGAATGCCTCGCACATCTGATCCAGCTCGAGCGTGGAAATACCGGCCCGCACCTGGTCCTTGAGGTGCATCAGCGTGGCATGCAGGATCACGCCGCCACGCGCCATGATCTCGATCTCACGCGGTGACTTGAGCAGCGTGGCTGGTGCCGAGCTACCGAGCACCATCAGGAGATCCGGAGCGCCGACAACACGCGCCCTTCCACTTCTTCCAGCGTGCCGATCGCATCGACGCGTACGAGATTCGCTCCGCTCTTCTCGTACCAATGGATCACGGGCGACGTCTGCTCGCGGTAGACCTCCATCCGCTTCCGGATGGCTTCGGGCTCATCGTCCTTGCGGCGGACGAGCGTCCCCGAGACTCCACCTTCGGTGCACGTCTCGCCTGGCTGACGACCGAAGAACGGCCGCTGGCAGGCTTCACACGTGGTACGGCCGCTCAGACGGCGCACGAGTTCGTCTTCATCCACCTCGAACAGGAGCACCGCATCGAGCGGGCGTCCCAGCGCGACGAGCATGTCGTTCAGCCCGGCCGCCTGCGGCGTGGTACGAACCACACCGTCGAGGATGGCGCCCTTGGCCGCGCTCGGCGCCGCGAGGGCTTCCTTCATGATGCCCATGATCACGGCATCCGGTACCAGATCGCCGCGATCCATTGCGGCCTTCGCTTCGAGACCCAGCGGGGTGCCTTCCTTCACCGCGGCACGAAGCACATCGCCGGTCGCGATCTTAGGAACGTCAAGGCGAGCGGCAAGCCGCTCGCCTTGAGTCCCCTTGCCCGCGCCCGGCGGTCCAAGCAGGACGATGATCAAATCAGAACCCTCAGAAGCCCTGAGTCGCCTGACGCCCGCGGAAACGGACGCGACCCTTCTTCATGAAGCCGTCGTACTTGCGAAGCAGCAGGTGCTGCTGCATCTGCGCCATCGTATCGAGTGCCACACCGACCACGATCAGCAGCGAGGTGCCACCGAACGCAAACGGCACGTTCACGATGCGGGCAATCACGATCGGCATGAGTGCGATGAACGTGAGGAAGATCGCGCCCGGAAGCGTGATGCGTTCCACCACCTGCTCGATGTACTCCGCCGTCTTGGCGCCCGGCTTGATGCCCGGCACGAACCCGCCCTGCTTCTTCAGGTTCTCGGCCAGATCGACCGGATTGAAGATGATGGACGTGTAGAAGTACGTGAACAGCATGATCAGGATCGCCGACAGGACGAAGTACAGCCACGGGTTCGGACCCTGTGGGTTGAAGTACTCCGCGATTTCCTGAAGCTTCGGATTGCCGCTGAACTGCGCGAGCGCACCGGGGATCACGATCACGGACTGCGCGAAGATGATCGGCATCACGCCGGCCGTGTTGATACGGAGCGGAATGAAATTCCGCGCCGCCTCACGCTGACGCCCACGTGCCATGGTGCGCTGCGGGATCTGAATGAGCACCCGTCGCGCCGCCACCGTAATGGCGACGACACCAGCCACCACCGCGACCATCACCAGACCCAGCACCACGAGCGACAGCGGCGCGATCGCGCCCGTCGTCACGAAGTTGAACGTCTGGAAGATCGACGGCCACATGCGTTCGACGATCGAGAAGAAGATGATCAGCGACGCGCCATTGCCCAGGCCGCGCTCGGTGATCTGCTCACCCAGCCACATCACGAAAATCGCGCCCGTGGTGAGGAAGAGCATCATCTGAATCGTGAACCACGGGCCTGGACGCGACACCGCCGCCGGAAGCGACGCGGTGAACAGCGCAAAGCCGTAGGCCTGCACCAGGGCCAGCACCACCGTGAGGTAGCGCGTGTACTGGGTCAGTTTCTTCCGACCTTCTTCATCCTTCTGCATCTTGTCCACGTTCGGCAACACCGCCCCACCGATCTGGACGAAGATGCTCGCCGAGATGTAGGGCATGATGCCGAGCGCAAACACGGTCGCGCGGGAAAGACCACCACCCACGAACATGTCGTAGAGGCCCAGAAGGCCACCGCCCTGCTGGCGGGTGAAGTAGTCTGTCAGCGCCTGGACGTCGATGCCGGGCGCCGTGATATGCGAACCCAGGCGATAGATCACCATACACATGAATGTGAAGGTGATCTTCGCCCACAGCTCGGGCGTCCGGTAAATGTTGGCGACTGCCTGCGCCGCCGGGTTGTTTTGGTCCGCCATGCGCCGAGTTATCTCCGTCAGCCGTCGACGCGGCCACCGGCCGCTTCGATCTTCGCCTTGGCGCCAGCGCTGACCTTCACGCCGCGCACCGTGAACGCGCGGGACACTTCACCGTTCGAAAGCAGCTTCGCCGGGCCCTGGCCCACACGAATCAGCCCCGCCGCGACCAGCGTCTCCACCGTCACTTCATCACCCGACACCGCCGTCAGCGAGTCAAGGCGCACGACCTGTGCATCTTCACGGAACGGATTGGTGAAACCCCGCTTCGGGATCCGACGCGTGATCGGCATCTGACCGCCTTCGAAGTGCGGCTTGCCACCACCGGGGCCACCATGACCCGAACGGGCCATGGAACCCTTGTGACCCTTACCGGACGTCTTGCCCAGGCCGGAGCCAGGACCGCGACCGAGACGACGACGCGAACGGTGTGAGCCGGGCGCCGGCGACAGGTTGTGCAGGCCGATCTTCTCGACGCCTTCGGCGCCTGAATTCTTCGCCACGTGCTTACTCCTCCACGGGCGTCACCTGAACCAGGTGACGCACCTTCTTGAGCTGACCGCGCAGCGAGGCGGAATCCTGCTGCACCACGCTCGCCTGATGATTACGCAGGCCGATCGCCGCCAGCGTCGCCCGCATCCGCCACGAATGGCCGATAGCGCTGCGGACCTGCGTGATCTTCACCTTCCCGTCCGTCGGCGCCTGAAGCTTCGGCGTCTTGGCGGGACCCTTCGACGGATGCCAAACAAATGTGCGCGGCATTAGGCCACCACCTCTGCCGCCGGAGCGGCTGCTTCCGGAGCGCTGCCAACCACAGCGGCCTTCCGGCTATCGTGAAGTTCCGTGCGAGCCTTTGCACGGGACTTGTACCCGATCTGCGAAACATCGAGCCCACGTTCCTTCGCCGCCTGTTCGACGGTGATCAGATGCGTCAGGCCATCGATTGCCGCCCGCACCATGTTGTGCGGATTGGTCGAGCCAAGGGACTTCGTCAGGATGTCATGGATGCCAGCGCACTCGAGCACGGCGCGCACCGCACCACCAGCGATCACACCGGCACCAGGCGCGGCAGGCTTCATCAAGACCTTACCGGCCCCGTGCTTGCCCACCACTTCGTGCGGGATCGTCGAACCGGTCAGCGGGATCGACACCATGCTGCGACGGGCGGCGTCCACGGCCTTGCGGACCGCTTCCGACACTTCGTTCGCCTTGCCGGTGGCAAAGCCCACCTTGCCCTGTCCGTCGCCCACTGCCACGAGGGCGTTGAACGAGAACCGGCGACCACCCTTCACGACCTTGGCGACGCGATTGATCGCAATCACGTTCTCAACGAGATCGCTCTGTTCGCGATCCTGCTGACCACCACGATCGGGGCCACGGCCACGGCCATCACGGCCGCCGCCCGGACCACCACCTTCACCACCGGGGCCACGGCCACGGCCAGCGCCCGGGCCACCCGGTCCGCCGGGACCACGGCCACGGCCGGCGCCACCGCCCGGACCACCACGCCCACGGCCGCCACCCGGGCCACCGCGTCCACCCGGCGCGCGTGCGCCACCCTGATTCTGTGCGTCTGCCATGATCAGAACTCCAGGCCGCCCTCTCGGGCGCCTTCGGCAACGGCCTTCACACGGCCATGGTACTGGTAACCCGCGCGGTCGAAGACCACCTTCGAGATGCCGGCCGCCTTCGCCTTCTCCGCCGCGGCCTTGCCGACAGCGAGCGCGCGCTCCGACTTCGTGCCGCTCATCCCTTCGTCGCCAACGGTCAGCAGCGTGCGCTGCGCGACGTCGTCCACGACCTGGGCGTAGATATGCTTCAGCGAACGGAACACGACGAGACGCGGACGCTCTGGCGTCCCCGACACCGCCTTGCGCACCCGAAGGTGCCGGCGCTTGCGCCGCTCCGCGTTCGTACGCGGAATCGCGATCTTGGCCATTACTTGCCCCCGGCCTTGCCGGCCTTGCGACGGACGACTTCACCCTGGTACTTGACGCCCTTGCCCTTGTACGGCTCGGGCTTGCGCAGACTGCGAATCTCCGCGGCGACCTGACCGACATGCTCCTTGCTCGCGCCTTCGATCACGACCGTGGTCGGATTCGGCGCGGTGATCTGCACGCCTTGCGGCGCCTTGTACTCGATCTGGTGCGAGAAGCCCAGCGACAGCAGCGCGCCGTAGGGCTTGATCTCGGCCTTGTAGCCGACGCCCGTGATTTCCAGCACGCGCTTGAAGCCCGTCGTCACACCTTCGACCATGTTCGCCACGAGCGTACGCGTCAGACCATGCAGCGCCTTGTGGCGCTCTTCATCCGACGGCCGCTTCACGAGGAGCTCGGCCCCTTCCTGCGACACCACGATGTCGGCGGGCAGCACGCGGGAGAGTTCTCCCTTCGGGCCCTTCACCGTGACCGCGCTGCCGTCGATCGCCACTGTCACCCCGGCCGGAACCGGGATCGGGCGCTTGCCAATACGGGACATGAGTGCGGTCTCCTTACCAGACGAGGGCGAGCAATTCGCCGCCCGTGTTGGCGGAACGCGCATCACGATCCGACATGATCCCCTTCGACGTGCTGAGGATGGCCATGCCCAGGCCGTTACGCACGCGCGGGATTTCGCTCACGCCGACGTACTTCCGCAGGCCGGGCGTCGAAACGCGGCGCGCCTGACGGATGACCGACTGGCCACCATGCGCGTACTTCAGAATCACGCGCAGGATGGTCTTGCCGTCCTCGAGGTCGACGGTGCGATAGTCCTGAATGAACGCGTTCTCCTTCAGGATGCGCGCGATCTCGATCTTGATGTTCGATACCGGCATGTCGACGCGGCGGTGCTTGGACGCACACGCATTACGAAGCCGCGTCAGCATATCGGCAATAGGGTCGTTGAGGCTCATGCTCTCGGAGTTCTCCTATGGTTTCCGCACTCGGCGGACCTGTAGGAAGTGAATGGTTACCAGCTCGCCTTCCGGACGCCCGGAATGAAGCCGTTGAGGGCCATATCGCGCAGTGCGATACGGCTCAGACCGAAGTGCCGGAGATACGCCCGCGGACGGCCGCTAATGCTGCAGCGGTTGCGGATGCGGGTCTTCGACGAATCACGCGGCAGCTTGTGCAGCGCGTTCACCGCGGCCTGCACCTCTTCCGGCGTGCTCTTCGGGCTGCTGATCGTGGCCTTCAGCGCAGCGCGCTTCTGGGCGTAGCGCTGTACCAGTTCCGTGCGCTGCGCATTCCGGGCCAACTTGCTCGTCTTTGCCATCGTAGTAAGTCCTGGTGTCCGGTCAGGCCGCGCTCGGCTGCGCCACCTTGGGCGTCACCGGCTTGTCGTCGCCACGGAACGGCATGCCCAACTGATGCAGCAACGCAAACGCGTGCGCATCCTTGGACGCCGTCGTCACGAACGTGATGTCCATGCCGTGAATCTGCTCGACCATGTCGTAGTTGATCTCGGGGAAGATCATCTGCTCCTTGATGCCGAGCGTGTAGTTGCCACGACCGTCGAACGACTTCGTGCCGAGGCCGCGGAAATCGCGGATACGCGGGCACGCCACCGTCACGAACCGATCGAGGAACTCCCACATCTTCGCGCCACGCATCGTCACCGACGCGCCGATCTCCTGACCTTCACGGAGACCGAAGTTCGCGACCGACTTCTTCGCCTTGCGGCGCACCGGCTTCTGGCCGGAGATCAGTGCGAGTTCTTCCACCACGACGTCGAGCAGCTTGGGCTGCTTCACCGCTTCGCCGACACCGCAGTTGATCACGATCTTCGTCAGCGACGGAATCTCGTGCGGATTGCCGAAGCCAAACTGCTTGGCCAGCGCCGCACGCACCGTCTGCTCGTAGTGGGTCTTCAGACGCGGAGCCGCTGCCGGCAACTCCGATCCGGCATGCTCACGCTTCGTGAAGTCGATGGCCTGCCGCGGCTGACCCGCCTGCTTGCCACCCTTGCCACCCTTCTGACCCGCGCCACCCTTGGCAGCGCCGGTCTTGCCTGCTGGCTTTGCTCCAGCCTTGGCGCCGCCCTTGGCAGCGCCCTTTTCCTTGGTCGCCATCGTCGTTACTCCGGTCAGCGCGCGCGGGGAATGACTTCACCGCTCTTCACGCCGATGCGCTCCTTCGTGCCGTCCTTGTCGATGCGCACTTTCGTACGCGTCGGCTTGCCGGTCTTCGAATCGAGCAGCATCACGTTCGACGCGTGGAAGGGCGCCGGCATCTCGATGATGCCGCTCTGCTCTTCCGCGTTCCGCGCCTTGCGGTGCTTCTTTACGATGTTGATGCCTTCCACCTTGATGCGGCCCGTCTTGGGGTACACCTGAAGGACCTTGCCTTCCTTCCCCTTGTCGTCGCCACGCATCACGCGGATGGTATCACCCTTCGTTACGTGGATCACTTCACGCGACGCCTTGAGCGCGTGACGTCCGGCGCCGAGGCGCTGGCCGCGATCCGTTCGGTAGTACACGTTCTTACGCATCTCAGAGCACCTCGGGTGCCAGCGAGACGATCTTCATGTAGCGCTTCTCGCGGAGCTCGCGCGCCACCGGGCCGAAGATACGCGTCGCCTTCGGTTCGCCGTTGTCGTTGATGATCACGACGGCGTTTTCATCGAAGCGGATGTAGCTGCCATCCTTGCGGCGCGTTTCCTTGACCGTGCGCACCACCACGGCCTTGGCCACGTCCGACTTCTTCACGGTGCCGTTTGGCAAGGCGTCCTTCACCGCCACGATGACCCGATCTCCGAGTCCCGCGTAGCGGCGGCGCGTGCCGCCCAGCACACGGATCACCAGGGCGCGCTTGGCGCCACTGTTATCCGCGACTTTTACGACGGATTCCTGCTGAATCATGGTCCGTTACCTCAGCGTGCGCGTTCGACGATCTCGACCACGCGCCACCGCTTGTCCTTCGACAAGGGCCGGGTCTCCATGATGCGCACCGTGTCGCCGAGCTTCGCCGAGTTCTCTTCGTCGTGTGCTTTCAGCTTGCGGGTCCGCGTCACCATCTTGCCGTACTGGGGGTGCGGCATGCGGCGATCGATTTTCACGACCACCGTCTTGTCCATCTTGTCGCTCACCACCAAGCCCACGCGCAGCTTGCGCGCGGACCGGTCGGGGGCGCCGTTCTGCGCGGCGCTCGCGTTGTTCAGTTCAGCCATCGATCGGATTCCGGTTAGCGGCCACGAGCAGCGAGCTGACGCTCACGCTGCACCGTCTTGAGGCGCGCAATGTCCCTGCGGATGCTGCGCAACCGCAGCGGCTCTTCAAGCGCTTCGGTGCCGCTACGGAACCGGAGACGGAAACGCTCCTCTTCCAGTTCCAGCACGCGGGCGACGAGTTCGTCGTCAGCGAGTCCGCGGATTTCTTCAGCCTTCATGGGTCACCGCCTCCTCGCGCGCCACGAACTTGGTCTTCACGCCGAGCTTCGCGGCGGCGAGGGACATGGCCGTTTCGGCCAGCTCCTTCGACACGCCTTCGATCTCGAACATCACTCGGCCTGGCTTCACTACCGCCACCCACAACTCCGGCGAACCCTTACCCTTACCCATGCGGGTTTCGGCCGGCTTCTTCGTGATCGGCTTGTCCGGGAAAATCCGGATCCACACCTTGCCGCCACGCTTGATGTGACGCGTCATCGCAACGCGGCACGCTTCGATCTGCCGGCTCGTCACCCAGCCCGGCTCGAGCGCCTGCAGGCCGTACGTGCCGAACGACACGTCGGAGCCGCGGTGCGCCAGGCCGGTCATCCGGCCCTTGAACATCTTGCGGAACTTGACCCGCTTCGGACTCAGCATCTCTCAGTTCCTCAGTTGCCGGTCGAGTAGGTCTTGCCGCGACGATCTTCCACGATCTCGCCCTTGAAGATCCACACCTTCACACCGATGGTGCCGTAGGTGGTCTTCGCCGTGCTCGTCGCGTAGTTGATGTCGGCGCGCAGCGTGTGAAGGGGCACCCGGCCCTCCATGTACCCTTCGACGCGCGCGATTTCGGCGCCGCCAAGACGGCCGCCAGCCTTCACCTTGATACCCAGTGCGCCCATCCGCATCGCGCTCTGCACCGCGCGCTTCATCGCGCGACGGAACGAGATACGCTGCGAGAGCTGCGCCGCGATGTTGTCGGCCACCAACTGGGCCTCGACTTCCGGACGCTTGATCTCTTCGACGTTGATGCCGACTTCCTTGCCCGTGAGCTGAGCCAGCTCGTCACGCAGCTTGTCGACTTCCGCGCCCTTCTTGCCGATCACCACACCCGGACGACCCGTGTGCACCGTGACCACCACCTTGCCCGGCTTGCGCTCGATCGTCACATCGGCGATCGCGGCGTTGTCGAGACGGGCCTTCAGGTACTTCCGCAGCAGCGCGTCTTCCTTCAGAAGCGCCGGCATCTCCTTCTTCGCGTACCAGGTCGAGCGCCAGTTCTTCGTGACACCGAGGCGGAACCCGATCGGATTTGTCTTTTGTCCCATTAGCGCACCGCCTCCGTCACGACGATCTCCACATGGCTCGTCCGCTTCAGCATCGGCGTCGCACGGCCCATGGCCGCCGGCGTCCAGCGCTTGAGCTTCGGTCCTTCGTTCACGATAGCCTTCGTGATCACCAACGTGTCCACGTCCAGCGACAGGTTGGCGGCACGGGCCGCCTGTTCCGCGTTCGCCACGGCGCTGTTGAGCGTCTTTCCGATCTGCTCGGCCGCGTGCTTCTTGGAAAACTTCAGGAGCGCCAGCGCATCGTTGACGCGCTGACCGCGGATCTGGTCGATGACCAGCCGCATCTTGTAAGGCGACTGACGCGTCGTGCGCTGAATCGCGCGCGCCTCAATCCCCGTCTTGGCTGCCTTGGCCATGGGTTACTTGCCTCCCTTCTTCTTCACGTCCGCCTTCTGGCCCGCGTGACCGCGGAACAGACGCGTCGGCGAGAATTCGCCCAGCTTGTGGCCCACCATGTTTTCCGTCACGTACACCGGGATGAACTTGTTCCCGTTGTGCACCGCGAAGGTGTGGCCCACGAACTCGGGGAGGATCGTGCTCGCGCGCGACCAGGTCTTCACGACCTTCTTTTCGCTCTTGGCGTTCATCGTCACCACCTTGGCCTCCAGGCGTTCAGCGACGAACGGACCCTTCTTAATGCTTCTCGACATATCGGTTCTCGTCTCGCCTGGCGGTTACTGCGTTGCCCGGCCGCGCTTGCGGCCGCGCACGATGAGACGCTGTGACGCCTTCTTCTTGTTGCGCGTCTTGACGCCTTCCTTCTTGCCCCACGGGCTCACCACGTTGCGACCACCGCGGGTACGACCACCATGCGGGTGATCCACCGGGTTCATCACTTCACCACGCACCTTCGGGCGCTTGCCGAGCCAGCGGCTCTTGCCGGCCTTGCCGTGCGACTGCAGCTCGTGTTCGGAGTTGCCCACTTCGCCGATCGTCGCCATGCAGTTGCCGTGCACCAGGCGCATTTCCGTGGAGGCCAGTCGGAGCGTCACGTAATCGCCTTCCTTCGCCACGACCTGGGCGAAGGTGCCGGCCGAGCGGGCCATCTGGCCGCCCTTGCCGATCTTCAGTTCGATGTTGTGCACCGACGTGCCGAGCGGCACTTCCTTGAGCGGCATCGCGTTGCCCGTGCGCACATCGCTGCCCGAGCCCGACACCACCGTGTCACCCTGCTTGATCCCCTTCGGGTGCAGGATGTAGCGCTTCTCACCATCCGCGTACTCGAGCAGCGCGATGCGCGCCGAACGATTCGGATCGTATTCGATGTGGGCCACCGTGGCCGTCACACCATGCTTGTCGCGCTTGAAATCGATGACGCGATAGCGACGCTTGTGACCACCACCGATGCGACGCATCGAGATGTGGCCGTGATTGTCGCGACCGCCCGACTTCTTGAGGGGCTCGACGAGCGACTTTTCCGGCGTCGAACGCGTGATCTCGGCAAAATCGGACACCGAGCGGAAGCGCGAGGCCTTGCTGACCGGCTTGAACTGACGGATACCCATGCGACTCAGCCCTCGAAGATCGCGATGGTGTCGCCGTCACGCAGCTTCACAATCGCCTTCTTGGTATGTGGACGGCGGCCGATCGACTGGCCGACGCGACGCGCCTTACCACGCGCGATCGACGTCCAGACACCGGTGACCTTGACGCCGAAGAGGCGCTCGACGGCCTCCTTGATGTTCAGCTTCGTGGCGTCGGGCGCCACTTCGAACGTGTACTCGCCGCGATCCTGATAGGCGGCTGAGGTGCGCTCCGTGATGAGCGGGCGCACGATGGTGCGATACAGTGAGGACATCGCTTAACCCTCCGCCGGAGTCTGGGTGAGTGCCGACGATTCGATCACCACCACATCCGACCAGAGGATGTGATACGTGTTCGCATCGCTGTAAGGCATCACGTGTGCCTGGCCGAGGTTGCGGGCGCTCAGGTAAACGTTCGGCTTCACGCCGTCGGTCAACACCAGCACCTTCTTCCCGAGCACGCCGAGCTTCGTGAAGAGCTCAGTCATCGCCTTGGTCTTGGGAGCGCTGAAGTTCAGCGCTTCCACCACGACCACGGCGTTCTCACGGGCGCGGGCGTTCAGCGCGCTCTTGCGCGCCAGCACACGCACCTGCTTCGGCACGATCTGCGTGTAGCTCCGCGGCTGCGGACCGAACACGGTACCACCGCCCGGCCAGTTCGGCGCGCGCGTCGAGCCCTGACGGGCGCGACCGGTGCCCTTCTGCTTCCACGGCTTCTGGTTACCGCCGGTGACTTCACCGCGGGTCTTGGTCTTGGCCGTGCCCTGACGACGATTGGCGAGAAACGCCTTCACCGCCTGGTGCATGACCGGCACGTTGACGATGCCGTCAAACGTGCCTTCGGGAAGCTGGCGCGTACCGCCCTGCTTGCCCTGCGCCGAATAGAGCGGCGCTTCGAAGGTCTTGGTTTCCGTCGTCATGATCAGCCCTGCTTCCGCACGAAGAGGATGCCGTTCGTCGGCCCCGCTACGCTGCCGCGCAGATAAATGAGGTTCCGCTCGGTGTCGACCTTCTCGATGCGGATGTTGAGCGCCGTGTGCTGCGTGTTGCCGTACTGGCCGGGCATCTTCTTGCCCTTGATCACGCGCGACGGGTCGGTGCCGGCGCCGATGGAGCCGGGCTTGCGGTGCTTCGTGTTGCCGTGGGTGTTCGGACCGCCATGGAAACCATGGCGCTTCACGACACCCTGAAAGCCACGACCCTTCGACGTACCGGTCACCTTCACACGCTCACCGGGCGTGAAGATGTCGACGGTGATCTTGTCGCCGGGGGTATAGGTCGGGATCTCCGGGTTCTTGCCCGGGGCGTCGTCAAGACGGAAGCTCTTCAGCACGGCCGGCGGTGCATCGAGCCCCGCCTTCTTCGCATGCCCGACTTCCGCCTTGCTGGCGCGATGTCCCTTCGGGGTACGCTCACCCTTCTTGTTGGCGCGCGCCACACGCTGCGCGCCGAATCCGAGCTCCACCGACGCGAAACCCGCCTGATCCACCGTGGACACCTTCGTCACGGGGTTGGGCGTGGCCTCCACCACGGTGCAGGGCACCTGCTGCCCCAGCTCGTTGAACAGCTGGGTCATCCCCAGCTTCCTGCCGATGATACCGATCATGAAATGACTCACTCCGTACGAGTCGCGGGACGCCTTCGCGCCGCCGTTGGACTGTGGATGGGACCGCCCTGTGCAGCCCCACCGGTACGCGCCGCGATCCACTGCGGCGTGAACTCCCTGCTTCCTGCGGTACTACGGTCCTGCTATTCGACCTTGATCTCGACGTCCACACCAGCCGGCAAATCCAGCTTGGTGAGCGCGTCCACGGTGCCGGCGCGGGAATCGAGAATGTCGATCACACGCTTGTGCGTCTTCAGTTCGAACTGCTCACGCGACTTCTTGTCGACGTGCGGCGAACGGAGCACCGTCCAACGCTGCGTCTTGGTCGGGAGCGGGATCGGCCCCGAAACCGAAGCACCGGTCTTCTCGGCGGTGCGGACAATGTCCGCCGACGCCTGATCAATCACGGCGTGGTCGAAAGCCTTGAGGCGAATACGAATGCGGCCAGCCATCTGGGTTCCGTCTGTGAACCGGTCGCGCGCGAGAGTCCGTCCGGACCGTCGCGCGCGACCTGCTCCGTGATTAAGCGAGGATCTTCGTGACGACGCCGGCGCCAACCGTGCGGCCGCCTTCGCGGATCGCGAAGCGCAGCTGCTCTTCCATGGCGATCGGGATGATGAGTTCGATCGTCATCTGCACGTTGTCGCCCGGCATCACCATCTCCATGCCTTCCGGCAATTCGATCGTGCCCGTCACGTCCGTCGTGCGGAAGTAGAACTGCGGGCGGTAGCCCTTGAAGAACGGCGTGTGACGGCCGCCTTCTTCCTTCGTGAGCACGTACACTTCCGAATGGAACTTCGTGTGCGGCTTGATCGAGTTCGGCTTGGCCAACACCATGCCGCGCTCGATGTCCTTCTTGTCCACGCCACGGAGGAGGAGACCGACGTTGTCACCGGCCTGGCCTTCGTCCAGCAGCTTGCGGAACATTTCGACGCCCGTGACGATCGTCTTCTTCTCGGCGTTGTAGCCGACGAGCTGCACTTCTTCGCCGACCTTCACGATGCCGCGCTCGATACGACCCGTCGCCACCGTACCACGACCCGTGATCGAGAACACGTCTTCGACCGGGAGGAGGAACGGCTTGTCGACTTCGCGGACCGGCTCCGGGATGTAGCTGTCGAGCGCTTCGTACAGCTTCATGAACTCGGCCACCCACTTCGGGTCGCCGTTGATCGCGTTGATCGCCGAGCCACGGATGACCGGGGCGTCGTCGCCAGGATAGTTGTACTTCGAGAGCAACTCGCGGACTTCGAGCTCGACGAGGTCGAGGAGCTCTTCGTCTTCGACGAGGTCGCACTTGTTGAGGAACACGACGACCGAGGGCACGTTCACCTGGCGGGCCAGGAGGATGTGCTCACGCGTCTGCGGCATCGGACCGTCCACGGCCGAGACCACCAGGATCGCGCCGTCCATCTGCGCGGCACCCGTGATCATGTTCTTCACGTAGTCGGCGTGGCCCGGGCAATCGACGTGCGCGTAGTGACGGTTTTCCGTCTCGTACTCAACGTGCGACGTGGCGATCGTCAGGATCTTCGTGCTGTCGCGGCGACCCTGCGACTCCGAGGCCTTGGCGACTTCATCGTACGCGATGTACTTGGTGCCGTAGCCCTTGTCCGCCGAGATCTTCGTGAGAGCGGCCGTCGTGGTGGTCTTGCCGTGATCGACGTGGCCGATGGTTCCCACGTTCACGTGCGGCTTGTTCCGCTCGAACTTTGCCTTGCCCATGGTTCGGAATCTGTGTTGGGTAGTGAATGAGTGGGTGAGGCTTACGCCTTCACCTTGCTGATGATCTCTTCGGCCTTCGACTTCGGCACTTCTTCGTAGTGCGAGAACTCCATCGAGTAGACCGCCCGACCCTGCGACATGCTGCGAAGCTTGGTCGAGTAACCGAACATCTCAGCGAGCGGCACGGTCGCCGAGATCACCTGCGCCTCACCACGCTGCGTCATGCCGCCGATCTTGCCGCGCCGCGAGGAGAGATCGCCAAGGACGTCGCCCATGTAGGCTTCGGGGCTCACGACCTCGACCTTCATCACCGGCTCGAGCAGACAGGGGCTGGCCTGCTTGGCCGCCTCCTTGAATGCCATGGAGCCGGCGATCTTGAACGCCATTTCCGAGGAGTCGACGTCGTGGTACGAGCCGTACACCAGCTGCACCTTGATGTCCACCACCGGGTAGCCGGCCAGGACGCCCGTCTCGAGCGCTTCCTTGATGCCCTGCTCCACCGGTCCGATGTACTCACGCGGAATGACACCGCCCACGACCTTGTCTTCGAACACGTAGCCCTGACCCTGCTCGCTGGGCTCCATGTTGATGACCACGTGGCCGTACTGACCCTTACCGCCTGACTGGCGGACAAACTTGCCTTCGATCTTCTCGACGCGCTTCTTGATCGTTTCGCGATAGGCCACCTGCGGACGGCCCACGTTCGCGTCGACCTTGAATTCGCGCATCATGCGATCGACGATGATCTCGAGGTGCAGTTCGCCCATGCCGGCGATGATCGTCTGGCCCGTCTCGGCGTCGGAACGCACACGGAACGTCGGATCTTCTTCGGCCAGCTTCTGCAGCGCGATGGCCAGCTTGTCCTGGTCGGCCTTCGTCTTCGGCTCGATGGCGACGTCGATGACGGGGTTCGGGAACTTCATCGCTTCGAGGATGATCGGATTGTCCTCGGTGCAGAGCGTATCGCCCGTGCGCGTGTCCTTGAGACCGATGGCGGCCGCGATGTCACCCGCGCGCACCTCTTCGATTTCTTCACGCTTGTTGGCGTGCATCTGCAACAGACGGCCGACACGCTCGCGCTTGTCCTTCGTGCTGTTGTACACGTACGAACCCGACGCCATCACGCCCGAGTAGACGCGGAAGAACGTCAGCTTACCGACGAACGGATCGGTGGCAATCTTGAACGCCAGCGCGGCAAACGGCGCGTCGTCCTTGATCGGCGCTTCGATGAACGTTTCGTCGTGGTGCGGCAGGTGTCCCTTGATCGCCGGCACGTCGATCGGCGCCGGGAGGTAATCGATCACGGCATCGAGCAACGCCTGCACGCCCTTGTTCTTGAACGAGGCGCCGCAGAACACCGGGATGAATTCCATGGCGATCGTCGCCTGACGGATCGCGCGACGGATCTCTTCCATGGAGAGCTCTTCGCCGGCGAGATACTTCTCCATCAGCGTTTCGTCATGTTCGACGGCCGCTTCGATCGCTTCGTGACGGGCGATCTCACAGGCATCCTTGAACTCTTCCGGCACATCGACCACCGAGAACGTCTTGCCCATCGTCTCGTCGTGGAAGATGTACTGCTTGCGCTCGAGCACGTCGATGTGGCCCGTGAACGTCTCACCCGATCCGACCGGCAGCTGCAGCGGGAACGCGCGCTTGCTCAGGCGGTCGCGGATCATGGCGAGGCAGCGATCGAAGTTCGCGCCCACGCGATCCATCTTGTTCGAGAAGATCATGCGCGGCACGCGATACCGATCGGCCTGACGCCACACCGTTTCGGTCTGCGGCTCCACACCGGCCACCGAGTCGAGCAGCGTCACGGCGCCGTCGAGTACGCGGAGCGAACGCTCCACTTCGACCGTGAAGTCGACGTGTCCCGGGGTGTCGATGATGTTGATGCGGTATTCCGCACCCGTGCCCTTCTCATGCGACTGGCCATGGCGCATCCAGAAGCAGGTCGTCGCAGCAGACGTGATCGTGATGCCGCGCTCCTGTTCCTGCTCCATCCAGTCCATGGTGGCAGCGCCATCATGCACTTCACCAATCTTGTGCGACTTCCCCGTGTAATAGAGGATGCGCTCAGTGGTGGTCGTCTTGCCGGCATCGATGTGCGCCATGATGCCGATATTGCGGTAGTGCTCGAGCGGGGTCGTACGCGGCATAGTCTTCAGTCAGCGCCGCCGAAACGGCGCAGTGGGAGAACGAGGTTGACCAGCAAAAAAACGGCTGGACCTGGCCCCCTGCCGTGATGCAGGAGCGGTATCCATCCGCTGTCGCCGGGTACGCTCGCCGCTGCTGCACGAGTGGGGACCCAAGCGCGCCGACCCCGAAGAACTGCTGACTCCAGGAACGACGTTGAATTGGCTGCGTTGTGTTTCGGGAGCGGCCCGCACCATCACGGTGGAGTCGCCGGTACAGCGCATCAGTAGTGGCGAACCATCACTGACACCCCACGCCGCACTGGCCGTGGCCCATAGGAGTCGGCCGCAGATCGCCGACAGAAAGCGGGTGCCGGTGTCGCCCCAAGGGGCGGCGTTTTTCGGCAGTCACCTAAGATGAGCGAGGCCGTGAGGCAAGTCAACCCAGCCCACAGAGGGATTACAGCCTCCGGCCACACCACCGGGCACGACGGCGCACATTCGGGCAGCGGTGCACATCATCACATACATCATCCACATACATCATCGAGGTACATCGGCCGGCGCATGGGCGCGTTCATCGGTCGTTCAGCCGGTCCGGCGTACCTTCGGTCGCTGGTCTGCGCCAAGTCTACATGAAGGGAAGGGACGGGTGGGCACGTGCCCTGGGAAGACTGGCCGCACCAGCAGGCCACAAACCGTTGCATGAATCCTACAGACCACGATGAGTCCGTATCACCTCTGCTGCAGATGCAACACTCGCCGTTTGGTAACATATGCCGAACTCGACCATTCAGACCCCCAGGTGCAATGGCGGCCACGAGCGTATATGTCATTCCACGGCAAGGCGTTATATACTATTCATCGAGGTACCTGACCGCGGTCGGCAAGGGGGCATTCCATCGCCAGGATCGACCGTGGTACGCCAGATGCATTCAGGATGAGCGTCGCACCTCTACTGTGCGTTGAGTCACTTCGCTATCTTCTGTGCCCATGAGGCCTAACACCATGAAGAAGTCCCTGACGTTCGCGGTCGCTGCTCTCCTCGCTCTCCCGAGTGCCCTCACGGCGCAGACCTGGGCGTCCTGGAACGCGTCGTGTTCCTCGACCGTCACCGGGTCATTCGGCAGCACGACCGTTTCCTACACCGGTCAGTACAACGGTGTCGTCGACGCCGCCGGCAATGGCTGCGCGGCTCCAACCGGTAGCTGGGGCGCTGGCTCGGTGCCGACTGGCGGCATCAATTATTTCAGCGGTTCGCCGGGCTCGTACAACCCGATGCCCGACAACTCGTCGTTCATCCAGTTGATCGACATGGTGGCCGCTGGCCCGAACGGCTATCAGCCGATCCGGCCGAGCACGATCACCTTCAGTCAGGCCGTGATCGATCCGTACATCGCCCTGATCAGCGTCGGCAACGCCAACAACGCGGTGACCTACGCCTTTGATCGCCCCTTCGAGATCATCTCGAACAATGCGCCGGGAACCACGCCGGGAGCGTACTGGGGCAACGGCACGTACACGACCGGGTTCGATCCGCTGCTGGGCTACCTGTTCACGGGTATCGAATTCAGCGGCGTGCTGCGCTTCGCGGGTTCGATGAACACGATCCAGTTCACGGTGGAACAGAACGAGAACTGGCACGGCTTCACGGTGGGCGCGGCCGGTACGGTCGTTCCCGAGCCGTCGACCTACGCGCTGATGGGCGCGGGTCTGCTGGCACTGGGTCTGGTGGCGCGTCGCCGCAAGCAGCAGCAGGCCTGATCGGCATCACGCGAAGAACGTCGGCGCCCCCTGTCTCACGACAGGGGGCGCCTTCTTTTTCCCGTTACTGCCAGCACGAGCGATGAATGGGGTGATCTAGCGCACCTCCCTCACCACGATCAGGTCAGTATGCCATATTGCTGGGCGCTCGATCTGTGACGGTGCTGCAGAGGCAGTGTGGCAGCGGGATGCCAATCCTCACACCTGCACGCCCTGGCGCCCGATCCGGCGAGATACGATTGCTCCGGAATCGACGTTGTCACACCTCCACAGCGACGGGCGTCACCGACCGGTGGCCCCGGCGAGCTCTCCCACGTCTAGACCGCTGATGTCCGTCGCTCCTGCGCTCCACAAGGTGTGCATCGTCATCGGCACACGCCCGGAAGCCATCAAGATGGCCCCGGTCGTCAAAGCCGTGCAGGCGCACCCGTTTCTCACGCCACTCGTCGTCGCGACCACGCAGCATCGTGAAATGCTGCGACAGGCACTCGATGTGTTCGGGATCGAACCCGACATCGACCTCGGGCTCATGCAGAACGGTCAGAATCTCGGAGTCTTCACGGCTCGAGCGATGGCTGCGCTCACCGAGTGTTTTCTCGAGCACCGCCCCGACTTTCTGCTGGTGCAGGGTGACACCTCCACAGTCACCGCCGCCTGCCTCGCTGGCTTCTATCAAGGCATCCCCATCGGGCATATCGAAGCAGGGCTACGCTCCTTCGATCTCTCGAGCCCGTTCCCGGAAGAAGTCAATCGCCGCGTCGCGACCTGCACGGCCAATGTGCACTTCGCGCCCACCAACGAAGCGCGCAACAATCTGATCGCCGAAGGCATTCCCGACGGGGACATCTACGTCACCGGCAACACGGTGGTCGATGCGCTGCACATGGTGCCACCGCGCGCGCAATTCGACACGCCGGCGCTCAATGCCATCCCGTGGAGTGAGGGGCGGGTGTTGCTCACGACGGTGCACCGTCGCGAATCCCTCGGCGACCATCTCGAGGCCATCTGCGACGCGCTGGAAGCCATCGTCACACAACACGAGCGCGTCGAGATCGCCTTCCCGGTGCATCTCAATCCCCGCGTACGCGACGTGGTGTTTGCGCGACTGGGCAAGACCCCGCGCATCCATCTGCTCGACCCGCTGCCGTATCCCGAACTGCTCGAGCTCATTCGCCGTTCGCATTTTGTGTTGTCCGATTCCGGCGGCATCCAGGAAGAAGTGCCCTCCTTCGGCAAGCCGATCCTCATCCTGCGCGACACCACGGAACGTCCGGAAGTCGTGCATGCCGGTTTTGGTGAACTGGTCGGTACGGACACCCAGACCATCCTGTCGCGCACCTCGGCCCTCCTCAATGACCCTGCGCTCTACCAGGCGCGTTCGAGTGGCCAGAATCCTTTTGGCGACGGGCACGCGGCCAAACGCATCGCCGATGTGATCGACACGTTGCTGCGTAGTCCGCAGGATCGGCGCGGACCGCGGCGCCTCGATCATCAGCAAGTCAACGCGACGCTCGAACGTCTTTCGGTGGGACTGTGAGTACGACTCCAGCATCCCGTCCACTTTTTCCAACCACGGAGTAGCCGTCGGTGTCGCGCGTAACTGGTAGTCCGACTCGTCGCACCAGCGAGTTGCGGGATCGTGGATTCCGAGGTGGTCGCATTGCGCCACACCGAGCCATGATCGGCCTCGAGGTGTCGTGGTCGCTTCTCATTGATCTGGTCGTGCTGCCGCTGATGTTTGCGGTGGCGATGTTTGCGTTGCTCGACCCCCTGATGGCACTCTGGCGCGATTTCTTCAACCTGATTCGTGAACCCCTGGGTCTCCCGGGCGTGGTCTCGACACAGGTGTTCGAAGTCGGGCCCTTCGGCGTGGCGATTCCGTATTTCACGGCAACGGCCGAATGGCCGCAGTCACTCGATGTGAATACCGGATGGCTGGTGTGTGGCATCCTCTTCGTGACAGGCATGTTCCTCAAGGGCCGCCTGCTGCCTGTGGGATACCTGCTGCGCGCGCTCGCGGTACTCCAGGCGACGGCCCAACTCTGGTTCAGCTTCGCCTCGCCGCCGTTCACCTACTCCCTGGCCGACTACATCGCCGGTCTGCTGGTGTGTGGTGTCATCATCCTCGTGCTGGCGCCGTTCCTCGTGGCGTTCACGTTTCACATTTTCGATTTCCTGCTTTGGCAGAAGCTGGCCATGGCCACCATGCTGCTGGTGCATCTGAGTCTGCTCCTGCCGATGCAGGCGGCGGTGCACGCCTGGGTGATCCACCGCGCGTCGGTGCTGGCGATGCCGCTCCTGTTCCTCGTGTTCGGCGTACTGCTCGACGTGTTCGTGTATGTGGCCTTGTACGGCTGGGGCATGAGCTGGCGTTCCGGCGGTGTCCTTGACGCCACAGATCGTCGTCCGCCCATGCGTCCGGCCCGTTACCCGACCACCCGTCCGCGCCCGACACCGACGCCGCAGTCGGTGCGTGCGATCACACCGATCGGTTCGCGCGTCGTACGCGCGGTGAGCCTTGGTGGCATGCTCGGGAACTTCGTGATGCGTCGCCTGGGCATGGGAGGACGCACATGAACGTCGGTACCCTGGTGAGCGTGTCCAATGTGGTGCTGTGGTTTTGCATCGCGGTGCTCGCGATCTACACACTGCGGCACTACTTCTTCACGCTGAACCGGCTGTTCGGGCGTCATCGGCAGCCGTTTGTCGACATCCTGCAGGCAGACTGGCCCTCACTCGTGGTGTTTGTGCCCGCGCACAACGAGTCGCGCGTGGTGCGCGATTCGCTCGACGCGCTGCTCACCTGTGACTATCCGGAAGATCGCCTCAAGATCGTCCCCATCGACGATCGATCGAGCGACGACACACGCAGTATCCTGGTGGAGTACGCCGAGAACTATCCCGGGCGTGTCATCCCCTTCCTGCGCGACGATGGCATTCCCGGCAAGGCCGCCGCGCTCGCCGACGCGATGGCGCTGCACACCGATGAAGTGTTTCTGGTGTTCGACGCCGACTACATCCCCGGCACGCGGCTCCTGAAGCAGCTCGTGTCACCGTTCTTCGATCCCGAAGTCGGCGCAGTCATGGGACGCGTTGTGCCGCTGAACGTGGGCGTGTCGCTGCTCACGCGCCTGCTCGATCTCGAGCGGGCCGGTGGTTATCAGGTCGACCAGCAGGCCCGCATGAATCTGCGCCTCGTGCCGCAGTATGGCGGTACCGTCGGCGGCGTGCGTCGTGCGGCATTGGATCACGTGGGCGGCTGGCGTGTGGACTCGCTGGCCGAAGACACCGATCTCACCGTGCGTTTGGTGATTGCCGGTTGGGAAGTGGTCTATCAGAACCGGTCTGAGTGTTATGAAGAGGTGCCAGAGACCTGGGAATCGCGCATCCGGCAGATCAAGCGCTGGGCGAAGGGGCACAATCAGGCTCTGCGTCGCTACCTCGGCGCCCTGATCCGCAATCGCAGCGACCTTCCGTTCTGGCAGGTACTCGACGGCGTGCTGTTGCTCGGTGTATTCGTGGTGCCGCTGGTGCTGTTGGCAGGATGGCTCTGCACCATCGCCCTGTTCTATGCCGGCTATCCGCCGCAGTGGGGACGTGTCACCATTCTGGCGATTTCGTCCTTCAACACCGTCGGCAACTTCGCCGCGTTCTTCCAGGTGGCGGCGGCCAGTCGATTGGATGGTTCACGTGAGCGCATCCGGATGCTGCCGTTCCTCTTCCTCGGGTTCCTGGTGAGCACCGTGTCGGTAGGCCGGGCATCCCTGTCACGAGCGTCGTGGTTGCGTGGTCAGCCCGTGCAGTGGCAGAAGACGGAACGTCATCGCGAGTCACGTGTGCAGTCGAGGAGCAAGTGATGGGATCTCCCACGATGATGTTTTTCCTGCTGTTGCTCACCATGCTGGCGTGGATGGCGATCCCGCTTATTCCCGCGTTCATGGAGTTGATGCGTCCGCGGGATGCGGCACCGCTCGATGCGGTTGGCAACGATGCCGGCAACCTGACGTATTTCGCCGAGTCCTTCACGGCGCGCGCGACGCGCGAAGGGTTGTTGGGGACCATGGTGCCGCCACGCCTGTCCGATGGCACCACGGTGCGCACCCATTCGGTTGGTCAGCCGCTGCCGGCACAGCGCAAAGCGTTCGAAGAGTTCATCGTGCTCATGGACAGCGAGCCGCTGCCAGAGGGCACGGAACTCGCGAGCGAATGCCTGGCGCGTCTGACGGTGCGTGGTAGCGCCCGGGTCACGTACCGCGCGCTGCTCGGACAGCGCGACGTGTACCTCGGCCCCCAGTCCGTGGTGCAGCGCTGGGTGCATGCCCGTGGTCGCCTCGAGGTGGCGGACAATTCGCGGCTGTGGGGCCGTGCGACCGCAGAGCGGCAGATCGTGCTGGGAACCAACGTGGCTTTCGATCGGCTCGAATCGGATGTCATTCGTGTCACCGATGTCGAAACGGCCGAAGCACCGGTACTCCCCACCGGCGCCTACGAGCGATTCGTGCCCAAGAAGGCCCGCGAACTCGGGCCGGCATATTGGCGTGTCGAGGGCGGCGTATCGATTCCGGCAGGCAGTGTGCTCATCGGATCACTGATCGCGACCGGTTCCATCGTCGTCAACGATGGGGCGCGCATCACCGGATCGATCAAGGCGCACGGTGAGGTGATTGTGCGCAATGGTGCCGTGGTGGTGGGCTCCGTCGCCGCACGTGATCGCGTCACCATCGAACGTGGCGCGCGCGTCAGTGGCCCGATCATCTCTGAAACCGCCGTCGTGGTCGAGGCCGCCGTGGTGGGTGGTTCAGGGAAGCGGACCACGGTCACGGCACCGATCGTCCGCCTGCTTCCAGGTGCGACCGTCTATGGTGCCGTCATGGCCGCTGCAGACGGTCTGACGGTGAGCTGATCAATCGCACGCACGATGCCAGTGCGCTCGTGCGTTGCGGATCACCAGCAGTTCCCGCAGGGCATTCACAAAATCCGCGCTGCGCACCTTCGAGCCGGCGCGGTGCTCCCAATGGCCCAGGGGCTGTTCGTAGACCGCCTGTTCGAGGGTGGTCTGCTTGGTGAATGCGAGGACGCCCTGCGCGCGAGTGAGCAGTTCCACGTCGAAGATCCATCGCGAACGGAAAGGTTCAGCGAGCACCGTGCGCAGCAGCGCGGAATTGCGAAACAGCTTCGCACCACATTGTGTGTCGTACGAGTCAATGCCCAGGACGATGGAACTGCAGGTCGCGAACAAGCGCCCAAGATAGTGGCGCAATGGACGCCGTGTCACCTGACGACCGAGCGCACGCAGGCGGATCCCCCATACCCACTGCACATCCGGTCGACGTTCGAGCGTCTCCCGCAGCGCGACCAACTCGGTGAGCGGCGCCGACAGGTCAGCGTCCCAGAAGCCGCAGAGACCATCTTCATGGGTGGATACCTGAACCTGGAGAAGCCCCTGCCGAACGGCTTCAGCTTTGCCCCCGTTCCGGGCCAGATGCAGGCAGGCAATGCGTGTGGCGCGCTGATCCTGCAGGGCGCGCAACACCTGCTCCGTGTTGTCGGTGCTGCCGTCATTGACGAACAACAACTGCAACCACGGATAGCGGTCCACCGCTTCGATGAAACGCGCGCCGTCGAGACGGGCCGCTTCATTGAAACACGGCACCACCAGCACCAAGGGCGGCATGATCAGGTGCTCACCGCGCAGGACGGGCAACAGCTAGCAAGGACAATCCCAACGTCAGGCGGCGTTGGGGAATCCAGGCCCGTTCCAGTCGCCAGATCCGATACAGCAGGTTGTTGATGAACGGTGACGGCGTGAGCGCCTCCACCCGATAGCCAAACAGCCGCTCTTTGAGCCGCTGTGCCACCGCAAGCGGCAACAACAGGAGGTTCATGTAGCTGAGGTATTCCACCTCATAGCCCGCCGCCGTCAGGTGTGCGCGCAACGTGGAGGCCGTGTAGCGGCGATAGTGATTGTGCACGACATCGTGCGGCCCCCAGAGCCATGGGAGCGCAGGCACGGTGAGCACGAGCGCACCGCCATCCTGAAGCCGCAAACGCAGAGCCTCGAGTGAGGGCACCGGCTCGGCCAGATGTTCGAGCACATCGAACAGACCGATGAGATCGAAGCGTGTGTCGCCGAAGGGAATGCCATCCGGCAATGCCCCCGCCGCGATCTTCCCCAGCCCCAATGTCTCGGCGACGGCGCGGGCCTCGGCATCGTACTCGAACCCATGCAGCGTTCCAAGGCCGGAGAGCAACGCGAGATTGCCTCCTGATCCACATCCTGCATCGAGCACGTTCGCTGCAGGTGGCAGAGACAGCCGCTGGATCATGCGCTCGATGAAAAACCGACGCCCCCGGAACCACCAATGATCCCGTTCGGCGTCGGCCATCAGCGTAAAGGCATCACGGTCCATAGCTATTCAAGACGCCACAGCGCAGTGGATGGCCAATTGGGGCGTGACCACCGCTCCACCAACTGCATGGGCAATGCACGCGTGTAGACCGTCTCTTCGGACTCCAACACGAGGAGATACTTCGCTCCGGTCTTCCGGACATCGTCTGGCGTGAAATGCCGGAACGGCGTCAACACCCGATGCCGATAGTCGGCGCCCATCGCGTAGTAGCCTGACGGCTGCGCCGCGAGATTGACAATGGAAGATCCAGGGAGCGTGTCGATGACCGCCGGGATCGGCGGTCGGGCGTCGTAGAACAGCATGTTGTACGCGGCACCACCGGCGAGCTGGAACCCGACACCGACCATGGTCACGGCAATCGCCGCCGCCGTGACGCCCTGCAGCCATCGTGACGGGAATGCCGTGAGCAGACTGCCGACGAAGACAAAGGCCAGCAGCATCGGGAAAAATCCGTAGCGCGGCACCAGCACACCCGTGCGCACCCAGGCAAATGCGGCGGCGGCCAGTATGAGCCACAGCAGACGGTGCAGTCGCGACCCCTGACTGGTCCACGGGCCCATGAGTACGGCCAGCACCACCACTGTGGCAACGATTGCACCAAGGCCGGTCTCGAAACCGAGGATGTGTCCCGTTTCCGTCCACGGATACGAAACGCGCTCCCAGAAGGTGCGTGGCCCCGGCGCACCAGCGAGCAGGTTGTCGAGCGGAATACCCGGAAGCCCGGCCACCGAAAGCGGATAGAGCGGATTCCCTTCGCGCACGAGATTGCGTGCATACCAGAAGATCATGCCCGGCAGCACGCCCGCTGCATACCAGAGCCCCTGCTGCACCAACGCGCCCCAGTCCACCAACGGCTGATCGAATCCTTCGCGTTGCGGACCGCGACTCGCGTACCAGGCCCAGAACACGGTGAGGACCACCGCAGGCGGACCGGCCGAATACTTGGCACCCATCGCGATGCCAAGCGCGAGACCGAATGCAAAGCTCAGCGATCGATCGGTTCCACCACCGCGCACCCACAGCAGCAACAGCCACGTGGCCAACAACAAACAGAGGGCCGTGAACGTGTCGCTGTACACCACGATGCTCTGGTAAGCGAGCACCTGCAGCGAAGCGGCCGCCAGCGCCGAGAGGCGCGCGGCCGACACCGATTGTCCGACTTCCCGCGCCAGCCGATACACCACCCAGGTGGAAGCCAGACTGCTCGCATACGACGCCAGGAACGCAAAACGATCACTGCCAAAAGACAGCAACCAGCGAACGAGGATCTCGAAATTGCCGGGGTAGTACGTCACGACTTCGCCGTCGATGCCCGGCTCCAGTCGGCCGGTCACCAGCCATCGCGCGGGGCGTGCGATATGGTCACTGAACGAGTCGTAACCTTGCAACCCTGACTGGCCGGCAAGCAATACGATCAGCCAGTAGACCACGGCCAGTATCGTGAGCAACGTCAGCACATGGCGATGCATGGCAGGACCGACATCAGCCGTGGTAGTGCTGATCGTTTCGTGCGGTGTGCCGGCGGCAGGGGGCGTGCGGTTTTCCCCGTGCAGCATCCGCAGGCATCCAAGTGTCGCGAGTGCCAGCGCGCCCTGCGCCATCACCATCGTGCCGCTGGTGATCATGCCCTTCCCGTCAGGCCAGCCAATGCCGGCGAGCACCATCGGGGGAACAACGGCCAGGGCAATAGCGGTCAACCAGCCCGCAGGCGCAGCGTGCGATGCACCACGTGCTCCGCGCGCCACGAACATTCCCGTCGCAATACAGATGGCCGCCCCGAGCACGCCGAACCCTGCATCCGCTACGGATACAGGGACTTTGAACGGCAGTGCGTGCAGAACGGGCGTCTGCATGAAGGACTTGAGAACAAACGTGAGAAACGACGCCTGTTCCCACCAGAGTGCGACGGCACGACTCTGCACCATCCAGGTCATCAGACTCGCCGTCGCGAGCGCGGCCAATGCCCAGGTCACCCAGCGCTGGCGCGACGCGGGCGCGTCCGACGATGCCTTCATACGGTCAGAAATCGATGAAGTACGTCAGGCCAATGGCACGACGATTGAAGACATCCACTTTGCGTTCGTAGTCGAGGCGAACGGACACACCGGTGCTGGTCGTGATCCACTTCGAGGCGAAGGCGGTGACAAACTGACTCTTGAAACGCGCGTCGAACGGCGTGGTGGAGAGCAATCGATAGGCTTCATTGCCCGAGCCCACACCACCGCCAACCCAGAACTTCCCCTGCGTGCCCCACTGGCCGCCGGCCTGCCAGGCACTCGAGCGTGCGCCGCTGGCGCGATCTTCATTGAGAAACACGGCGGCGTTGTAGATGCCCCGTCCGCGATACACCATGGAACCGAGTGACACGATGTGCCCGCCGGCCCGCTTGTCGGTGTAGCGCAAGTCGGTGAACCCCGTGGAAACCAACACGCCCTTCAGCTTCGGCACGGCGACGAACACGCTGGCGTCGCTGCGGATCTTGGGGAAAAGCACCGTACCGTTGTCAGGCGCTCCACCCACACCCACGATGGCGTAAATCCATGGCGCGATGTTGATGTACGACCCGGCGCCAAACACCTGCTGGCGGCCATTGGGTCGTGATTGCGTGCCCACGCTCACGAAAGGACTCAGTCTCGTGGACGAATACAGCAGGCGCGCATCCTGCCCCTGCCAGACGCCGTAGCCGTTGTCAGCGGAGCTGTGGAAGGTCGAGAGCTGCAAGTGCCATGCTGCAGGCCCCGGAGGGGTGACTACACGGGTGCTGTCTCGTGTCTGCGCCTGGAGCATGACCGGCGCCACCGTGCACGCCAGCACCAATTGACGCGCGAGGCGGAGAGAGAAAATTCTGACGGAAGACAAGCGCAGTCCCGCTCCAGGAACGGATGTCACGAAGCTGATGCAGGGGGTCAGGGTCAGGACGCATCACCGCAGTATCCCGCAACCGGTAACGCTCGTACCTCTCCTGCAGGTCGGGCACATTTGCCCAACCGTCACGTCCTCAAACGTGACTGCCGTCAGCAACTTTCGCCAGTGAAACCATCACGCCACAGGCACGGGGAAACAAGAAAGGCCCCGGGAGATCCCGGAGCCTTTCTGATTCCTGCAAACAACTCGGTGTTCACCAACGATAGTGCGCGAAGGCCTTGTTGGCTTCGGCCATGCGGTGCGTGTCTTCCTTCTTCTTGACCGCATTGCCTTCACCACGCGAAGCGGCCAGCACTTCGGCGGCCAGCTTCTCCTTCATGCTCTTCTCGTTGCGATCGCGCGAGTAGCTGATCAACCAGCGCATGGCGAGCGCCGTCCGGCGATCCTGACGGACTTCGACCGGCACCTGGTAGGTGGCGCCACCGACGCGGCGGCTCTTCACTTCCACCACCGGCTTGAGGTTGTTGAGCGCCTGCTTGAACACGCCCACACCCGGCTGGCTGGTCTTCGCTTCGACGATGTCCATGGCGCCGTAGAAGATGCCTTCGGCGGTGGACTTCTTGCCCTGAATCATCAGGGAGTTGATGAACTTCGAAACGGTCTGGCTATCGTAGCGCGCATCCGGCAGGATGGTACGCTTTACGGCACTTTTGCGGCGGCTCACTTCTTCTTACCTCCAGCCGCAGCCTGACCCGGCTTCGGACGCTTGGTGCCGTACTTCGAACGGCTCTGGTTACGGCCGTTCACGCCCGAGGCGTCAAGCGTACCGCGAACGATATGGTAACGCACACCCGGCAAGTCCTTCACACGACCGCCGCGCACGAGCACGATCGAGTGTTCCTGCAGGTTGTGGCCTTCACCGGGGATATAAGCCGTGACTTCGAGCTGATTCGTCAGACGAATACGCGCAACCTTGCGCAGCGCCGAATTGGGCTTCTTGGGCGTCGTGGTGTAGACGCGGGTGCAGACGCCACGCTTGAACGGATTGCTCTTGAGCGCGGGCGCTTTGGACTTCTCCACCACATCCTTACGGGCGCGGCGGACCAGCTGGTTAATCGTAGGCATTCGCGAGTGGTTTGACCGGTGACATCGCCACCGGGGCGTTCGAACTCCGACTTCTACGTGGATCGCCTCAGGATCTCACCCACGCACGGTGTGCAGTGCAACGGCGCATACCTGAGGCGGCACGGAACAGAACCCTAAGCTTAGTCCACCGGGCAGAGGTGGTCAACCGCCCACATCCGAGCCCCAGCGGGCCACCCTGGGTCGGTCAGGGGGCAACGGTCTTCTTGACCAGTTCCCCGATTCGCTTCTCTAGCACACCAAGCGAACTGCACCGTACGTCGCTCGTCGCGGAAGTGGTAGGGTTGCGCCCCGAGCCCTCTACCGTGCTCTGCACCACACTGCCACCGGCGTCATTGGGCACCACCCGCGACCGGATGGCCAGCGTGAGCTGGTAGGTTTCCGCGTTGGGCATGCCGGAATCCCCTCCGCAGTCCAGTGCCCGCATGGTGGGCACATCACCGATGCGGCGGCGGACCCGATACGCCGCATTCCCGATGGTCCGGCCGCTCTGGTTGACCTCGGTGACAGGGATATTCAGCGTCCCATACGCGGCCGACAGGGCCTGAAAGACCTTGTCGGGCGGCGCCATGACGATCGTGTTGTTCACCTCGGTGATGGACACCATGTTGACCCCGCTGGCGATGCCCGCCGTCTCACTCCGCACCACGGCCGTCGACACACTGGTACCACCCATGTCATCGGCTTTGGGGCCGGATTTTCCTCCGCTGGCGCACCCGGTAACCGCGGCCAGCAGCACGCTCATTCGCACCACCCTCCGTACCGGCAGTCGAAGCAGATACGGGGCAACACCCGTATGGATTGAAGGTGTCATTTCCATGGAACCACTCCAGCGCATCGGTGGAAGCACCACCTGGTGTCTTAACAGCATGGATGTTGCAACGTTACGAAATTCAGGGACAAGGCGCCATCCTGGTGCGTCGACCGGATTTTTCTGGTCCGCCGTCACCGCGGCAGCCGCCCCTGTACATTGAACAGCCCAAACCGCCAACGCCCCGTCGGCATCTCTCGTGAGCGATTTTCAGTCCCGTCTACAACGTGCCCTCGACGCCGATTTCCTGATAGAACGGGAGCTTGGCGGCGCGGGCATGTCGCGCGTGTTCGTCGCGACCGAGCGCGCCCTCCAGCGCAAGGTTGTCATCAAGGTGTTGCCCCCTGAGCTGGCCGCTGGTGTCAACGTCGATCGGTTTCGACGCGAGATCCAGCTCGCCGCGCAGTTGCAGCACCCGCACATTGTGCCGCTGCTGGCGGCGGGCGACGATCAGGGGCTGTTGTGGTTCTCCATGCCATACATCGAGGGAGAATCCCTGCGCGGGGCGTTGCAGCGCCAGCAGCGCATGTCTGCTCGTGACGTCGTGCGCATCCTGCACGATGTGGTTGACGCGCTGGCCTACGCCCACGCGCGCGGGGTGGTGCACCGCGACATCAAGCCCGACAACATCCTCACGTCGGGCATGCACGCCCTCGTCACGGATTTTGGGGTGGCCAAGGCACTGAGTGCCGCCAGTCCGGTGCACGGGGGCACCACCACGGGCATGGCCATCGGCACGCCGGCGTACATGGCGCCCGAGCAGCTCGCTGCCGATCCCGCGGCCGACCACCGTGTCGATCTCTATGGTGTGGGGCTGTTGGCCTACGAACTGCTCACGGGCGCAGGCCCATTCAGCGGAGCGTCGCCGCAGGCCACGCTGGCAGCGCAGCTCACGCAGATGCCCGAACCTCCTCACCGGGCCGTCAGCGATATCCCGGAACCGTTGTCGGTGCTCATCATGCACTGTCTGGCCAAGGACGCGAACAAGCGTCCGGCGTCGGCCCGGGCTTTGCTGACCGAACTCGAAGCGCTGCCCGCGATGTCGAGTGGTGTGGTGCTGCCCGTGCGCAGGAGCAAGCGGCCCTGGGCGCTGGCCGCCATTGGCAGTGCTGCCGTGGTAGCCATCGCCTTTGCCATGATGAGCCCCGCTTCGACCGTCGCCACGGTGGGCGAGACCGATTCGCTGCGCGCGCGTGATGCCAATCGCACCGGCGGTGCCCCCAGCATGGAGGTGGCCCGCGCCGGCGCGCGCCGCGATTCGGCGGCCGTGGCGGAAACCATCCCCGTATTCCGCGAGATCACAGACGGCGCGCAAACCACGACCGTGCCGTTTGTCATCACCCGCGCGGAATCCCTCGCCATCGCGGAAGCGGTGCATCGACGGCAGGCAGCGGGCCCTGCCCGTCCCCGCACCGACTCCGCGACGACTTCTCCGACGCTCGCCACGGGCCTGTCCGCCAACCCGGCACCGGCCGCCGCGCCGGCCAGTCCGGCAGCGCCAGGGGCGTTTGCCGGGACGTCCTCCGGAGCGGCCTCCCGCATCATCGTACGCACCGGTGACGGCAGCACGGCTTCGATCGATCGTGATGCCCTGCTGGCGGAGGTGGGACGCATCTTTGCCGACTCCATGTCCCATGCCCTGCGACAGATGGACGTCGCGCTCACGCGCAACATTCCACGCATGGTGCAGATCGAGCCGGGTCGCCCGCTTCAGGGGTTTGCTCCCCTGATGGCGCCGCCCACCGATGGACGGCTGCGCATCGTGGTGACGGACTACAACAACACCACCAGTCACCGCGAACTCGGTGGGTTCACGCGCGACATTGCACGCCAGTTGCGCGAAGGCATCGGCTCCGAACGATTCGATGTGGTGAGCGCCAACTTCACGGAGCGCGCCACACGCATGACTCCCGACCGCATGGCCGTGGGCTGGGCTCTGCGCGCCGACTATGTGGTCAGTGGCATCATCACGATGCGGGCCGATTCGGCAGTGCTGCTCACATTGCTCACCGATGTGCGCGGTGGCCGGTACTCCCGCGCCTTCGAGAGTGCCGCGCCAGTGAACGACCTGCGGCGCACCATCGAGCCGGCGCAGCGGCAGGTACAAGCCTGGCTGGACTCAGCCGCCACGATCTCGCAGAGACGCGTCCCACGCGGCGAGACCGAAGGACGGCGCTGACGCATCACGACCGAGCCGCGGCCCTGATGCGTGACTCGGTACCAGAAACAGAAAACGGCGGCGGACCAATGGTCCGCCGCCGTTTTCAGTTTGCATCACTTATTCGTTCGGCATCGTGAAGGCCGATGGTTCGAAGGTCGGAAGCGAATCGAAATTCGGCTCCAGTGCTTCGGGCATCGGTTCCGGCTCGGGGAGTGTTTCCGAGTCGACCTGCACATCATGGTAGCGGTACAGACCCGTACCGGCCGGGATGAGGTGACCGATGATGATGTTCTCCTTCAGACCCAGCAAGTCGTCGCGCGAGCCACGAATGGCCGCATCGGTAAGGACGCGCGTGGTCTCCTGGAAGGAGGCCGCCGACACGAACGACTGCGTGGTGAGCGAGGCCTTCGTGATACCGAGCAGGAGCGGCTCCGCCGTTGCCGGACGGATCTTGCGCTTCTTGGCATCGTCGTTGACATCGCGGAACTCGGAACGATCGACATGCTCGCCTTCGAGCAGTTCCGTGTCACCGGAATCGGCCACACGCACCTTCTGAAGCATCTGCTTGACGATCACGCCAATGTGCTTGTCGTTGATCTTCACGCCCTGCAGGCGGTACACCTCCTGCACTTCGTTCAGCAGATACTCCTGCACCGCACGCGGGCCCTTGATCCGCAGGATGTCGTGCGGATTGACCGGACCTTCGGAGATGCGATCACCGGCGCGCACCCGATCACCTTCGTGCACACGCAAGTGCTTGCCCGACGGCACTTCGTACGTCTGTTCTTCGGCCGTGTCGTCGGCCGTCCACAAGCCCTTGTCGACCGTGGCCGGGCGCACGAACACTTCACGCTTGCCGCGCTTGATCTCACCAAAGCGCACGAAGCCGTCGATTTCGGAGATCGTGGCCGGATCCTTCGGGCGACGGGCTTCGAACAGTTCGGCAACACGCGGCAGACCGCCGGTGATGTCGCGCGTCTTGTACGCTTCACGGCTGACCTTCGCCAGGATGGTACCGGCCGCGATGTGTCCGCCATCGTCGATCGTGATCACGGCGCCCACCGGGAGGATGAAGTCGCGTACGCGCTTCTCCTTGCCGCCGCTTTCCTGCCAGATCTCGATGTGCGGGTGGAGCTTCTTTTCGCGGTCTTCGATCACGACGCGCTGACGCAAACCGGTCAGTTCATCGAGTTCTTCCGACAGCGATTCGTCTTCGACGAGATCCACGAAGCGCACCGTACCATCCACGTCCGCGATAATCGGATTGGAGTACGGGTCCCACGTGAACACCGTGTCGTCCTTCTTGACGACCTGACCGTCTTCGACCATCAGGTACGCGCCGAGCGGCACCTGCAAGCGGGCTTCAATCGAGGCGTTCTTGTCGGCGGAGGTCTTGATGACCAGTTCGCCTTCATAGGACGTCACGACCTTCTGGCCTTCCTTGTTGATGACCGTGAAGAGACGATCACCAAACTCGATCACACCGGCCTTCTTCGTCTTGCGCGCCGTCTGTTCGGCAATACGCGACGCGGTACCACCGACGTGGAACGTACGCAGCGTCAACTGCGTGCCGGGCTCACCGATGGACTGCGCAGCGATGATGCCAACCGCTTCGCCCAGGTCGACCATCTGCATGGTCGCCAGGTTCCGGCCGTAGCACATGCGGCACAGGCCACGCTTCGCTTCGCAGGTGAGCACGGAACGGATCTTCACCGTTTCGATGCCTGCTTCTTCGATGCTCTGCGCCATCTCTTCCGAGATGAGCGTACCGGCTTCCACCAGCAGACGCGGGCGTCCTGCTTCGTCGCGCTCGAGGGGATCGATCACGTCCTCGGCCGCCACGTTGCCCACGAGACGCTCGGCGAGCGGCTCGATCACATCTTCGCCTTCCTTCAGCGCCGACGTATCGATGCCGAGGATCGTGCCGCAATCCTCTTCGGCGATGGTCATATCCTGCGCCACGTCCACCAGACGACGCGTCAGATACCCGGCGTCGGCCGTCTTGAGCGCGGTGTCGGCCAGACCCTTACGCGCACCGTGTGTGGACGAGAAGTACTCGAGCACCGACAAGCCTTCACGGAAGTTCGACTTGATCGGGTTTTCGATGATTTCACCGATACCACCGGTGAGCTTCTTCTGCGGCTTGGCCATGAGGCCACGCATACCGGCAAGCTGACGAATCTGGTCACGGCTACCACGTGAACCGGAGTCGTACATCATGAACACCGGATTGAAGCCGCCCTGCGACTCGCGCATCGTCTTCACCATGGCGTCGGCGACGTCGGTGTTGGCGTGCGTCCAGGTGTCGATGACCTTGTTGTAGCGTTCGCCGTTCGTGATGTTGCCCGTCGCGTAGGCGCGCTGGAAACGCTCCACGCGCTCCGACGCTTCCTGCAACAGCGTCTGCTTTTCCTTCGGGATGTGCAGATCTTCGATGCCGATGGAGACACCACCGCGCGTCGCGTTGCGGAACCCGAACTCCTTCAGGCGATCGAGCAGCGCCACCGTCTCCGCGAGCCCCGCATTGCGGTAGCTCTCGAACACGAGTTCGCCCAGCGCCTTCTTCTTCATGTCCTTGTTCAGGAACGGCAGCCCCTTCGGCACGATCACGTCGAACAGGACGCGGCCGGTGGTCGTCGTGACCCACGTCGGCGTCTCTTCGCGGCGATCGAGCCAGCGGATCGGCGACTGGTAGGTCGCGCGGCCGTTGGCGATCGCGATCTCGACTTCGGCCGTGTCGGTGAAGGTGGGCAGCTTGCGCACCCAGGCTTCGTCCTTCGCGTGCTTGTCGAAATCCGTCGGCGCCTTGGTCGCGACGTAGCAGCCGAGCACGATGTCCTGTGACGGCTCGGCGACCGGACGACCGTCCGACGGCTTGAGGATGTTGTTCGACGACAGCATCAGCACGCGCGATTCGATCTGCGCTTCGAACGACAGCGGCACGTGCACGGCCATCTGGTCACCGTCGAAGTCGGCGTTGAACGCCGCGCAGACGAGCGGGTGAATACGGATTGCCTTGCCTTCGACCAGCACCGGCTCGAACGCCTGGATACCCAGACGGTGCAGCGTCGGTGCGCGGTTGAGCAGAACCGGGTGATCCTTGATGATGCCTTCGAGCACTTCGTAGACCATCGCGTTTTCACGCTCGACGATCTTCTTCGCGCGCTTCACCGTTTCCGCTTCACCACTCTCGACGAGCTTGTGAATGATGAACGGCTTGAAGAGTTCGAGCGCCATCATCTTCGGCAGGCCGCACTGGTGCAGCTTGAGCTCCGGGCCCACGACGATGACCGAACGACCCGAGTAGTCCACGCGCTTGCCGAGCAGGTTCTGACGGAACCGGCCCTGCTTGCCCTTGAGCATGTCGGACAGCGACTTGAGCGGACGCTTGCCGCGGCCACGAATGGCCTTGGAGCGACGACCGTTGTCGAACAGCGCGTCGACGGCTTCCTGCAGCATGCGCTTCTCGTTGCGCAGGATGACTTCCGGCGCGCGGTGCGAGATGAGCTTCTGCAGGCGGTTGTTGCGGTTGATCACACGACGATAGAGGTCGTTGAGATCGGACGTCGCAAAACGGCCGCCATCGAGCGGCACGAGCGGACGCAGGTCGGGCGGGATCACCGGAATCACGTCCAGGATCATCCACTCCGGCCGATTGCGGATCTCACCGCCCTCACCCGACGTACGGAACGCGTCGACGATCTTGAGGCGCTTCAGCATCTGCTTCTTGCGATGCTGCGACGTCTCGCCGACCACCGAACCACGCAACGTCTCGGCCACCTTGTCGATGTCGAGGCGCTTGAGCAGCTCGCGCACGGCCGGTGCGCCGATGTCACACTGGAATGCCGCGTCGCCTTCGGCCTTGGCCTTCTGGCGCAGCGTCAGGTACTCGTCTTCGTCGAGCAACTGGCGCTCACGCACCTCCTGATTGCCCGGCTCGATGACGATGTAGTTGCTGTAATAGATCACCTTCTCGAGATCACGCAGGGTGACATCGAGCAGGTTGCCCATCGGAGACGGCAGGGTCTTGAAGAACCAGATGTGCGCAACCGGCACAGCCAGTTCGATGTGGCCCATGCGCTCACGACGCACCTTGCTGAGCGTGACTTCCACGCCGCAGCGATCGCAGATCACGCCGCGATAGCGGATGCGCTTGTACTTGCCGCAATGGCATTCCCAGTCCTTGACCGGACCGAAGATGCGCTCGCAGAACAGACCGTCCTTCTCAGGCTTGAAGGAGCGGTAGTTGATGGTTTCGGGCTTGGTGACTTCGCCCCATGACCACCAGGTGCGCAGACCGGCCATCTCCAGCCGTTCGCGCTCCTTGGGGTCCTTCGGGCCGCGGATCTCCTCGGCAGAGGCGATGCGGACCGACATGTAGTCGAACGCCGACGCGCGGGCTTCGCGCGAGCTGCGGAAATCGATCATGCTTATTCCTCCCCACCGTTACCGGCGACGCTACCGCCGGCGTCCACAAGCTCAACACCAGTGCCGTCAGTGGCACCGAGCGTGACCTTGATACCGAGCGCCTGCAATTCCTTCACGAGCACGTTGAACGACTCCGGAATGCCGGGCTCCGGCAGATTCTGACCCTTCACGATCGCTTCGTACACACGGCTGCGTCCGTTCACGTCGTCGGACTTGACCGTGAGGATTTCCTGCAGCGTGTGCGCCGCGCCGTACGCTTCCAGCGCCCACACTTCCATTTCTCCGAAACGCTGGCCGCCAAACTGCGCCTTACCGGCGAGCGGCTGCTGGGTCACCAGCGAGTACGGTCCGATGGAGCGGGCGTGAATCTTGTCGTCGACAAGGTGCGACAGCTTGAGCATGTAGATCTCGCCCACCGTGACAGGCGCGGTGAACGTTTCTCCGGTACGACCATCCCGCAGGCGGACCTTGCCGGTGGGCGTCAGTCCGGCGAGACGGATCAACTCCGAAGCCGCGGCGTCGACATCCGCATCCTTGCCACCGACCAGCATGGCGGCCAGCGCGGGCTGACCGATGCGCTGCAACGTTTCCGTCGACGAGAGAGCGGCAAACCCTTCGAGCACCTCGAGCGCAGCCGGTGCGCCCTCTGGCACTTCGCTGGCCTCTCCACGATGAATGGAGATCGCCGCACGCACGGCATCGAGTTCCCGGTCGGCGATGGCCCGTGCACTCTGCGTCGCGAATTCGCGCACACGCGTGAACAGGGCCTTCGTTTCCGGAGACATGGCCTTGCCACCCAGATCGTTCAGGTTGGCATCGCCCAGCAGCTCGACCTTGTCGGGGAGACGGCGATCCGGCTTGATGTCGGACAGCAACGCCTTCACTTCAGCCGTCGTCGTATCCGACGCCGGGCCACCCAACATCAGTGTTTCGCGCGCCCAGCGCAGACCTGCCAGCTTCATGAGCAGGCCGATTTCGCGCTCGTTCGCCCCTTCGAACACCGGCGTCTTCGCGTAGAAGTTGAGCAGCTTCGCGGCCCACCCAAGGTGGGTTTCGAGGATCTGCCCCACGTTCATACGCGACGGCACGCCCAGCGGGTTGAGCACGATGTCCACCGGACGACCGTTCGGAAGGAACGGCATGTCTTCTTCGGGGACGATGCGGGCCACGATACCCTTGTTGCCGTGTCGGCCGGCCATCTTGTCACCGACGGAAATCTTGCGCTTCTCCGCCAGGTACACCTTCACCAACTGAATCACGCCCGGCGGCAATTCGTCGGGCTGCAGAATGCGGTCGATGCGATCTTCCGCGCGCTCTTCGATGCGGGCCTTTTCTTCGGCCGCAGCATCGAGGATATCACGCACGCGATCGTTCGCCTTCTTGTTTTCGACGCGGAACGTCTTGAGGTCGAGCGTGGCGAAGCGCAAGCCGTCGAGGATCTCGCGCGTGAGCGTTGTGCCCGCGCCAATCGCCTCTTCCACCGTGCCCGCCTTCAGTGCCAGCGCCACCGTCTCGCCTTCCAACAGGCGTGACAGTTCGGCATCGCGCACTTCGTTCACGCGGATCTTCTCTTCGCCTTCGAGGCGGCGCACTTCACCGATGCGCTCACCACGATCCTTTTCGACGACCTGGTCTTCCACACGGGAGAAGATCTTCACGTCGATGACGACACCTTCCATACCCGGGGAGACCTTGAGGGACGAGTCCTTCACGTCCTTCGCCTTCTCACCGAAGATGGCCGTCAACAGCTTCTCTTCCGGCGACAGCTCGGTCTCACCCTTCGGCGTGATCTTGCCGACGAGGATGTCACCGGCCTTCACCGCCGCGCCGATCCGCACGATGCCACGCTCGTCGAGGTCGACCAGCGACTCTTCGGCGACGTTCGGAATTTCGCGCGTGATTTCTTCCTGACCACGCTTCGTGTCGCGCACATGCAGTTCGAGCTCCTGGATGTGGATCGACGAGAACACGTCGAACTTCACCAGGCGTTCGGAGAGCACGATGGCGTCTTCGAAGTTGTGGCCGTACCACGGCATGAACGCCACGGTGACGTTGCGGCCGAGTGCAAGCTGCCCCATTTCGGTGGCTGCACCATCGGCGAGCACTTCACCCTTGGCGACCGTCTGGCCCATGCGCACCAGGGGCCGCTGATTGATCGCGGTGTCCTGGTTGGTGCGCCAGTACTTCTTGAGGCGGTACCGATCGAGCTGACCCAAGCGCGTGAGCGGACGACCATCGTCCACCGCTTCCTGGTTCAGGCCGGCGTCGATGATGATCTCATCGGCCGTCACATTCGTCACCACACCCGGACGGCGCGCGATGATCACCGCGCCCGAGTCCACCGCCACGGTGGCTTCGAGTCCGGTACCGACAAACGGCGTGGCCGGGTTGAGCAGTGGCACCGCCTGGCGCTGCATGTTCGAGCCCATGAGCGCGCGATTGGCGTCATCGTGCTCGAGGAACGGAATGAGCGCGGCAGCGATGGAGACGAGCTGCTCCGGCGCCACGTCCATGTAGTCGATGTTCATCGGCGGCTCGAGCGGAAGATCTCCGCGCTTCCGCGACAACACGAGATCATCGACGAACGTACCGTCCGGATTGAGCTTCGAGTTGGCCTGCGCGATGATCGCATCTTCTTCGCGATTCGCATCGAGCCACACGATCTCACCCGTGACACGACCTTCCTTCACGATACGGTACGGCGTCTCGATGAAGCCGAGGTCGTTCACCTGCGCGAAGCAGGCGAGCGACGTGATCAGGCCGATGTTCGGACCTTCCGGCGTTTCGATGGGGCACATGCGGCCGTACTGCGAGTAGTGCACGTCTCGCACTTCGAAGCCGGCGCGCTCACGAGTCAGACCGCCCGGTCCGAGCGCCGACAGACGACGCTTGTGCGTCAGTTCGGCGAGCGGGTTGGTCTGGTCCATGAACTGCGAGAGCTGCGACGATCCGAAGAAGGCCTGAATGACCGCCGACACCGTGCGGGCGTTGACGAGATCGTCGAGGCTGATCTTCTCCGGATCGGTGTTGATCGACATGCGCTCCTTGACCAGACGCGCCATGCGCGAGAGGCCCACGGAGAACTGGTTCGCGATCAGTTCACCGACCGAGCGGATACGACGGTTGCCCAGTTGATCGATGTCATCCACATCGCCGCGGCCTTCATGCAATTCGACGAGCTGACGCATGATTTCCACGAAGTCTTCCTTCGTGAGCACCGTGGTCCGCATCGGCGTGTTGAGGCGCAGACGCTGGTTGATCTTGTACCGGCCGACGCGGCCGAGGTCATATCGCTTCGGCGAGAAGAACAGACGCTCGAGCGCCTGCTTCGCGGTTTCACGGTTCGGGGCATCACCCGGACGGAGCAGCGCATAGATCTGCTTGAGCGCTTCCTCTTCCGCCTTGGTGGGGTCCTTGGCCAGGGTGTTCTTGATGAGCGTCGATTCGGCGCGGCCTGATGCCACGAAGACGAACACCTTGACGATGTCGGCCTTGCGGATGCGCTTGATCACGGCATCGGTGAGCGTGGTGTCCTTTTCCGCCACCACTTCGCCGGTATCCTGATCGATGACATCGCGCGCCAGCATGCGGCGCACTTCACGCTCGCCACGGTCGATCGCGTCCTGTTCGTCGCGCAGATCGATCTGCGTGTAGGAGGCGAACATCTTGACCGTCTTGATGCCCTGCCGCACGAGGCGGTTGAGCACTTCTTCGGTGAGTTCGTCGCCTTCCCGGACGAGCAGCTCGGCTTCCGAGCGTTCGCGTTCGGCCTTGGCCTTCTTGGTCTTGGGCTTGGGCGCATCCGCAGCCGTCACCTCGCCTTCGAGCGTGATGTCTTCGGCGATGATGGCGCCGAGGACTTCGCGCTGATCGTTGCGGGTCTCGCGCTTCTTGGTGAGGTCGAGATCGCGTTCGGCGAAGAAGAGGCGCAGGATATCGCGATTTTCCCCGTAGCCAAACGCACGCAGCAGCGCGGTGGCGGGGAATTTCTTCTTCTTGTCGATGTGGACGTAGATCACATCGTGGATGTCCACGGTGAACTCCACCCACGAGCCTCGGAACGGAATGATCCGTGACGAGAGCAGGCGCTGGCCGTTGGGGTGTGTGCTCTCTTCGAACACGACACCGGGCGAACGGTGCAACTGAGAGACAATGACGCGTTCGGCGCCATTGATGACGAAGGTGCCGAGCTCGGTGAGGAGCGGCAGTTCGCCGAGATAGACTTCCTTTTCGATGATGTTCCGGGGACGCTTGCCGTCGCCGGTATCCTCGAAGATGACCAATTGCAGGGTGGCCTTGAGGGGGGCCGAGTACGTCATGTCGCGCTCAATGCACTCCGCGACCGTGTACTTCGGCTCACCGAGGCTGTACCGAACGAATTCCAGCGAGAAATTCTCGTGGACATCCGTGATCGGGAACAGGTCCTTGAAAACGCGCTCGAGGCCGACGTCCTCGCGCTCCTGCGAGGCGGCATCCAGCTGCAGCAGCGACTCGAAAGCGCGCGTCTGGATGTCCAGCAGGTGGGGCATATCCATGCCCGTCTCGAGCTTCGCGAACGAGATCTGGTTCATCATATCCTTGTGGGGCTCACCCTCGTGCGGGGCGCGCACAATCCGGGAAACCGGAGGCGCAAAGCGCTCCGTCCCCGACGGCGCCGGTCACGAAATCGCGACCGGCGCCCCCGGGGCGGAGCGTTACAACGACGGAACTACGGTATGTCGACGTAGAGCCTGGCCTGGGCCGGACTTTACTTGATTTCGACGCCGGCGCCTTCAGCCTCGAGCTTGGCCTTGATCTGCGCGGCTTCGTCCTTCGACACGTTTTCCTTCAGCGCCTTCGGGGCGCCATCGACGAGGTCCTTGGCTTCCTTGAGGCCCAGGCCGGTGAGCTCGCGCACCACCTTGATGACCTGGATCTTCTTGGCGCCGGCTTCCTTGAGGATGACGGTGAACTCGGTCTGCTCTTCCGCGGCCGCAGCCGGGGCTGCTGCACCGCCGCCGCCCGCGGCGACGGCCGCGATGGTGACGTTGAACTTCGTCTTGAACGCTTCAATGAGCTCGGACAGCTCGATGACGCTCATGGCGCCGATCGCGTCGAGGATCTCGTCCTTGCTCAGGGTCGTGTTAGCCATGGTGGTACTTTCTCCGTATCTCCCCCAGGGAGCCTGGGGCGTTTGTGATCAGGGATGCCTTACGGCGAACGCCTGGGGAACTCAGTTGGAGCCTTCGAGCTGCGTCTTACGGGCGTCGAGGGCGAGGGCGAACATCATCGGGATGCTGTTGAGGTAGCCGGCGAAGATCGACAGGGCGTCCTCACGGTTCGGGAGCGCGGCCAACTTCTTGACCATCGCTTCGTCCACCGCATTGCCTTCGTAGATCCCACCCTTCACCGCAGGCCGCTGGTCGTTCTCCTTCGCGAAGTCGGAGAGAACCTTGGCCGCCGTGATGCCATCCTTTGCAACCACCACCCCCGTCGGACCCTTCAGACGCTGGGACACCAGACCGCTCTCGTTGACGGCACGGAGCGCCAGCGTGTTCTTGATCACGACGTACTCGACACCGGCCTTCCGCAGGCGGCGACGCAGCTCCGTCATGCGCTTCACGTTCAATCCCGTGAAGTCGGTGTAGTAGACGGCCTGCGCATCACCCAACTGCGTCTTGAGGCTATCTACCAGGATCTGCTTGTCGCTCTGCTTGGCCTTGGGCTTGCCTTTCATGGTGACGTCTCCCTCTTACCGGAACGGCGTGGTGTCGATGGTGACGCCAGGACCCATGGAGCTCGAGATCGCGACGTTGCGGATGTAGAGGCCCTTTGCGGCGGCCGGCTTCGCGCGCACGATGGTGTCCATCAGTGCGGAGAAGTTGGTCTCGAGCTGGTCCGGCGCAAACGACACCTTGCCGATCGGGGCATGCACATTGCCGCCCTTGTCGACGCGGAATTCGATCTTGCCGCCCTTCGACTCGCGCACCGCCTTGCTCACATCAAAGGTCACCGTGCCCGCCTTCGGATTCGGCATGAGACCGCGCGGACCGAGGACACGACCCAACTGGCCGATCTGTCCCATCTGGTCCGGCGTGGCGATCATGACGTCGAAATCGAGCCAGCCATCCTTGATCTTCTGGAGAAACTCGGTTCCCACGAAATCGGCACCGGCTTCCTGCGCTTCCTGCACCTTGGCACCCGTGGCGATGACGAGCACACGCATCGTCTTGCCGGTACCGGCCGGAAGCACCACCGTGCCACGCACGACCTGGTCGGCATGACGCGGATCGACGCCGAGACGGATGGCGATTTCGACGGTCTCATCGAACTTCGCAAACGCCATCTGCTTCACCAGGGCAATCGCCTGCTTGGCCTCGTACGACTTCCCGAGTACGCGCTGCTCACTCGCCGCGCGGAACTTCTTCCCGTTGGTCTTCATGAGGCTCAATCCTTCACCGTGATGCCCATCGAGCGTGCGGCACCGGCGATCATCGCCACTGCGCTCTCCATCGACTCACAGTTGAGGTCGGGCATCTTCGTGGTCGCAATCTTCTCCAACTGCGCCCGCGTGATGGTGCCCACCTTTACCTTGTTCGGCTGACCCGAGCCCCGCTCCACGCCAAGCTCCTTCTTGATCAATTCCGCCGCGGGCGGCGTCTTGAGAATGAAGGTGAATGACTTGTCTGCATAGATCGTGACCTCGACGGGGATGATCATATCCCCGCCCTGCGTGCGAGCGTTAAACTCCTTGCAGAACCCCATGATATTGATACCCTGGGGTCCGAGGGCCGTACCTACTGGGGGCGCCGGGTTCGCCTTGCCTGCAGGAATCTGCAGCTTGACGAATCCAGTGACCTTCTTGGCCATGCGACTTCCTCATCGCGAGTTCCACACACGGACCATCCGCGCGTGGTCTTGCTGCCACGGTGTTTTTCGTCGGGTGGTAGCGACGTCCTGCTCTCTCTCTAGTATCCGCGCAACTGGAGGTAATCCAGTTCCACGGACGTGGGTCGACCAAACAAGCTGACCGACACCCGTACCTTGCCCTTGTCGGGGAGAATCTCCTCGACGGTGCCGTTGAAATCGGCGAACGGGCCTTCGGTGATTGCCACCGCCTGCCCCACGAGGAACGGAATCTCCTCACGCACCGGTGTTTCATCGGCCGGATCCGCCTGCCCCAGCAACCGACGCACTTCGTCGTCGCGCAGCGGCATCGGATCCTTGTCCTTCCCCACGAACTTGATCACGCCCTGAATGGCGTTGATCTCGTGCAGGGTATCCTGACTGGCCACCATCTCCACCAGCACGTAGCCGGGGAAAATCTTGCGCTCGACGGTGACCTTCTTGCCGTTCTTGATCTCCACGACTTGCTGCGTCGGCACGAGTGCCTGGCGGATGAGACGATCTTCAGGCTGCGCAGGATCCATGTCGATCTTCCGCTGGATCAGCCGCTGCACCTTGTTCTCATGGCCTGACGTCGTCTGGATTGCGTACCACCGGTGCTCGAGCATCGACACGGTCATGGGTGCGCGCTCAATTGCCGAGGAGCATGCTCGGCAGACGCACCAACAGCGCCTGCAACGCCACGTCCACCAGCCCGATCACAGCACCAAGGACCAGCACGAAGATGATGATCTGAATGGTCGCCTGCTGCAGTTGCGGGCGATCCGGCCAGGTGACCTTCTTCATCTCGGCGATCACTTCATGATAGAACGTGACCAGCCGCGTGCCGGCTCCCGGACGGGTTACCTCGACGGGAGCATTCATGACTACTTGGTTTCCTTGTGCGTCTGATGCTTGTTGCAGCGTGGGCAGTACTTCTTCCACTCCACGCGCTCAGGATGAAGACGCTTGTTCTTCATCGTGAAATAATTGCGGTTCTTGCACTCGGTGCAACCGAGGATGATCTTCTCGCGCGGCATGATCCGGCTCCGTACTGCGTTGCTGGCAACGCGTTGGCTGCGACTGTGGCGTACAGCGTGACGTAATAACGAACGCCACCCACACCCGGATTTCGCCGGTGCAGGGTGAGCCTTGCAAGGTAGCGCGGTCCGATTCCTGTCGCAAGTCACGGTCTGGTCGTGTCCACATGACCACGATCAGCGCCGCAAGTCCCGGTAAAATGGACGCTTAGTGCGCTCCGCCCGGACCCGAATCACGGCCGAAGAGACACGCAAGATCCCCGGCACACTCGCCACCGCCCATCGCTATAGCAGAGCTCGCCAGGCTCAGGCCACGATCCCCAGCCAGCGCTCCAGCGCCTCCCGCCGAGTACGGCTGACACGCAGGCGCCCGCCCCCCTTGAGCAGCACCTCGCCATCACCACCGGCCCCGCGCTTGAGCCCCTCCACCCGGTCCAGACGCACGATCACCGAGCGATGGATGCGAAGAAAACGCCGCGGGTCCAACCGATCCTCCAGCGATTGCATCGACTCCCGGACCAGATGCCGCCGACCCGCCACCACCAGCTCCGCATACGGACCGCTGGCCAGGATGTAGTCGATGTCGGCCACCGCCACTGGTTTGATGGTCCCCTGCGCCTCCACCGCGATGCGCTCGAGATAGCCACCACCACTGCCATGGCCGGTGCCGGGACCGGAGCCGGGACCAGGGCCGGTGATGGCTCCGGTCGTGTCAGGCGCTGCCCCCTCGACCACCGCACTCACCGGCGACGGCGCCAGCACTTCCAAAAGCCGAGCCCGCATCGTGGCCAGATCATTCATGACCACCAGCTTCCGCGCCCGTTGCAGGGTCTGCGCAAAGCGCTCGTCGTCGAATGGCTTGACCAGAAAGTCGAGCGCCGCCAACCGGAACGCCTCCACCGCGTGCTGGTCATACGCCGTCACAAACACCGTGGCCGGCATCAGGTCGACCCCCACCTGACGCACCACGTCGAGACCTGAGAGCCCGGGCATCCGGATATCAAGGAAGACGAGATCGGGGCGCAGGGCACGGATCTGCTCCACCGCCTCCACCCCGTCAGCCGCTTCGCCCACGATATCCACGTCGGACTCGGCGTCCAGCAGGTCACGCAGACGCAGGCGATTGAACTCCTCGTCGTCGACCAGCAACACCCGTATCCGCGCGTTGACGCTCATGCCACACCTGCCGGCAACGGAATGCGGACTTCGGCCACGGTCATGCCCTGCTCCCGGCGCAAATCGAGAGAAGCGGCCGGTCCATACAACTGCATCAGTCGCGCGCGCGTGTTGCCAAGACCAATCCCTCCCGCTTCATCCGGAGACACAGGGGTGTTCCGGGGAGTGTCTGGCGCGGTGTCGTCCGGAAGACTGCCGTTGCCGTTGTCACGTACCTGCATGACCAGTTCGTGGTCGGCCCGGTGAACCTGCACCTCCACCCGTCCCGCTCCTCGCAGCGGCTCGATGCCGTGACGCATGGCGTTTTCAGCCAGTGGCTGGAGCAGGAAGCTCGGAACGAACACATCCATGAGTGACTCGTCCACGGTGTGTGTGATATCGAGTCGTGCGCCGAAACGCATCCGCATGATGTCGAGGTAGGCATTGAGCAACGCCAACTCCTGCCGCAGCGGGATCTCCTGCCGTCCGCCTGTCTCCAGGCTGGCGCGCAACAGCTCGCTCAGACGCGCGATCATGCGCCGCACGCCTTTCGGATCCCGATCAACCAGAGACGATATGAGGTTGAGGGTATTGAACAGAAAATGCGGATCGATCTGCTGCCGCAGCGTTGCCAGGGTGGCCCGGGCGAGCTCGGCTTCCAGTCGCACTGCCCGTTGCTCACGCCACCGGGACTGCAGGGAATAGGCGCGCGCCAGCCCCGCGGCGATGACAGCTCCATAGAGCACCGCGTTGTTGGTGAACGCGAACCAGATGGGCGGCCCGCCTCCCCCACGACGCGGCGGAAAGAGGGCCGCGCGCAGACCGACTCCGAACGCGGTCATGAGGCCCACGACACCGAGCCCGATCAGCACAAAGCGCAGCAACTCACCGGAGGTGAGTGCGTCGTCGCCCTCTTCGACCGTATGGCCGGCGACGAGTTCGAAGAGCAACGGGGTGGCGAGGGCCCAGCCCACGGCTTCTGCGATGGCGATCCAGAAGATGACGGCATCGGATGTGCCATCGGGGCCGCGACGACCACCGAACAGCACGTTCACCACGGTCACCACCGCATAGAGCAGCCAGAACGCCGCAATGAGCAGTCGTTCTCGGCGGGAGACGGTCGTGGACAGCACGGCGTGCGTTCCGGTAGTCCACACCTCGGCGCGCTGAAGATCACGTGACATGCCCCAGCATACCCCGGGGCCCGCATCGGGCGCCAGCATCGAGGGGAGACCGTGTCGTGGACCGCCGTCGGCGGCACATGAACGGTGGATCGGTCGCCACAAAATGCGGATTCCAATAGGCGCATTCGGCGTTCGTGTGCGTCAACCGACGGTTCAGAACACCGGACGGCGGTTCGTGCCGCGGCCATAAACGTCGCGCCAGGACGACGTCTACCAAGGTGAGTGGACCGCGCCCCACCGCCGTGGTGGAGATGCGCGCGCTGGGCGCCCCCGCCCGTTCCGCCCCTTATCCGAACGACCATGACCAGGTTGATGCAGATCACTGCGGCGACAATCGGTGTTGCCGCACTCGCCGGTGCCGGCATGTGGACCATGTCCAAGCGTGGCGCCGAAGAAACGACTTATCGACTCGCCGCCGTGGAGCAGGGCTCGCTCCGCTCCACCGTATCGGCCTCCGGCACCCTGAACGCGGTGCAGACCGTCGAAGTGGGTACGCAGGTGTCGGGGCAGGTTTCCGAACTGCTGGTCGACTTCAACTCCCGCGTGAAGAAGGGGCAGCTCATCGCGCGCATCGACCCGAGTCTTCTGAAGCAGGCCGTGCAGGACGCCGACGCCGGTGTCGCTCGGGCGAATGCCTCACTGGCGCAAGCCAAGGAGGAATTCGATCGCACGAAGACGCTGCACGACGAAAAGATCGTGACCGAGACGGAGTACAATACGGCGCGCACCACACTCGCCCTGGCACAGACCAGCGTGACCTCGGCGCAAATCGCGCTGGAACGTGCGCGACAGAATCTCGCCTACACGAACATTTATGCGCCGATCGACGGGGTGGTGATCGAGCGGGCGATCAATCTTGGCCAGACAGTCGCCGCCAGTCTTTCGGCGCCGAAGCTGTTCGTGATTGCCAACGATCTGTCGCACATGCAGATCCTCGCCTCGGTCGACGAAACTGATATCGGGTCGATCAAGGAAGGCCAGCAAGCACGTTTCACCGTGCAGTCGTTCCAGGACCGGCAGTTCCGAGGCACCGTGGAGCAGGTGCGTCTGTCGTCGACCACCGCCAACAACGTGGTGAGTTATACGGTGGTCATCGACGTGGCGAATCCGGATGGTGCGCTGCTCCCCGGCATGACGGCGACGGTGCAGTTCGTGACCGGTGAAGCCTCCGACGTGCTGATGGTCGCCAACACGGCGTTGCGTTTCCGTCCTCCGGTGGATCCGGCCGACAGTGCAGCGCGTCGCACCGGTGCGGGTGCCTCGGCGAGCGCTTCGCCGAGTGCATCAGCGAACACCGGTAGTGCCGCAACGGGTGCGCAGGCGAGTACCGCTGCAGGCGCCGCACCGCGAGCGAGTGGTCAGGGTGGGTTTGGTAGTGGCGCCGGAGCGGGTGGAGCCGGTGGTGAAGGACGTCGCGCCGGTGGTCCGCGGTCGGACATGGGCATGGTCTTCACACTCGAAGGGACGAAGCTCGTGCCACATCGTGTGCAGATCGGCATCACCGACGGGACGCGCACCGAGATTCGCGGCGAAGGCATCACGGCGGGCATGCAGGTGGTGATCGGTACGAACGCGGCCGGTGCGACGGGCGCAGCGTCGAGCACGACGGCCAGCCCGTTCCAGCAACAGCAGCAGCGTGGTCGCGGCGGCCCTCCTGGTCCCTTCTGACCGGAGCTGACATGAGCACCTCTACCACTCCCGTCATCGAAGTGCATGGACTCACGCGGACCTATCAAATGGGGTCCACGGAAGTGGCTGCACTCCGGCAAGTGGATCTCACGGTCATGCCCGGCGAGTTCATCGCGGTCATGGGCACGTCGGGATCCGGCAAGTCCACGTTGATGAACATCCTCGGCTGTCTCGATACTCCATCCGCCGGCACGTTCCTGCTCGATGGTGTGCGGGTGGATGGCATGTCGCGCAACGAACGCGCCGACCTCCGCAATCACAAGCTCGGGTTCGTGTTTCAGGGCTTCAACCTGCTCTCGCGGACTTCGGCATTGGACAACGTCGAGTTGCCGCTGTTGTACGATCGCCTGGCACGACACAAGGACACCAAGGCGATGTCGCGTGCGGCACTCGAGCGCGTTGGCCTCGGCACCCGCATGGATCACCACCCGAGTGAGCTCTCGGGCGGCCAGCAGCAACGTGTGGCGATCGCCCGGGCCCTGGTGACCAGTCCCACGCTGCTGCTCGCCGACGAACCCACGGGCAACCTGGACACGCGTACCACACTCGATGTGATGGCGCTGTTTCAACAGCTCAACAACCAGGGGATCACCATCCTGCTGGTGACGCACGAACCGGAAGTCAGCCACTACGCCAAGCGCATCGTGGAGATGCGTGACGGCAAGATCCGAAAGGATCACCCGGTCGAAGACCGTGGTGATGCCGCCATCGACCTGGCCGCCTACGACGCGCAGGAGGTAGTCACATGAAGCTCATGGTCCTGCTCCGTATGGCGATGCAAAGCATCGTCAAGAACAAGATGCGCACCTTTCTCACGATGCTTGGCATCGTGATCGGGGTGGCCGCGGTGATCGTGATGGTGGCGATCGGCGCCGGTGCCCGTGGTCAGATCGAATCACAGATCGCGACACTGGGCACCAACCTCATCGTCGTCACGCCGGGCACGACGCAGGCTGGCGGTTCCAATCAGGGCGCGCAGACGTTCAATCGTCTCACGATCGAAGACGTGGAGAAGTTGCAGCGCGAGGGCACGCTGTTGTCGGCGGTGTCGCCGGTCATCAACACTCGCACGCAGGTGATTGCCACCACCGGCAACTGGCGCACGGAAGTGAACGGTGTGTCGACGGGTTTCTTCCGCATTCGCAACTGGACGGTGGAAAGCGGTGCCGAGTTCACGGAAGAAGACGTGCAGGGCAAGCGGACCGTCGTGATCCTGGGCAAGACCGTAGCCAATGGTCTCTTTCCCGACGGCAACGCAGTGGGTCAGCGTGTGCGCCTGGGACGCACACCGTTCACCGTGATTGGCGTGATGTCGGCGAAAGGTCAAGCGGCCACTGGTACCGATCAGGACGATATCGTGGTCGTGCCGTACAGCACCGCCCAGACGCGCATCAGCAATTTTTTCTTCATCGGTTCCATTCTGGCGATGACCGATGACACGAAGGCGATCCCAGCCGCGATGAACGAGATCCGCGACATCATGCGGGAATCCCACCGTGTCGGCGGGGGCGCCGATGATTTCACGGTGCGCGATCAGTCGGCGCTGGCCACCACGGCGACCAGCACGACCACGGTGATGACGGCGCTGCTGGCTGCGATTGCCTCGATCTCCCTGGTGGTGGGCGGTATCGGCATCATGAACATCATGCTGGTGTCGGTCACCGAACGCACCCGCGAGATCGGCATCCGCATGGCGATCGGTGCCCGCGGTTCCGATGTGCTCACGCAGTTCCTGGTGGAGAGCGTGGTGCTCTGTCTCATGGGCGGCATCGTGGGACTGCTCGCCGGCATTGGTGGTTCGATGATCGTCGGGCGCATCACGGGCTGGCACACGGCCACCTCCATCACGTCGATCATCATCGCCACCGGATTCTCGGCAGCGGTCGGCGTCTTCTTCGGCTACTACCCGGCGCGCAAGGCTGCTGCGCTGGACCCCATTCAGGCGCTGCGCTACGAATGAACGCGCGCGGGAGAACTCATACGATGCTTTCGTTCCGCTGGAGCACCATTCGGCACAGTGCATTGGCGCTGTGCCTCGCGATCCCGGGTTTCGCCTCACGGAGCGCGGCCCAGGGCGCCATCACCATCACGTTCGACGATGCCATCCGCCTGTCGCTCAAGCAGAGCGTCGCCGTTCGGCAGGCCGAGAACACCGTGGCTGCCAGCACCGAGACGGTGCGTCAGCGTTCCTCGGCATTTCTGCCGTCGTTTTCGTTGAGCACCAATACGTCCGAGTCGTACGGATACACGTTCAACCAGAACGAAGGACGCATCGTCGATCAGACGACCACGTCGGTGAACCTGAACGCCAACTCGGCGTTGACCGTGTACGACGGGGGACGCAACATCGCGCAACTGAAGGAAGCGCGTTTGTCGAACAACGCCAACGACGCCGACTTGTCGCGCGCGCGGCAGACGGCGGTGTTCACGGCAGCGTCGGGATTCCTCACCCTCGTCCAGCGCGAGGAGCAGGTGCGTGTGCAACGCGACAACCTCTCCGCGCAGATGGCGCAGGACACCGCCATTCAGCGCATGGTGCGTGCGGGTGCACGACCGATCTCCGACCAGTATCAGCAGCAGGCCACGGTGGCGAGCTCGCAGTACTCGCTCGTGACGGCACAGCGTGATCGCGAACTGGCGCGTGTGGCGCTCATGCGTGCCCTGCAGCTCGACCCGCGCGGCGAATACAACTTCGTGGCGCCAGCGATGGCCGACTCGATGCAGATCCTGCGGTTCAATCTGGACAGTCTCCTGGTGAAGGCCCTGGGATCACGTGCCGATCTCGAAGCACTCGACACCCGCCTCGAAGCCACCGCCTTCACGGTTCGCAACGCTGCGGGCTCACGACTCCCGCAGGTGTCGATGAGCCTGGGCTACGGCACGGCGTTCAATTCGGCGAGTGAACTGTCGTTTGGCAATCAGTTCAACCAGCGGCGCAGTGGCTCCCTGGGACTGGCGCTGAGCGTTCCGATCTTCGATCGACGACAGGCCAGCGTGGCCGCCCAGCAGGCCCGGATCGCGGCAGACAACGCCCGACTCTCGGTGCAGGACCGCCGTCTGGCCATCGGATCGGAAGTGCGCGAAGCCTACCTCAACCACACGGCGGCGGTGGAGCAGTACGACGCGGCGCGTGTGCAGTTGGCCGCAGCGGACCTCGCCGCCAACACACAGGCCCGTCGGTATGCGGTGGGTGCCGGCACGCTGGTGGAAGTGACGGCGGCACGCGCACAGCTCGTGCAGGCGGCCAGTGCTGTCGTGTCAGCCAAGTACGCCCTGGCATTCCAGCAATCGCTCATGTCGTACTATGTGGGTGACATGGTACCGGAAAGCACATCATTGGCCGGGCTGTCGGGCGCGTCGTCGCGCTAGTCAATTTCGGTCAGCGGAGCGGTGTCACACGGACGCCGCTCCCTGCTCCGTCCGCTTTCCCTCCGACGATGCCTGCTGACCCACTGCCTCCCTCCGAGGTGTTGCTCCAGTCGCTGCGCTCCGCCGCCTTTGGTGGCCTGAGCGAAGACGAACGACGCACCCTTGGACGCTTGCTGCTCGATCTCCCGCTCGTGCGCGATACCGAGCATGAATTCCGGACCGAGAGCAGCTTCGGCGATCGCATGGCCGACCGCATCGCGGGTTTTGGTGGCTCATGGCCATTCATCATCACGTTCCTGGTGGTGATGGTGGCCTGGACGCTACTGAACACGGCCATTCTGGGCCCACGGCAGGATGCGTTCGATCCGTACCCGTATGTGTTTCTCAACCTGATGTTGTCGATGCTGGCGGCGCTGCAAGCGCCGGTCATTCTGATGTCGCAGAATCGACAGGCCGAACGGGACCGTCTCGAGACACGCAACGACTATGAAGTCAACCTGAAGGCCGAGCTCGAAATTCGGCTCGTACAGAGCCGACTCGAGGGGCTGCAACAGGAGATGCAGGCATTGCGCGAGAGCTTGCAGCCACCCGCGCCCCGCTGAAGACAGCGGGACGCGGTGGGGTGTCGCGGAGCGCGATGCCTATTTGTCGCCGAGGACTTCGCGGGCGCGCACGAGATCAGCCACCGATTCAGCGTCCATTTTGGTCATCACGCGACCACGGTGCACCTTGACCGTCTTGAGTGCGATGCCGAGTTCTGTGGCGATGCTCTTGTTGGGCAATCCCCGGGCAACACCTTCGAACACTTCGCGTTCACGGGCGGTGAGTCGCTCGATGCGCTGCAGCACGGCGGACAGGAGTTCCTGCTTGGTGGCGTGAGCGTCGCATCGGGCGACCGCGCGCTTCACGGCATCGAGCAGCGCACTCGGATCAGCGGGCTTTTCGAGGAAGTCCACCGCCCCGCTCCGCATGGCCTGTACACTGGCCGGCACGGTGCCAAAGGCTGTCACGAAAACGAGGGGGACAAACACGCCGCGCCCCTCGAGTGATTTCTGCAGATCGAGCCCCGTCACCCCGGGCATGCGCAGGTCGGTGACGATGCAGGAATACGCTCGGTTCTCGGCCCCCTCCAGAAAACTGCTGGCCGAATCGTACTCATGTACGTGATAGCCCTCGAGCTGCAACAGCCGCACGAGTGAAATGCGCGCCGCGGCATCATCATCCACCACAGCAACGGTGGTAATGACCGACGGTGTTCCCATCCCGCTGTGCGCGGGGTCTGCGGTATTCCGCACGTTCTCTTCCATCACCTCACTCCGGATAGCGTCGTTACTGCAACGTCTCTTCCCGAAATGCCGACGCCACGATTTGTGGCGGCACAAGCGAATCAGAGTGTTCCGAAGGATTCGGCACGGACGGGATCCAGAAGGATACGACGGCGCCGCCGCCGGGGAAGCACCCCAGCGCGATATGTCCGCCATGAGCATCCACCACCCGTCGGGCGATGGCCAGTCCCAGCCCCATACCCGTGGCCCGCGATGTCACGAACGGCTCGAAGGCCAAGCGGCGTACGTCGCGGGTGAATCCACGTCCGTTGTCGAGGACGGTGATCCGGATACCCCGGGCGACGGGGCGCGCACGGATCAACACCCGCCCGCCCTGCACACGCCGCACAGCCTCGAGTGCGTTTTGTAACAGGTTCACGATCACCTGCTGCAAAAGAACCCGTTCCACTGTGATAGTGGGCGTGCGTGCGCCGATGCGAATCTCCAGCGGCACGTGTGCGGCGCTGTACTCCTGGCGAAGCAGGAGGGCCGCACTTTCCATGAGCTCCCGCACCGACATCGTTTCGCGTTCCCCTTTCTCGCGGCGCAGGAATCGCCGGAACTCGCGCACGATTTCCGAGGCCCGGTGCCCCTGGGCCACCACATCCCGGAGGACGTCGTCGAGTGCGCGGCGGTCGACATGCCGGCCATCGCGCCCCCGTTCGATCATGCGGCGGGCCACCTCGGCATTGTTCACGATCGCCGCCAACGGCTGTCCGAGTTCGTGCGACAGGGACGCCGTCAATTCGCCGGCCACGCCGAGGCGGCCGACCTGGGCCAGCTCACGTTCATGGCGCGCCGCTTCTTCCGCTGCGTCCCGCCGGGCGTTGAGGCTGATCTCCCGGGCCCGGGCCACGGCCTGCAGGGCATTGATGCGTTGACGATAGAACAGCGCCGCCAGGCCAATGACGGTGAGGACCAGCAGCACCCGGAGCGACTGGCGTTCCATCAGCATGGGCTCCACTTCGAACCGGATGGCGTCGGCCACTTGCCACTGCCCACCCGGAATACGGGATTCGAGGTGCAGCGTGTAGACCCCCGGCGATTCTGTCACCAGGCGCATTTCCCGACTATTGCCAGCGGAGACCCATTCGGTGTCACGTCCATCCAGCCAATACCGAAACTGGACTTCGTCCGCGAAACGAAACGTGGGCGCGCTGAAATTGAGCAGTACGATGCGTTCGTCGGGAGCGAGGCGCACGACCCCTTCCTCCACCACGCGCCGTCCCCGGGATGTGCGGACTTCGTCGACCTGCACGGTGGACGATGCCGACGTCGACAGAATCTGTCGTTCCTGGAGAGACACCAGCCCGGATACCGAGGCAAAACCCAGCACATCCTGTGCGATGATGCCGGCGGCCGGATAGCCGGAGTTGCCTTCCGGCACGCCGTCACCATCACTCAGCAGCCGGACATCGGGAATGTCGATGCTATCGAGTATCCAGCGCCGCAACGACTCGCGGGACACTACGCTGATGCCACGATTGCCCGGCATCCACAGGCGTCCTCTCGGGTCACTGAGGATGGCCGAGATGGTTTCATCGACCAGAGGCACCGGACGCGCCCGCCGGCCCGTGGCGAGATACCACATCCCGCTGCCGTACGTGCCGATCCAGACACCGCGCCCCGGCTCCACCAGCAAGGCACGCGGTACGGCCTTCGGCACACCGGCCGTTTCGTCCGAGCTCTCCAGCACCTGTCCCCGCCAGCGTGTGACGCGGCCCAGTTGCCCCACCCAGATTGTGCCGTCTTCGTCGCGAGTCATCGACTCGATGGCGACGTTGGTGACCTGATCCCATGGCGCGATCATGCGCAGGGAATCATCGGGGGTGATACCGGCAATGCGACCGTCGGACAGGCCGAACATCACCGTGTCGCCAGCGAGCAGAATGGGCCGCGCCAGACTCGGATTGTAGCCCCACTGAGGCAGCGACCATTCGCGCTCACGGCCCGACGCATCACGGCGCTTCATGAAGCCATCATTGCCAAACCACAGGGCACCGCGGCGGTCCAGCAACATGCTGCGTACGCACACGTTCTTGTTCGGGCGGGCGATCGAATCCAGGGCCCGTCCTTGCTGATCGATGAGATAGACATCGGTGCAACTGCCAGTGACCCAGATCCGCCCCCCGCCTGCCGGCATCATGGACGAGACTTCCGGATGGCGCGGACCGGCCGGATTCTCGACCACGCGCACCACGCTCTCCCGCATGGTGAACAGCCCCTGCAAGGTGCCGCCCACCAGCACATCGTCCGGCGTGAGCAACAGCGAGTAAATGTCGCTATTGGTGGTCAGGACCAGTTCGGGGCGGGAGAGGACCGCTTCTCCCGCGCCGGAGCGAAACCGGTACAGGCGACCGTCCGCCGCCACCCAGATCATGCCGCGCCCGTCCGAGATGATCGAGCGCACCCTGCCCTCGATGCCGGGAATACGGCGCAGGGCTCCATCGGTGAACAGGTACAGGCCGTTGGGCTGTCCAAGCCACAGATGACCGTACCGATCGGCGTGAAGCCCGAAGTCATGCCCGTCCAGGATCTTGTGCCGGGTAGGTGCGAGGATTTCCGACCCCGCGTCCGTCGCCCGAATGAGCCCCTCCGGCCCGGCGTAGAGCATCGCCCCTTCGCGATCAATGACCATCGCGGAATAGGCCAGGTGGGGCATCGAGCCCGGGCGCCATCGTCCATCCCGATAGGCGTAGACGTGTCCGCTGCTCCGCAGCCAGGTGGTCCCAGTCCCATCGATGGCGAGCGCGTCGACGCCCCGCAGCAGGGGCCGGTTCTGAGAACTGAGCGTGTCGAGCAGGCGTCCGCCCTGCAGGCGCCCGACGGTACCCAAGGGGGTGCCGACATACAGGAGGCCGTCCGGCGCCGTCAGCAGGGCCGTCACCGAGTTGGTGACCAACAGGGGGACATCGGCCACAGCATAGCGGGTGATGGTCTGGCCATCAAAGCGGAACAGGCCACCAAAGGTGGCGCCCCAGACGTACCCATCGGCATCGATGGCCAGCTCCGTGACCGAACCCTGCGGCAGCCCCTGTTCGACGCCCCACGCCCGGGCGCTAACCCGGGCGTCGACGGGATCGATACGCAGGCGGTTGGCACGGGCTTGCGCCTCCACCGGGGCGGGATGCCCAAACAGGATCGCGGCCGACAGGGCGGCGATCAGAACAGCGCGTACTGGGCGGAACCAGCCGGATATCACCACGAGGGTCCGGAGCGGCCGGGGAGGGTGGACGCGTACCGACAAGAACAAACCCCACCGTCCTGAGAAAGACGATGGGGCTGACACAGCCAAAGCCAATAACCAAGAGCTCACGACCGGGATCGAACCGGTGACCTCATCCTTACCAAGGATGTGCTCTGCCGACTGAGCTACGTGAGCAGTACAGCAGACACCCAAGGTATTGGATTGGCAGGGCTTGGACAAGGCACCCGGGGCGTGACGGTGCCGGCCGATGGCGCGTCCCGTATCGAAGGCCGTCAGACCTGACTCGGCCGACCTGCATGGACCGACGGTGGTCCGGCGCCCGCATTCCCGAGCTTCCGCGCGCGTGCCCACCAGCACCAGCCCTTTTCGTCAATTCACCCGCCTCGCGGCCGCCTGCATGGTCGCGTTCCTGGTCCTCTGTGGTGTGGAGTGGCTGTGGGTGCGCGCGGTGACCAAGCAGATCACGGCGGTGCCGGCGCGCACGGCGCTGATCGCGCGTGATCGCATGCTCTCGCAGCGGTTCATCTTCGGCACCATCGCCTCGATGCAGGCCCCGTCGAGCCAGGCACGCGCCCCATGGTTCGCCGAACGGGAGTGGACCCGCACGGCTATCGAACGGTCGCTCGCAGAACTGCACGAAATCTCACGTCGCGCCACGGATGGCTCGCTGACGGTACGACCAGCGCTGATCGCGGATCTGTCCCGCATGGACAGCGCGGCGCACGCCCTGCTCCGCACAGGGGACGCGCTGATCACCGAACGCCTCGACGGCACCCGCGGCCAGTTGAGCGAGTCGGAAATCGCGGCCCTGGTGCTGCAACTCAATGAATTCATCGCCCTCGTCGATGCGATCGTCGCCAACGAAGTGCAATGGACCGAGCAGCGCACACACGCCCTGCAGCGCGACCAGGGCATCGTGTTCGGCGGTATCATCGTCGTGGTGCTGCTGCTCGTCTTGATCGTGTTGCGCCCGGCCGCCATGCGCATGGGCGCGATGGCCAAGTCCATTGCGGAGTCCAATCGCCGGCTCGCCGAACAGGCCGCCGCGCTCGAAGACGCGGCACACGAACTCGAGGCGCAGAACCACGAGTTGCAGGCGCAGCAACGCACCATGGAAGAGCATCGCCAGTTGCTCGAATCCGTACAGGTGGCCTTGGGGGCCAACGAGGAACGTTATCGCGCCATTTTCGCCACCATGGCGGAAGGACTCGTCTTGCGCGATGACCACGGACGGCTACAAGCCTGGAATCCCAGCGCGGCACGCATCGCGGGCATCTCGGAGGCCGACTTCGCACGGATCGTCGGCACGGGCAAGGTCTTCGACGTGCTCGATGAAAGCGGTGAGTCCGTGCAGGAAGATCAGCATCCGTTCAACGAGGTCCTTCGCACGGGCGTCGCCCAGACGGGCCGCGTCCTGACGGTGCGCCGTCAGGACGGAACGATGCGTTGGTTGCGTATCAATCTGCGTCTGGTGCAAAGCGACCAGTTCGGACTGCAGGGGCGCCGAGCGGTCGTGGGGTCCTTTGTCGATATCACCGACGAGCGCGCCACGGCAGAACGCCTGCGCTCGTTCTCCGTGGTCCTGGAGCAGACCGACCAGCCGATCGCCATGACCGATGCCCAGTTGCGATTCACCTGGGTGAACCGATCCTGGAGCGAAGCCACCGGGTATTCTCTCGAAGAGGCCATCGGCAAGCGTCCCGGTGAGTTGCTGCATGGCACCCATACGGCGGCGGACACCGTCGAGCGTATGCGTGCCGCGGCGCGACAGGGAGAGCCGTTCGCCGGCGAGGTACTCAACTATCGCCGCGATGGCACACCGTTCTGGATGGAGGTGCACACCACGCCACTGCGGAATGAACATGGTGAGGTGACATCGTGGATTTCGGTGGAGCGCGATATCACGAGTCGGAAAGGCGAAGAACGCGAGCGCCAGCAGCTCGCGGCGGCGTTGGCCGTGACCACCGACGGCATCGGCATCGTCAGTGTGGGCGGAGGGCTGGAATTTGTGAATCACGCTTATGCACGCGTGCATCGCGATCGTCCCCGCAACCTGATCGGCCGTCCATGGACATCACGATTCCCGGACGATGAAGCGATGCGTATCGAGCGCGACATCATTCCACTCGTGACGCGACTGGGTGCCTGGAGTGGCGAAGTCATTGGGTTGCGCGCCAACGGCGAAGCCTTCCCGCAGGAACTCTCCATCACGCTGTTGCCGACGGGTGGTCTGGTGTGCGTGATGCGGGACGCGACCGATCGCAAGAGTGCCGAAGAGATGCTGCGTACACAGGCGATGAATGACGAACTCACGGGCCTGTTCAATCGCCGCGGGTTTTTTGCCATGGCCAATTCCCGACTCGACGACGCGCGGCGGCGGAATGCGCCCGCCTTGATGCTCTACGGAGACGCCGATCGATTCAAGCAGGTGAACGACACCTATGGGCACGAAGTGGGCGACCGGGTGCTACAAACGATCGCCTCGGTGCTGCGAACGTGCTTCCGTTCCGGTGACATCGTCGCACGACTGGGGGGCGATGAATTCGTCGCCATGCTGGTGGACACCCCGGCGGAATCGATCGAGGCCCTGCGCGAGAAGATCGACGCCGCGCTGGAGGACGTGAACGCGTTGGGGGTATGTCCCTGCCCGATCGGCATGAGCTTCGGCTATGCGGCCTACCATCCCGGCACACCGTCGACACTCGACGAGCTGCTGCGTAGCGCCGATGAAACCTTGTACGAGGAAAAGCGCGTGCGTCGCGCGGCCCGCGCCACGCCCTGAAATCGGCGGACGGAACGCTCTGCTACGGCTTGGGCGGGTCGTATTGCTCGGCTTCGCGACGGTATCTCGTGGCCGTGTCCTGCTGGCCCAGTGCCTCATAGGCGATCGCCAGATCGCGGCGCGCGGCCTGCAAGAAACTGACACCGGGAGCGGCATTCGTTTTCACGATCTCGTAGCCGGCCTCTGATTCGGTGATGCCTTCGCGCCAGCGCTGCTGACGAATGAGAGCCCGCCCCAGCTTGATGCGGGCAATGCCGGTATTGAGATGCCCTGCGCCCTGCGCCGCGGCGAATCGCTGAACCACCTCACGATACCAGCGTTCGGCCGCCGGAAGATCTTTGCGCTCCATTGCCACGGTACCACGATTGGACAGTGCAACCGCCACCGTGAAATGCGCATCACCATTGCTTGCCGAATACACCTCGGCCATTCGCGCGAAGTACGCATCGGCGCGGTCGAGCTGCTGGCGACGGATGGCGACGTTGCCGAGTTCGTTGAGGATACTCGCCACCCCTGGGTGATTCGCGCCGACACTCGCTTGTTGCACACGCAGGGCCTGCTCCAATGCCACGGTGGCTTCTTCGAGCCGGTTCTGGAACACCAGCGCACGACCCAACATCGTCCGCGTGGAAGCCACCTGCACATGTTCGGTGCCGAAGTAGCGTTCCGCGATCACCAGCGCATCACGAAACCATCGTTCCGCTTCGCCATACCGTCCACGCTCGAACTCCGTGGCACCGATGTTCACCATCGTACTCGCCACGCGCGGATGGAACGCTCCCGCATGCCGTTGCACCCGCGTCAGCACATCACGATTGAGTGTATCGGCGCGATCGTATGCACCGGTGTAGAACGCCACATCCGCCAGGTCACCGAGAATATCGGCCGTGAGCATCGGATCCGGTGACTGCGGTGGCACCAGACGCAACGCCAGATCGAGCGTCGTACGCGCGGAATCATATTGCCCTTGCAGCACCTGCCGACGACCGCGCAGATCGAACAACTGCGCATCGAGCGTCGCCGCAGACCGCTCACGATCGGCGTCCCGACGCCAGGCGAGCGGCGTGGGCTTGTCCAATGCATGCTTCACCAGCCTTTGCGCGGCATCCAGCAGTGAGTCCGCCGCCGGATACTGTGCCTGCTCGAGACGGACGTCGGCTCGAGCCAACAGTGCCCCCGCCACGGCGAGAGTATCCCCCGCACGCTGCAGGGCACCGATTCCCGCGAGCATCAGTGAATCGGCCCGATCATACCGCCCGAGAGCCCGTTGAATACGTCCGAGCGCCACGAGCAGATCCCCCTGCACCAACGGGTCCTGTTCGAGCATCGACGCCTGACGCTCGCCGCGTTCGATCACGGTGGTGATGCGCAGACTGTCCGGTGGAGCACCGTGTTCGTTGCCACTGAAGATCGCGAGCAGGAATCGCTGCAACTCGGCGCGACGATGCAGCTCCGCGCGGGCATCGTCTCGCGCGCCGGCAATCTGCCGCACCGAAGCACCACCAATGCCGGCGATCGTCAGAGCCAGTACGGCGCCAAGGGCGACGGCGCGTGTGTGTCGACGCAGGAAACGTGCGGTGCGATAGGGCAGACTATCCGGGTGTGCCTCCAGTGGCTCGCTGCGCCGCAGATGCTGGAGGTCCCGTCGCAGGGCATCCACGGTGCGGTAGCGCCGGTTGGCGTCCTTGTGCATCGCCGTGCTGCACAACAGGTCGATATCGGTCCATTGCGGACGTCGCACGCCATGCATCCATGCGGCGGCTTCGCGCTGCGCAACCACGGAGACACGCTCCGGCTCACGATCGACAATCTCGGTGAGGGCTTCGCCGGGCGTCGAACGCGACAGGTCAAAGGGCAGGCGTCCCGCCAGCAGTTGATACAGCATCACACCGAGCGCATACACATCGGTGTAGACGCCTACCGCATCCCCACGCACCTGTTCGGGTGCCGCATAGGCCGGCGTCAGGAGACGCAACTGCGATCGTGTGGCGGTCGAGGCGCCACCCGTGTTCGTAACGGTGGCCCCGGCATCCGCCGTCGCGGGGTCGTCGGCCGCGGCGAGCTGTTTGGCGATACCGAAGTCGAGCAGCTTCACGTCACCCGTTTCGGTGACGAGTACGTTGGACGGCTTGAGGTCCCGATGCACGATGGCGTGTTCGTGCGCGTGTTGCACGGCATCACACACCCGTTCGATCAGAGCGAGGCGGTCCTCGAGTCCGAGCGCGCGCGTCGCACAATATTCGTCGAGGGGAACACCGGACACGTGCTCCATGGCGAACCATGGCGTCCCGTCATCGAGCGTGCCGGCGTCATACAACTGCGCGACACCGGGGTGTGTGAGTTGTGCCAGCGCATGACGTTCCGCGATGAAACGCGCACGTCGCGCCGGAGACAGTGCTCCGTCACGGAGAATCTTCACCGCCACGGGACGCGACAGGTCTTCGCGTTCCGCGCGATACACCACGCCCATGCCGCCTTCGCCGAGCAGGGCACTCAATCGATACGGACCCACGGCACGTCCGATATACGCGGCAGCGTTGTCGATCAGCCGAGCAGCGACGTGTTCGAGCGGGTGATCAATGAGACCGGCTGGTCCACGATCGGCCTGCAGTAACTGCACGACCTCCTCACGCAGCGCGGCATCGTCGGTGAGTTGCTGCAGGCGACTGCGCTGGGCTTCGGCCGGCAAGTCCACCACGGCGTCGAACAGTTCCTGCACCACGGCCCAGCGAGCGGACATGCCGTCGGGGCGCTCCGAGCCGTTCACCGGGACGCCTGGAGTTCGCGGGCCAGCCAGGCTCTCGCGAGTCGCCAATCCCGTAGTGCAGTGGATTCGCTGATGCCGAGCAGCTCGGCCGCGGCCTGTACGTCGAGACCACCGAAATAGCGGCTTTCCACCAACTGCGCCTGTCGTGGAGACAGGAGGGCGAGACGATCGAGGGCTTCGTGGAGCGCAATCACGTCGTCACTCTCGTCGGCACGTGGCACCTGTTGGTCGAGGGTGACATGCACCACCTCGCGCCCACCGCGCTTGGTGGCCTGCCGTCGACGGGCCGCTTCGACGAGGACCTGTCGCATGGCGCGCGCCGCGATGCGCTTGAAATGCAGTGGCGACGTGTTGGCCGCCGCCGGTGTGGCCGAGAGCTTGAGCCACGCCTCGTTGACGAGCGTGGTGGGTGACAGGGATACGCCGGGCTCGCCCCGCCACACACGCTGTGCGAGGCGGTGCAGCTCTTCGTAGGCGAGACTGAAGAGTGCATCGAGGGCGGCCTGATCCGCAGACACCCGAGAAATGTGGGTACCGGGGTGGGCGGCAGCAATCGGCGAATGTACGGCATGGATGCGCGCAGAGGTCTCGGCGGACACCGGCACAGGAGCTGGCGTCCTCCGGCATTGCGCAGCAACGGCCGGAAAACCGTCACCTCTTCGAGACTCAAGGGCCGAAACGCAAAACGCCGACCAGATGGTCGGCGTTTTGTGTACTGCGTGTATGACAGAGCGGGAGACGGGGCTCGAACCCGCGACATCAAGCTTGGAAGGCTTGCGCTCTACCAGCTGAGCTACTCCCGCAAGGCTGGCCTACAACTTCGGGCCCGGGAGCCCGTCCTGCAACTACGAGTGGTGGGGGAAGGATTCGAACCTTCGAAGGCTTGCGCCGTCAGATTTACAGTCTGATCTCGTTGGCCACTTGAGTACCCCACCAAGTCCGCCGGCATCTGCACCGGTCGGGGGCAAAAGCTGACGAGGGGGCTCGAACCCCTGACCTGCTGATTACAAATCAGCTGCTCTACCAACTGAGCTACGCCAGCGAAGGACCCGAACTCCCGGAGTCCCCAACGATAATCGGGGTGTTCCCCTTTTGGTAGGTGGTGCCGAGGCTCATTGCCACGGCACCGACCCACCTCAGCCCCGGCGCCAGCGGGTACCGGCTGGTCCATCCTCGATGAGGATGTTCCGTTCGGTCAGTTCGACCCGAATAGCGTCGGCGGCCGCAAAATCCCGCCGCTCCCGGGCCGCCCGGCGGGCTGCGAGGCGTTCTTCCACCCAATCGGCCAACTCCCCGTCGGTCAACTGCTCCGGCACCAGGTCCAGCACACTGTCCATCAGCCGGAACGCCGTCCTCGCGCGCTCCAGAGCCGCCGTGTCACCTACCGCCGGTTCGGCCACCGCGATATCGAGCTCCCGGTTGGCGTCGGAAATGAACGTGAACAATGCGGCCAGCGCTTCCGGCGCATTGAGGTCTTCGAACAGCGCGGCGTAAAACTCCTGTTCGGCACGTTCCGCGACCACCACCAACGCCGGTGTGCCGTGCGTGGCCTCTCCGAGTCGCCGAGCAAACGCGCCGATGCGATTGACCGCCGCGCGTGACTGCTCGAGCGAATCCTCGGTGAGGTTGAGCTGCTTGCGGTAGTGCGCGTTGAAGACAAAGTGGCGATACACCGTGCCGCTGATGCCTTGCTCCCGCAACTCCACCACATTGGCCACGTTGCCGATGCGCTTGGCCATCTTGGCACCGTCGGTGAGCAGGAACTCACCATGGCACCAGCACCGGGCGAACTGCTTGCCGGTGGCGGCCTCACTCTGCGCGATTTCGTCTTCGTGGTGCGGGAAGATGAGATCGATACCGCCGGCATGCAGGTCGAAGGTTTCGCCGAGGTACTTCATGGCCATGGCCGAGCACTCGAGGTGCCAGCCCGGACGTCCGCGTCCCCAGGGAGAATCCCATGCGGCCCCGGTGGCTTCGTCTTCCGGCTTGGCACTCTTCCAGAGCGCAAAGTCCTGGGCGTTTTCCTTCGCGTACTCGTCCTGCGCCACACGGGCCCCGCTCTTCAGCTCGCGCTTGTCGAGCTGAGAGAGCTTGCCGTAGTCGGCGAACCGATCGATGGCGAAATACACGGAACCATCTTCGGCCGTGTAGGCCACACCATTCGCCACAAGCCGCTCCACGAGTTCGATCATCTCGGGGACGTGCTCGGTGGCCTTGGGATAGCGCTCGGCGTCTTCGATGCGCAGGTAACGACGATCCTGATGGAACAGCGCCGTGAACGGCTCCGTGACCTGCAGGATGTCCTGCCCTGTGGCTGCGGCCTTCCGGATGATCTTGTCGTCGACATCCGTCAGGTTCATCACCTGCTCCACCTGCCAGCCGGCCAGCCGGATGACACGACGCAGCAGATCCTCGAAGAGGAACGTGCGAAAATTGCCGAGGTGCGCGGGGTTATAGACCGTCGGTCCACACGTGTACATACGCACCGTTTGACCATCGACGGGCGCGAACGGCTCCACGCGGCGCGTGAGCGTGTTGTACAGGCGGAACTCGGGCATGGCGGCAGCACGTGAGGACACAAAGCGCCCTCGGCCCGGTTTGCGCGGGTGAGGGTGGGAACCTTGGCAATCTAGCGCACTTGGACGCAGGCGTGGACTAAGGGAGCAGACGGCCATCGCGAAACCGGAATTCACGCACGGAGGGGGACGCGCGCGGTGGTGCGGGGGGACGGTGATCCGATCCCCAGAGCGGTCTGGCACTGCGAGGCAGCGAGGACGCCACCAGTACCACCGCGTTGCCTTGCCGAGATTCCGCACGTGCCCAGCGCTCCCACTGGCGACCTTCGAAGGACGACAGCACGCCCTCACGCGACGCGCGGAGCAGGTGCACCACGGGTGCAAGTGGTACGGCCGGCTCCGCGACGGCGCGTGGCGGTGAGGCGCGTTCGGGCCCGTCTGCCGCCGCTGCCGCGTGCCACCCGGCGAGGATCCAGGGAATCACATCGACCCGAACCGCAGCGCGTCGAACACGCAGACCATGCGCAGCCAGGCGCTCGCCGGTCCAGTGTGCGGGCGCGAAGGTGGCCGGGTGACCGGCAAGAGCTGCCAGCAACACCTGGGCACCGGCGGGGTCGTGGTGCCGAATGACCGCACAATCACCACGATGGATGGCCAGGGTCAGCGCATCGAGGAAACGGACCGAGGCGAGACAGTCCGGTGGAAGGCCGGCATGCCAGACGGCGGTTGCGTTGACGAGGGAGAGGAGAGGGTTTTGGGGCACGGACGACTATGCAGCAAGTCGACCGGGGGAGTGTCATCAAGAATGCGCGGGGGGTGTTATGGGAACGCGGGTGGGGAGTTGGGAACTGCGGGCATTGGTCTTAGGGGGCTTGGTGATAGGTGATAGGACGTAGGTGGTAGGGTGGACTGGCTTCTGCGTTCCAATCGGTGAGACAGCAGCATTTTGGTGAGACATCTGGTATCAGCATACGCCACTGTACCCCCATGCAAGACTTCACAAAGCTCAGGGTATGGCATGCGGCACATGGTCTCGCGGTCGAGACGGAACGTGTGTGTGGCAAAGCCGCATGAGGCAGGGCCACGCTGATCCTTCAACTGCGGCGTGCGTCCGCATCGATCGCCGCCAACATCGCTGAAGGCTCCGGCCAGCCCTCGCGCGCGCAATTCGCCCGATTCCTCGGCATTGCCATCGGTTCCGCCAATGAAGTCACCAATCACGTATTGCTCGCCCGCGACACCCGTGCACTGCCACACGCAGAATGCGACGATCTTCTCGAACGCTGCAACAGCACCCGCCGCCAACTAATCGCCCTGCACAATCGCCTCAGTCCACCCCTCACCACACCAGAACCAGCCGCCCCCTAACACCTACCACCTACAGCCTAGTACCTCGCCCCCTAAAACCCCGCGCCCTCAAAGGAATGCGCCGAAGCATCGGCACAATCCCGACGCTTCGGCGCAAGCCACAACCCACCCGTTGTTCAGGAGCGAGGATTGATATCGCGTAGCTGCTCAATCTCTGCGATAAGCTCCGCTTCCCCGGTCTTCTTGTCTTCAGTCTTGCCAGCCGTTAGCTGCGCCGCCGGTTCAGCCGGCTTGGCCGCTTCCGGTGCCCCAGCCGCAAGCTGACGCGCCGACGTCGGCGCCCCTGCCGACAGTGCGCCCATGCGCTGCTTGAGCAGTTGCAACTGCATATCGGCACTCGCTCCACCCGTCGCGCGCTCGAGCTGCTTGAACTCGCCGGCCAGACGATCGCCGCTGAACTCTTCGTCGATCTCCTGGGCCGCCTGCAACTGCCGTTCGTTCGTCGTGATCTTCTCTTCCATGCGAGCGAACGCATCGAACGCTGAGTTGTTCGACAACCCAGACATCGTCTGCGAAATGCGCGCCTGGGCTTCGGCACGACGCTGACGGGCCAGCAGCAAGTTTTTCTTGCGCTTGGCTTCTTCGATCTTGTCGTTCAGGTCACGGAGCGACTGCTTGAGCTTCTCCGTCTCCATCTTGTGCGCTTCCCACGTCGTGGCGAGCGCCTGTCCGTGTTCGAGATGTTCCTGCCCGCGCATGAGCGCCTGCTTGGCCAGATCATCACGCCCTTCCTGCACGGCGAGCATCGCGCGCTTTTCCCAATCATCGGCGAGCTTGAACTCGGCGTCCGCCTGATCCTTGAGGCGCTTTTCGTCAGCGATCGCGGCGGCCACCTGCTGCTTGGCCTTGGCGAGCTGGTCGCGCATGTCCACGATGATCTGATTCAGCATCTTCTCGGGATTTTCCGCCGAGGAGATGAGGTCGTTGAGATTCGACTTGATGACAGTCGAAAGACGATCGAAGATACCCATGGATCAGCGAGCCTCGCGGAAGGCGGCCAGCTCACGCATATGCGTGGTGAGCGAGAGTGTCATGCTTTCGAACGATGCGAGAAACTCCTCGAAATCGAGATGGGCGAGTTCGAGAGCCTCTGTGAGGACCACGGCATCTCCTTCGATACCATAGGCCCCATGCAGCAGGTCCGACGCATTCAGTTCGAGCAGACGCCGGTTGAGCGCTGCTGCATCCGTCGCGTCAGCAGGCAATGCCATCACCTTCACGCGCATCACCACCACCGGCGGATTGTGCGTTACGACCACCACAAAATCGAGCGCGCCGCCTGGCGTGACGGCCCAAAGGCCCGGTTCGACTTCCTCGTGGGTTGCGCCATCGGCGCTCAAGCGATCGAGGAAGGCCTCGATGTCTTCACGCGTGACCATAAATGCGGTTCCTGTAGGTTCGGATGCTCTGCCGTACGGTGCACCGGGACGATTCGTTTCGCCCGTGAAGATACCCTCAGGGGCAGGCGCCCGCGTACATGACCCCGCCGCGCCCCTCGTTCACCAGCAGGAGCCGGCCATCAGGCAGCCAGGTGACCCCTTCCGAGCTCCGCTCGTGGATGGGCAACGAGCAGCGGGCCACCTTGGCTCCAGGGCGCCCGGAGGCTCCATCGGCCTCGAAGACATGGACCGCACCGTAGCTCAACAGCACCAACCGGCGACGCCCCAGGCTGTCAGGTGCGGAAAGGTTCGCATCGGTCACCCAGTCGCGTGAGGAACGTCGTACCGGTACCACCGGCAGCGAATCGATCACCGACACGGTGACCGGCTCCGTACTCCCCCACGCCTCCGGTGGAATCCGATACACCCGCACGGGCCGGAATGCACCGGCCGTATCCACCGCGGGCCGTTTCGTGATCAGCCACACACTGGTGTCAGGTGCGACATACATCGCCTCTACATCAACCGCACCGTCAGCGTAACGCACCACCACCGTCTGCGCGATCGGGATCTCGCGATCGTTGGTGGACGGTTCGACGACACGCAGCAACTGCACCACCGGACGCAGTGCCATGTTGTCGCCGGTGTCAGCGATATACAGACAGTGGCCCTGAGGGCAAGGACCGCCCGAGAGCGCTTCCCAGTCCTGATTGCGGGGGCCGGTTACCCGCACGGTGCCGAGTGCCCGTCCGGTACTGTCGGCGGCAAACAGCCGTTCGTCGTTGCCGCTGTCATTGAGAAACCAGAAGACGCCGGCCTCCCGCTGTGACGGGAAGAGCCCTGACGCTTCGCGCAAATCCTGTTCCGTGAGACGGCCCACCCGCACCGTTTCGCGCATGATGGTGTCGCCATCGGCCACCCACGTGGTGCGCACACGACCGATGCCGTCACAGGCGCTCAGCGACACCACGGCGATGCCCAATACTCCCACCAGCAGCGCCATGACGCGACGCGTCACCTCAGCCGCCGGCGCGCTTGAGATCGTAGAGGCGTTCCTTCGCCAGCCGACGCCCGGTGGGTGTGGCAGCCAGTCCACCACCGGCGGTCTCGCGATAGCGCACGTCCATGCTCGCACCGATCTCGCCCATCGTATCGATGACTTCATCGGCCGGAATCGCAAACTCGATACCGGCCATGGCCATCTCGATCGCGGCCAATGCGATGGCGGCACCGGTGGCGTTCCGGAAGACACAGGGCAACTCCACCAGTCCACCGAGTGGATCACACACGAGGCCCAGGGTGCCTTGCTGTGCAAGCGCCGTCGCATGTCCCACCTGCCGCGGTGTGCCGCCCAGCATCTCCACAGCCGCACCGGCCGCCATGCCCGCGGCAGCCCCCGTTTCGGCCTGACATCCACCTTCGGCCCCCGACAACGACGCCCGATCCGCCACCACGGCGCCAATCAGCCCGGCCGTGGCCAGCGCATCAATCAGTCGTTCGTCGTCGATGCCACGCGCCGACGCCAGGCCGGTGAGCACCGCCGGCAATACACCGGCCCCACCGGCCGTCGGCGCTGCCACGATCACACCCATGGCGGCATTCACTTCCTGCACGGCCAGTGCACGCGCCAACACATCACGGAATGGCGTGCCACTGAGTGGTCCATCCGGGCCCGTACGCAGTTTGGCGGCATCACCACCCACCAAGCCCGACGAGGACTTGAGATCACCGACGAGCCCACGATCCACGGCTTCGCGCATCACCACGAGCGCGCGCCGCAAGGCATCACGGATCTCACCAACGGGGCGTCCCTGATCCTTCGCTTCCACTTCGAGTGCGACGGTGGACAGTGTCACACCACGCGCTTCAGCATCGTGAATGGCCGTAGCCAGGCTGCGGTACATCTAGCGGCCCTCGCCGAACAGGATCCATGCGTGGTGCGCGCTCATGCGCTCACCTTGTCGAGACGAAACGCCCACTTCACCCAGCCGAGTGCCCGAATGGCGTCGCGCACTTCTTCGTTGGGGCGTTCATCCACTTCGATGACCATGAACGCATCCCCACCACGCTCTTTCCGCGTGAGCTTGAGCGTGGCGATGTTGAGTTGGGCATCGGCGAGCAGGCCGGCGATGCGGGCAATCGATCCCTTCACGTCTTCGGCCACCAGCACGATCGTGTCGCTGTTGCCCGGCACCTCCACGGGATACCCATCGATCTCGGTCACGAGCACACGACCAGCGCCCAGCGATGCACCGAGCATCTGCGATTTGCGATCGCCGCGCTCGAGCGTGATGCGCACCGTGTTCGGATGGGCGTCGTCGCCCAGGGTGGTCTTTTCGAAGCGATAGTCGAGCCCTTCACGATCCATGATTTCGAGCGCCGTCCGCAGGCGCTCATCGTCGGGCCGGAATCCCATCAACCCACCCACGATCGCTTTGTCGGTGCCGTGGCCCTCACCCGTGCGGGCGAACGAACCGTGCAACTCGATGAGTGCGCGCTCGGGGGTGCCACCCACCAGGCAGCGGGCCAACAACCCCAGACGACACGCGCCGGCGGTGTGACTGGAGCTCGGTCCGACCATGACGGGACCGATGATATCGAGGAGGGAGACCACGGAACGCGGGGTGGGAAGTGAACGAGCGGGGCAGACCGTGTGTACACACGAAGCCTACCCCGCTACCCCTCAACGCAGCAATGGTCGCAGGTAGTGCCCCGTGTGGCTTTCACGCACCTTGGCCACCACTTCCGGCGTGCCCTGGGCCACGATGGTGCCACCCCGCACGCCGCCTTCCGGCCCGAGATCGACGATCCAGTCGGCGGTCTTGATGACATCGAGATTGTGCTCGATCACCAGAATGGTGTTGCCACGATCGACGAGCTTGTGCATGACACCGAGCAACACCCGCACGTCTTCGAAATGCAGACCGGTGGTGGGCTCGTCGAGGATGTACAGCGTGCGTCCCGTGTCCCGCTTGGACAATTCGGTGGCCAGCTTCACGCGCTGCGCTTCACCACCGGACAGCGTGGTCGCGCTCTGCCCGAGATGGATGTACCCCAGCCCCACGTCACGCAGTGTTTCGAGCTTCTGCACGATGCGTGGCTGATGTTCGAACACGCCACAGGCGTCTTCGACGGTGAGATCGAGAATTTCGGAGATGCTGAGGCCGCGGAACCGCACCTCGAGTGTCTCGCGGTTGAAGCGCTTGCCTTTGCAGACATCACACGGCACGAAGACATCGGGCAGGAAATGCATCTCGATCTTCACCAGACCGTCGCCCTGACACGCTTCACACCGGCCGCCCTTCACGTTGAACGAGAAGCGTCCCGGTCCGTAGCCGCGGATCTTGGCTTCCGGCAACTCGGCAAACAGTTCACGCACCGGCGTGAACACCCCGGTGTACGTGGCCGGGTTGGAGCGTGGCGTGCGACCGATGGGGCTCTGGTCGATGTCGATGATCTTGTCGAGGTGCTCGAGTCCGGTGATGCGCGTATGCGCCCCGGGAATCACACGCGCCCGATAGAAGTGCCGCGACAGGGCTTTCTGCAGGATGTCGGTGACCAGGGTCGACTTGCCAGAACCCGACACTCCCGTCACGGCCACGAACATGCCGAGCGGGAACTCCGCGGTGACATCCTTGAGATTGTGCTCGCGCGCCCCGTGCACCGTCAGCGTGCGCGCCGGATCACGCGGACGACGCTTCGTGGGTACGTCCACCTTGCGCGCACCCGTGAGATAGGCGCCCGTGATCGATGCCGGATTCGTCATGATGTCCTGCACCGAACCGGCCGCGATCACTTCCCCACCGTGTTTCCCGGCGCCCGGTCCGAGATCGATCAGGTAGTCGGCGTCGCGGATGGTTTCTTCATCATGCTCCACCACGATCACGGTGTTGCCGAGATCGCGAAGCTGCTTGAGCGTGGTGAGCAACCGTCCGTTGTCACGCTGATGCAGCCCGATGCTGGGCTCATCGAGGATGTACAACACGCCGACCAGACGTGAGCCAATCTGTGTGGCCAGCCGAATACGCTGTGCCTCACCACCCGACAGCGACTCGGCGCTGCGGTTGAGCGTGAGATAGTCGAGCCCCACATCCACGAGAAAGCGCAGACGTTCGCGCACTTCCTTGAGAATCGGGCCAGCGATGCCCGGATCGAGCCCCGGATGTCCGGCACTGCGCACAGGCACATCATCGAAGAACGCGAGGGCATCCACCACGCTCTGTTCCACGACTTCACCCAGATTGCGGCCGTGGATGGTGACAGCCAGCGATTCGGGACGCAGACGGCGTCCCAGACATGACGGGCACGCTGCGGCCACCATGAACGCTTCGAGCTCGAGGCGCACGCCATCGGAACTGCTTTCGTCATAGCGGCGCTGCACGTGCGCCACGATGCCTTCCCAGGTGCTGTCCGCCGTTGCTTTTGCAGCCGACTTGGCAGCGGTCTTTGCCGCAGCGCCCTTGGCCGCCTTCTTCACACCCTTTCGCGCACGCGGCGGGGCGTCATCCATGCCATACAGCAACTGTTGGCGTACCGTGGCCGACAACTTGCCCCACGGTGCGTTGAGATCGAATGCGAGCAGCTTGGCCAGGCCGGGCAGGATCACCTTGCGCAGATACCCATCGGGCTCGCCCCAGGGGAGCACCACACCCTCGAGAATCGAGATCGAGGCATCGCCGAGGATGAGATCTTCGCTCACGCTGCGGGTCGTGCCCAGACCACTGCACGTTTCACAGGCCCCGAACGGAGAGTTGAACGAAAAATGCCGCGGCTCGAGTTCGGGCATGGAGATGCCACACACCGGGCAGCCGTAGCGCTCCGAGAACATCTCCGTGGTTGGCTCCTCGTCGTCATGGCGCACGACTTCGGCCAGCCCTTCGGCCAGACGCAGTGCCGTCTCGACGGAGTCGGTGATGCGCCCACGATCATCGGGCCGAACCACCAGACGATCGACCACCACCGAGATGGAGTGATTGAGACGCCGGTTGAGCTTTGGCGGATCGGCCAGTTCGATCAACTCGCCGTCGACCACTGCGCGCACGAACCCCTGCTTGCGGGCATTCTCGAAGAGCTCGCGGAACTCCCCCTTCCGTTCCTGCACCAGCGGCGCACGAATCTCGATGCGGGTGCCTTCGGGCCAAGCAAGAATCAGCTCGGCGATCTGCACCGGACTCTGACGCTGTACGGCGCGCCCGCAATTCGGGCAATGTGGTGTGCCACCACGCGCATACAGCAGACGGAGATAGTCGTAGATCTCCGTGACCGTCCCCACCGTCGACCGGGGATTGTGTCCCGCCGACTTCTGCTCGATGGAGATGGCCGGCGACAATCCTTCGATGGCGTCGACATCGGGCTTTTCCATCAACCCGAGGAACTGCCGCGCATAGGCCGAGAGCGACTCGACATACCGTCGCTGCCCTTCGGCGTAGATCGTGTCAAAAGCCAGCGACGACTTGCCCGATCCCGACAGCCCGGTCACGACCGTGAGCTTGTCGCGTGGGATCGTCACGCTGATGTTGCGCAAATTGTGCTCACGCGCACCACGCACGATGAGCGCTTCAGAGGGCTTCACGCCCGGCCCCGGTTTTACCGATTCGGACATAGTCTTGGAAGGTGCGGGAACCACCGGACGGAAACAACCCCGCCCCGTGGGACGATCCGGTCATGTTGCCGCGACCGTGTCGCTTCCCTGGTACCACCCGTTCGAACTCCCCCTCCGCAACGGCTCATGACAACACCGGTCTCCTCCTCCCTGCCCGACGCGGCAGACGCCTCCGATCCCGTGGTCGTGGCGCTCGCCGCCCTGCCTCCGGACCTGGACGCCCGGGCCTTCGCCCGAGGGCTGCTCGAAGCGCGCCTGGTCGCCTGTGTGTCGTTGCTGCCCGGGGCCACGTCGGTGTATCGCTGGCAGGGTACGATCGAAGAGAGTGCGGAGACGATCGCGCTGCTCAAGACCACCGCGCGCCGGGTGCCGTTGCTGCGTGAGCACATGCTGTCACAGCATCCATACGACGTGCCCGAACTGTTGGTGCTCGAGACGAGCGACGGATTGCCGGCCTATCTGCAGTGGGTGCGCGAGGAAGTTGCGTAGGGGGAGTGCGTGATCGTCTGACAGGCATGATCGAGATCACGTCGCTCAGCAAGCGGTACGGCTCCTTCACCGCCGTCCGCTCCCTAGACCTTGTCGTGCCTGCCGGAGAGCTCTTCGGCTTTCTTGGCCCCAACGGGGCCGGCAAGACGACCACCATGCGCATGATCGCCGGGATCCTGCAGCCCACGGCCGGCATCATCCGCATCGCCGGGCACGACCTGCGCGACGCCCCACTCGCGGCGAAACGTGCGCTCGGGTTCATCCCCGATCGCCCATTCATCTACGAGAAGCTCACGGGCATGGAGTTCCTGCGCTTCTCGGCCGGGTTGTACGGTCAGGAAGGCCCGGAGGTGGATCGGCGAGGTGAGGAATTGCTGGCGCTGTTCGATCTCGAACCGTGGCGCGATGAACTCGTGGAGAGCTACAGCCACGGCATGCGACAGAAACTCATCATCGCGAGCGCGTTCGTGCATCGCCCGAAAGTGATCGTGGTGGACGAACCCATGGTCGGACTCGACCCCAAGTCGTCGAAGATCCTCAAGGATCTGTTCCGCGAGTACACCCGGCGTGGCCACACCGTGATGATGTCCACACACACGCTGGAAGTAGCCGAAGGCATGTGCGATCGCATCGGCATCATGCAGCGGGGGGAATTGGTCGCCTGTGGCACGATGCACGACCTGCAGCAGGCCTCTGGTAACGATGATGCGCTGGAAGACATCTTCCTGCGTCTGACCGGTGATGGCGCCGCACGCGACCTGATGGAAGTGCTCGATGCCTGATATGGCGGCCGCAGAAACGGCCACGTATGCCGGTACGGGAAGCGCATGGCGTCTGCTTGCTCCCAAGTGGCAGATGGCGCGTCATCGCGCGAAGCGTCACGAGCGGGGGGACCTGCGCCGACTGGTGGTGGTGAGCCTGTTGGGTTTCGGCTTCTGGGCTGGTGCGTTTGCCCTCGCGCTGCGCTTGCTGCGGTATTTCCGAAGTGCCGAAGACATCGGCACGCTGCTCGCGTCGAAGTTGCTGGCGATGATCTTGCTGTCGTTCGGGACCATCCTGTTGCTCTCGAATACGATCGCCGCGCTGTCGAACTTCTTTCTGGCACGCGACCTCGATCAACTCGCTGCGGCACCGGTGCGGGCGGGTGCGCTCTATCGGGCGCGCCTGTTCGAAACCGCACTGCACTCGAGTTGGATGGTGGCACTGTTGCTCGTGCCCATTCTGGCGGCGTATGGGGTCGCCTACAGTGGCGGCGTAGGGTTCGTGCTGTTCGCGCTGATCACCATCACGCCGTTTCTGTTCATTCCGGCCGCCTTGGGATCTGCGGCCACGCTGTTGCTGGTGAATGTCTTCCCGGCCCGTCGCACGCGCGACCTGCTGAGTGTGATCACCGCGCTTGCAGTGGCGGGGCTGGTGGTGATGTTGCGTGCCGCACGGCCGGAGCAACTCGCACGACCGGAAGGGTTTGCCAACTTCATGCAGTTCATCGCCGCCCTCGATACACCATCGTCGCCCTGGATGCCCAGTGAGTGGGTCAGCGAAGCACTCATCAACTTTCTGAACGGCAAGGCGGCCTGGCAGCCGCTGCTGCGCCTCTGGGTCCTGGTGTCGGCGTTCACGGCGATCGGTCACTTCCTGTATGCCCGGGGATGGCGCCGCGCGTACAGCATGGCGCAGGAAGGCGCCAATCAGCGCAGCCGCTCCAGTGTGCGCCGTCCATTGCTCGATCGTCTGCTCACGTCGATCGGCCCCGTACGGCGGGAGCTGGTACTCAAGGAACTGCGGGTCTTCATGCGCGACAGCACCCAATGGTCGCAACTGGTTCTGCTGGGGGTGCTGCTGGTGGTGTACGTGGCCAATGTCCGCTACCTCCCGCTCAACGGCGCCGGCATCACGACCTTGCTGCGCAATGTGATTCCCTTCCTCAATCTCGCGCTGGCGGGATTTGTGTTGGCCTCGATTGCGGCGCGTTTCGTATTTCCCAGTGTGAGCCTCGAAGGGCGTGTGCTGTGGCTGCTGCGTTCGAGCCCACTCCCGATGAAAGATCTGTTGTGGGCCAAGTTCTGGGTGGGCGCATTGCCGCTGCTGGTGCTGGCACTGGTACTCGTGGGTTGCACCAATCTGATGTTGGGCGTGCGACCATTTGTGCATCTCGTGTCCCTCGCCGCCATCACGGGCCTGGTGTTCCCGCTCACGGCACTGGCCCTCGGGTACGGCACCTGGTATCCGCGCTTCGATACGGAAAACGCCGCGCAGATTCCGACCTCCTTTGGCGGACTGCTGTTCATGATGACGGCCATCGTGTTGATCGGCGCCATCGCGTACCTCACCGGTCGTCCGGCAGCGCGTTTTGTGGTCGCCGAACACTTCGGATGGGCTCACAACGCCACAGACATGTTGCTGCCCTTCGGCGTGGCACTGGCATTGTGCGTGGCCGGCACGGTGCTGCCGTTGTCACTGGCACGTAGGCGGCTGGAAGGCATCGAACGCGCTTGACGGCGGGTGACCGCGCGCGCGGCTGGACGGTGTTGCCGGCTTGCGGCGCCTGATAGCTTGTGCGCACCATGCCGCCTCGCAGCAAGCGCGCCGCGCCGTCGGCGACCACCAAACCCGCGTTGAAGGTCGCCGCGAAGCCTGCCCCGGCGATCACTGCTGAAGTGAGCCCGCAAACCGCAGCCGTTTTCCGGCGTCGGCTGCACCGTTGGTATCGCCGGCATTGCCGCGACCTGCCATGGCGTCGCACCCGGGATCCGTACCGCATCCTCATTTCCGAGTTGATGCTGCAGCAGACGCAGGTGTCACGGGTGCTCGATTTTTACGCCCGGTTTCTCGATCGTTTCCCCGATCTGCCCGCGCTCGCCTCGGCGAGGCCGGCGCGCGTCATGGAAGCGTGGGCGGGACTCGGCTACTACGCCCGCGCGCGAAACCTGCACAAACTCGCCCGGGAAGTGACAACCGATCGCGCCGGCGTGATTCCACACGATCCGGTGGAGCTGCGCACCTTGCCCGGCATTGGTGCCTATACGGCCGGCGCGGTGGCGTCCTTCGCGTATGAAAAACGGGCGGCGCTGGTGGATACCAACGTCGCCCGTGTGTTGCATCGGGTGTTTGCGCCCGATGCCGCGCCCAAGTCCGGACCAGGCCTCAAGCGCTTGTGGCGCATTGCCGAAGATGTGCTACCACGCACCGGCAAGGCCACCTGGTTGCACAATCAGGCCATCATGGAGCTCGGCGCCCTCGTGTGCACCGCGCGATCACCAAAGTGCGGCCAATGCCCGGTGCGGCAGGGTTGTGCCAGCGTCGATCACTTCGCGCCGCGCTGACGGGCACCATCTCCCGCTACCTCGTGGGCAACGTGATCGTCTTGGCTCCTTCCACGTAGGCCTTCACCGTGCCGCCGAAAGACTTGAGCTCATCGATGGTATAGACCTTCTGGGTGCGGGTACCACCACCGTCCGACATCACCCGTCTCGAGTTCACGACGCCGAGGGGCATGCGGATTTCCCACCCCGACAACAGCCACTGTCCGCCCTCTACGCGGGCAAACAGCAGTTCACCACCCACGCGCGCCGAACGAAAGGCCGCAGAGACATTGGTGTACCGAAACTCGAGGCGCACCGGCCCCTGCAATGCAGGATCAATCCAGAACGTGCCCTCGATGTCCGACACGTTGGGCTGATTGCGCTCCGGGCGAAATGCCAGTCCGGTCAACTGTGGCGCATCACGAGGCCCCTTCTCCACGGAAAAACAATGCGACTGGAGAAAGGTGTCCGACAGCAGGATGTCCATGTCCGGCGCGTAGTACGCACTCTCCTGGTCGGTGTCCACGAGATATCCGCCGGTCGCGATTTCCTGCTGCGTGCGACTGCTGAACGGACGCCGTGCGGGGAGCGTGGTATTTCGGCTCGTCGCGTCTTTCACCTTCTTGCCATCACGGGAAACCGTGCGCTCAAAGAGCGCGATATCCGACTGCCCGTCTGCGGTGCGTGCATCGAGCAACGTCATGCGCACCGCCTGCCAGAGGCGGCCAACGTCCGAAGTCGTGTCCGACGGTACGACGCAGGCGCGTGGTGTCAGGTCCGTGGTTTTGGCAAAGGCTGGCGTGGTGTCCGCCGCAAGAGCGAGCGCCACCACACCAGTCCCGAGCGTCACGCTGCCAGCGACGCTCCGCAGGCGTTGCAGAAACGCGCGCCCTTCAGATCGACCGTCTCGCCGCAGCTCCCGCACGCTCCGGGGAGATACCGGCCACAGTCCGAGCAATAGATCGCATCGGGTTCGCTTCGAGGCCCGCATGATTGACAGCTCCTCTGGTTGGCCCGCGCCCGTCCAATGGCCGCCTCGACGGGATCCGGGCTTGTCGCTGACGCGGTCAGCACGGCATTCGCCGTCCGCCCGTCTGCCATCCTACCCGACAGATCTACAGCCCGGTCACCAGCCCGCAACTCCTCGAGCGCCAACTTCGTATATCGCGCCTTGAGGTCCGCATAGTCCGCGTCGCTCAGCTTGCCGGTCGCGCGATCGAATTCGATCTCACGCAACGCGTCCACGTGCGACGCGGGCTCATCATCCGCGTCGAGCGCGACCGGACCACGCACGGGCTCCTCGGTCTGGACACCCGAAATCAGTGGCGCCAGCACCATGGTCAATGCGCCCAACGCCAGGGCGGTGCCCACGACGAGTGGCATGGCACCATCAGGCAACGCCATCATCGATCCTCCCGCAACGCGGCCTGCAAACGTTCGAGCTCTTCCGGCGTCGCTTCGAGATCTGTCCGTTGAGCAGTGGTCATGGCGGCGGACTCCGCCTTGGTCACGGCGGCCGCCTTCACCGCATTCATGCGCCAACCACGCAGCAGGGCTCCAATGGCCACCGCTCCAGCCGCCAGTGCCACAAACGGCGCAAACCAGGCCAGCAGGTTGAAGCCCTGTTTGCGCGGCGCGTTCAGGATGAAGTCACCATACGTATCCATCATCGCGTTCATGATTTCGTCAGCGCTGTAGCCGCCTTCCACGAGCCGCTGCACATCGCCATGCACCGCCGGCGAGATACCACACGAGAACATGGTGGTGCGACACATGTACACATCGAGCGTGCACGGGCATGGACAGGCCAGTTTGCGCTCGAATTCATCGATCTGCTTCGCATCCATCGACGGCTTGGCGTTCGGCTTCGCCGGACGCAACACGGGCTTGTACGCCCCCGCCGACATCTCTTCGCCACTGGCCGACGTGGGCGTGGGTTGCCCCGCCCCGGCCTGTGCCAGCACGGGACGTGCCGCCAGCACCATCGCCGAACCCACACCGGCGATCATTCCTGACGATTGACGCAGAAACACCCGCCGCGAATGCGCAGCGGTGTTCATACGCCCGCTCCGCTCATCGTTTCGCGTTCACGCCCCATCGGGATCTGCGCCATGTATCCGCTCTCCCGTTCGGCGCGCTGCGCCTGCGGCCACATCACGATCACCCCGCCAAACGCCATCACGATGCCACCGAACCACACCCACCATACCAGCGGGTTGAAGTGGATGTGCACGGCGGCCGTGTCAGCGTCCACCGCGCCGGTGAACACCAGATACACGTCCTGCTTGGGCGATTCCAGAATGCCGACTTCCGTGGACGGCTCGAACGTGGGCTCACCCATCGAGTTCACGTGCTGCCGCTTTTCGCTCGAGAGCAGGCCCATGCGCTTGCCGTCGCGTGTCATGTCGAACGTGATCGCCACGACATTGCGGTTCAACTGTTCGAAGCGCGAGATGCCCTGGCTCGTGAAGGTCCACTCGTGGCCGTACGGATCGGTCGCCTTCACCGACTCGCCCGTCTTGAGCACAGCCGTCACGTCACGCTTGAACATCAAGCCGGCAAACCCGCAGAAGATCACCACCACACCGAAGTGCACGATGTAGCCGCCGTAGCGCCGGCGATTGCGCGCCACCAGGCGCAGCGAGGCCGACACCAGTCCTTCGCCATACATCTTGCGACGGGCGCCAATGCCTTTCACGAACTCCTGGATGATCGTGCCAAACACGAAGCCAGCCAGCAGATACGAGATGAGGGCATAGGCGTCCCGCATCCCCAGCGCGATCAGCGTGACAAACACCGCCACACCGAAGCCCACCGGCCAGGTGAATTGACGGCGCAGGTTGCTCACGGACGCACGGCGCCAGGCGATCAGCGGTCCGATACCGGTCAGCGCGAGCAGCAACAATCCCAGCGGGCCGTTCACCGCGTTGAAGAACGGTGGCCCCACCGTGATCTTGTCGCCCTTCACCCATTCGCTGAGGATCGGGAAGATCGTGCCCCACAGCGTGGCGAAGCAGATGCCGATCAACACCAGGTTGTTGTAGAGAAAGGCCGCCTCACGGCTGACCATGCTCTCCAATTCGGCATTGGCCTGCAGATCGTTCAGGCGCGTGCTCACCAGCCAGGCCGTCAGCGCGGTGACCACGATCAGGAAGCCCAGGAACCAGTTGCCCACCGACGACTGCGCAAACGCATGCACGCTCTCGATGATGCCCGAACGCGTGATGAAGGTGCCCAGAATGGTCAGCAGGAATGACAGCACCACCAGCGTCACGTTCCATTTGCGCAGCATGCCGCGCTTTTCCTGGATCATGATGCTGTGCAGGAACGCGGTCACGGTGAGCCATGGCAGGAACGAGGAGTTCTCCACCGCATCCCACGCCCAATAACCCGACCAGCCCAGCTCCACATACGCCCACCACATGCCCAGCACGATGCCGATGGTCAGGAAAAACCACGACACGAGCGCCCACCGTCGCACAGCACCCAACCACTGCGCATCAAGCTGACGGGTGATCAGCGCGCCGACGGCAAATGCGAACGGCACGGCGGTGGCGATGTAGCCCAGATAGAGCATCGGCGGATGCGCCGCCATGCCCGGATTCTGCAACTGCGGGTTCATGCCACGCCCATCGGCCGGCACCCAGTCGAGGCGCTCGTAGGGGTTGGCACCAAACGCCGTCGCCATCAGGAAGAACAGCGACACCACGCCCAGCGTACCGGTCACATACGGCATCATCGCACGATTGCTGCGGCGATTGCTGAACACGGCAATCGCGCAGTACATCGTGAGAATGAGTCCCCAGAAGAGCAGTGAGCCGGCCTGGCCGGCCCAGAAGGCCGTAAACAGGTATGCCTTCGGCAGGTTCGCGCTGGTATACGACGCGACGAACTTGATGGAGAAGTCGTGGGTGAACAGCGCCGTCCACAGACCTATCGAGGACAGGAGCGTAAAGCCGAACGTGGCATACATCGCCCGCTCACCGCTCTTCACCAGATCGGAGCGGCCCTGCAGCCCGCCCGAGAAAGAAACCGTCGTCGTCCAGGCCGCCATCAACAGGGCGACCCAGAGCGACAATTCACCGACGAGAATCATGGAGCCTCGCGCACGCGCGCAGGCGCGCGAGTATTACGCGCGGGGGGTGGCTGCAGTACCCTGCTGATAGCCGGGCGTCTGCTGGTACTTCTCGGGAGCGTTTTCATAGCGCGAGGCGCACTTGGCCAGCAACGTGGTGGCCTGGAACGTGCCAGTGGCGTCGAGACGCCCTTCCACCACCACATCCACGCCATCGGTGAACGTGTCGGGGATCAGCCCGCGATAGTGCACATCATAGGTATGGGCGCCGTCGGTCATCTTGAACGTCAGCTCACGCCCGCCAGGCTGGCGAACGATCGTGCCGCTCACCACCCGCGCGCCCACCTTCACGCCGTTCTGTACGAACCGTGGGTTGGCCGTCACCTTGCCAGCGAGTTCCGAGGGCGTGAGGTAATAGGTGGCCGTCTCGTCGATCGAGCTGGCCATCAGATAACCGGCGGTGCCAAGCACCAATACGCCGCCGAGCAGGAACTTATTGCGAGCTTTCACGGGACTCGTCCTGTAGGACCGGATGGGTACTCCCGATGGAGCACCCCGGTGGGATATCCGGAAGATAGCGACGGTGGCGGGCGCCTCACAGCCGTTGCCGGGAAAGCTTCGGGGAATCAGCCGCTTTTAGCGCCCGCTCGTCCCGGCATCCCGTTCGGTGTCTCGGGCCCACCCCAGCGCCGCCCGGATCGCACGTCGCCACCCTGCGTACGCCGAAGCAGCCGATACCGTTCCGACTTTGTCGGGAGTAAATCGGGTGAAATGTCGGCTGGCGAGGAATTCCGCCCCGTCTTTCCAGATCCCGACCGCCAGACCGGCCAACCCAGCGGCCCCCAATGCCGTGGTCTCGACCAGATCAGGCCGCTCGATGGGCACGCCCAGCACGTCCGACTGGAATTGCATCAGCCAATCGTTGGCGCTGGCTCCGCCGTCCACCCGGAGACGGTCGAACGCGACCCCGCCCTGGCTGCCCATGCTGCCGAGCACGTCGCGGGTCGCGTAGGCCATGGCTTCGAGCGCCGCGCGGGCCATATGCGCCCGGGTGGTGCCACGGGTGAGGCCCACAATGGTGCCACGAGCGTTGGGCTCCCAATCGGGGGCGCCCAACCCCACCAGAGCGGGCACAAAGTAGACGCCGTCGTTGCTCGCCAGGCCGCGGGCCAGCGCTTCGGTTTCGGCGCTGGTCTCGATGATGCCCAGCCCATCACGCAACCATTGTACGGCCGCACCGGCAATGAAAATCGAAGCTTCGAGCGCAAACACCGGAGCACCGCGTTCGTCGCAGGCGATGGTGGTGAGCAACCCGCTGCCGGGTGCCGGACGGTAGGCCCCCGTGTTCAATAGCAGAAACGCGCCCGTTCCATAGGTATTCTTGCCGTCGCCAGCCGCCCAGCCGCCTTGGCCGAACAGCGCGGCCTGCTGGTCACCGGCAATACCGGTAATGGGAATGGTCGCGCCCAACGTGGCCTGGGTGGAGCGAGCCACCTCACCACTCGACGCCACAATCGTCGGCAACAGTGATGCCGGCACACCGAACAGCGCACACAGCTCGGGCGACCACGCCCGGGAGCCGATGTCATACAACATCGTGCGCGACGCATTGGTGTGATCGGTGACATGCGCGGTCCCGCCCGAGAGATGCCAGATGAGCCAACTGTCGATGGTCCCCGCCGCCAGCTCCCCGCGCTCGGCGCGCGTGCGATGATCGTTCTGCGCCAACAACCATTCGAGCTTGGTGGCGCTGAAATACGGATCGGTGACCAGACCCGTGCGCTCGCCGATCATGGCCGCCTGCGGTGCCAGCTCGGCGCAGCGCTGCGCGGTGCGGCGGTCCTGCCACACGATGGCCTTGTGCACCGCGCGTCCCGTGGCGCGCTCCCAGAGCACGATCGTTTCACGCTGATTGGTGATACCGATCGCTGCCGGCACCATGTTGGCCGTCAACTGCGCTTCAGCGATCGCTTCACGCGCTGCGGCAAGCGTGCGCTCGAGAATCTCGTGCGCATCGTGCTCCACCCAGCCCGGAGCCGGATAAAACTGCGTGATCTCGCGATATGCTCGGCCGATCACCCGTCCATCGTGCGCAATGACGAGGCAGGTGGTGCCGGTGGTGCCCTGATCGATGGCCAGTACGCAAGTCATGCGGAGACTCCTTTCGCGCAGACGATGCGCGAGACGTTGGGAGGATGACGAACGGAGTGCTGGCGCGGATCAGCGCCCGGCGTAGTCGGCGAGAGTGAATGGCGGTTCGACAAACCCGCGATCGGTGATATAGCCCCGGATCAACGCTCGTGGCGTGACATCGAAGGCCGGGTTCCATGCCGGCACACCGGGCGGCAACTCTCCCAGTTCATCGGCATCCCGATGTTCAATGACGATGTCACGACCAGTGGCGGTATGCGGATCGATCGTGCTGCCAGGTGCCGCCACGTAGAACGGCACGTGATGGGCGGCGGCAGCAAGTGCGACGCCGTAGGTGCCGACCTTGTTCGCCACGTCGCCATTGGCGGCAATGCGGTCGGCGCCGACGATCACCAGATCCACCAACCCCTGCGATAGCAGCGAGGCCGCCGCACCATCGGGCAAGACGGACACCGAAATGCCGGCCCGCGAAAGCTCCCACGCCGTAAGCCGAGCGCCCTGACGAAGCGGCCGCGTTTCATCAGCGTAGACGGTGAGTGCGCGTCCCCGGGCATGCGCCATATAGAGCGGCGCGAGCGCCGTGCCGATCCCCGCCGTGGCGAGCGCACCGGCGTTGCAGTGTGTGAGCACGCGCGCGCCATCGGGCACGACGGCCAGGCCATGTTGTCCAATGGCCTCGCACATGGCCACATCTTCGGCGCGGATGGCCTCGGCTTCGGCGCGCAGGGCCGCCAGCATGGAGCCCACCGCGGTGCGGTGTGCGGTACGCACCAGACGATCGATGGCCCAGCCAAGGTTCACGGCGGTGGGACGCGCCCGTTGCAAACGGGCGGCGTAGTCGGCCAGCAGCGCCCGCGCTCGGGTCTCCTGCCCGCCACTGTCGACCTCGAGAGCGACGACCAGTCCGATGGCGGCAGCCACCCCGATCGCCGGAGCACCACGTACCGCCAACGTGCGGATGGCCTCGACGATCTCCTCGAGCTGCACCAGATCGCGCACTTCTTGGGCACCAGGCAACAGGCGCTGATCGAGAATGCGCAGCGCGCGCAAGTCGGGCGACCACCCGACGGCGGGCACATGGAGAGGAAGAGGCGGCACGGGCATAACTTAGCTGGTGATGGGTCGCCGAGGTGGGTTGGGCGTGAACCGCCCCCCGCGACCCACCATCGCCTTACATTGCACTGTCCCCATCCTCTCCCTCCGCGCCGACCATGTCCTACCAGTTCCTGCAGTTTGACGTCGCCGACCGCATCGCGACGATCACCGTGAATCGTCCCGACAAGCTCAATGCCCTCAACGACGCGACCATCGCGGAACTCGGGCGTGCCATCGATGAAGCCAATGCTCGTGAGGACGTGGGCGCCGTGCTGTTGACGGGCGCCGGACGGGCGTTTGTGGCCGGTGCCGATATCTCCGAACTGGAAAGCCAGTCGCCGCTGGAAGCGCTGCAGCGCGCGCGGGCCGGCCAGGTGATCTTCCGGCGCTTCGAGACGAGCCCCAAGCCCACCATCGCCGCGATCAACGGCTTCGCACTGGGTGGCGGCTGTGAGCTGGCGATGTCATGTCACATGCGCATCGCCAGCGAGAAGGCCAAGCTGGGCCAGCCCGAAGTGAAGCTCGGCATTGTGCCGGGGTATGGTGGCACACAGCGCCTGCCGCGCCTGGTGGGTCGTGGCCCCGCGCTGCGTTTGCTGCTCACCGGCGAAATGATCGACGCCGCCGAAGCGTACCGGCTTGGCCTGGTGGACCAGGTCGTGGCGCCCGATGCCTTGATCGACACGGTGCGCGCCCTCTTGCAGTCGATGATTGCCAACGCACCGTTGGCACTCGCCGGCTGCATCGAAGCACTCAATCGTGGACAGGATGCCACGCTTGAAGAAGGCTGCCTGATCGAGTCGGATTTCTTCGGCCTGCTCTCGGCCACGAGCGATATGCGCGAGGGCATGAAGGCCTTCCTCGAGAAGCGCGCGCCCGTGTTCACGGGCCGCTGATCCCGCGGTACGACCACTCTCACCGAATCACCCGCTCGTGCTCGCGCAGCTCGCCGTCCGCGAGTATCGCAATTTTCACAGTCTCGATCTCGAGGTGCCCACGGGCGGGCTCGTGGTGATTGGCGAGAATGGCCATGGCAAGACCAATCTGCTCGAAGCCGTGGCCTATCTCGGCCTGTTGCGATCGTTTCGTGGTGCCCGGGACGCCGATGTCATTCGTTTTGGTGCACCGGCGTTTCACGTCCGGGCCACACTGCACGCACCAGCGGCGTGGCACACCGTGAGTGTGGGCTATGAGCGCAGCAGCAAGCGCAAACGCGCCACGCTCGATGGCGTGGAACAGCCACGACTGACGTCTGCGCTCGGCGCACTGCCGTCGGTGGAGTTCTCTCCGGCCGATGTGGCCCTGGTCGCCAGTGGCCCAGGCGAGCGCCGTCGATATCTGGACGTGATGCTGGCTTTGTCGTCGCCCGCGTATCTGGTGGCGCTGCAGGGATATCGCAGCGCCCTGCTCCGTCGCAACGCGGTGCTCAAGGCCGCGCAGCGTAGCGCGGTGCGGGCACAGGAGCAGGAAGCCCGTGTGAGTGTCTGGGAACCCGCCCTGGCCGAACATGGTGGCGTGATTGTCGCCGCGCGCCACGCGTTTGTGCGGGCACAGGCCGGATACTACGCCGAGCTGTGCGCCGCCATCGGCGAACGGCAGGAAGCCTTGCTGCGCTACGTGAGCGTCGGCGGTGACACACGCAGCGACGCACTCACCGATCCCCTGATGCAACAGGACGCGCTGACACGGGCTTTCACCCAGCAGCGCTCCGCGGAATTGCGACGTGGCGTGACTCTGGTCGGACCACAGCGCGACGATCTCCAGTTGACGCTGGGTGGCCGAGAACTTCGCACCTTCGGATCAGCAGGCCAGCAGCGCAGTGCGGCGATCGCCTTGCGCCTGCTCGAACTCATCACGCTCCGTGACGCGCTGGGCTATTCGCCCCTGTTGCTGCTCGACGATCCATTCGCCGAGCTCGATCTCGGACGTGCGGCACGGGTGCTCGATCTGCTCGATGCGGCCGGTGCATCGCAGGTCCTGCTGGCCGTCCCACGCGAACAGGACATCCCCGCAGCCTACACACGACTCGCCCGCCGCACGATGCGGGACGGGGTGTTGTCATGAGTGAAAAGCCGCCACGCAAACCGACCGCGATGAGCGATGTCGTGGCGTCGGTGCTCCAGAAGGCGGGGCTCACCGACCGGCTGGCACAGGTCTCGGTCATTCCCGAGTGGCCCCAACTGGTGGGCCCGCAGATCGCGAGCGTGACGGAGCCGCTGCTGTTGCAACAGGACGGCACGCTGGTCGTGATGGTGAAGACTCATGGGTGGATGCAGGAGCTGACGCTGCTCGAGCCCGAATTGCTGCGGTCGCTGAACCGGGATCCGTCGCGTGCGCCGGTGGTCAAGCTGCGGCTCATGCTGCGCCGCTGATCGGAGCGACCGCGCAAGCTGTTGAATGACAACAACTTGCAACTGAACCGTGAAGTTGCTTCCGGGGCTCCATTCTGGTAGATTTCAGGCTTGTGTTTCCAAGCCACTTCCAGCACGAGTTCAGCACGTCCTCATGGCCAACAGCAACGCCCCCGAAGCGCAGGAAGACGAGAACGAGTACGGCGCACACAGCATCACCGTCCTCAAGGGCTTGGAAGCCGTCCGCAAGCGCCCGGGCATGTACATCGGCTCCACATCGGCGCGCGGCCTGCACCATCTCGTGTATGAAGTGGTGGACAACTCCATCGACGAAGCGCTGGCCGGATTTGCCAAGCGGGTCGAGGTCACCATTCATGCCGATGATTCGATCAGCGTAGAAGACGACGGTCGCGGTATCCCCGTCGACGTGCACCCGATCGAAAAACTGCCCGGTGTCGAACTCGCGATGACTGTGCTGCATGCCGGTGGCAAGTTCGACAAGAACACCTACAAGGTGTCTGGTGGCTTGCACGGCGTTGGTGTGTCGGTGGTGAACGCCCTGTCCGATGTCCTCAAGGTCTGGATCAAGCGCGACGGCAAAGAACACTTCATGGACTTCGCGCGTGGTGTCACCACGACGAAGCTCAAGACGTTGCGCAATGTGCCGGCCAAGGAAACGGGCACGAAGGTGTGGTTCAAGCCTGACGCCACGATCTTCCAGGAAACCACGCGCTACGAGTGGGCAACGCTGGCGAATCGTCTGCGCGAACTGGCGTTCCTGAACAAGGGCATCCAGATCACGCTGCGTGACGAGCGCCCTGACGAAATGAAGGATGGCCAGCCCCGCGAAGAAGTGTTCTTCGCGCGTGGCGGTCTGCGGGAATTTGTCGTGTTCCTCACGGGCAACAAGAAGCCGTTGCACCAGGATGTCGTGTACCTCGACACCGAGCGCGACGACATCGGCATCGAGATGGCGCTGCAGTACAACGACAGCTATGCCGACAACGTCTTCTCCTTCGTCAACAACATCAACACGCACGAAGGCGGCACACACCTCACCGGCTTCAAGAGCGCGCTCACCTCGGTCATCAACAAGTACATCGAGCGGTCGAGCAACCTGAACAAGAAGGACAAGGAAATCCGCCTGTCCGGTGATGATGTGCGCGAAGGGCTCACGGCGGTGCTGTCGGTCAAGGTGCGCGAGCCCCAGTTCGAAGGGCAGACCAAGACCAAGCTCGGCAACTCCGAAGCGGAAGGTGCGGTGCGCAGCGTGATGAACGAGCTGCTGTCACAGTACCTCGAAGAGCATCCCAAGACGGCCAACGCGATCATCGACAAGGCCATCTCGGCGTCACGGGCTCGTGAGGCGGCGCGAAAGGCACGCGACCTGACGCGCAAGAAGAACGCGCTCGATGTGGCCGCGTTGCCTGGCAAGCTGGCCGATTGCTCGTTGTCCGATCCCGCGCTCTGCGAACTCTACCTCGTCGAGGGTGACTCGGCCGGCGGTTCGGCCAAGCAGGGACGCAACCGGAATTTCCAGGCGATCCTGCCGTTGCGCGGCAAGATCATCAACGTGGAAAAGGCGCGCTTCGACAAGGTGCTGTCGAACGAAGAAATCCGCACGATCATCACGGCGATCGGCACCGGCATCAAGGATGAATTCGATCTGGGCAAGACGCGGTACCAGAAGATCATCATCATGACCGACGCCGACGTCGACGGCGCGCACATTCGCACGCTGCTGCTCACGTTCTTCTTCCGTCAGATGCGCGAGCTGATCGATGCCGGCTACATGTACATCGCGCAGCCACCGCTCTATCGCGTGGCCAAGGGCAAGGAAGAGTTCTACGCGTACTCCGAGAAGGAGCGCGATTCGTTCTCCGAGCGTCTCGGCGGCCCCGAAGGCCGTGGCAACATCATGGTGCAGCGCTACAAGGGTCTCGGTGAAATGAACCCCGCGCAGCTCTGGAAGACGACCATGGATCCGGAAACGCGCACGATGCTGCGCGTGACCATGGAAGATGCCGTGCTGGCCGACCAGACCTTCCAGACCCTGATGGGTGACGACGTGGAACCGCGTCGTCAGTTCATCGAGAGCAACGCCCGCTTCGTGAGCAATCTGGACGTTTGACCCGGGCATGATCTCCTGCCACCGCGCGACACATACCGGCGGTGGCAGGCAGGGCCGAATTGCTTGCTGGAGATGACGAACCGCATCATTTTGAGGATGCCCCCTCTCCTGGAGTCACAATGCGCAGGACACCCATCCTTTTCCTGGCCGCTGCGCCCGTCGCCGGCCTGCTGGTTGCCTGCGGCGATCCCAAGGTGACGTACGTGCATGTGCCCGCACCAACCGCCCAACAGTCCACGCACCTGCGCGGCCGCGTCATCGACGCGATTTCAGGTGAGGGGTTGGTGGGCGCACGAGTCACCACCAATGGCGTCTCGACCACGTCGGGTTCGAATGGCAACTATGTGCTGGGCGGGTTGGGGGTCGGGGCGACCGAGCTGGTCACGAGCCGCGTCGGCTATGACACACTGCGTGCCCAGATCCCACTACCGGGTGGCGACTACGAATTCACCGCGCGGCTCAAACAGAGCGCGACGCCCTAGGCACCCGGCGCGCTGACGACTCGCCGGCTGGAGCGATCCGGTCACGACGTACCGCCGGCGCGGAAGTATCGGTACGCCACCGACACCACTTGAGTGGCATACATCACCGCCTATTGCTCTGCCGGTGATTGTCATGCGCATTGCTCAAGTGCGCAACCATTGCGCCGATACCCAAAGTACTGCGTAGAGGTCAGGCCTTTTCGGAGGTGAGGCGACGTGAGGCGTCGCTGGAACCAACCACACCCCTCGCAGTGGGCATCCGACGACGGCTGCTCTCTCCAACGGATCGAGGATCAGGTGCATTTTTTCGGGTTCCGGCGCGGGTCATCAGCGGCAACGAAATTGGCGGCAATTGAAAATGTGCAGGGCTGGGTGGAGTTCTCACCCTCCGGCCGAATCGTCGAGATCAGTGACCATCTGTGCCAAAGCCTGGGATACACCCGAAAGGAGGTCCTTGGTCAGAATCATCGTGTGCTGTGCGATCCCGCGTACGCGGCTTCGGTCGCCTACGCCGACTTCTGGGCGCAGCTTCGTTCGGGCAAGACCGATCGTGGTGTGTACCCCCGTCGACACAAAGACGGCAGCGACGTGTTCCTGCAGGCATCGTACACGCCGATGCGCCGGTTCGGACGTGTCACACGCATCATCAAGTTCGCCACCGATGTCACCGAGGAACGCCGGCAGTTGGCCGCGACGGCCTCACAGCTCGAGGCGATGAACGCGACGCAGGCCATCATCGAGTTCTCGCTCGAAGGCATGGTACAGCATGCCAACGACAACTTTCTGCGAGCGATGCAGTACGAAGCGGTGCAGATCATCGGACATCATCATCGCATGTTCTGCGATCCGGCGTTTGCGGCCACCATCGAGTATGCGAACTTCTGGAAGCGGCTTCGTGCCGGCGAGGCATTCTCCGGCCGCTATCCGCGTGTTCGCAAGGATGGTGCGACGATCTGGATTCAGGGTGCGTACACACCGCTCCGGGACGCGAAGGGTCTGGTCACCGGGGTGATCAAGGCCTGTACGGATGTAACCGCAGAAGTCGAACGGGAGCACGCACTCGCCGCCCTGGTGCGTGAAGCCGGTGATGTCCTCAACGGCATGGCGAGCGGTGATCTCACCGGTCGCGTGAGTGAGCACTATCAGGGTGAACTGGAACGCATGGCGTCCGGTCTCAACCGCGCCGCGGCATCGCTGGCCGACACATTGAGCGAAGTGAATGCGGTCGCGTGGTCCATGAAGGAATCGGTGACGCAACTGGCCGATGGCACCGTCGACCTGGCGAATCGCACCAATGCACAGGTGAGTGCACTCGAAGAGACGGCTGCGGCCATGGAAGAGATGACGGCGAGCGTGCGGCAAAACGCCGATCGTGCCAAAGCAGCAGAAGACGTAGGCCGCCAGACGCGCGCAGCAGCGCAGCAGAGTGGGCAGTTGATGGCCGAAGCCATGGCGGCCATGACCGCCATCAGTGAGAGTGGCAAGCGCATCGGCGACATTACCCGTGTCATCGACGAACTCGCGTTTCAGACCAACCTGCTGTCGCTCAATGCCGCGGTCGAAGCGGCGCGCGCTGGCGATCATGGACGGGGATTTGCCGTCGTCGCCGGCGAAGTGCGCCAGTTGGCCTTGCGTTCGGCCAATGCCGCCAAGGAGATCGGAGATCTCATCGACGAAACCATGCTGAGAGTCCGCGATGGAGGCCGAGTCGTTGGCGAAACCGCCGAAGCGTTGAGCGGCATCGTCACGGCGGTGGAGCATGTGACCGGATTCATCGAACACATCAGCGCGGCCGCTCAGGAACAATCCGCGGGCATCGAGCAGGTGAATGGGGCGGTGTCCACCATGGATGGGGCCAACCAGCAGAACGCCGCACTGGCCGAAGAGTTGTCGGCGGCCAGTCAGTCGCTGGACGAGCAGTCGGGTATCCTGCAGCAGCAGATCAGCGCCTTCCGCCTTGATGCCAACCAGCCACCGAGGGGTGGTGAGAATCGGCATCAGTGGAGTTCGCGCACCGTACGGGACACTACGCGCGCCGTCGCCTGATGGCGTCGTGAACCTGTGGGGGCGGGGTGCTGGTGCCGCCCCCGCAGGTTGACCATCCCGTGTTTCCCCTAGTGTTCTGCGGGCGCCCCGAACCACATGGTCAGTGCGTCCGTGAGTCCCGCTTCCGCGCCGTCGCCAACCCACGCGACATACCCATCGGGGCGAACCAACACGGCAGTGGGCGCCGGGATCGCGCCCAGCACCGGCAGTATCCACGCACGGTCGTATGTCGCGTGCACGTACGGCACACGGTCCGCCCACGCGGCGAGGTCGCTCGTGCGTGGCGCACCAAAGTTGAGCAACACCGGCCGCGCCGCGTGCAGGAAACTGAAGACACGCCGCGGGCCGCTCGTGGTGATGATGTCCAGGTCCGGCATGCGACGACCGAGCAGTGGATGTCCCGGTCCCAGATCATATCGGATGTCCAGTCCCGACATCATGCCAGCGATGTGTTTGCGTGGCTCCTCCATCCTGAGCAGGTCGCCAAGGATATCCCGCACGGCCAATGTGCGATCGTCCTCCCGATGCAGCGCCACCTGCGCCATCGTGGTCTTGAGCACCCGTGCACCAACCGGGTGGCGCTCAGCGTGATAGGTGTCGAGCAGACGGTCCGGTGAGGTGCCCCTCACCACCTGCGCCAGCTTCCATCCGAGATTCACCGCATCCTGCACGCCGGCGCTGAGTCCCTGGCCACCGATTGGTGAGTGGATGTGCGCGGCATCGCCCGCCAATAACACACGCCCTCGGCGATAGGTCGCGGCCTGCCGCGTCATGTCGGTGAAGCGGGAGATCCAGGTGGGACTGTGCACGCCGTAGTCGGTTCCGCACGCGGCAGTCAGCAACGTCCGGAGATCATCCAACGTGGGTTCGGTGGTGGCATGGGCATTGGGTTCAGTGACCATCACCCCAATAGGCCCGATTTCCTTGTAGACGATCGCACCATCCTTGATCTCATACTCGGAGCGGCCGAAGGCGTAGGTACCGGCCGCCGAGCGATGTACACCGTAGGGCGGCGTCTCCGTCATCTCCACTTCGGCGAGGAGATTGCTGGTGGTGGCGTCCCACCCCGGGAAGTCGATGTCGGCGGTCTTGCGGACGATGCTCCGTCCCCCGTCGCACCCCACAAGATATGGCGTGCGTAGTGATCGTCCGTCGGCGAGTGTGATGTCGACACCGCTGTCATCCTGCACAAAGCCGGCGATCTCGTGGCCGTAGAGAATGGGCACCCCGAGTTCAGTGACCCATTCGGCCAGGAGGCGTTCGATGTGCTTTTGCCGCAGCGCGAGGCCGTAGTTGTGGCGCGTCGGGAAATCGCTGATATCGAGGCGCGTGACGCCAAAACCGGTGACCTGCGCGGCTTGTCCCGCGGATAGAAATCGCTCGGCGATACCACGCTGGTCGAGCACTTCGATGGTGCGCGACGAGATGCCGAGCGCACGCGCCCCCGAGAGTTCCTGATTGGGTCGGCGCTCGACGACCACAACGTCAACCCCTGCGAGCGCCAATTCTCCAGCGAGCATGAGTCCGGTTGGTCCACCGCCCGCGATCACGACCGAATGACTGATCATCGCAACTCCTGGTCAGAATGAGGCGCGCAGTATCGCTTCCTGCATGGGCCTTGCCGCAAGCCTCCCGGTCATTGATATATGTCCGTGGGGGCGTTCGAGGAACGCCTCTCCAAGGGGTGGAGTCGCACACTTCACGCCATTGCCACATGGAGACGCTCCAGGATGCACGTATTGTTCCGAGCCGCCTGTGCCGCACTGGTACTGTCCACGGCCTCCCGTTCACTTCTGGCGCAGGATCAGGCCAGTGAACATCTCGCACGATTCGGCGTGGGCGTGGCGCCGACATGGCGCGGTATCGGTGCCGATAGCGAACGTCGTGTCGGCATGTTCGGTGAAGTACTTGTCCGAAAGCCGAACACTCGCGTGTCGCCTCGTCTGACGCTGGGGATTGCACATTTCGGGTCGCCTTTCGAACATGAAGGACGACTCTGCAACCCCGATGGGCCATGTGACTACTACGCCCCCCGCGTCACCGTGGCGAGCGAAGCGATCGGAGCAGAGTGGCGCGCCTGGCAGCTTGGCCCACGTGCCGTGCTGGCGTTGAGCGGGTATCAGGTGCTCTCTCGTCCCGTGCAGGGGCCGTCGCTGAATGATCCCGGCGCGCGGCGTGGCGTCCGAAATACGGTGGGGATACAGGCCGGAACGATTGTCCCCGTATCACGGCGCATTGACATTGAGGTACGCTACGAGTGGTTGGCTCAACCGATTGAATCCACACGATTCTTCCTGCCCGTGCTGGTGCGATTCAATTGGTAGTGCATTCCCCGAGAGGGGAGCACACAGCATCCCACCACGGATGCATGATGACGAGAGTTCGTATCCCGGAGAAACCTGCCTTGTTGCCGAAAGACGCGGTTGTTGGCCTCTACGAACGACACGCGCACATCTACGACCGCGATCGCGGACGCTCTCTACAGGAACGCGCATGGCTGGATCAGTTCCTGAGCCATGTGCCTGTCGGCGGTACGGTGCTCGATGTGGGGTGTGGCATGGGTGAACCCATTGCGCGCTACATCATCGAGCGCGGCTTCTCGGTGGTCGGCGTGGATTCGTCACCGTCCATGATTGCGCGCTGCCACGTGCGTTTCCCCGAGTGCACCTGGCATGTTGCCGACATGCGCACGCTGGCCCTGGGACGCCGGTTCGATGGGATCGTGGCGTGGGACAGTTTCTTTCACCTGGGCATTGGCGAACAGCGTGAGATGTTTCCGCGTTTCGCCGCGCACGTGAACGCGGGTGCGCCGCTGCTGTTCACGAGTGGACCAGCCGAGGGCGAGGCGATCGGCAGCTACGGCGACGAGCCCCTGTATCACGCGAGCCTTTCCCCGGCGGAATACGAGACGTTGCTGCGTGATCACCGTTTCACCGTGCAGGCGTTCAACGGGCATGATGCGGAATGCGGTGGGCATACGGTGTGGCTGGCGACCAGCGATATGCCATCGTCCACCTGACGGACGGCGTGTCGCGATGGAGGGTCGCAGGCAGACCCTCCATCGCCTCCAGAAGTCACGCCGCCTTCAGCACACTCTCGAGCCGCGCATAACTCGTCTCCATCCCGGTCGTCATGCCCGTGCCGAGGATCATGTCGCGCAGCTCCTTGGTGGGATAGGTGATGACCAGACTCATGAGGGTACCGCCAGCCACCGGGGTGAGCGTGAGTTCGTTGCGCGTGGACGGACCTTCGGTGTCGGCCATCCGTTCGGTGGTGACTGCACGGTAGGGCGCCGCCAGTTCCAATAGCTCGCCTTCGAAACCGAAGCGCTGTGTGCCGTCGACCTGCGCCCACTCATAGCGATAGTGATCGCCGACTTTGTTGGCGACACGGCACACGGGCATGGTCCATCCGTCCGGCCCGGTGAGCCATTGCTGCAGGAGCCCGGCGTCGTGATGCGCGCGCCACACCTGCTCTGCACTGCCGCGAATCACACGGCTCACGCGTACCTGCGTGTCACTGAGCAACTGCGCTTCCGTGGCCCGGCCCGCCGCAAAGGACGCGAGATCGGCCAGTACCGCATCGGTCTGACTCATCGCCGACTTGATACCGTCGACCATGCCCATGTTCACCAACTGCTCCATCGCCTCGACGCTCGGAAACGTGGTCACGTTCTGCACGCGCGATCCGGTGGCCGTGCTCTGGAACGTGAAGACCATCTCCATGGTCGGCATCGCGGGATCGGGCGCACCGGTGGCATCACCAAACCCATCGATCAGTGCGAAGCGCTTGAGCGGCTCCACGGCGGTAAAGCGAAACCACCCGTGCGCCTTCGTGCCATCGGGACCCGTCATGTAGTACTGCGACTCTCCACCTACTGCCACCTCGTGACGGATGAATGTCGCTGGCCACTCCACAGGGCCCCAGAAGCGCTCGAGCTGGCGCGGATCCACATGTGCATCCCACAAGCGCTCCACGGGCACGGCATAGTCGCCGATGACCGTCAGCGTGAGGTCCTTGGCGTTCGAAACCACTTCGGTGATCGGCATGACTACTCCTTGGGTGGGCGAGGTTCGGCGAGAATGGCGTCGAGCAGACTGAAGCGGGACATCCAGAGCTGCTCCAGTTGCATCAGCAAGGCGCGGGCCTGCGCGAGACGTTCCGGGTTGGCGCGCACAATGCGTTCGCGCCCCTGCGAGTGCTTGGTCACCAGGCCAGCCTCCTCGAGCACGGCCACATGCTTCTGCACCGCGGCGAAGGACATGTCATAGCGCGACGCCAGCGTCGAGACAGAGGCCGGCTCGTCCGAGAACAGGTGCGCCACGATGTCGCGCCGTGTGGCATCAGCCAATGCCCGGAACAGGCGGTCCAGCTCGGTGTCGGTGAGACGAGAACGTACAACCATATGGTTGTATATTATGATCGACCCTATCCGAACACAAGGGGCAGTGTGAGCCTCTTGGCGATCGCCCAGGCGTACGTGCAGACCCGCTTCACGTGGTGGCCCGATACGCGCCGGGCGCTTTCCCCGTCCACCGCCGAAAGGCACGATGAAATGCGCTGGGCTCGGAAAAGCCGAGCAGAAATCCCACCTGACTGGCCGACGTGCCGGGCGCCGACAGATGTCGCAGGGCAAGATCGCGGCGCACATCGTCGAGCAGCTTCTGATATGAGGTGCCGTCGTTGCGCAGCGCGCGCTGCAGATTGCGATCACTCATCGCGAGTTCACGCGCCACTTCGCGGAGTGGTGGTACACTGCCCTTGAGCCGCTGCACCAACACCTGCGCGACCTGATGCGAACGCGATGCCGGACGATCGAGAGCGGCGATCAGCGCGTCGGCATGCTGTTCGAACGTCGCCAACAACATCGGGTTGGCTGATCGCACACGCTCGGCGAGATGCGATGTGGGCAGGATGAATCGATCCTCGGACATACCGAAGCGCACCGGTGCACCAAACACCCGTTCATAGCGTGCGCGAGCATCGTTGCCGGGCCGTGGCCGTCGCAGCCACACTTCCTGCGCTGTCAACGGTGTGGACGCCAGCCGACGCAATTCGCGCGCGATACCACCGAACAGGGCGTCGATGGCTTCGGTGGGCCGCCGCAGCAGGTAGTTGTCGATGGACGTGATGAACGACGGCCTGCAGTACGTGACGGACCCTTCACGCACGATGGTCACCCGCAAGCCGTCATTCAGCACCCGCACATAGCGAGACAACCGATCGAGTACCTCTTCGATCGTGCGGCAACTCAGCACGACATACCCCAGGATGTCCAACGTTCCCGGGCTGTAGTCCTCGGCCATGTGCAGCCCTACCAGTTCATCGCCAGTAGCCTCCACCGCGGCGGCCCAGAGACGCTCCACCTGTCGGCCCGGCACACGGGCGTCGGTCTCCAGTGGCACCGGCAGGTCGATACCGCAGCGGTGTGCAATGGACTCAGCAGGCGACCCATGCGCCTCGAGGTACTGCAACATGTCCACGACGATGGTCGCGGCAAGCGTGCTTTCAGGCATTCGCGTGGTGGGAGTGCACGCCCAGGACGGCGGGATGGAACAAGAAGATGGCGCCTCCGGTCAACGACCGCCACGCGGTGCGACCCTAGCCTTCCGTCAACCCGCCGGGAGCGGGGGACACCTCCATCAGCCAAGGACCATCCGATGTCATTCCCGCACGCATTTCGGCCTGCCAGACGCCTTTGGGGCGCACTCACGCTGCTGTCGTTTACACCGTTGACCGCACGGGCCCAGACCAAGACCGAACGGCCTGCGTACTCGGTGGCCGCCGAAGCTGACGCGATCTCGTTTTTCATCGGAGGTTACTCCGGTATCGTGAATCTGACCCTGCGCAACGGCTTCCAGATTGCCGTAGGCACCGGCAGTTACGATGTGCCGCGCTTCCTCACGGAAGGCGACAAGAACAACGACGTGGCGGAGTGGCAGGCGCGATCGACCTCGGTGCAGGTCATGCGGGTGGGCTATCGCTTCCGCGGACCGATGCGCAGTGGACCGGCACTGGCGGCTGTGGTACTCAACCAGAACTGGCGACTGCGCTCGGAATCACTGGGTGGCGAAACGCGCTTTCGCCCACTGAGTGTAGGGTTGTCCGGTGGGTACTACGCGAAGTTTGGGAAGCACTTCTACGTGTACCCCACCGCAGCATTCACCCGCAACCACGTCGTCTCGGGATCGCCGTCCCTCCATGGCGTCGCATACACGGTCGAGAAGTTCGGCCCCAACGCGTCGATTCACGCGGGATGGGAATGGGGGCGCTGAACGCCCCCCTTGTCACCGGAATGAGAGTGGCAGCCAGTAACTCGCCTTGAGCGCGAGCACCTGTGTGCCATCGGCACTCAGGGCATCCCAGAGCGCGCCGGGTCGTACGGTGAGACCACGGGTGCGCTGCGCTGATCGGTCTTGTTGCCACACCACAAAAAGTGTGCACCCCGGCCGCCATTCCCAACGCATCACGGCATTGCTGCGGAACGAGCGCAGGTTGAAGTCGCTGTTGCCCAGCGTGAAGGTCGTTGCGCCATCCGTCACGACCCGTGTGCCGGTGCTGTCGGGTGCCGAGATGGTCGTGCCATTCGTGCCGTAGGTGCGCAAGTCACGATCGAGTCGGGCTCCGAGTTCACCGTATTCATGATACCGTCCGCTGGCGGCAAACGGTTCGGCGTAGGTCTCGAAGGTGAGGTTTGGTGTGAGCGCAAAGTTGAGACGGAAGCGCAGGCTGTACTGCACCTGGTCCACATGGGCAAAGACGTAGCGTGAACCAAAGGTGGCCGCCGTGCCGTTGGCCCGGGTCGCGACATACTGGCGCGCATTTTCACTCTGACTGAACGATGGTGTCAGTGAGAGTTCCACGCGTGTACCGGGACGCAAGGTGAGTGCACCGTCCATGTCAAACGTGTAGCTGCCATCCTTCGACGTGGAGGCGCCGGCCGACGCCGACCAACTCGTCCGGGCACCGGAGCGACTCGAAATGCCAGCGCCGAGCGACTGACTGCCATAGACCTGCATCAGCGGACCACCACGCGTCAGGTCATCGGATGTCGCAGGAAGATTCACCCCGAGTTCCACCCAGGACCGCAGGAAGTTCTTCAGCGTCTGGTTGCTATACAGTTCGAAGCCATTGTACGTGGTCACACCGCCGAAATTCCAACCGGCGAACTGCGAGACGCCCACATCCCAGTTGTGGAAGTACTGACCACGCTTCGTCTGGCGATACCGCAGATTGGACGACTGACTGATGTCATCGGTGCCACCGAGACGACCGACATCGTTGATTTCATACCCCGGCGACTCTGCCGAGAAATCGAGATCCCACAGCCATGACCCACTGAGCTTGCTGTGATTGATGCCGGCGAAATAGCCGTTCATCGATGTGAGACTGGGATCCACGCGCACGTACCCTGCGTCCGGGCGCTGGAAGAACCGCCGACTCGATCGCTGTTGGGCGAGCATGGCCAGAGAGTCACCGGCGATGTGACTGAATCCGATGAAAGCACTCGCGTCATACCCACCGCCGGCCCATCGCAGCCGTGTATCCGCAAGTCCCGTGTAGGCCCGCTGGGCCAGCACCCGCTCCGCCTGGCTGCCGTTGGTGAGATCTCGCTCCACGGCTGTGAACATGGCATAGGCCGTCGATCCATCCTTGCCGAATTCCTGCTGCACGACGCCCACACCGTACAAGGTGCGAGGCGCGACTTCGGCGGTCGTTTCGGTGCGTTGCGCGGCATTGAAGACGCGCGCATTCTCCTGCGCGCTCAGGGCCGTCAGCCCAGCGAAGGACAACTTGGACGGCAAACGCCCAGACACCTTCGCCGCGCCCAGAATGGTGGTGTTGTGCGGGACGTCGGCGTAGGTGCCGCCGGGGTTGAGTGGAGGCGGCGCACCGATACGGCGCGAATAGAAATTGCCACGCGCGTTCAGCAACTGCGTGCCTTCGGTAAAGAAGGGTCGCCGTTCATCGAAGAACACCTCGAATGCCGACAGATTCACCACTGCCGGGTCGGCTTCCACCTGACCGAAGTCAGGATTGATGGTAGCCTCCAGTGTGGCATTGGGCCCGAGGCCGATTTTCACGTCACCGCCAGCACGGACTTCGCTCCGGTTCTTCGCGTCGTACGGATTGGCGGGATTCACGGTGCTCTTGGCTCGTGTATCACTCGCCACATACGGCAACACTTCGAGCCGCTGACGCGCACGCAACCCACGCAAGCCGGTGAGTTGTCCCATGCGTGAGGACCATCCGGTCTCGTTGCGCTTGATCAGCATCCAGTAGTCGGACTCGTTCCGGTCCGGTACCAGGCGCACAATATTCACGCCCCAGTTCTGTTCGTCGGCTGTACTGAAGCGCAACTGCGAGAAGGGGATGCGCATTTCGGCGGTCCATCCCTTCGCATCAACGGTGGTGCGCACTTCCCACACCGGATCGAAAGTGTAGTCACGCGAGTTCTCGAAATCCGAGCCGTGGTAGTAATCGACACGCACCCCACCGGAGGTCACCGAAAACGTATAGGCGGTACGCCGATCGCCAAACGTATCAAATGACAGAATCAGTTGCTCGGCACTCCCTTCCTTGTCGCGACGGGCCACCAGCGGCCGGATACTCTCGGGATGGCTGCTCATCATGCGTGCCCCGATGTACAACGCCTGATTGTCGTACACAAAAGTCACGAGCGTCGAGTCGCTCTCCGGAGATCCTTCCGCTGGCTCGCGTTGAATCAACCCGCTGACATAACGCGCCGTCTGCCAGGCCGCCTCGTCCAGCCGCCCGTCGAGGTGAATGGACCCGGTGGTACGGGTGGCCTCCGCGCGACCAGGCTCCCCCACCAAGAGTCGCTGGAACGGCGTGGAGTTGCTGCTGCCCGGCGTGCCACTGCCAAGTGCGGGCTGCGCATCCGTACGATCGAGCGCGACGAGCATCAACGCGACGCCGAGTACCGTCGCGCGGGGAAACAATGCAGACATGAACGGGAGGGAGAGTTTCGCGCGCGGAAACGCGGGAGAGAACGGTAGGAGAGTTCGTGCAGTCTACTTTAGTCGCGCGAGCCGTTCTCGCGCAGTTCACCAAGCGCTTCGGCGGCGGCCCGCCGGACTTCGGCGTCCTGGTCCTGCAGCATCCGCAGCAGTGGCGCGTTGGCCTTGAGCGAGCCGATCTCGCCAAGCGCTTCGGCCACGTGCACACGTACATCGCGGTCGTCCATATCGGCCAGCGCAATGAGCACATCGAGCGTAGCCGGATCGTGCAGTTCAGCGACCGTCATGGCGGCAATGCGGGCCAGCTTCCGGTCGCTCGACCGGCACGCCTCCAGCAGCGCTGCTGGCGGATGCTCGAGATCATCCAGCTCACCAATGGCGTGGGCCGACGCATAACGAACCTCTGCGTCGGCATCACGCAGCGCTGCGCTGAGCGCATCCAGCGCACGCAGATCCGCGATCTCACCCAACGCGTAGGCCGCAGCGCGGCGCACGGGCGCGTCGGCATGACGCAAAGCACGCTGGAGCGCTGGCACCGACGCCGAATCATCTTCTTCGGCAAGCGCCCAGGCGGCCATCGCCGCCTCCGCGCCTCCGCGCCGAGCCAACATGGCTTCCAGCGCGACCCGGGTCTGGCGCTTCTCGCCGGAGCCAATGGCATACGCGGCAGCCTCACGCACGGTGGCGGAGGGATCATCCAGCAGTCCAGTCAGACGCGAGGTCGCCACACTGCTCCGCCCCAACCATCGGGCGGCGACACGACGCACACACGGGTTGCCATGAGACAGTGAGGCCGTGAGCAGTTGGATCGTGCCCGCATGTTCGATACGTCCACTGAGCGAATCCTGCGCCGCACGCTGGTTGGCAGCCGCGTCGCCAAAGTCTCCGATTCGGCTGGCACGTCCCCACCAGGAGTTGCCCATACGGTCGGCAAACACTTCGCAGATGAGAGGGTCTCCCTTGTCGAGCGCGATGAGCAACGAGGCGACCCGCAGTGAATCCGGCCCAGGGTGTTGCTCACGCACGATTCCAGACGACTGCAGGCTGGCCGGAATGGTGACACGATCGAGTGCGCTCACCGTGGTCCAACCCATCGCGGCAATCGCGGCGGCGGCAAGTCCTACGCGCACCGGGCTCATGGCCGTTCTCCCAGGGCTTCGGCGGCCCGACGACGTACGGCGGGATCGCTGGAGTTGAGCGCCTCACGCAACGCGGTCCGCGCTTCCGGGCTGCGCAGTTCGGCCAGTGCTTCGATGGCCGCTTCCCGCACATGCTCGTCGGCATCGCTCACCATCTTCCGGATGGTGGCTACGTTGCCGAGGGTGGGCTGTTCTTTCACATATTCGAGCGCGGCGTGCCGCACATCGGCCGATGCATCGCTCAACAGCGCGGCAATTTGCGGGGCGCTCAACACGGCCTTGAGTTCACACAGCGATTCCAGCGCAGTCGATCGTACGTCCTCGGAGGCATCGCTCAGCAACCGCTGCAACGTGGGGATCGCATCACGATCACCGATTTCTCCGAGCAGTTCAGCGGCCTTGGCGCGCGTTTCTGCGCGAGCATCCTGCGTGCTCGGAAGGATCTGTTGCACCGTGAGCTCTTCGGCAAAATCGTCGAGCGCATCGAGGGCGTGCTGCCGAACTTCCGGTGAGGCATCGGTGAGCAACCGTGTCAGGGATGGCACGGCACGAGCATCCCCGATATGACCGAGCGCTTCACAGACGGCCACCCGGACATCCTTGTTCGCATCATCAATGGCCGCGATGAGCGCCGGCACAGCGGCCTTGCTGCGCAGGTTGCCCAGTGAACCCGCTGCGGCGCGGCGCACGCTGGCATCAGCATCCTTGAGGCGGGCAATGAGCGCGGTGATGACGGCCGGATCATCGGCGTCGGTTGGTTCGCGGCGATCCTGGTGACGCTCTTCGTCGGCCTCGTCCAGCGCGGCACTGAGGCGCACCGTTGGCTCGTCGGTCGTCGACCCGATGCTGGCGCTCGATGAAACAGGTCCGTGGGTACGCCGCACGCCGGGTGCTGCGGCCACCACCGCGGAAAGCAGTACCGTGGCCGTGGCGATGGTGAGCACCCGCGACAGGGGCGAGCTGGCGCGGCGTCCTTCGGCACGGCGTCCTTCGATGAGGCGCGCAATGCGTGTCACCAACAGTGAACGCTGCTCTGCCATGCCCGCCACCGGCACTCCGACCGGCGATGCCTCGATCCACTCGGCCACACGGGCCAGGCAGTGGGCCAGTGGAAGGCCGTTTCCGGTGCGCTCGGCAGCCCAGTCGTCGCACAGGAACTCCGCGTTGCGCTGGATTTCCTGGCGCGCCAGACGATTGAGCGGCTGAAAGAAGAACACCCGCTCGATGAGGGACGCCACGTCCAGCCACACTGGATCGCGGCGGGCAAGATGTGCGAGTTCGTGTGCGAGCAGTCCACGTTGCTCGTCCGACGTGAGCTCCGTCAACGCCGCCTCGGGCACACAGATCTCATGCAGTCCAAGTGCCACCGGACTCGAGATCGTGTTCACCGACGTGAGCGCCACATGTGAACGGAACCCCACCGCACGACGCAACGCGTCGAGCATCACCGGCAAGCTGCCCTCGGTGATGTGCTGCCGATTGGCGAGACGACCCACCAACATCAGACGCCGAGCCACGTACACCAGCGAAAGCACGAGTGCCACCACCGCCCACGCCGCGAAGAGCAGCAGTTCGATCCCGACTCGACGGGATCCTGCGGGAGTCGGCGTCGCCGCCGCGGCGACAAGCGGTGTCGCAGGGGCCATGGCGGTAGATCCGCTCACGACGGGCTCGTGCTCTTTGGCCTGCTCGTGTGACGATCCTGCCGCCGGAACGATCGACGAAGATCGGTCCACCAGCGATGCGACGGGGAGGCGTGCGCCTTCCAATGCGAACGATCCGAAGGGTCGCACATTGAAGCCCAATTGCAGAGTGGACGTGAGCAGTCCACCGACGAGCGCGAGCTTCCAGATGAAGTCGAGCGTATGCATCGACAGCCGCCCCCATCGCGAGAGCAACCAGGCGAGAGCCAGCAGTACGGTGCTGTGAATGGCGTAGGTCAGCAGCCACGCGAGGGCTGTCCGCGTCATCGCTTCCATTACTGGGACTCCGGCTTGGGGGCAGCAGCATCGAGCATGGCGCGGATCCGCTCACGGTCACCGGGGCTGATGTCCTGTGCAGTGAGCAAATGACTCACCAGCGACGGCACATCACCCTCGAACAGCCGGGTGGTGAGCTCACTGACCATCGAGTGGCGGGCGGCGTCTTCGCTGACCACGGCACGGTAGACGAACTGCCGGGCGCTGGTGCGATGACTCACGGCCCCACGCTTTTCGAGGCGCGACAGCATGGTGGCGAGGGTGGTCTGGGCGAGACCACGCTCCTCATGCAGCGCTTCCCAGATCTCGACGACGGTAGCTTCGCCGCGCTCCCAGAGGACGCGCAGGATAGCCAGTTGGAGGGCGGTGAAACTGTGCTGCTCAGACATGAAGGCTCCGGTTATTACTACAAGTGTAGTTTTACACCTGTAGTTGAAGCCTGTCAAGGCACATGGCTCGGTGAGCCGATCGGCCACCCCTACGGCATTGGATGCCGGTTGGTGCCAAAGGGTTCAAATGGGATCGCGGGGGCCGAGACACGAGCGGCCAGACCATTGCTGGCCTGGCCGCCGGAGCAAACCGCCGTCGAGCCAGCCCGACTATTTCACACGTTCGGCCGTGAACCGCGCGGTGATCGTCCAGCGTTTGGTTTCCGGACGTGGCAACACCTCGAGCGAGTGATCAAAATCGCGGCTGATCACGGTGATGGTTCCCGTGGCCGTCGTCGCACCAAACGTCACGTGGATCTGTCGTGTCTCGAAGGGGAACCACAATGTCAGCCCATTTCCTTTGAAGGTGCTGAACTGCCAGTTCCATGTGGTGCTGATCAGACTCCCTCCGGCAATGGTGCCGCTGAGGGTGTAGCTCTCACTCAGATCTGCAGCATCGGCTGCGCGGAAAGGCATGACCGGATTGGCAAACCAGTTGGCGCGCACCTGCGGGAGGCTGCTCGTGTTGAGCGTGGTCCCGAGCTGCGGCATGTCGAGATAACGCACCACATCGTCGGCAGAAAGCAGTGGCTGATCGGTGTCAACGAAGTAGATGCCACGTCGTTTGAGCGTAGCCGCACGGTTCTGCGTGCCAAACGTCGAATCGCGCTCGAGAAACAGAAAGCCACCGCGCTTCACACCATTCTGGATCTCAACCCAGAGTTGTTCCGGCCGCGTGAAGTGGGTGGTGCTGCCAATGGACGGATTATTCAGCCAGGGATTGGGGCCCGATTTGTCCACCTGCACCGTGAATGATGTGAATTTCCATGTGGGCAGGATCTCACTGACGGTGTACTGCTGATCGAGCACCTTGCCGAGCGGCACATCGATGGAGTCGACACCGAAGGTGTAGGCGTGCACGTTGACGGTCACCGGTCCGCGGCCGATGAACGTGCGAGTCAGTGTGGGGACATCGGTGTATTCCTCGACGGCTCCATCCGGCGTGGCCATGAACCACGAGAACCGCTTGTTCCGGAGCGACGACAGGGGATAGTCGGGTGACGACAATACAAACGTCACCGGCGTGTTCCGCGAGAGGATGCCGGCCGCTGGTGTCAGGGTGAGGCGAAGGCCGACCACGCGCACACTGGCAGGCTTGGCGATGAGCACACCGTTGGCGTCCTTCATCAGCACCGAGATCGTGGTCTCACCGGGCTGCTTCGGCGTGAAAGTGAACGACGTGGTGGTTGTGGTGACGTCGGGCGCTCCATCACTGGTCTTCCAGGTGTAGGTGACGCCGGGGGTGGCGAGTGCGCCGGCATTGATGCGCCAGGTTTCCGGTGTTCCCACCAACGCGCTGGTGGTTGGCGCAATCAGTTCAACAGGGCTGTAGACCACCGTGAACCGCTTGGCGTCGAGTTGTGAGGAGCGGGTGGGATCGATGTCGGTATAGGCCTCGAGCTCGGCATAGTACGACTCGACGCCGGGTTCGTTCTCCACGTAGCTCTGCGGCACACCCGCCGTTCCACCACCATCCCAGAGCTTGAGCGGATGTTCGTTGGCCACTCCTCCGCGGGTGGGCGCCTTGCACGATGGGCAGATGTGCCGAAGTGGCAATCGCTCACTGGTGGTCCGCACGGTATCGGTGAGACGCTCCCAGCTTTCCGTCAGCGGATTGAAATACTCGGCGCGATAGTTGGCGGGATACAGACCAGCTCCTGCCTGCTGCTTCTGGAATTCGGCCCATCGCTTGGAGATATCGGCCAGCGGCAGCTCGGCTGAGACGGCGATCGCGTAGGCACGGGTGAACGAGATCTGGGGATCATTGGCTTTTGTCGAGAGGGCCACTGGCATCAGCGTCCCTCCCTGAAAGCGCATCGTGCGGGCCTGCGTGGGGAGGTTGGGATCGACAAATGTCACGGTGGTGATCGCTGTGCCCGGATCGTAGGTGGCCGCCGTGGCAATGACTGCGTGGCCGCCGCTGCCGGAGAGCAGACCAATCAGCACCGGCTGCTTGAGCAGCTTGAGTGTGAGCACGATCCAGCTCGGCGTGAGCTCTTCGAGCTTGGTGCCGCGTTGTGTCGCCTGCGTGATGAGTTTTTCGACCTGATCGCCATGCGCGGAGGCATAGGCGAGGTAGTCGGCCTGCACCGCCGCGGCGTATCGCTGCCCCTGCACGTTGTCGAGCAGATCGGTGAGGGACTTGTCGAAACGGTGGTACAGCGATGGCGCACCATTGCGCTTGAGGAAGTACCAGTAGTGCAGCGCGGTGATGCTCATGCCTTCGCAGCTTCCGCGAGGGGCCGCAAAGTGGCCGCGATTCTCGAACTCCCAGTTGTCCTGTCCAGCGGTGAAACCCGACGTGAAGGTGCCCGCGAGCTGAGCACGTGGTGTCTTGATCCACACCACCTTCACGGCCCCGAAGGCGCGCAACGCCACACCACCGGCCATCAGCGCGCTGCGGGCGGCGCTGACACCTGGATCCACACCAGGCAGCGCCAGCAAGTCCCGTGAGAAGTGCCGCGTGGCGAGTCCCACGGTGCCTGCACTGCGCTCCACGATGGGAATGGGTTCGAGGTAGCCGGTCGCGGCATCGAAATAAAACGGCGCCACGGCGTCATCACCGCCAGCCGATGTCGGCATCGACAACGACATCACGCTGTCCGCGTGTGCGGCGCCATTGTCCACGGTGAGTGTGGGCCCCACCTGGACAAAACCAGCCGGTAGCGTAGGACGTGTCACGGAATCGGCGGTGATGGTCCACGCCGTCGCCGTGGCATACGATTGCGCTGGGATCGTGACCGTGAGGCCATCCAGTGGGTCGCCCGGCTTGCGATAGGTGATGATGCCTCCGCTGGCCGGCACGGTCGTGCGATCAACCAGTGTGCGCACTGCGGGCCCCACAGCAATGCTGTGAAAGCGCACCACCGGCAACGAGGCTACCCGCGCGACGACGACATTGTTGCCCACCGCGCCAAGCGTCCACATGCCGCTGGTGGCAATGCCTTCGGCGGTCGTGGTGGCCGCCGTGCTGCTGAGTGAACCACCGCCGGAATCGATGCTGAATTCCACCGCGACACCTGCGATGGGCGTCCCCGCGTTGTTGCGCACCAGTACCGACAACGGATTGGGCAGACGCGCTCCTGTTTCACCGGACTGGGCATCACCAGCCACGATGGCAACCGATGCCGGGACATTCGTCGCCGGAGGATTGGGTGTGGTCGGCGTGACAGGCACCGTAGGTGTTCCGCCGGACGATGTGTCACCGCCACCGCACGCGTTGAGCACGCAGAGAGAGCAGATGACGGTCAGGCGCAACAGGCGAGCAGTGGATTCGATCATGAGTCGGCGCAGAAGGTGATATCCGACACGCGCAACGCGGCGCCGAATCCCCTCACACCAGAGCCCGCATCTTTTCCCGTTCGCACCGGGAGCCTTCTCACCGGTCGCGACGTAGAATTGGAAGTGGGCGGGCAATCGTGCGGCCGCCCACAGACTTCGGTCCCATTCCCGAGGGTGACCCGATGCTCAACCACCGCATCCATGGCGTACTGACCGCCACGCTCCTGATCGTGAGTGGCATGACGCCCGGCGCGCTCGCAGCGCAATCCTGGTCCGGCACCCTGACTGGGCAGGAAGCGATCCCGGCGAACGAGTCGGCCGGGGCGGCTCACGCCATCATGACGATGGCCGACAGTTCCCTGGCAGTGCAATTCACCTGGCAGGACATGCCGTCGGCGACCATCTGCCTCTGGAACGGGCCGCCGACCACGCAGTCGGCTTTTGCCGATGCGGTCATGTGCTTCGCCGATTGGACGGAACAGCGGCGTGTCACCGACGGCACTCAGCGCATGCACGTCAATCTGAACAAGTTGAGCAGTTACTCGCCATCATTTGTGCGAAAGCACCAGAACTCCCTGCCAGCGGTCCGGGAGGCATTCGCCAAAGTGCTGGCCGGTGGTGATGCCTATATCGGCATGGCGATCCAACAGCTTCCGGCAGGCATTTCCATCGGCACCAGGCTCAAGCCCATGTCGGATTGGTAGCGCGGACGGCCGCGATGGGCAGGTCCCGCGCTTTCGCCCATTCCTCCCATGCCGTGGCGGTGCGCTCAAGAAAGCGCACCGCCATGATCGCCTGGTCGTCTGTGCCCAGCTCATCCCGCAGACGCGCCGCGAAGTGTGGCTCAAGCGCCGCCACGGCCACCTGCCCTTCCCGGCATTCGTACAGCATGTAGCGCGGCAGTCCGCCACCGAGTATGCCGTTGGGTACCGTCAGCCCGTGACGAAGGGTGGCCTGCATCGGCGCAAGACTTTCCACCATGCCGATGTCCATCAGATGGCCTTCGTCCATACGCAGCAAGGCCAGCACGCCCGCGTACGCACGTTCCGACGTCATCACATCGGCAACCAGTGCCAGTGGCATGGCCGCACCGATCAACCCCGCTGCTGCCTGATAGGTGAGATCGTGTCCCGCGTCATCCGGTGCGTCGAGGCTTCCCACAATGCGCAACACACGAAGCGTGGGATACCTCTGCAGCAATGTGCGCGGGTCGAGTCCCAGTCGCGTGAGCGCCGCTGGTCGCTGGCTGGTGATGAACACCTGGGCTGTGGCCAGGTGTTCACGCAGCGCCGCCTGGCCTTCCGATGTCTTGAGATCGAGGCGCTCGATGGTGACGCCGACATGCATTTCCGCGTGCCACGACGGTGAAATCGTCAGCAACGGATCTCCCTCCGGCGGCTCGATCTTGCACACCGATGCGCCATGTTGGGCGAGCCGCTGCACCGCCAGCGGTCCGGGCGCATTCTGTGCGATGGTGACGACACGAACACCTGCCAGAAGTGACGACAGATCAGCAGCACGGCCGGCAGGCGACATCGTTGCGGTCGGGATCAGAGTGAAGTAGTAGTGAAGCTGCTTCGGCGACTACGGCGCGGGCGCATGGGAACGATTGACGCACGCCACCGCCCACATCAAGCACTCCGCGCATTCTCGAGCGTATCTCCATGCCCAATTCCGCAGAACGCGAGAAGACCCACCCCAACGCCACCGCTTTTCCCGCAGGCCTCTCGGGACCGGCATTGCGCGCGCTGTCGACCGCGGGAATCACGTCCATGGCGCAACTCGCGCAACACAGCAAGGCCGACTTGGCCGCCATGCACGGCATGGGTCCCAAAGGCATGCGTATGCTCGAGGAAGAGTTGAAGCGCTCCGGGCAGACGCTGCGTCAGGAACGTTGATCACCCCAACTGCAGCATCAACCGCGCCGCATCGATGGCTTCACTCGATCCGGCCAGCGCCACAACATCGCCAACCAGCAACCGCTCACTGCCAACCGGCAGCATCACTTGCTCATCGCCACGCGTGATGGCGAGGACCACCGCGCCGGTCAGCGAACGCAGTTGCAATTCGCCGAGGGTACGTCCCACCGCCGGGCTCTCTGCCAGCAGCAGCACCGGCACCGGATCACCAAGCCCAGGCAGCATGCGATGTACCATCGTGAGATCGCGCGGGGCTGGTGCGTGCCCACTCTCCTGCGCGTCGGCCTGCTGCGCGACCATCCCCTTCGCCAACGCCGCGATCAGCACTTCTGCGCCAGCTCGCGTGTGTCCGTACAGGTTGGCCGTACTGCGCCAGAACACCACCCCCAACCACCCCACGACCAGCGCGAGTACCACGGCGCCTCGCCCCAGTGGCACGAACGGACCTGTCACGACCACCACGAGCAGACCACTCACCGTCACCAGCGCGAGTTGCAGCGTGGCCATGAGCACCTGACGCGGTGCCTGGGCGTAGTCGAGACGATTGCCGGCCGCGAGTGGCAGCGCGCGATACGCCAGCAACGACGCGAAAGCGGCCGAGACTCGCACAATGCCCACAATCAACGGGGCCGCCACCATCGCCGCGATGCCATACAGCACCACCGTGCTGACGCCCGGCGAGAAGGCCGTCGTGCGCTCCACGTAGCCCGCCAGTGGCCCCTTCGCATAGGCCACGCCGATCACCACACCGGCCAGCAACAGGGCATCCACGGCCAGCAGGATCACCTTGCGGCGAATGAGCGGCGCGAGCCCGGCATCTGCCGATGCGACGCGCAAGCGCTCGATCCAACTGCCGTACAGACCAACAAACGTCTGCAGCGGCCGCGGCAGATTGCGATCGACCATCGACGCAAATGGCCCCGACGCGCGAATGAGTAGCGGTGTCGTGAGAGTGGTGATGGCGGAGACGGCCACGGCCACCGGATAGAGGAACTCCCGCACCACCCCACTGCTCAGTCCCAGCGCCGCGATGATGAAGGCAAACTCACCGATCTGCGTGAGGCTCATGCCGGCCTGCGTCGAGGTACGCACGTCGTTGCCCATGAGGAACGCGCCCGTCGACACCGCGATCAGTTTGCCGGCGATCACCACCACCGACAGCAGCACCACCGCGCCCCAATGCTCGGCCACCAGACGCGGATCGATCATCATGCCCACCGACACGAAGAAGATCGCGCCGAACATGTCGCGCACACCGGCAATGAGATGTTCCACGCGCCGCGCTTCGCCCGACTCCGAAACCAGGGATCCCATGATGAACGCGCCGAGCGCCACGGAATACCCCGCGCCGAGCGCCAGCAGTGCCCCACCAAAGCACAGCCCGAGACTGACGATCAATGTGGTTTCCGGCCGATCGAGTCTCACGATCGCGCGCACCAGACGCGGCACCACCAGCAACCCGATGCCGACAAATCCCACCAGGAAGAGCACCAGCTTGCCGGCCGTGATGCCGACCTCTCCCGCCGATACGCCACCACCGGCGGCCACGGTGGTCAATACTGCGATCAACAGGATGGCAATGAGGTCTTCGCTGATGAGGATGCCGAACACCAACTCGGTGAAACGGCCGCGCACGCCTTGTTCGGCGAACGCCTTCACGATGATGGTCGTGGAGGAAATCGCCACGATCGCGCCGCAGAACACACTCTCCAGCGTACTCCACCCGAGCAATTGGGCAGCGCCATAGCCGAACACCAGCATCACGCTGGTATCCACCAACGCCACCACGCCCGCCGTCGGCCCCACCTGCACCAATTTGCGCAGACTGAACTCGAGTCCCAGGCCGAACATCAGCATGATCACGCCCAACTCGGACAGCGTGGTCACCATCGACAGGTCGGCAAACAACGGCACACCGACGTGCGGCCCCACGATCATGCCCGCGACGAGGTAGCCGAACACCACCGGCTGCCGGATGCGCTGGAACAGATAGGTGGTAAGCGCGCCGACGCAGAGGACGAGCGTCAGGTTCGCCAGAAAGGCGTGCGCATCGTGCATAGGAGCTCAGGCGCGGGAAGACTACGCGGTAACACGGACCACCCAAGATCGTGCCCGCGCACGTCAAAACAAGAATCCCGGTCATCAGCGAGGCTGACGACCGGGATCAGGAAAATCGGAGCGGTTCGCTCAGGGCGTCTGGTACTCGCCCTTGGCTTCGCGGGTGAGCTGCCGCGAGAAGTTGAGCGCCACGGTGATCAGTGCACCGAAGATGATCGTCAGTGCGATGTAGCACAGCATCGTCGTCGTCGGCTCCATACCACCCGTCGCACTGGGCGTGGAGATGTACAGCAGCAGGGCATAGATGCCGAGCAACGGCAGCACCGCAGCAGCGGCGGCCAGGCTCAGAAGACGATTCGTGGACGGAGCAAGCATCGCGTAAAGGCTTGGGGCGCAGAGCACCGGTAAGACGGGCGCGGCGTGAGCCGCTGACCCCCAAAACTAGGCACCCCGACCCTCATTCGTCCACCCAGCGCTCTTCCCCGGCTTCGGTGACCCGGTGGCTGATGAGGGGAAGTGGTGGCTCCGCGTCATCGGCCACGACAATGGCCCGCGCCAGCGTCTCTCGTCCGATGGCAATGCCGGCTGGGTCTCGGGCAAAAATGGTGGCGAGCGGCTCCCCGGCCCGCACTACGTCGCCCGGTCGCGCGGTGATGACAAATCCCACGGCGGGGTCCACGATATCGTCCACCCGCGTGCGCCCGCCGCCCAGCGCCGTGATGCCACGCCCGATGGCCCGGGGCTCGACCTGCGCCACCACACCACCACGAGGCGCCAGATACAGCTCGCACTCCGCAGCCTGCGGAAGCAGCGACGGATCGTCCACCACCGCCGGATTGCCACCCTGAGCTTCGATGATCTGCTGGAATCGCTCGGCAGCCTTGCCGCTGGAAATGGCCACCTCCATGCGTCGCCGTGCTTCGTCCCGGGAACGCGCCGCGCCCCCGAGCAGCAGCATTTCGGCACCCAGCGCATACGTGACGGCCATCAAGTCGGACGGTCCCTCCCCTCGCAGGGCCATGATGGACTCCTCCACCTCGATGGCATTGCCGCAGGCGCGTCCGAGCGGCCGGTCCATGGCCGTCAGCAGCGCCACCACCGGACAACCGTGATCGGCACCGAGCGCAATCATGGTGCGCGCCAGTTCGAGTCCGCGTTCCACTTCGGGGAGAAACGCCCCCGAGCCATGTTTGACGTCGAGGACAAGCCCTGTCAGACCTTCGGCCAATTTCTTGGACATGATACTGGCCGCGATAAGTGGAATGCTTTCCACGGTGCCCGTCGCATCACGCAGGGCATACAGCTTGCGATCAGCCGGCGCGATTTCGCGGGTTTGTCCGATCAGGGCACAGCCGAGGGATTCGATCTGGGTGGTCGCGGCGGCCAGCGAAAGATCCGTGCGGAATCCCGGGATCGATTCCAGTTTGTCGAGGGTACCGCCTGTGTGACCGAGCCCACGCCCGGACATCATGGGCACGGCCACGCCGCACGCCGCTGCCAGCGGGGCGAGGACCAGCGACACCTTGTCGCCCACACCGCCGGTGGAGTGTTTGTCCACCCGGCCGACGCGGAGGTGATCGAGATCAAGCGTTGCGCCACTGGTGAGCATGGCGTCAGTCAACGCGACGATCTCATCGCGATCGAGTCCGACAAAAAAGATGGCCATCGCCAGTGCGGCCATCTGGTAGTCGGGCACATCGCCCGCAGCATAGGCCTTCATGAGGCTGCGCCATTCGGACGGAGCAATCCGTCCGCCATCTCGTTTCCGTTCGATCAGTGTCCGAGCTTCCATACGTGGTGCCAACCTACATCCAATCGACCGTCACCGCACGCACCGGTGCGGGTGTCAGCCCACGCACGTCCGCACGACGGGCAGTGGTATCACGCGCCATTGTGTCACCTGCCTCCGCGCTGCGGCTACTGGTGCCGGCCATGGTGTTGTCGCTCGCCACCACGCCACGTACACTGGTCGCGCAATTGCCCCAGGCCGCGGCGCCCAACGCCCGTGTGACCACATCGGTACACGCGGAAGTGGCCGACCTCATCGCACGCGGCGACAAGGCCAGCGTCGCACGGCACCCCGCACAGGCGTTGGCGCTGTACGAGCAAGCTCTGCAGCGGGATTCACTCTCCTTCGACGCCCTCTGGCGGGCATCCCGTGAGTTGGTGGATCTCGGCGAGTTCGAGCCGGACCGCAAGACACAGGCGGCACGCTACGAGCGCGCCGATCGGTATGCACGTCAGGCACTGGCCATGCATCCGGAACAGGCCGACGTGCACTTCCACATGTCGCGTGCGATCGGACGGACCGCGATGTCGGCGAGTTCGCGCGATCGCGTGAAATACGCGGTCAGTGTGCGGGACCACGCGATGGAGGCGCTGGCGCGCGATCCAAAACACCCGGGCGCGCTGCACATCATGGGCGTGTGGAACGCGGAAGTGATGCGCCTGAACGGTATCGCCCGCGCGTTCGCCAAGACCTTCATGGGAGGCAAGGTGATGGGAACGGCCAGTTGGGCCGAGGCCGCGCGGTACATGGAGGAGTCGGTGGCGCACGATCCGCAACGGCTCATTCACCGTCTCGACCAGGCGCGCATTTATCGCGACATGGGCCGCACCGACGATGCCCGTGCGGCGTATCAGGCCGCGCTCAAGTCGCCGCCCATGGATGCCAATGACGACCGGTACCGCCGCGCCGCCGAGGACGAACTCAAGGCCCTCAAGTAGCAGGGCTGTCTGAGTCGTCCGTCGGGGCGTAGGGTATCGGGCCGCGTGTTACCAGCCGACCGTATCGCGCGCGTCGGCCACCAGCTTGCGCCCCCGCTTGAAGCCGCGCTGCGCGAACCGTCGGGCCTTGCGGTCGGAATCTTCCATCAGGTCGTGGAGGGAATCTTCACCGCGCTCGTAGAGCTTTCGTGCACCGCGCCGAAGCTGCCGACGCGTGGCTTGCCCCGTCGCCGGAGCCAACAACAGGGCCGCACCAGCACCGATGGCGGCACCGATCAGCAGACCCAGTCCAAACGTGCGCGCCACACGACGCGTTTCGTCATCTCTCGAATCATCCATCTCGCGATCCTCCTCAGTTCGATGATGAGTTTCCACTCAGGGAATGGTAGATTCCCGACATGACCGCGTCATCGGGAACTCCACCACACCAGACGGTTGAGCGCGCTCGCGAATTGCGCGAACAGCTCGGCACCGCCCAGCACGAGTACTACGTCCTCGATCGCCCCACACTCTCCGATCAGGAATACGATCGACTGTTCCGGGAGCTGCAGGGCATCGAGGCGGAATACCCCACGTTGTGCACGGAAGATTCACCCACCCGACGAGTCGGTGCCCCCGTACAGTCCGCGTTCAGCCCGCACCGGCATCTGGTGCGTATGCTGTCTCTGGACAATGCGTTCGATCTCAGCGAGCTGGAAGACTTCGAGCAGTCACTCAAGCGCGTCGTTGGTGACGCGATACACACATCGGGGTACACCGTCGAGCTCAAGATCGATGGGGCCGCGGTAGCGCTGACCTATCGCGAGGGCGTGCTGGTCACGGCGGCGACCCGAGGCGATGGTACGGATGGCGAGGACGTCACCGCCAATGTGCGCACCATCCGGGGTGTACCGTTGCGCCTCCATGGCGACAACCATCCGCCGCTGATGGAAGTGCGTGGTGAGGTGTACCTGCCCTTCGCCGGCTTCGAGCGCATGAACGAAGCGCGTGTGGCCGCTGGTGAGCCCGTGTATGTGAATCCGCGCAACGCCGCCGCCGGCTCCATGCGCCAGCTCGATTCGGCGAACACCGCCGCCCGACCGCTGCGTTTTTTCGGATACGCGGCCGTGTTGCCCGATGGCAGCGCACCGGCGCGTTCACAGTGGGAGTTGCTCGAGCAGCTCAGTGCGTGGGGGGTGCCGGTTGCGCCACATCGTCAGCGTTGCCACACCATTCAGGAAGCCGAAGCCTGGGCCACGGTGGTGGAGCACGAGACACGTGCCACGCTGGGGTTCGCGATCGATGGCGGTGTGGTGAAGGTGAACGACATGGCCCTGCAGGACGAGCTGGGCATTCGGGCCGATCGCACCCCCCGCTGGGGCGTGGCGCGGAAGTTTGCGCCGGACATGGCGCTCACAAAATTGCGTCGCATCGATGTGAACGTGGGGCGAACCGGTGTGCTCACACCGTTTGCCGTGCTCGAACCGGTCGATGTTGGCGGGGCGACGGTGACCTTTGCGTCACTGCACAATGCCGATCAGATCGCGGCCAAGGATCTGCGGGAAGGCGACACGGTGCAGGTGGTACGCGCAGGAGATGTCATCCCGTACGTGTTGGGTCCGGTCCCCGAGCAGCGCGATGGTTCGCAGCAGCCCTGGTCGATGCCCACACAGTGTCCGCGCTGCAATACGCCAGTTGAGCGGTATGGCGACGACGTGGCGGTGTACTGCCCCAACGTCGCCTGTCCGGGGAGGCAACTCGAAGGGCTGGTGCATTTTTCCAGCAAGGACGCGCTCGATATCGATGGCCTGAGCTACGCGCGCATTCAGCAACTGCTCGACGCCGGCCTGGTGCACGATGTCGCCGACCTGTTCGACATCACCGTCGATCAGCTCACCAGCCTCGAGCGATTCGCGAAGAAGAGCGCTGAAAATCTGGTGGCAGCGATTGCCGCCGCGAAGCAGCAGCCGCTGTCGCGACTCATGTTTGGTCTTGGCATTCGGCATGTCGGTGCACAGGCCGCGCAACTGTTGTCACGTCAGTACGGTTCGCTGGACGCCCTGATGAACGCCACCGCGGAACAACTCGGGGCCGTGCGCGGCATCGGGTCGATCATCGCCCAGTCGGTGGCCAGCTATTTTGCCGACCCCACGACGCGCGCCCTGATGGAACGGCTTCGCGCGCGCGGCCTGCGCTTCGACGAACCCAATGCCGTGCAGGCCGATGGCGTGCTCACCGGAGCCACGGTCGTGCTCACCGGCACGTTGCCCTCGCTCTCGCGTGGTGAAGCCACGGCCCTCGTGGAGCAGGCCGGGGGGCGGGTGACCAGCAGTGTCTCCAAAAAGACCACCTTTGTCGTGGCCGGCGAAGAAGCCGGCAGCAAGCTCGACAAGGCCAAGGAGCTGGGCGTCACGGTGCTGACGGAAGCCGAGTTGCTGGAGAAACTGTCCGGGGCATCGGCTGATGCATCGGCTGATGCATCGGCCTGACCATACACCCGTGGCCGGTTCCGTCACACCGGCGGTCCTCTCCCCCCGCTTGACGTGACGGGGCCCGTGGGCGAGCGTCACCGGAACATGAGCACCTCGATCTCCGCCCCGTTGCCGGTGGCCTCACGCACCGTGACCGTTCCCGTGGAGTTTTTCACGGGACTCCAGCAGGCCGTGCATCATCCTCAGGGTGATCGTGCAGTTGACGGCGCCGCCGCGTCGATTGACGCGATCCGCGACGCCGGGTATGCGGCCGGCCAGGCGCTTTTTGATCACTTCGCGACCTGGTTGCAGGAGCAGGGTGAAGCCCCTGCCGCTGATCTTGCCGACGAACGGTTTCCCTGGCTGCTGGAAGCATTTCTGCATCAGCAGGGGTGGGGGCGTGCGGAGTTGGTGCCGTTGAGCGAGGCGGTGATGGCCCTCGACGTGTCCGACTGGAGCGAAGCAGGGGAGCTGGAAGGCGGATGCCTGATCACCACCGGGCTGTTCGCCGGCTTTTTCGGGCGACTCGCGGCCGCCCCCATTTCAGTGCTCGAAGTGGCACCTCCCGACATGGCTCCGGGTCGGAGCCGTTTCCTGCTCGGGTCGGTGGATGTGCTGGAGTACGTCTGGGAAGCCATGGAACGCGGCATTCCCTACGAACGGGCCGCCGCCAGCGCCTGAGTTCCGGCGCCCGTCCGCGTGACTGGGGTCAGACCACGGGCTGCGGAAGCAGCCCTTCGTATTTCGGGTTGGGACGCAGGTCGCCGTCAATCAGAATCTCCCGATCCCATGGCAGCACGATCATGGCCTGCGTAGCCAGCGCGTGGTAGTCGGGCGCGTACGCGCCTGTGCGGAAGCTCACGGCCGAGCGCACTTCACGCGCGCCCCCATTGACCACCGCGCCTACGGCGAGGCGCAGTGTCTGCCCGGAATCACAGGTCTCGTCGACCACCAGCACACGACGTCCGCGCACTTCGGCAGGCGCCGCACCAAATACGGCGGGCGTTTCGCGGACCTGATCGGCGCTGTAGCGTCGCGAGATCAGAATGGAATGGAACGGACGGTCGAGGATGGCGGCGACAGCCGCCCCAGGCACCACACCGGCCGTGGCGATCCCCACCACGAGATCGGGCATCCACTCGCGCGCCACGCGCACGGCCAATGCACGGGCCAACTCGCCAAACAGCGGCCAGTCGACGATCAGCACCCCTTTGCTGGGATCGGGGGCGTACGGCTGCGGTTCAGGCATTGGCGGCTCCTCTGAGGATCTTTGGAGTGTAGCCCCCGCACGCACGCGCAACAACGTACCATCACCAACTTGTAGCGATGCTTGCGGGGCGATAGCTTGGCACGTGTTCGGTGAGGATTGCCACCGTGCGGTCATCGCCTCCTTCTTTCCTCCGAAACCCTGCGAGCGCATGACTTGGTGGCGCCGCCTCGTGGGCGGTTCGTCGGCACCCCATTCAGGGAAGACCGACTTCCTGAAAGAGGCGCTCGATCTCGAAGCGCGTGGGGACTACGGCAACGCGCTCACGTCCTACCGACTCGCGCTGCGCGAGCGTCCCGACGACTTGCGCGTCCTGCAGAACATCGCGATCGCCTTCTCCAAAACGGGGCAACCCGAGGAAGCGATTCGCACGTACCGACGCGCCCTGCAGCTCGACCCCAATCTGGCCGGCGCGCACTACGGTCTCGCATTCCTGCTGCTCAAGCGCAGCGACACCGTACACGCGGGCATGCATCTGGAATCGTACCTGCGCACCAGCAACGCCGACGATCCACAGGCGAGCAAGTTCCGTGAGCACGCCGAGCGGACACTGATGCAGTTGCAGAACGCCTCGATGCAACAAGCGGAGCAGGACGGTTATGCCACCGAGGGGGCGCAAGACGGACACGAGGCGGGCGATCACTGGCAGGCGCCTGCCGATGAGCCCCGACGGGACGAGTACTGAACATGGGGCGCGTCCTCTCCATCGTCAGCCAGAAAGGTGGGGTCGGTAAGACCACCACCGCGGTGAATCTTGCCGTGGCCTTCGCACGCCGCGGTCTCAAGACCCTGCTGGTCGATGCCGATCCGCAGGGCGCGGTGCGCTACGGAGTGGGACTGCGCCGTGGTCATCCCACGGTGGGCTTCGATGACTATCTCCGCGGCGAACGGTCGCTGCGCGAAGTCATCCTGCCGACGGCGATGCCGTGGCTGCGCGTGATCCTGGCCGGTTCGGTGAGCGACACCGCCGACCATACGGCCTTCCAGCGTGCGGTCGGTGAGACCAGTCTGCTGGGCGACCTGCTCGCCATGGCCCGCGAACGATGCCACGTGGTGGTGGTGGACACTCCGCCCGGACTCGGGGCCATCACACGCCGGGTGCTGGCCGCCAGCCAGCATGTCGTGGTACCGCTGCAGTGCGAACCCCTGGCTCTGCAGACCACACCGCAGATCCTGCGTGCAATCCAGGACGTGATCGCCGAGAATGATGAGCTCACGCTGGAAGGCATTCTCCTCACGATGCACGAAGAGGGGAACCCAGCGACCGAGCGCGTCGTACACTATGTGCGCGAGCATTTGCCGCAGCATCTGATTTTCGATGTGCCGGTACCCCGGACACCGGCTACGGCTGAGGCCTTCGCTGCCGGCCAGCCGGTGGTGCTGCGGAATCCCGCCGATCCGGCCAGTCAGGCGTACATCAACATTGCCACGCGACTCGCTGAACGATTCACGTGACGGGTGCCCATCGGGGGCACGAGGACGGGAAGTGACGCAGGACACGGCTTCAATCGACGCAGGACACGCAGCGCAGCGAGTGCGACGCAGGATCATCGGCAGCACCGTGGCGATCGTCGCAACTATCGCTACCGCGTGCGCGGATGTGGGATCGGGCCCCGATGTACCGGCCGCTCTCGAGTTCGCGCGGCTCCCCTATCCGGCGGTCGTCGTTGGCGATTCGCTGCGCAACGAAGCGGGGGTGATAGCCCCCCTTCGCGCCATCGTGCGCAATTCGGCGGGCGAGGAAATCGTCGGCGCGCCGGTGACCTACCTGTATGCCGACTACAATCGCGATTCGTCGCTCGTTATCGACTCCACGAGCGGCACGGTCTTCGCGCGCAAGATCACGACCGTTTCCACAGGTCGTGTGGCCGCCCGTGCAGGATCGAGTCTGCAGATTCTCGGTACCCTCTTTGTCACACTGCCCCCCGATACCGTGACCGGCTCGGCGCCGGGAGACCTGAAGTTCGAGGCCGGCGACTCGGCACAGAAGGTGCTCACAGGCGATTTCTCGGTATTGGTGCGCCACAACAAAACGGGCACCACCCCAACCGCCGTGAAAGGCTGGATCGTGCGCTACACATTGCTGCATCCGGCAAACCCCACCAATGACACCTCCGCCGTCGCCTATCTCGCGGTCGATGAGCGGAATGCCTCGGTGGTCGACACGACCGGCGACTCCGACGCGACCCGGAAAGTGATGGTTCGCAAGAATCGGTTTCTGCCTGACAGCGGTACCGCCGACTCGTTGGTGGTGCAGGCGACCGTGCAGTACCGCGGCAAGGCCGTGCCGGGCAGCCCACTGCGACTGGTCACGCGGGTGGTGCACTGAGCACCACCCGAGCCGCAACGCTCAGGTAGCGAAAAGCCGTCAAGGGCTCCCGCGCTGGGAATCCCGGGGCCAGTTTCTCAAGTATGTCCTCACCCACCCAATTCGCTTCGGGGGGTCCCCGCCCCGCCCCCGGCACGATCAATCGACTGTTTTTCGATGCAGTCGAACGATTTGATCGCACCGACGCCGTCCTGTACAAGGTCAATGGCGTCTGGGAGCCTCTGAGCCATCGCACGATCCTCGAGCGTGTACGTCGTACCGCGCTCGGACTCGCTCACCTTGGGGTGGTGGCCGAAGAACGCGTGGCGTTGCTCTCGGAAAACCGCCCCGAATGGCTGATCGTGGACTATGCCTGCGCCTGCAGTTCGTTCACCGATGTGCCGATCTATGCGACGCTGCCGTCCGAGCAGATCCCCTACCTGATCAACGATTCGGGCGCGCGGGTGCTGTTCGTGTCCACGCCGGAACAGGCCCGGAAGATCCAGTCCATTCGCGCGCAGATCCCGGGCGTGCAGTGGGTGATCGGCTTTGCGGCCACGAAGGAACATGGCTGTGACATGACGCTCGCCGAGCTCGAGGCCATGGGCGCCGCCAACGATTCACCGGAGCGGGCGACCACGTTCAAGGAAGCCGCGCTGGCAGTGGCCCCGGACAAACTGCTCACCCTGATCTACACGTCGGGCACGACGGGCAATCCGAAGGGTGTCATGCTCACGCATGACAACATTCACTCGAACGTGGAAGGTGTGAGGCAGGTGCTGAATGTCGGCACTTCCGACCTCGCGCTGAGCTTCCTGCCGCTCAGTCACATCTTCGAGCGCACGGGCGACTATTACCTGTTCGCCACCGGCTGTCGCATCGCCTACGCCGAGTCCATCGACACCGTGCCCGTCAACATGAGCGAGATGAAGCCATCGCTCATGATGTCGGTGCCACGACTGTACGAGAAGATTTATGCGCGCGTTCTGGAGAACGCCGTGAGTGGTGGTGGGCTCAAGAAGCGCATCTTTTTCTGGGCACGCCGCACCGGGGAACGGTGGGCCGATGAAAAGTTCGCGGGCCGGGAGCCCGGTGGCCTGTTGGCGTTCCAGTACGGCATTGCGCAGAAACTCGTGTTCTCGAAGTTGCGCGAGCGCACCGGTGGCAACCTTCGCTACTTCGTATCTGGCGGCGCGCCCCTCTCACCGGAATCGCGAAATTTTTCTACGCGGCCGGACTGGTGATTCTCGAAGGATACGGACTGACGGAAACGTCTCCGGTCATCGCCTGCAACGCCCTGTCTGCCTACCGACTCGGCACCGTGGGCAAGCCCATTGCCGGCGTGGAAGTCATGATCGCTCCGGACGGCGAAATCCTGTCGCGCGGTCCGCACATCATGCAGGGGTATTTCAACAATCCCACGGCGACGGCGGAAGCCATCGATGGTGATGGCTGGTTTCACACGGGCGACATCGGCGTGCTGAATGAGGGCTACCTCAGCATCACCGATCGCAAGAAGGACATCATCGTCACGGCCGGCGGCAAGAACGTCGCGCCCCAGCCGATCGAAAACACGATCAAGACGAACAAGTACGTGTCGCAGGCCGTCATGATCGGCGACAAGCGCAAGTTCCTGATCGTGCTGATCGTGCCCAACTGGGATCAGCTCGAGAAGTGGGCCGCCAGCCAGAACATCGTGTGGACTTCACGCGCCGAGCTGTTGCAGATGCCGACCATCCACGCGAAGATGGAAAAAGAGGTCAAGGGACAGCTCTCCGGCCTGGCCAGCTTCGAGGCCCCCAAGAAGATCGCGTTGCTCGAGCACGACTTCACCATTGAACGGGGTGAACTCACACCCAAGCTCAGCGTGAAGCGGCGCGTGATCGACAAGACGTACAAGGACCTGATCGACAGCTTGTACGTCGAAGCGCACTGAGACGGCAGCGCTCCGCGTCCACGGGTATCCGTGACGGGTATCCGTGGACGCTACACGGGCGGTGGTGACCGCCGCAGTGCCACCAATCCGCTCGACTTGGCCGTCATCTCGGCCACCCATTCGCGCTCATCACGGGCCAATGTCCGTACGGTGCCCATGAGCACGGCCGGCAGCTCCTGAGAGACCGGCGCGACGATTCGGCCGCCCGCGCGTACCGCCCGGGCAATGCTGGCCAGCAGCCTCGCGGCGTCGTCAGGGACCAGATGGGCGACATCGCAGGCCGCTGCCGCCAAGGTACTGGCTCCCAATGGCAGTTGCAGACCAACATGCAACACGGAGACGTCTACAGCGCGAATCGCGAGCGGAGCGGACGCGGACGCGGTGGGCACAGCCACCACCGGCGCGCCGGTCAGTGCGGCGTAGTCTGCGGCGACCGCCGCATAGCCCCCCGCCAACAGCACCGGAGCCAGTCCACCCATCACGCCAAGTTGCGCGGCCAGACGTTCAACGTCGGGCAGCGGAGTGGTTGAGGCATTCGCGGGCATTGTGGACAGCACACGGTCCTGCGCAGCGTGGAACCAGGCTTCCCCCTGAGTCACCGCGTACTCGGCCCCACACACGGGGCATGCCAGATCGGCCTCTATCAGCGTGGCGCCATCGGCGCGATGCACCATGGCCACCAACCACGATTCCTCGTGTGGCGCGGGACAGCGGAGCGCGTCGAGCAGGTCGCGTTGCATGATGACGCTATGACTCTCAGGACCGACTGAGGCGGAGTTCGTCGATATTCACATGCGGCGGACGAGTGATCGCCCACAACACGGCGTCGGCCACGTCGTGCGGCCGCAACATGGCGGCACGTGGTGGAAAACCCGGCGTGTTGTCGGGATCGATGGGATCCCAGATGGGAGTGTCGGTCGCGGCCGGTGACACCAGCGTGCAGCGCACACCGGTGCCGACCAACTCCGCGCGCAACACTTCGTGCAGGGCACGTGCGCCAAATTTGGACGCCGAGTAAGCGCCATTGCCGCCGAAGATGTGGCGATCGGCCACCGAGCCGACGGTCACGATGTCACCGGCGCCCTGCGCCCGCATACGGGGCAACAGGGCATGCACCAGGCGAAACGGTGCACCGAGATTCGCCTGCAGCGTTTGCTCGAACAGTTCGGGCGACGTGTCCTGTACGGGCAGCAGTGGAAAGATGCCCGCATTGCTGACCAGGATATCGGGCACCTCACCACGCGCTTCCCATTCCGCCAACAGGGCGATGACGGCCATGCCATCCGTGAGATCACACGGGTGGACCTGTGCCCTTCCCTGCGCGGCTAGGATCTCGCCCGCGACCACCTCGAGCGATGACGCCGTACGCGCCAGCACGTGCACTGTCGCGCCGGCACGCCCCAGGGTCAGCGCCACGGCACGCCCGATGCCGCGCGAGGCGCCGGTGACCAGCGCGCGCCGTCCGCGTAGCGGGGCTTCGGCCGATGTCGACGCGAAAGAGGGAGAGGTGGATGACATGGGCGTGCGATCAGAAGCCGGGCGTGGCGTAGGCGAGCCGCAGAAACTCACTGCGGGTCTTCGCATCATCACGGAACAGTCCACGCAGTGACGACGTGATGGTGCGCGAATTTTGCTTCTCCACGCCGCGCATCATCATGCACAGGTGCACCGCCTCGATGACCACACCCACACCCTTCGGCTGCAGCACGTCGACGATGGCGTTCGCAATCTGCTCGCCCAGACGCTCCTGCACCTGCAGGCGACGGGCAAACACCTCCACCACGCGTGGCAGCTTGCTCAAGCCGACAATCTTGCCGTTCGGGATGTAGGCGATGTGCACCTTGCCAAAAAACGGCAGCATGTGGTGTTCACACATGGAGTACATCTCGATGTCACGGACCATCACCATGTTTTCATGGTCTTCGGCGAACAGTGCGTCGCCGATGACGCTGCGTGGATCGAGGTCGTAACCGCGGGTCAACCATGCCATGGAGCGTGCCACCCGCCCCGGTGTCTTGAGCAGGCCATCCCGTGTCGGATCTTCGCCGATCAGCTCGAGTTGCCGGCGGACCATCGTCTCGTACTCGGACGACCGTTCGCCCGCCATCGGCAATTCGTCCGGATCGGCGCCATGTGCACCACCACCCACGTTGAGTTCACGTCGCATCACGTGCTCATTCTCCCGAGTAGTCGACATAGTTGTTCTCCGTCTCCCAGAGACGCAGACGCTGCAGGGTGGCCGGGGCAATCGCGGGCCCGAGCACCTGCCACATCGCGACGACAATGTTCTCCGTCGTCGGATTGATGCCCTGCATGTAGGGGACGTCGATGTTGAAGTTGCGATGATCGGTCTGCGAGAGCACCTCGCGTTCGACGATGGCGCGCAGGGCGCCCAGGTCGATCACGTACCCGGTGTCCTCGGCCACCGGCCCACGCACGGAGACATCGAGCGTGTAGTTGTGTCCGTGCCAGTTCGGATTGTTGCACTTGCCGAACAGCCGGGTGTTGTCGGCGTCGGACAGTGCGGGATTGTGGACGCGGTGTGCCGCATTGAAGCGCAGACGACGCGTCACCGTGACGATGGGCATGCCGTTCAACCGACGGAAGGAGGGTGGAGTTCCCGTGTGGCCGTCCCACGGGAAGTGCTCGCAACGTCCCGGCACCAGGCGAACGGTGCGACCGATCCTGCCACAAAAACGAAGGCCCCGCCACATGGACGGGGCCCTCGAAAAACACGGGAACGAAGAGGGGTTCCTGAAGCCCAGTAGAAAGGATGAGACCCTCACCGCGCTTCCGCCTTCCCCGCACTGGGGCATGACGTTCACACCGTTTGTCGAGCCCTCTCAATGAGCTTATCGGCTCAAGAAGTAAGTCTCTCCGCCCCGCTATACGCTGCAAAAACTTACCGGCGGCACACACCCGGCGCAATGCAGTCCCCTCGCGGTTTCCTGCAACGCCGTCCTCATCCAAGGAGAGCCGGACGTGTGACAGATACCCCCGATGGTGGCGCCCGATCCATCCATGGAAATGTGCCTCCAGGCGAGTACATTTCAGGAATGGATCTCTACCTTGCCGCTGGAATCGCGATGCTGCTCGCCTGGGGCGGGCTGACGCTCGCCACGGATGCCCCGGGTGTCGTACATCTGCTGTTGACGGCGGGTGTCTTCGTCATCATCTGGCGCATCGTCGTGCGCGACACACCAAGCGGTCCACGCAGCGGCAAGCCGTAGCTCGGCAAGCCGTAGTCCGGCACACCCACGCGGCGTCAGATTTCCCAGTTCGACAGCACCATGCCTTCGGCGGGAGGCAGTTCGCTCCACCCGAAGACACTCATGCGCAAGTCGGTCCAGCGCACGCGTGCGCCCAACGCAATCAGGGTGCGATACGCCTCCGTGTAGTCGCCCTGCAGACGAATAGCCACCCGGCGGGTGCCGGTGCGGCGGGCCAGATCGGTGAGTGCCCCGATCAATGGCGGTAGGTGCGCCTGACGCGACACCACCAGTTTCAAGACCCGGAGTTCGTCCCGCGTGCGCCCTTCCACCAGAGGCGCCGAATGACAGAGCGCAAAACCGTGTGGCGCTTCGAGCGGACCGAGAATGAGTGTATCGCCAATGGCATGCCGGTCAGTGAGCTCAATCTCCCGGGTGAAGTCATAGCCCGGCATGACCTGCGTGGTCAGCGCGAGACAGGCCTCCATCACCGCCGGCTTCTGCTGCGAGGCACATCGCGAAAGCAGTTGCGGCGTCACGTCGGAGGAGGTCGCGTCCAACGTCAACGTGACCGTGAGGTGTCCCGGCACAAACCCGAGATTGGAATAGAAGCCGATGTTCTCCATGGTGCGTGGCATCGTCTCGAGACCGATCACCGACGCGGCGCGCTGCCGAAGCCACTGCATGCCGGTCTGCACCATGATCTTGCCCAGTCCGGAACCCTGGTGGCCCGGGGAGACACACAGTGGTCCCATCCAGCCTTCGCTTCCGGACTGATGGACCATGTTGAACGCGATGATGCGCCCCGTTCCGTCGCGCCAGCACAGGGCACCGTCACCGGCGTCCTCGATCGCGTAACGCCAGATGGCCTGGCTCAGAGGCGGCACCCGGACCCCCGCCATCCCGTCCTTCCGGTAGCGCTCCGTGAACGCCTCGGCGAACACCTCATTGAGCTGCGGAATGTCGTCGATGGTCGCGACGTCCGGACCTCGGACGGCACGTGAGGGACGTGGAGAACCGGGACTGACGCTGGTCATGGTTTCTGGGCAGTCATGCAAAATGCCGTAGTGAACGTGAACGTCGCGTGAGGGATTTGCACAACAGCTCCACGAGCTCGACCATAAGACCAAAAGCCAACTGGTTTCCCCTCAACGACTTGCGAGGACGCAGCCGAACCCGGCCATATGGCATGCCACTTGCTTGCCACAACCGGTACACCCTCCTTGGAGTTCCAATGCGTCTCGTTCGTCTGGCTGTCGCAGCCACCTTCATCATGTCACCCGCGCTGGCGTCTGCCCAGTCCTGGAGCAGCAACGTCACACCGGCCAACAACGGTGGCCAGTTCTGGGATCAGCAGTCCACCGATGGCAAGCGCTGCAACGTCGGTTACGTCCTGAACGGCACGGCGGGTTCGGCCGGCAACGCCTGCCAGAACCAGCGCCCGAGTGGCTGGCTTCCGTACAACGGCGACAATCCGACCCACTACCTGAACAACGGCAGCGGTGGCAGCCAGAAGTTTGCGTTTGCCGAGGGCACCTACACGTTCTCGCTGCTCCCCGGCGCCAAGTTCGGCGGCGATATCGCAGGCCAGAACACGTCGTGGGGATATTACACGTCGAGCCCCAGCGGCGTGACGCGTACGGACCTGAATCTCACGGACCTCAGCGGCGGCGTGACGGTCACGTTCGAATCGGTGTGGGGCCTGTGGGTCCAGTTGGTGGACGGCAGCATCGCCTACTCCAACAACAGCAGCGACAAGCAGTTCGCGCTCTTCGCGTTCGACAACGGCGGCACGTTCTCCGGCAGCACGCTGAACTACGGGACGGATTCCCACTACATCCTCGGCCTCGAGGACACGCGGGACTTCACGGAAGCGAAGACCTGCCTCAAGTACAAGAAGAACAAGAAGAACCAGTGCGAGACGTGGAGCACCCCCACGACGTACAAGAGCGACTGGGACTACAACGACATCATGTTCCAGATCACCACGCCGGGCGGTTCCAACACCACGGTGCCGGAGCCGAGCACCTACGCCCTGATGGCCGCTGGCCTCGCGGGCCTGTGGGCCGCCGCGCGTCGCCGCAAGAACTCCTGAGTCTCAACGCGCCGCGGTCGTCACACTGACGCGGCGCGCTTCATCGAATTGCACCTGCACGACCTGATCGAGTCCGTCACGCACCTGTTCGATATGGGTGATGACGATGACCTGCTCAAACCGGTCGTGCAGGTGCCGCAGTAACTCCACCACATTGGTGCGACGGTTTTCGTCGAGTGATCCGAAAACTTCGTCGAGAATGAGCAACGAGAACGCCTGTCCCGTCCGGTCGGCGATCATCTGGGAGATCGCGAGGCGCAACACCAGGTTGCAGAGGTCCTCCTCGCCGCCGGAAATCACCGGCTTGCGCACCTCGTCTTCGAGCACCAGCAGGCGATAGTCCTCGTCGAACTCCAGCGACTTGTAGCGACCATCGGTCAGCTCGGCGAGAAATCCCGATGCAATGTCTGCAAGCTCCGGGCGCAACTGCACATTGAGATCCGTGCGGATATCGGTGAAAGCCCGGTCCAGCTCATCATGCAACCGTCGGTCCCGTTCGAGTCCTTCCAGTGCTTCCTGTCGACGGGCCAGCTCACGACGTCCCTGCTCCGCACTATCGAGTGACGCACGGGCACGCTCCGACTCTCCACGCGCGGACAACGCATCGAGTTCGGCTTGCCGTGCCGTGGCTTCGGCCCGTTCATATCCTTCGCGCATGCTGGCGAAGTCGGTGTCACCCGCCGCCACAGCCGTCAACTGCTGTTCGAGCTCCTTCAGGCGTCCACGCAACTGTTCCTGCGTCGTCATCGAGCGCCGCTGATCCGAGCGAAGCTCCGGCTCCCGCTCGATCTGCGCCCCGATGCGGGCCATGCGCGTTTCCAGCTCCTGCGCACGCGCGAGGTCACGCTTCAGGGCACTGTGGCGCGCGGCCTCATATCCCGTTGGCAACTCGGAGAGTGCCTTGGTGGCTTCGGTCAGGCGTTCGGCGAGCTTCGCCCGTTGCACGCCGAGCGCACCCGACTCGGCGATAGCGGCCTGTATGCGCTGCAATCGCCGATCACCATTCTGGACATCGGCCTGTAGCTGTCGGCGCGCCTCTTCCTGCGCTTCCACACTGGCCGGCAAAGTCGAGAGCTGCGCCACGCGCTGCCGATAGTAGTTGCCGTCGAGGCGCACGGTCTCCAACTGATCGCACACGGTATCGAGCACACCCTGGAAGCTCTCACCAAGCGGCCGACCGCAGGTGGGACACGGACTTTCGGCGCCCAATCCTTCAAGGGTGGTCCGTTGGTCTGACAGCTCCGTGTACTGCGTGCGGAGCGCTTCGAGTCGTGTCTCGGCCTCCTGGCGATCGCGCGCCCACGCCGTGCGCTGTTCATCGACGAGGCGTTCGACATCGGCCAACTGCTCGCGCAGTGTCCCCAGATGCGCCAACGCATCCTGTTCGAGCGTGGGAGCCTGCTCGAGACGCGCGGCCCGTTCGGCCAGTCGTGCATCTTCGTCCGCCGTCTGCTGAACCCGCTCCAGCCAGCCCTGGCGTCGCACGTCGGCCGCCGCTAGCTGTTCCATCGCTTCGAGCGCCTGCGGCACTTCACGCAGGTCCGCCGCTTCGGCACGCAGTGGCTCGAGCGTGCGTTGGGCCTGCGCCACGCTGTCGAGCTCACGGGTCAGTCGCTCCGCATCGCGCACACGCGCCAGCAACTCCCCTTCGGTGACACGACACTCCGCTTGCAGCAACTGCAGTCGTTCACGCTGCGCCTGCACATCACGCCACTGCGGCACGAGGGTCTCCAACAGGGCCACGGCGACCTGCCGCTGTTGTTCGGCTTCGCTCGCACGCACGGTCGCCATGGCGAGGCGCGCTTCGGCATCACTGACCGCGCGCCAGATGGCCTCCGGATCGGACATGCCCTGTCGGAGCCCGTTGATCTCGGCGGCCAGTGTCCGGCGACGCTCGCGCACAAACTCCTGCGCACCGCTGATGCGATCGTACCCGAGGACCCGCGAAAGAAACCGCGCGCGCTCCGCCGGCCCCAACGCGCTCATGACGTCGAGTTCTTTTTGCCCCGTGAAGTAGGTGTGAAAGAACTCGCTGCGCGTCATGCCGAGTCGGCGCTGCATGAACTCGGACACCCCCGTCACGGTACTCGCGATGGGCTGTTCGGCGTCGTCGAGGAAACACTCGGCCCCGGAGAGCGAGCGCGCGACACGATACCGATGCCCTGCCAGCTCGAACACGAGCTCCACACGGACCGGTGCCCGGACATCCTCCACACTCAGACGCCGGATGGAGTCCTTGTTGCCACGCGCGGCGCTGTTGCCATAGAGTGACCAGGCAATGGCCTCGAGAATGGTGCTCTTGCCGGAACCGTTCGGACCGATGATGCCGGTCAGTCCCAGAGCAAAGTCGATGCGTGTGTCGGCGTGCTGACGAAAATTGACGAGATGCAGCGAATGGAGGCGCACGGATCAGCCGTCCACCGTTGGCAGGGCCGCCATCGCCGCTTGTTCCGCCTGCTGCAGATAGTGCAAGCCGAGCGACACCAGCGCGTCCCGTTCAATGCCGGAGGTCAACACGCGTTCACGCAGTCGATCGGCGACCACATCGGCCAGCGTGGCCCGACGTATCGCGGCGCCGCCCGCCACGCGATGCGCGATGGGCGTGGGGCGATGCGTATCGAGTTGAAAGTGCATGGCGCGCTTCCGGAACTCCCGCAGCGCCGCATGATCGAGCTCACGGACGATGTGGCGCGGGGCATTGTGTACCGTGAGTCGCACCACACACTGATCGATCCCGCCCGGAGCGGTTTCCACGCGGGCCCGGATCGCCCCATCCAGATCGGCAGCGCTCATGCCGGTGGCATCGATCGGTGTCAGATCGCGAAGCGCCCGGGCGGGCATCACCGGATGAAACCGATGCGCGCCGGAGACAAGGTCATGTTCGATGAACCCCTTGCCGGGCACGCGATGTTCGCGCTCTTCCTGCAGCTCTCCCCAGGGATTGCTGCTGGTGTAGTCGATGGAGCCGCTGTAGTAGGCGCGTGGCGCGACTTCGCGGTAGACGTGGTAGTGTCCAAGCGCGATGTACGACCATTGATCGACATGCAGGGCGTCGATCGGGATCTCGAGGGCGGCCCGTTCCGGACTCGCCATGTGGGCAGGGAGCATGCCGGCCACTTCGCCGTGCATCAGCAACACCCGATGGCGAAAACCTTCGGGTGGCACGAGCGAGGGTCGCACGATGCCCGGCACGTCGGGCACGGCCAGCACCGCGAGCGACAATTCCGGGAACGTGAACTGCTCGGCGTCGGCGTCGGCCACGTGCACACCGATCTCGCGAAACAGTCCCAGAATGCAGCCCGTTTCCGAGGTGCGTGGCGCATCGTGATTGCCGGCCACCATCACGATCTTTGTGTGCGGCAGTTGCGTCCGCCATTCCAGCAGAACCCGGAACGCATGCAGGATGGCGGGATTGGACGGCCTGACCGTGTGAAACACATCGCCACCAATCACGATCACATCGGGCGCCAGCGCGGTGATCTGGGCAGCCGCGCGTTGAATGGTGCTCTCGACATCGGCTTCGCGCTGGTTCACACCAGCAGCGGTCAAACGCTGATACTGGCGAAACCCCAGATGAAGATCGGCGAGGTGCACAAGGCGCATGCGCCTAAGCTAACGGCATGCGCTCGGACGGATGACGCCTACCACACACGCACTTGCTGCACGATGCGCATATCGAGTGTCCGCGCGGGTCCCGTGACCCCGGTTCCCGGCGCCAGGTCGCTCGACACTTCCAGCTCGGTATAGGCCTTCACGATCCAGGCCCGCTGCCGATCCACCTGCATGAATCCACTGATGGTACCGGCCGTGACCACCGACGCGCCCGGGGGCCAATCGGAAGCGGCACCACTGCGGCGCAACACGCCGGACAACGACACCCAGGCGTCCCGACCGTTGCGGGCCAGCGAGTCGAGACGCAATCGCACCTGCACGACCCCGGCCGCACGAAAGCCACCCACCGGCAGAGTGGGGAGTGTCATCTCCCGGGTCCATTCACTGCCGACGCTGATGGGTGCCTCCGGAAGCAACCCTGGCACCGATGCCAGCGTGGCCCCCAGGGAGACGGCGGTGGGTGGTGGATCGTGGATACGCATGGAACCGTCAGGCCGAACGCGGACACGGACCTGCCGGGCATCGTCGCTGATGGTCTGCCGCCGCGGCGCACCGAACTCCCCGCCGGCCCCAAAAGCCAGTGTCATGGAATCACTGGTCGCCAGCAAGACGGTCTCGGACAGATCGCTGGCCTCGACGAGCGAGTGCGCGAACAGCGACAGCCGCGTGACCTGCCCAGGTGGACGGTCGGCGCGCGGCCCGTAGTCGGGTGTCGTGCCGCTGCTGCGAGGATTGGTCCCGCGACGAGGGCGGAGTTCGACCGACTGCTCGATTTGCATCCAGAGCGTGTCGCCGACGCGGGGGCGCACCATGAGACGTACCGCCTCGCGGCTGTGCCCCTTCGTCGCTCCCACCGTCTGACCGGTACCCTGGGCACCTGCCACGGATACGCCAGTCACGGCAGCACACATCGCCATCAGGAGCGCGGCGCTCGCCGTCGCGCGTGTCACCATCCGGGCCTCCACACCCCACACCGCCGATTTGATTCCTTCCCGGCATACCCCCCATTCCGCCCGAAGCTCCAGACTCTGGGCGGCAGGTGTGGACTTCCGGCAGGCATCGACCGAAACTCACTGTGTGATATCATCTCATCGCTCCCGCACGCGCCGCGTCCGTGCCCTCATGCTCCCGCTGCTCTTCGCCGGAGTGACTTCGTGCGATCGAGTGAAGACCGCGCTCAATCCTCCGCAAGTCGACACCTACTGGCAGAGCGACAGCACCTTCCTGGCCAGCAAGCCCACGGTGCTCTTTCGGGTCGATCGGAGCGGCAATCTTCCGCGCCTGATCCCGATCGCCACCGTGGGAGCCAAAGGACTGCGATCGCTGGGCATGACCAGTCGTGGTTGGCGTGCCTTTGATATCGACTACCTGCACAGCAACGCCACCTTCACACCGTACCGATACGGCGAGCCGCTGTCGGCGGTTCGCAGCACACGGGGCATGTGGGAGGGTGAACCGCTCGACACGCTGCCCTGCCCGTCACCATTGCCCGCGGCCCTCGCGTCGATCGACTCCCGGGTGGAACTCCTCACCAGCGGCGGCACCCCACTCGCGCGCCCGCACATGACCTCCCTCAGCGACGGCGAATTGCAGGGGGTGCTGTCCACGGTCAACACGCTGGTTGCACCCACCGCCGGCATTTCGTTGTCGCGGATGTCGCGCTATCAGCGCAACGTGTATGCGGTCGCGACCGGCGCCTCAACCCGCCCCACCGTCATTGTCACGTACGATGATCCGGAAGCACTGCCCGACTCGGCCACCCGCATCACCGAACGGCCGCGCCATCTGATGGTGGTGCTCGACAAGGGGGTGTACGGATACAAGCCCTCGTACACCTACAGCGACGTGTCCTCGAGCCGCATTCAGCCCCGTCGCAAGTTCCTGGGCGCACTCGACGCCGACGGGGACGGCAAGGCGGAACTCTATTTCGGCGTACAGTTGCCGCAGTTCCCCCTGGTCACCTACGCGTACGGCTATGAAGGCGACACCTGGCTCGAGGTCTTCAAATACGAACGGGGGCGCTGCCAGTAGCCTCGGTGGCCACGACATCCCCCGTTCATCGATAAACCATCGCGACCGCGAACAGAAACGTCTCACACATCCTCGTGCGTGAGACGTTTCTCCTTTCACACTACTCCACGCCGATATCCCACGACTGCTCGAGATCGGTGCGGCTGTACGCCCGGAACGCCGTAAGCGTTTGCGTACGTACGATGCCCGGCACGTTCACGAATTCCTGGGTCACCACGGTGGCAATCTGTTCGAGATCGGCCACACGCACGATGGCCACCAGGTCCCAGGCACCGGACACGGAATAGACCTCGGCAACTCCCGTGATCCCCGCCAACGCGATCGCGCAGGCAGTGATGGACTTGGGGTCGGCTTGCACCAGGACGATGGTGGTGATCATGGGGCCGTCGAAAAGGGAGGCAGAAAAACTCAGGCCGTCAGACACTGCGCGATGCGCGTCACGCCGTCAACCGCGACCGACTGTGTCGTGGCATAGCTGGCGCGAACCCACCCGGGGGTGAGAAACGCCCCGCCCGGCACAACGGCCACCCCATATTCGTCCAACACCGCTGCGGCAAAGGCCGCGCCGGGATCGGCCGCTCCGCGGAACCCTTCCACGTTGATGTACACATAAAACGCCCCGGCGGGGTGCACATAACGCACCGACGGAAACGCCGACAACGCCGTGACCACCGCATCGCGCCGTTCGCGGAACGACTGCACCATCGCGTTGACGGCCACGTCGGCTTCTTCGCGCCGTGCAATCGCCGCGACCGCCGCATACTGCGAGATCGATGAGGCGTTCGACGTGGTGTGTGACTGAAACGCGTTCATCGCCTTGCTGAGCGCCACCGGAGCGATCGACCAGCCGATACGCCAGCCGGTCATGGCGTACGCTTTCGCCACGCCATTGATGATGATCAGGTTGTCGCGTGTGGGCGCCACTTCCAGCGCCGACTGCGCTCCCCCCTCATACGCGATCCGCAGATAGATCTCGTCGGCGATGACCCACCAGCCACGTTCAGCGGCGAGTGTGAAAATGGCCGACAGTTCTTCGCGTGAGTATACGGCGCCCGTGGGATTGCTCGGCGAATTGAGCATCAGCCCCTTCGTGCGTGGTGTCGCCGCGGCGGCCAATTGTTCGGCCGTCACCTTGAGAGAGTTCGCCGCATCACCGAACACCGGCACCGAGACCGCGCGTGCCAGCTCGATCATCTCGTAGTAGCTGGTCCATGACGGCGTGGGGACCAGCACTTCGTCGCCCGGTCCAAAGCAGCAGACGCAGGCGTTGTACAACGACTGCTTCGATCCGTTCGACACCACCACCTCGGCGGGGGTGACCGGGGTGCCTTGCACCTGGATCCGGTTGGCGTCCGCCGCAATGGCTTCCCGCAGCGGCAATACCCCTTCGGTGGCCGTGTAGCGGGTGTGACCGGCAACCATGGCTTCCGCAGCGGCTTCCCGAATGAAGGCCGGTGTATCGAAGTCGGGCTCTCCAGCACCCAGATCAATCACGGCTTTTCCGGCAGCTTTCAGTGCCCGTGCCTTCGCGGCCACCGCCAGCGTGGCGGATTCCTTGAGTCGAATGATATTGGGCGAGGGCTGGAAAAGCAGGGACATGGCCGAGCGGGGTTATGGAGTGGGTTTCGGGGGCGGAACCGTGTAGTTTTCCCGGATCCTGTCGCGGGCCGTCAAGGGACGGCGCGGCGGCGAACAATGCGCCACCCATGCGATGGTCTTCATCGCACGCGTGGCGCCGTGCAGCGCAATTAAGCGCGGTCCGACATGGTGCGCCATGCGGAATCCGGGCTGCGGGACATCAGGTCAACAGCGAGTCTGGCGACGGGTGTGATTGCGATGACACGCACGAAAACGTCCATGGGCGTTTTCATTATCACCGGCCGTTGGGCGGCCGGGCTGACCGACAACTGACGGAGTGGGACGTGAGCGAGCAGGAACGGGAAGAGACGTCGCCAGGGGCGACGCGGAGCCAGCACGTGGTGCTGCAGGGACCCGCTGATTTGCGGATGATGGCCGCTGCCATGCGGCCCGGAATTGAACGCAGTCGTGAGACCGGCGAAAACGCCGCCCCGACATGCCTCGTGATCACGCCAACTCTCGAACAGGCCCTGGCGGCGGCCACGCAGGCCCGCGTGCTGCTGGGCACCGATGATGTGCGGGTCGTGCCCGTCACGGCCGTTGCGCGTTCGCGTCGCGTGCTCGCGGCCGGTCCGGTGGCCGTCGTCACAGGCACCGCCGCCGATCTGCTCGCCCTGCGTCGTGACGCCGCCCTCAATCTGCAGCATCTGCAGGTCGTGGTGATCGTGGGCCTCGACGACGTGCTGTCCGCCAATGGGGCTGAAACCCTGCAGGCACTGCTCGGCGATGCACCGGGCGATGTGATGCGGGTGGCAACACTCGAAGCGGAGAACGAGCAGACCGAAGCCTTCCTCGAAGCCCAGCTTCGTCGCGCGCGTCGCCTGACGCCGGTCATCGTCGGCGACACGCCGCTCGCCATCACCCCGCGTTTCCTGCTGACATCGGTCGCCGGCCGTGCAGATGGTCTGCGTGCCCTGCTCGACGAGCAGGATCCGCCGTCGGTGACCATTGTGGCCAACACGGAGGTCGGCCTCGCACAGGCGACAGCAGCACTGCACCGTCTCGGAGTGGCCGTCGATGGTGTGAGCGTGCAGGTCGTGCGTCAGCCGAGCGCGCAGCATGTGGCCCTCACGGTGCTCTGGGAAGCACCGGCCTCGCACGATGCCCTGGTGGAAGCTGTGGCCATGCGCCCGGTGGACGCCGTGGCGTTGCTGCTGCCGGAAGAACTGCCGACGTTCCGGTTGTTCACCGATGGCCTGGCCGAAGCCTGGACGCCGTTGCCACGCAAGGCGAGCGCCGAGGATCGTGTCCAGCAGTTGCGCACCGCGTTGCGTTCGACGTTGTCGAATGGTGGCGCGACGGCCAGTGAGCTGGCGCTGTTGGCACCGCTGCTCGAGAACCACGACGCGCTCGAAATCGCCGCCGCGGCCGTGCGTCTGTACGAAGGAGCCCGCCGTGATAGCATCGCCCTGCGCGCCAAACATGCCGCGGCTGGTGCGCGGGTGCGTGAACCGCGTGCCGAGCGTAGTGATCGGCCCGATGACGGCAGTGGCACGGGCGCGTCGGGACGCCAGCGGGTGTTCCTCGCCGTCGGCAAACGCGATGAAGTGCGCGTCGGTGACATCGTGGGCGCGATTGCCAACGAAGCCGAGATCCCGGGTGATCGGATCGGAACGGTGGAGTTGTTCGAATCTCACGCCATCGTCGAGTTGAATGCTGAAGACGCGGCCAAGGCCGTGGCCGCACTCTCGAACAGCACCCTGCGTGGCCGTCGCCTGAGCGCGCGGATCGACGTGCGCGGCGCAGAGCGCGGTGGATTCGAGCGTGGTCCGCGCAGCGACCGCGGTGATCGTGGTGGAGAGCGCGGTGGCGATCGTGGCTTTGGTCGTGGCGGCCGCGATGGTGGGCGTGAGGGTGGTCGTGACGGCGGCCGCGATGGTGGTCGTAGCTTCGGCGGTCGTGATGGTGGCCGTGACAGTGGCCGTGGATTCGGTGGTCCGCGTGGTGGCGGCGATCGGCCCGGTGGAGACCGGCCTCGTGGTGACCGTCCCGCTGGTCGCCCAGGTGAGCGCCCGGGCGGATTCGGTGGACCGCGTGGTCCGCGACCGTTCGGTCGGGATGATCGTGGTGGACGCGACGGCGGACGTGATGGTGGGCCGCGCGGCGACCGTGGTCCAGACCGTGGCGGCGATCGCGGTGGGCGTCCGCCCCGCGCGGCGGATGAGCGTCGCGCGTTTGGCGACCGTCCGGTGCGCGAGCGGGCAGAAGGTCGCAGCGAATGGGCGGAACGTTCCGAGCGCATGCAACACGCGCGTCGGCCGGCCCGTCCGGCGCCCGAGCGCAGCACGGACTTCGACGCCGAGGGCTAAGCGATGAGTGGGGGGTTCCAGGCGTCAGGCGGATGGATGGAAGTCGTCGCTGGCGTGATGTTCAGCGGCAAGACGGAAGAACTGCTCCGTCGTGTGCGCCGGGCGACCATTGCACGGAAGCGCGTGCAGGTATTCAAATCGCATCTCGACGACCGGTACGCGGGATTGTGGGCGGTGTCCAGCCACGATCGACGGACGTTCGAAGCGACGCCTGTGGACTCCTCAGCGCAGATCCTGCTGCGCCTCGATCCGATGGCGCAGGTCATTGCCATCGACGAGGCGCAGTTCCTCGATGCCGGTATTGTGCAGGTGGCATCGAGTCTGGCCGATCGGGGCCGGCGGGTCATCCTCGCCGGCACTGATACCGACTTTCGCGGCGAGCCATTCGGCGCGATGCCCCAATTGATGGCCGTATCGGAAATGGTCGACAAACTGCACGCCATCTGTGTGTTGTGTGGCTCGCCGGCCAGCCGCAATCAGCGGCTCATCGACGGCAAGCCGGCACCCTACGAATCGCCCACCATCATGGTGGGAGCAGCCGATTCTTACGAAGCCCGGTGCCGCGCCTGCCATATCGTGCCGCGTCGGGACGAAGCACAGCAGCAACTGTTCTGATCAACACATTGGTGTACGAGGCGCGCGATACTCGCGTCGCGCGCCTCACCGCGTGGCCGAATCCGCGTGCCGCGCGCGTGCAACGGCCAATGCCTGCGCCAATTCGGGAATCGTGAACGGCTTCGCCACGAACGGGACCTGACGCGCATCGAGCGCGGCGCGGGCGCCCACCTGCACGGTGAAGCCGCTGATCGCGACCACCGGGATCGTCGGATAGCGCTCCGAGAGCGTGGCGATCAGCTCGAGCCCACCCATGTCGGGCATGGTGAGGTCCGTGACCACGGTCGACACATCACCGGCACGCTGCTCGAGGAATGCCAGCGCCTCTGCCCCTGATGCCGCCGTAAAGGCAAACTCGCCGATCTTCTCGATCATCCGGCGGCCGAGTTCACGAAGCATGGGATCATCATCCACCACCAGCACGGCACCCGATGATGACTGCCGCGATTCCGAGCGAGGCTCCACCGCGCACACCGTCTGTGGCGTGCCGCTCATGGGGAAAAAGAGTCGCAGGGTGGTGCCCATGCCCGGCACCGAATCACATTCGATGAATCCGCGACTCTGGTGCACCATGCCGTGCACGGATGCCAGTCCCATACCGCGGCTGTTGCCGAAGGGCTGCGTCGAGAAGAACGGCTCGAACAAACGCGCCCGCGTCCCATCGTCCATGCCGGCCCCGGTGTCCTGCACCGCCAGCACCACGTACGGTCGACGACGCGCCCCGACCGCGTGGTCATGCGGATGTGGACACACCACGTCCTGCGTCGTGAGCGTGAGCACACCACCGGTGGGCATCGCCGCACCGGCATTGGCCACCAACGCAAGAATCGCGTCACCCAGTCGGGAGCGGTCGAGCGCTGCCGCCACGGGAGTGGCCGACAGCTCATAGCGCAGCTCCACCGCGTCCGGCAACAATTCCCGAATGGAGGGCTGCAACTCCCGGAGGTAGTGGTTCATCTCCACCAACTCCGTGTGCAGCATCTGCCGACGCCCCACCGCCAGCAACTGACGCGTCAGCTCCTCTGCGCGCTCGGAGGCACGTTCGATGGCCGCAATATCCTCGAGCAGCGGTGACTCGGTATCGAGGGAATCGCGCAGAAAACTGGTCGCGCCTGTGATGACCGTCAGCAGGTTGTTGAAGTCATGCGCAATGCCACCGGCCAACTGCGCGATGGCTTCGAGTTTCTGCATCTGCTGCAGCCGTTCACTCGACGCGCGTGTTTCCGTGACGTCATTGAACACGGACACGGCACCATGCGCCTTGGATTCACCATTGCGGACAATCGGCTCAGCCGTCACGCTGATCCAGGTCGTCTCACCATCCTTGCGTTGGATGGCCATGAGTTGCTGCATCTGGCTCTGCCCGCTGTGCAGCGCCACCAGTCCCGGCGGCGCATCCTGCGGCCAGGTGCTGCCATCCTCACGCTGTGCGTGCCAGTCGATGCGCGACGGCTCCGATCCGATGAGGCGCGACGCCTCGATGTCGAGAATGCGCTCGGCGCTGGGGTTGCACACCCGGATGACACCGGCCTCGTCGTACAGCAGCACGCCCTCCCGCATGCCGTTGATGACGGCGCGAAACTGCGCTTCCGATTCACGCAGACGTCGTTCGGCCTGCGCCCGATCCGTGATGTCCTGCACGATGATGTGCACGGCGCGCCGACCGCTGATTTCCGCGACGCCAAGAAAGGTCTCTACACGACGGCGCTCACCGGTGGCCAGTCGATGGTCCTGCGCCACACGGGTGCCGGTGCCAATCGCGATCTTCGCCACGACCGTACGCCAATGTTCGAGCGGCGCCGCATCGAGATCGGTGACGTACATCCCGCGCATCGTGGCCCGCGACCATCCGTAGAACGCTTCAGCCGACGCATTCACATCGAGGATGAGCGACGTTTCGGCGTCCACCAGCAACTGCATGGCGCCATTGTTCTCGAACAACTGGCGATGCCGCTCTTCGCTTGCGGCGATCGCCATCTGCTCCACGTGGCGATCGGTCACGTCGCGTGAACTGATGGCCAGGCTCTCCACATCCACCGGCACGATCTGTCGCTGCAGCCAGCGCACGGGCTGATCGTCGATGGGCGCGGCGTGTGTGGTCTCCAGGGGCTCGCGCGTCAGCAGCACCCGACAGCACTCCTCCCACAGCCCCCAGTCGCGGCTCTTGGGAAACACCGTGAGGACCGGCTGGCCGATCATCGCTTCCCGCGCCATGCCGGCGCGTTCACCCGCGAGACGATTGGCGTCGAGGATGAGGAAATCCCGGATAGTGCCGTCGACGCTTCGCACCGCCCGCACCACACACACGGCATCGAAGCCGGCGTCGAGCACACCACGCAGGCGCGCCTCGGACTCTGCGAGGGCGGCCATGTGTGCCTGCTCCGGCACAAACCGCTGCGGCGCGCGCCATGCCGTGATGTCGTGCGCGCGCCAGAGCCACCATCGCGCAGACTCGGCGTCATCCGTCGATGCCGGCGCTTGCGTCAGCACACTGGTCCACCAGCAGGGGACCCCACCGCAGGCGGCGTTGAGCTCGAAGGGGGTTGCCTGCCGCCCCGCAAAACTCGCATCGAGCCAACCCACGAACTCGGCGTGCTGATCCCGCAGCTCGGCGTAGGGCAATGGCAACGCGCCCCGCCGTGAAAGGCCGAACAGTTCTGCGGCCTGCGCATTGGCCCCCACGATCCGACCCTGATCATCGAACACGAGCAACGCCCCGCCAAGAGTATTGGCGGCGTCGATCAATGCAGTGACGGCAGAAGGAGGAATGGCGGACACAGAGGGGAAAAGGGCGGCCTCGGTAATGTGTCCGCCGAGGCGACGCCTGTCAGGGGGTGATGTGCGACAGGAGTCGGGTGGAGCCCTCGTGTGGGCGGCCCACACGGGCGACCCGCATGGGCGGCCCGCATGGGCGGCCCGAGCCGCCGCACCGGGCACAAAAGCCGGGACTGTGACGCTCCCCACGGCTTCCGCGTCCTGAAGGTGATGCGTTCCTTAACTCTCTTCATTCCCTTTGAACGGACCGTCGCATGGGCGTAATCGCGACGCTTCTCGCTCACGAACCCCGACTCGCCCGGCTACGTACCGCCGCGCGTGATCGGTATCGCTTCGTGCCTTGCGAGGATTGGACTTCGCTGACCCGTGCGTGCGAGCGCGGGCCGATCAATGTTGTCGTCTTCGATTTGTATGTCGATGGACGCGCGGACTTCGAACGCGTGCGTCAGTTGCGCGTCCGTGTGCCCCGGGCGGCCTTGGTGGCATATGTCGATATCACCCGCGAACGAGCGCGCGACATGTTCGACGCCGGTCGCTGTGGCATCGATGTGCTCATCGTCGCGGAAGAAACCGACACGCCGCAGTTGCTCGCGACGCTGCTCGACCAGGCCGAGGCACGCAGCGTGTCCAGCTTGCTCAAGCCGCATCTGGCCGGACTGCGCAGTGTGGTGCGTGACGCGGTCATGCTGTCGGTGACCCGTGCACACGAGCGCCTGACGCCGGACAGCCTGGCCCGCCTCATCGCGGTGTCGCGTCGTTTGCTGTCCAAGCGTCTCGAGGGGGCGCAGCTACCGCCACCGCATCAGTTGCTCACGTGGGGACGTCTGATCGTCGCCGCGAGCATGCTGGAAGACGGCTCGCGGAGCGCCGACGGTGTGGCCAGTGCGCTCGACTTCCCGTCGGGCAGCGCGTTCCGCAACACCTGCCAGCGCTACCTGGGGTGCACACCGCACCAGATCCGTCTGCGTGGTGGTGCCCAGTGGGTCATCCAGGAGCTGCTCGTCAATCGTGAGAAGCGACGTCAGGTCTCTGACATCGAAGAGGACATGCAGGACTCTGCCGCCGCGTGAGCAGTCGCGGAATGACCGTCTGACCGAGGCCCGGGGATAACCCGGGCCTTTGTCGTATGGTGCCGCGTCCGGAAGCCCGCGCGTTACCTTTGGGGCATGCTGCACCTCGCGCTCACCGGCAACATCGCGTCAGGAAAGTCGACCGTGTCCACCATGCTGGCCCGCCATGGCGCCACGATCATCGACGCCGATCAACTGGCGCGTGAAGCCGTGGCCGTGGGCACGCCAGGCCTCGAAGCCGTGGTCGACCGCTTCGGCGCCGGCATGCTGCAGGCAGACGGATCACTCGATCGTGCCGCGCTGCGCCGTGTCGTATTTCACGACGCCGCCGCACGAGATGCCCTGAATGCGATCGTGCACCCGACCGTGGGGCGGCTCCGTGAAGAAGCCCTCGCGGCCGCGCGGACCCGTGGCGACCGGGTGGTCATTTCCGACATCCCCCTGCTCTTCGAAGTTGGGCTCGAACACGCGTTCGATGGGGTCATCCTCGTGGACGCTCCAGCGCCCGTGCGGCTCGAGCGCATCGTACAGACCCGGGGGCTGCCGCGGGCCGACGCCCAGGCTATGATCGATGCGCAGTGGCCATCGGAACGGAAGCGCCGCGATGCACATTGGGTCATCGACAACGAGGGTGATCTCGCGACGCTGCAGGCGCGCGTGGACTCCCTCTGGACAACACTGTTGACCTTGCCGGCCGGTGGCCCGCTTCCGCAACGCGTGCCGACAGCGGATACTACGCCCTGAACGCTTTTCCCTTTCTCGTGGAGTCACCGTGTCGAACATCCCCGCCGACCTGCGCTATACGAAGGACCATGAATACGTCCGCACGACCACTGACAGCGGTGTCGTGGCCATCGGCATCACCGATTTTGCGCAGGGTGAGCTGGGCGACATCGTCTACGTCGAGCTGCCCAAGGTTGGCGCGACGTATGGCGAGCACGATGTCTTTGGCACCGTGGAAGCCGTAAAGGCCGTCTCCGAGCTGTTCATGCCGGTGTCCGGCGAAGTGGTGGAGGTCAACGGGCGTCTCGATGGAGAGCCCGCGTTGATCAACACCGATCCTTATGGCGACGGCTGGATGATCAAGGTGCGCCTCGCGGCCGGCGGTGACGCGGGCCTGATGACAGCCGACGAATACAAAGCACAGGTTGGCTGAGCAAGGTTGCGGCCCACAGCGGTATCGGGTGTGAAGCTGCGGGTTGTAGGCTGTGAGTGGTAAGTGATAGGAACTATGGAAAGCCCCCCAGACCACGCGTGGTCTGGGGGGCTTCGTTTTCTTGCTTCACCAAACCCGATCCATCACGCCGACGGCGCGTAGTCTTCGATCGGTGGGCAGGCGCACACGAGATTGCGATCACCGAACGCACTTTCCACGCGGCGCACAGCCGGCCAGAACTTGCGATCACGCGTCCACGCCGTGGGATACGCCGCCTGCTGCCGCGTATACGGGTGCGACCAGTCGTCGCTCGTGCAATGCGTCGCCGTGTGCGGTGCGTTCTTGAGCACGTTGTCTTCGCGATCGGCCTCACCACGTTCCACCGCGGCGATCTCTTCCCGAATGCCGATCATGGCTTCGATGAAACGATCGATTTCCGCCTTCGACTCGCTCTCGGTGGGTTCCACCATCAGCGTGCCGGCCACCGGGAACGACAGCGTCGGAGCGTGGAAGCCATAGTCCATCAGGCGCTTCGCAATGTCCTCGGCCTCGATACCAGCCGACTTCACATTGCGGGTGTCCAGAATGCACTCGTGTGCCACGAGGCCATGCTGGCCGCGATAGAGCACCGGGTAGTGCGCCTCCAACCGCTTGGCGATGTAGTTCGCGTTCAGGATCGCGATCTTGGTGGCCAGTGCCAGCCCTTCACCGCCCATCATCTTGATGTACACGTACGAGATGGGCAGGATGCTCGCGCTGCCCCACGGCGCCGCCGACACCGGGCCGATGGCCTGGTCGCCGCTCACCGACACCACCGGATGCGTGGGCAGGAACGGCACGAGCTGTGATGCCACACCAATGGGACCCATGCCCGGGCCGCCACCACCGTGTGGGATACAGAACGTCTTGTGCAGGTTGAGGTGACACACGTCGGCGCCAAGATCACCCGGGCGAGCGATGCCCACCATGGCGTTCATGTTGGCGCCGTCCATGTACACCTGGCCACCATGACGATGGATGATCGCCGTGATGTCCTTGATGCTCTCTTCGAACACCCCGTGCGTGCTGGGATAGGTCACCATCAGCGCGCCCAGATTGGCGGCGTGCTGCGCGGCCTTGGCTTCGAGATCGGCCACATCGATGTTGCCATCGGTGTCGGTCTTCACCACCACCACGGAAAAACCGGCCATGACGGCGCTGGCCGGGTTGGTGCCGTGCGCCGACTGCGGGATGAGGCACACGGTGCGATGGCCTTCCTTGCGCGCTTCGTGATACGCGCGGATGACCAGCAAACCGGCATACTCGCCCTGGGAACCCGCATTCGGCTGCAGCGACACACCGGCAAATCCCGTCACCTCGGCGAGGTCATGTTCGAGCTCCTCGAACATCTGCGCATAACCTTCGGCCTGCGAACGCGGCGCAAAAGGATGCAACTGCCCGAACTCGGGCCACGTCACCGGAATCATCTCCGCCGTGGCGTTCAGCTTCATCGTGCATGATCCGAGCGGAATCATGCCATGCACCAGCGAAAAATCCTTGGCCTGCAGCGAATAGAGATAGCGCAGCATCTCGGTTTCGCTGTGATAACGATGGAACGTGGGGTGCGTGAGGAACGGCGTCACACGACGGAAACGCTCGTCGTAGCGGGTGTCCACACCGGCCGCCACATCGTCGTAGCTGAAGTCAGCCGCGGCATTGCCGTTGAACACCGCCCACAGGTCGGCGATATCGGCGGCCGTGGTCGTTTCGTCCACGGCGATGGTGAGCGTACCCGGCTCCAGCACCCGCAAGTTCATCTGACGCGAGTCGGCGGCCGCCAGAATGTCCTGCTGACCATGCGCACCAACTTCCACACGAATCGTGTCGAAGTAGTGCTCGTGCATGATGGCAAAGCCCAGCTTCTCGAGACCCGCGGCAAGCGTCGCGGCACGACCGTGCACGCGCTCGGCAATCTGCACCAGCCCCTTGGGGCCGTGATACACCGCGTACATGCTGGCCATGACCGCCAGCAACACCTGCGCCGTGCACACATTGCTGGTGGCCTTCTCACGACGGATGTGCTGCTCGCGCGTCTGCAGCGCCATGCGCAGCGCCGGGGTGCCTTCGATATCGCGCGACATGCCGATGATACGACCGGGCAGCAAGCGCTTGAACTCATCGCGTGTCGCAAAGAACGCCGCGTGCGGGCCACCGTAACCCATCGGCACACCAAAGCGCTGCGAGCTGCCAACGACCATGTCCGCGCCCCATTCCCCCGGCGGCGTGAGCAGGCACAGCGCCAACAAGTCGCTCGCCACAATGGTCAGTGCGCCGGTGGCATGCACCTGTTCACACAGGCCGCGATAGTCGACCACCGCGCCGTCGGTGCCGGGGTACTGCAGCAACACGCCAAACACCGTCGCATCGGCGGCCATCTGGGCCGCATCGACCACGCGCACCACGATGCCACGCGCTTCCGCTCGTGCCTGTACCACCGAGATCGTCTGTGCATGACAATCGGACGCCACGAGGAACACGTTGCGGGTGGCGTTGCCCTTGGCCGCAAACGCCAGTGCCATGGCCTCGGCCGCAGCCGTGCCTTCGTCGAGCAGGGACGCGTTGGCGATCTCGAGCCCCGTGAGATCGATCACCAGCGTCTGGTAGTTGAGCAGCGCCTCCAGACGGCCCTGCGCGATCTCGGCCTGATACGGCGTGTACGCCGTGTACCACGCCGGATTTTCCATGATGTTGCGCAGGATGACGTTCGGCGTGTGGGTGCCGTAGTAGCCCATCCCGATGTAGGAGCGGTACACACGATTGCGCGACGCGATCTGTCGCAGCGAGGCGAGGACCTCGGCTTCGGTCTGTTCTGCACCGGTCTGCAGCGTGCTCCGGAAGCGGATCGCTTCGGGCACCACTGCGTCAATAAAGGCATCGAGGGTGGGATATCCGAGCGTCGACAGCATTGCCTGCTGATCGGCGGCGCTGGGACCCACATGACGCGGAATGAACGAATCGCCCGCCGCGGGTGCGGGCGAGATGGTGCGCGTGGCCATGACCATCCTCTGGAACGGACAGGACCTCGCGGCCCTGCCCGATGGAAGCAGCTTGAAGCGGCGTGAAGCAACGTGGTTGGGGGCCGACACCACAGCCCGGCGTCCTGACATGCCGTACGGTGTGTGCAGCCTGTCTAATTTAACCAGAATGTTGCCCCGCCGAGCGGTTCTCCCCACCACCTGGTCCGTCTGGCCCTGTGAGCCGGCCGATGGACCAACGAACATGGCCATCGATGCCGCGCTCCTGGCCCAGGCGGTGCCCGGAGTCGCGGTCTGGCGGTGGTATGGCTGGTCAGCGCCCACGGTCTCCTTCGGACGCAATGAGCGCGTGGCCGGTCGCTTCTCGCCGGACAGTCTGGCCAAGGCCGGGCTGACCGCAGTACGGCGTCCAACCGGAGGCCGGGCCCTGCTCCACGCCCGCGAGATCACCTACAGCGTCACGGTGGGACTGGCGAGCGAAGCCGGTTGGCGGGACGCCTACGATGCGGTGAACCACATCCTGCACGGGGCCCTGCGTCACATGGGCGTGGACGTGCAGCGCGCTGGCGCGCAGCCTCCGGTGGCACCGGATGGCCCGGTGTGTTTCGACCTGCCTGCCGAAGGCGAGCTGGTGGTCGAGGGACGCAAGCTGGTGGGCAGCGCCGTCTGGCGGCAGGGCACCCGCTACCTGCAACACGGCAGCATTCTGCTGCACGACGATCAGGCGATGCTGGCCACCGCGTCGATGCAACCCATGGACCCGATTCCACCCGCGGCGGCACTTTTGCAGATGCCCGGCATCAAAGACGCCGAAACGGCGCGGGCGACGCTCGATGCCGCCGTACGGCACGCGTTGCCGCGTGATGCGATCGTGACCGCGTTCACCGCTTCCGCGTCGCTCCTCGAAGAGATCGACGTACAGCACCGTGTGTTCACCAATGCGGACCAACTCTGGCGCCGCTGACGCACGCTCCGCATCGTTCGATGGTGTTCCGACTTTGACTCGCCTCACCCCGCCCGCCATGATCCCGACCCGATTCCGACGCAGCGTCCTGGTACATGGCGTGATCGCATCCCTGTGCGCCGCGCTCGCGGCCTGCGGTGACGCGGCCCGTACGCCAGGTGACACCGGCGAAGCGGGCGGCACCCTGATCGTGGCCGTACCCGCCGAGCCGGCGACCCTCTTTCCGCCGTTGGCCGAAGGCAGTCAGGACGCAGCCATCATCGGCGCGGTGTTTGATCGCCTGGCCGAGATCGGCCCCGCACTGGAAACCTATGGCGACGGTGGCTTCCGTCCCCGCCTGGCCAGCTCCTGGGTCTGGGCCGGTGATTCCCTGTCGATTGCGTTCACCATCGATTCTCTGGCCCGCTGGCACGATGGACAGCCGGTGGTCGCCAACGATGTGCGATACACCTTCCAGGTGTACACGTCCGATTCCGTCGCGGCCAGCAATCGCTCGATGCTCGGCAACATCGATTCGGTCAGCGTCCGTGATCCACGCACCGCCGTCTTCTGGTTCAAGCGTCGCACGCCGCAGCAGTTCCATGATGCGACCTACCACATGTACGTCCTGCCGTCGCACCTGCTCGCCGGCACGTCGATGAAACAGCTTGCGGCCTCACCGTTCGCACGCAATCCGGTGGGCAGCGGGCGGTTCCGCTTTGGTAGCTGGGTGGCTGGCCAGCGCGTCGAGATCGTGGCCGACACCAGCAATCCGCGCGGGCGCGCCAAGCTCGATCGCGTGATCTGGAGCATCGCGTCCGACTTCGGTGCGGCCACGGTGAAGTTGTTTGCCGGCGAAGCGGACTTCTTCGAATACATCCGCCAGGGTGACCTCGGGCAGATCGCGCGGGCACCGTCGCTGCGTCTCGTCGACAATCGCGCGCTGCAGTACTTCTTCCTCGGCTTCAATCTGAACGACGCCTCGGGCAGTGCGGCGCCACACCCGATCTTCGGCAACGTGCAGGTGCGCCGCGCGCTGCACATGGCGGTCGATCGAGCGTCCATCGTGCGCAACGCCTACGACTCGTTGGGGTTGGTGGCGCTGGGGCCTGCGCCGCGTGCACTCATTCCCGACACCACCAGCTTCAAACAGCTCCCCTACGATCCGACCGCCGCCCGTGCCATGCTCGATTCGGCCGGATGGCTCGACACCAACAACGATGGGGTGCGCGAGCGGGATGGGCGACGTCTGTCGTTCGAGTTGCTGGTGCCCAATTCCAGTGCGGGACGGCGCAGCCTGGCCATCCTGCTGCAGGAACAGTTGCGGGCCGTGGGCGCTGAAGTGAAGCCCCTGGTGCTCGAAGTGAGCGCGTTCTCCACGCGCACCGATGGCCGAAAGTTCGATGCCTACATGGGGGGCTGGGCCAGCTCACCGGGATTGGTGGGCATGCCGCAGACCTGGGGTGCGAAGGGCTCGGGCAATGTCGGTCGGTATCGCAGCATGGCATTCGATGCGCTGGTGGACAGTGCCCTCACCACGTTCAATCGTGAGGCCAGTCATCGATACTGGGCACGCGCCTTCCAGCAGATCGTGAACGATGCGCCGGCCATCTGGCTCGCCGAACAGCGCGCGCCGGTGGCGTTGCACAAACGCTTCATCGTGCCGCCGCTGCGTCCCGACGGGTGGTATGCCGACCTCGCCGACTGGCGCGTGGATCCTGCCCAGCGCATCGATCGCGATCGCATCGGCCTCGGCGCCGCGCGCTGATCGTGTCGTCTCGGCGCCTGCTCGCACGCACCTGGCAATGCGCGCTGGTGATCCTGACGGCGGCGACCCTCGCCTTCTTCTGCCTGCATCTCGCTCCGGGTGATCCGGCGGCGGCATTGGGCGACGCGGTCCCGCCCGATGTCCGCGCGCGCATGCGGGCACTGTATGGCTTCGAGGAACCGTTGCTGACGCAGTACGGCCGATGGCTGGGGGCCCTGCTGCAGGGTGATCTGGGATGGTCCACCCAACAGCGACGCCCTGTGTCCGCCGTGTTGATGGACGCCCTGCCCAACACCTTGATGCTGATCCTGCCGGCCTTTGTGCTGAGTGCAGGCATCGGCATGGCCATCGGGGCCTGGCAGGGCGCACACGCCCGCTCGCGGCGTGATCGCATCACGTCGACCATGCTGTTGGTCATCTACTCGGTGCCCGAATTCTGGCTGGCGATGGCGCTGATGCTGCTGTTCGCGCGCACATGGCATCTGCTGCCGGCCACCGGCGTGACGAGCGAGCTCTATCCCTACCTCAGTACCAGCGCGCAACTGGTCGATCGCCTGAAACATCTCGTGCTGCCGGTGACTTCGGTGGCACTCATCGGTGTGGCCACCTTTGCGCGATATCAACGCAGCAGCATGCGCGACACCGTGGACCTGCCGTTCGTGCGCACGGCATCGGCGAGTGGGCTGCCGCGTGCGCGTGTACTGCGTGGCGCCTGGAGAGCCTCCCTGCTGCCCGTGATCACGCTTGCCGGCGTGTTGCTGCCGTCCTACCTGGCGGGTGTGATCTTCGTGGAACAGATCTTTAGCTGGCCCGGCTTGGGCTACGTGCTGCTGCGTGCCATCGCCGCACGCGACTATGCCGTCGTGGCGTCCTGCGTGGTGCTTGGCAGCACACTCACCGCGCTGGGTGCCTGGTTCGCGGAGTGGCTGCGTGAACGCGCCGATCCCCGACTGCGCGCGAGTGCGGCGTTGCACACGACGGTGAGCGCGTGAGCCTGGACGTGTCCTGGCCATCGTCGGCGAGCATTCGAGGATCGGACCGCAGTCTGTGGGTGCTGCTTGGCACACTGACGCTGCTGGCGATTGCGGCTCCATGGGTGTCCCCGTATGCCCCGGAACGGCAACTGGATATCGTGGCACTCCGCAGTGCGGCCCCATCCTGGATGCACCCGTTCGGCACCGACAGCTTCTCACGCGATGTCCTGAGTCGCGTGCTGCACGGCGCGCGGATTTCGCTGGGGTTTGCATTGGCCGCCGTGTTGCTCGGTCTCGTGCTCGGGACGACGTATGGCGCGCTCACCGCGTTCGCGCCGCGCACCGTTTCGACCATCCTGCGTCGCGCGATCGATGTGGCGCTGTCCATTCCCCGTCTGCTCGTGCTGCTCGCGCTCACGGCGTTTCTCGGACCGCTCTCCGTCTGGCAACTGGTGCTGTTGGTGGGATTCACCGGCTGGTTTGCCACGGCGCGACAAGTGACCGATGAACTCGACGCCCTGCAGCGCCGGGAGTTTGCGCTGGCGGCGCAGGCCATGGGCGTGCGCACCGCGCGCCTCTTTCACCGGCATCTGCTGCCACATCTGGCACCGCTCCTCGCCGTGACCGGTACGTTTGCGGTGGCCAACACCATCGCCCTGGAGGCCGGCCTGAGTTTCCTCGGTCTGGGCATCCAACCGCCGACGGCCAGTTGGGGCACCATCCTGCAGGACGGAGCCGGGTCCATTGAATCGGAATGGTGGATCACCGTCTTTCCGGGACTTGCCACCATCGGTGCGGTGTTGCTGTGCAATATCCTCGGCGATGCCTTGCGCGACCGGTTCGCCCCGGCGCACGTTGCGGGCGTCGTGACCCCCCTGCCGGGTGCCATCGTCAGTACTTCCAGTGACTCACCGTCGAACGACCAGCGTGCGATCGGTGACCCCGAGTCCTTCCACCGTTCCGCACCCCGGACGTGAACGCTCCTTCTGCTCGCGCCCTGCTCGATGTGCGATCGTTGCGCATCGCCTTTCCCGCCTCGCCTGCCCCGGTGCGCGTGGTGGACGGCGTGGACCTGGCGGTGGAGGCTGGTGAGACCGTCTGCATCGTGGGCGAGTCCGGGTGTGGCAAGTCCATGACCGCACTGTCGTTGCTGCGCCTGGTCCCTTCTCCGGGGCAGATCGCCACGGGCTCGTCGATCGTCTTCGATGGACAGGACCTGCTCTCGCTCGACGAGCGTTCCCTGCGCGCCGTGCGTGGCCGGCAGATGGCCATGATCTTCCAGGAACCCATGACGGCGCTCAACCCCGTGCTCACGGTCGGGGATCAGATCGCAGAAGTGGTGCGCGTGCACACGAAGTGCTCGGCGCGGGAGGCGTGGACGCGTGCCGTGGAGATGCTCTCGCAGGTGGGGATTGCCGATGCCGCTGCGCGTGCGCGGCAGTACCCGCATGAGTTGTCTGGCGGTATGCGTCAGCGCGTGATGATCGCCATGGCGCTGGTACTGTCGCCCAAGCTCGTCATCGCCGACGAGCCCACCACGGCACTCGACGTGACCATTCAGGCGCAGATTCTCGACCTGCTGCGCACCATGCGTGAACGCTCGGGATTGGCGCTGTTGTTGATCACGCACGACCTCGGCGTGGTGGCCGAAATGGCATCGCGCGTACTGGTGATGTACGCCGGGCGCGTGGTGGAGGAAGCGCCGGTTCAGGAGCTGTTCGCGTCGCCTTCTCACCCGTACACCGAAGGACTGATGGCAGCGATGCCGCGCCTGGGTCAGGAGCAGGATCGGCTCACCACCATTCGCGGCAGCGTACCGCCCCCCAACGCCTTGCCCAGCGGCTGCACCTTTCGCGACCGCTGCCCGCATGCGTTTGATCGTTGTGCACAAGAGGAACCGGCACTGCTGACCGTGGGATCGTTGCATCGTGTGCGCTGCCATCTCGTCGAAGAGCCACAGCGTCGACGCCTGCCGGTGACCGAGGGCGCCGCATGACCGGTCCCCTGCCGCTCGTATCGGTGCGCAACCTGCGCAAGCATTTTCCCATTCGCTCGGGGCTGCTGCAGCGGGTGACCGGCGCCGTGAAAGCCGTCGACGACGTGTCGTTCGATGTCGCGTCCGGGGAAACGCTGGCGCTGGTGGGGGAATCCGGGTGTGGCAAGACCACCACGGGTCGCGCCCTGCTGCGACTGATCGAACCCACCAGCGGCAGTGTGCATATCGAAGGCACCGACCTGCTGGCGCTGCGTGGAGAATCGCTGCGCCGCATGCGGCGTCATCTGCAGATCGTGTTCCAGGATCCGTACGGTTCGCTCAATCCCCGCATGACGGTGGGAGCAGCCATTCGCGAAGGCCTCATCGTGCACGCCATTGCGGAAGGTGCCGAGGCGGATCGTCGTGTGGCACGCCTGCTCGATGAAGTCGGATTGCGCCCCGAATACGCCGCGCGATATCCACACGAGTTCTCGGGTGGACAGCGGCAACGCATCGGTATCGCACGCGCATTGGCCGTGGAGCCTCGGTTCATCGTGTGTGATGAACCCGTATCGGCACTCGATGTCAGTGTGCAGGCACAGGTGGTGAATCTGCTGCAGGATCTGCAGCGCGACCGAGGCCTGGCCTACCTGTTCATCGCCCACGACCTCGCGGTGGTGGCTCACATGGCCGATCGGGTGGCGGTCATGTACCTGGGGCGCATCGTGGAGCTGGCGCCACGTCGGCAACTGTTCAGCGGGCCGCGGATGCCGTATACCAAGGCATTGCTGTCCGCCGTGCCGGTCCCCTCACCGGGAGTGCCGCGGCACCGCATTCTTCTCCCGGGTGATCCCCCGTCACCGGCGAATCCGCCCAGTGGCTGTGTGTTTCACCCGCGCTGCCTGCACCCTTTGAAGGACGCCAGTTGCACCCAGCTCGTGCCTCCGCTGGAGGAGAAGAGTCCGGGACATTTTGTGGCCTGCCTCAAGGAACCGTCCACCTCGACCCCCACCCCATGACACACGTTGCGACGCAGGTCGCCGATCGCTCGTTCTTCGGCCATCCGCGCGGACTCGGGCTGCTCTTCGCGGCCGAAATGTGGGAACGCTTCTCGTTTTACGGCATGCGCGCACTGCTCGTGCTGTACCTCGTGAACGTGTTGGAGTGGGACAAGGTCAGCGCGGCCAGTCTGTATGGCACCTACACCATGCTGGTGTATCTCACGCCACTGATCGGCGGCTATCTCGCCGACAAGTACATCGGCACCCACCGCGCCCTGCTCATCGGCGGCGCCGTGATTTCCGCAGGACACTTCGTGTTGGCTCTGCCGGGCATGCAGGCCTTCTATGCCGGACTGGGGCTGGTGGTGATCGGCACGGGCTTCTTCAAGGCCAACGTCTCCACGATGGTGGGCCAGCTCTATGAAGCCGGTGACACACGACGGGATTCGGGCTTCACGCTGTTCTACATGGGCATCAACACCGGTGGCTTCCTTGGACCGCTGGTGTGTGGCTATCTCGCACAGAGCCCGCGGTTCGGTTGGCACTATGGATTCGCCGCCGCCGGTGTGGGCATGGTGCTTGGCCTGATCATGTATTCGCTGCTCAAGCGGAAATACCTCGGCACTATTGGCGACATTCCGGCGGCACGCCTCGCACCGGCCACCGACACGGTGAACACAGCATCCGCCATGCCGGATGTGTCCATACGGAACGGTATCGTCGGCGCGGTAGTGGGCGGTGTGCTGGCCTGGCTGATCTCCTCGGGTAGTCTGCTCGGAGTCATGGTGGGTGCCACAATTGGTGGTGCGCTCGCGATTTCCGTGCTCGGCACCAGTGGCGAAGAGCGCAATCGCGTGATCGCACTGTTCATCGTCGCGTTTTTTGTCGTGTTCTTCTGGGCAGCATTCGAGCAGGCCGGATCGTCCATGAGCCTGTTTGCCGACAAGAACACCAATCTGCAGCTCGGGTCCTTCACGATTCCATCGAGCTGGTTCCAGTCAGTGAACTCGTTCTTCATCATCGCCTTCGCGCCGATCTTCGCGTGGATGTGGGTGGTGGTGGGCAAGCGGGGACTCGAGCCCAGCACACCACTCAAGATGTCGATCGGTCTCGCGCTCATCGCGATCGGTTTTGGCATCCTCATGATCGGTGGCAGCCAGGCCGACACGGGCGTGAAAGTGTCGCCGATGTTCCTGATCGGGGCATTCCTGTTCCACACCTTCGGCGAGTTGTGCCTGTCGCCAGTCGGCTTGTCGTACGTGACCAAGGTGGCGCCCGTGCGTTTTGCCTCGCTGCTGATGGGCGTGTGGTTCCTCGCCAACGCTGCGGCCAACAAGGTGGCCGGCTTCCTCGCCGGCTATACGCCGCTGCCAGGAGAGGCCGCCGCCGCTCCGCAGGCCGGATTCGGTGGCTACATCCAGCAGCTCGCCGGCACCAATCGCGGCTTCTTCTCCATCTTCGTGGTGTCGTCGCTCACCGCCGCCATCGTGCTCTTCTTCTGCGTTCCGTTGCTCAAGCGGCTCACACGTACCGTGAAGGCCTGATCGACACAGGCAACACCCTGAGACGCTCCAACACCCTCTGCGATTCAACGTCTCGCGGAGGGTGTTGGTGTTATGGCCAGGTGAAGAGGCTGGATGGGGCGGTGCGTTCGCGCGAGATGCTCACATCGTTTGGCTCGCGCCAGAAGATGCGGCTGCGATCGAGGCTGCTGATACGCACTTCGAACCGCCGACGTGGATCGCTGCTGATGGGCACACCGAAATCGACGCGCCACAGTCGACGTGAACGTGGCGGTACCGCGGCCAGCACGGACACGCCAATGGCGCCGCGCCACGGGGAGTCCACGGAGTAGGGCACCGACTGTTCCGCCCACAGACGACCGGCTTCGCCGAAGGCGGCGAAACCGAAGTCACCCACGTTGAAGCGCGTGGGCACCACCAGACGCTGCTCGCCGCGAAACACGAGGCGGCGCGCACCAGGATCCCGCGAGTTGCGGTGCCCCATCACGCCGCCATCGAGGTCGGCGAGTGACACCTGAAAAGGACTGCGCATCCGCCGACCCGTGGCCCAGTCGGCCTGCAGCACCGTCGTCTGGCGCACCGCAGGCCGGAAGTACCACGCGGTGTGCCCACTCCCCACGATGTTCTGCCATTGTTTGGCATCGAGATCGTAGCGCGCCTCGGTGATGCCCTGAAGCGCCACGAACCACTTCTCGTTGCCGGCACCGGCATAAATGTTCGACGAGAAGAATCGATCGCGGTCGAACCCCGGCCCCATGTTGAGCGAGTGGCCACCGACCAGACCGATCTGCGCGCCCACACGGACGTCCTGGGTGCCGGTGAGCGCGTCGAACCCCTGCACTGTCACGAATCGAATGGCGCGGATGCCCAGCAACAGATTCGCCCGCGCCACGTTCTGCCGCCGAAACAGCAATGGCTGCGCGTCGATCGTGTCCGGACGCACCCCTTCCGGCGTGAGCATGATGGTGTTCGAATCGGCGCGCGTCACTTCCCGCGTGAACGACAGGCCGATCAGCTTGAGCCGACCCACCGACCCCACGCGCGTCAGCGCACTGAGGTTGCCGTAACTGCGCCGCACGTTGACGGCATTGTCGGGGAATCCGGACCGGAACAACCGCTGCGGGTCGCGTGTGCCGCCCACCGATGCCTGCCACGCGAACCGCTGCAGATCGGTGTAGTACGGGCGCACAATCTCGAGCTCCATGCGTTGTCCGAACGTGTTGCGACGACCCACGAGGTGCAGTTCGTTCCGTCCGCCACCAAACTGGTAGTCGCTGAACTCCACCCCCAGCACGTCGTTGTACGCCAGTCCATCACGCCATTCGACAGCGGCCAGCGTCGCGGAGCCGTCGACATTCCCGTCGCCGAGCCGGATACCGCGAAACCGTGGTGATGTCGCGCGCACCCGCGGCTCCACGATCAGGCTGAAATCGTCGCGCGTCTCCACCTCGAGGCGCACGCCTCCCTTCTCGTCGTCGTAGGCGTGGATGCGGGCGTCCACGAGGAATGGCTGCGCGCGCAGAATGCGTTCCGATTCGGCGCGTTTGATCTGATTGCAGGCATCGCCGACCTTGAACAACAGGAAACGACGGATGACTTCATCGCGCGTTTCCATGTGCAGCGTGCGGGCAAGCGTGCGTCCCCACTCCAGTTGACGCGGTAAGCGATCCTTGAACGGCGGCTGCGCGATCACCACGATGTCATTGATCGGCTGACCGGAACAACCGGTGACCGCCAGACGGCCCTGACTCGACGCCGGTCGCACACGTGCGGAGTCGGGGCGCATGTTCTGCGCCGACGTCTCTCGGGCGGCAAACATGGCGCACAACGTCGCACACAGGGTTGGACGGGATGCCGACGACAGTCGGGCGCACCACGTGCGCGTCACACGTTGGATCACTTCCCCATGCGCCGTTTCAGTTCGGCCAACCGATCGTCTGCAACGGCCTCCCGCTCGGCCCGGGTGCGGCGCACTGGGGTACCCGACGCGGTATCGGGGCTTCCGCCGAACGATCCGTCGCCACTCGGGGGACCATCACCGAGCAGTTCATCGAGTTCACGCGCGGCGGCCGCCTCCGGTGAAGCTGCAGGGTCCTGCGCGGGCAACCCCGACATGACACGTCGCAGCTCGACACTCATGGCTTCGTAGTCACGCTCGGTGACCGTGAGTTCCTGCTCCTGCGCCATGAGCTTGGTCTCCAGCATGGCCACCCGCTCGGCGTGCTGAGCGGCGAAGCGTTCGGCGATGGCCACGGTCTCGGTATCCCCGATCTCCACCGCGTAGCCCATGCGGCGGCGGACCGTTTCCAACTCGGTCCGCTCGGCCTGCAGTCGTGCCTCGGTCGCCGCTTTGGCCGCGGCCAGGTCCCGGAGGGCCAGTTTCGCGTGCACGAGGGCATCGCGCATGCCGTGGGTGGCACGGCGACGCTCGTCGGGGTTGAGTCGGCTGGAGAACGCGCCCAGCGCGTCACGAAGCTCATCAAGCATGTATGGGAAACTACGGGGGATGGCGCGGCGCGGGAACGCCATGGGACGCTTCGCGCGCGAAACCGCACCACCGGCGCCCCCCTGCTGTTATTATCGACCAGTTGCTTCGGCCCCGGGTTTCCTCGGGGCACCTTTGTCCCTGTAACCGGTCCCGTGCTCTACCTCGCCATCCCCGCGTACAACGAGGTTGCCACCATCGGCGTCCTGCTGTGGCGGCTCCGCACAGTGCTCGCTGAGTTTCCGCGCGAGTACGAAGTCGTCGTCTACGACGACGCGAGCACGGACGAGACGGCGGCAGTGGCCGAGCAGTATGAGCGCGCCATGCCGGTGCGTGTCCTGCGCGGCACACAGCATCTGGGGTATGCGGGTGCCACCGACGCCCTGCTGCGTCACATCGCGAACGCCACGCGATATCCGCGACGGGATGCCGTGCTGCTGATGCAGGGCGACTTCACCGATCCGCCGGTCCTGGTGCCGGAATTTGCTCGCCGGTTCGAAGGGGGCGCGGATCTGGTCGTGGGCGAACGCACCGTGGTCGCCGACGCGCCCGTTCCGGTGCGCCGCCTGTTCCGCGCCGCACACTGGGCCATGCGTCCCTTCGTGCGGGTGGACGACGTGCGTGATCTCACCGCGTCCATGCGTCTGGTGCGCATTGCCGCGTTGCGTGATGCCCTGCGTGTGGCGGGCAACGCGCCATTCCTGAGTGGCGATAGCTGGACAGCCAACGCCGACCTCCTGCTCAAGCTCGCACCTCATGCGCGGCGGGTGGAATCGGTGCCATTGGAGCCCACCTATGGCGTTCGCATGCGGGACACGCGTCGCGTCGCGATGCGGGATGGGCTGGCGGCACTGAAGTGGGCGTGGGGCGCCCGGGGCCGGAAGGCGGTGTTGGGTTCGGAAACCGATGCCGCGGATGGTGATCGTCGTCCGGAACGAGGCAATACGCGTCGACGGGAAGAGCGAAAGGATGATCGTCGAAGCGACCGTCGCGACGAGCCTGAGCTCTCCGTGGAGCGACTCCGCGAAAAAGTGCGCGAACGCGAAGGCACGCGGGGGCTCGATGGCGCACCGCCGCCGGAATCCCGTCGCGAGCGGCAGCGTTCCCGTGATCGGGAACGGGAAGCGGAGTCACGCGCGAACGAGCGGGCACCGGAACGTGGCGCAGAGCGTGGTGCAGAGCGTGGTGCAGAGCGCAGCGCTGAACGGGCAGCGGGCGAACGCTCCTCCCGTCGTGATCGGAGCAGCGAGCAGACCACCGAGCGCACGGCAGACCGTGCCCCGGAACGCTCCGGCCGTCCGGAGCGCGGCGAGTCCTCATCGCCCCGTGAGCGTCCCTCTCGTCCAGAGCGTCCGGATCGCGCCCGTGTCCGCGCCGAGCAGTCGGAAGGCGCGTCGGACGGTGCAGCGGAGAACGTCCGTGAACCGCGCCAGGCGCGGGCGCGCCACAGTGAGGAGCAGACCTCGGAATCCCGTCGGCCACGCCGTGAGGGGGTTCGGGACGAGCCTCTGCGCGCCGCGCTGGATGATGGGCTCGAATTGGACGATCCGTTTGCTCCACCGCCGCAGCGTCGCGATCGGCTCGAGCAGGTGCTCGACGCCCGTCCCGACCGCACGCGCCCGCGCGATCCGGCGCCCGAGGTGGTCGTCACGCCGCCCGACCAGCCGTCCAACGAGACGCCGAGCCTGATCGATCAGGCGCTCGATCGCAACGATGCGCCCGCCCACGATGACGAGCCGCAGGATGCGGACGCTGCGGAAGGGAGTGATGACGGTGGCGAAGACGGTGCAGAGGCTGAGGGGCAGCCTCGCAAGCGACGTCGGAATCGCCGCAGCCGCCGTGGGCGTCGTCGTCGTGGCGACGCGGAAGGCAGCGCCGAAGGAACCACCGAGAGTGATGCGGAAGGTGGAGCCGACGACCTTTCGAGTGAAGGTGGCCGTGAAGCCGTCGACGATGCGGACGACACCCCGTCCGACAATCCCGCTCCGCGTCGTCGCCAGCGCCCGATGGAAGGCGCGCCGGTCGCCCGACGCCAACAGGACGCCATCTCCGAAGACGGATCGGCCGGCAGCGCCATCGAAACGCCGGACGATCTGGCGGACGAGGTCTCGGACGAGTTTGACGAAGAGGCTTCAGCCCGCCCGCGCCGCAGAGGACGTCGGGGTCGACGTGGGGGCGCGCGCCGCTCGCGTGGGCGACGCGAGCGGGGCGACGGCGCGGCAGAAAGTGATGCGCCCGACGGCGACGACTGAAGCGGTGCAGCAGGTCGGGCGAAAAGGCCCGGGGCGGTGCGAGGCTTAGCCTCGCACCGCCTTTTCAATGCGTTCCGCCGTGGCCGGACTGACGATCCGGATCACGAAGTACACGACCGCGCCCACGAGCAGGATGCGCACGGCCAGCCAGAGCAACGCGAACAACAGCGCCACCAGCGGCCCGAGCAACCCAAACACCAGCTTGAGGGCCACCAGGCCCACGAGCGCGATAAGACCAACCGTAAACAGAGTGCGAAGCATGAGCGCCTCAGCGCGAAGTAATGTTCGTTCTCATTACGCACAGCCCCGGCGTTAGGTTTCCGGCACTATGAATTCCGGCTATTTGCCGTTTAATGGTTACCTTGCTGTTTCCCCGGAGAGCACCGGGGACTAGCTTCCCCAGTTCACGCCCCGCCAGGTCCGACTGGACCCCGCGGGCCACACGCTGGCAAGGTATGGCCGAGCAACTCGTTCAGATCATGGGGCGCCACCGCCGCGATCCGCTCCCCGAGCGGAAGCCGCAGTGGCTCAAGGTGAAGGCGCCCGGCGGAGACAATTACATCCGCCTCAAGCACCTCATGCGGGAACTCAACCTGCATTCGGTGTGCGAAGAAGCACGTTGCCCGAATATCGGGGAATGTTGGGAACACGGTACGGCCACGTTCATGATTCTGGGCAGCGTCTGTACGCGGAATTGCGCCTACTGCGCCGTCTCGCATGGGCGTCCCCCGGCGTACGATATCGAGGAACCGTCCCGCGTCGCGCAGGCGATCGGTGAACTCAATCTTCGCCACGCGGTCATCACGTCCGTCGACCGCGACGACCTGCCCGATTTTGGTGCGTACATCTTTGCCGAAACCATCCGGCAGATCCGCCAGCGCCTGCCCGGATGCTCCGTGGAAGTGCTCGTGCCCGATTTCCAGGGCAACGAGGACTCCATCCGAGCCGTGCTCGAAGCACGCCCGGACATCTACAACCACAACACCGAAACCGTCCCGCGCCTCTACAAGAAGGCACGTCCAGGCGGTCGGTACCCGCGTCTCCTCGAGATCTTCCGCATCGCCAAGCGGATCGCGCCCGATATCCCCACCAAGACGGGCATCATTCTCGGACTCGGCGAGACGAACGAAGAAGTCGTGGAAGTCATGAAAGACCTGCGCTCGGTCGACGTCGACATCCTGACGTTGGGCCAGTACCTGCGCCCGTCGGACTCCCACATCGAACTCGACCGCTATGTGAAGCCGGAAGAGTTCCGCTGGTTCTACGAGGTCGGCATGCAACTGGGCTTCCGCCATGTCGAAAGCGGCCCCCTCGTGCGCTCCAGCTATCACGCGTGGGAGCAGGTGCAGGCCGCCTCGCTGGCCTGACACCGCTCACGCGCCTCCTTCCCTCCACGACGGCTTCTCCAGATGCCCGCCAAGAAAAAATCGGACACCGCGGTGTCCTCCAAATCGGAGAGCACCGCTTCGGCGGCACGCACCGATCAGCGCACGCTGCACCGGGAACTGCTGTACTCGATGCTGTTGCAGCGCCGATTCGAAGAGCGTTGCGCCGAGATGTATGCCATTGGCCGTATCGGTGGTTTCTGCCACCTCTACATCGGTCAGGAAGCCGTCTCGACCGGCGTGATCGCGCAGCTCCGCTCCGACGACTACATCATCACGACCTACCGTGATCATGGGCAGGCGCTCGCCCGGGGCATGACACCGCGCGCCGTGATGTCCGAACTCTTCGGCCGCCAGGACGGCTGCGCGAAGGGCAAGGGCGGCTCGATGCACATGTTCGACAAGCAGCTCGGCTTCCTCGGCGGACACGGCATCGTCGGTGGGCATGTGCCCATGGCGGCCGGTGTCGGCTTCGCCATCAAGTATCGGGGCGGCGATCAGGTCATCGCCTGCTTCATGGGCGAGTCGGTGGTCAACACCGGGGCGTTCCACGAAGCGCTGAACATGGCCGCACTCTGGAAGCTGCCCTGCGTGTTCATCATCGAAAACAATCGGTATGGCATGGGCACCGCGCTGGAGCGTGCGTCGTCCATTCACGACATCTACAAGCGTGGCGCGTCGTACGACATGCCGCGTGACGTGGTCGACGGTCAGGATGTGCTGGCGGTGCGCAAGGCGATGGCCGAGTCCATCGAGCGCGCCCGCAAGGAGAGCATGCCCACGCTGCTCGAGATCCGCACCTATCGCTTCATGGGTCACTCCATGTCCGACGCGGTGAGCGGCACCTACCGCACGAAGGAAGAACTCGAACAGTACCTCAAGCGTGATCCCATCGTGCTGCATCGCCAGCGCATGGAAGACGCCGGAGAGATCACCGCCGACGAAATCACGGCGATGGACGAAGAGATCAAGAAGCTGGTGCAGGATAGCATCGACTTCGCGGAAGCGAGCCCGGAGTTGCCCCTCGAGGCGCTCATGGAAGACATCCTCGTCGAAACCACGAGCTGAGGGCGCCAACGACCATGGCCATCATTACGTACCGCGAAGCGCTCAATCAGGCGCTGCGCGAAGAGATGCACCGCGACGACCGTGTGTTCCTGATGGGCGAAGAAGTCGCCGTGTATCAGGGCGCCTACAAGGTGTCGAAGGGACTGCTGCAGGAATTCGGTGAAATGCGTGTCGTGGATACGCCGATCACCGAGTTGGGATTTGCCGGTGTGGGTGTGGGCGCCGCGATGGCAGGCCTGCGCCCGATCATCGAGTTCATGACGTGGAACTTCGCGCTGCTCGCCATCGACCAGGTGGTGAACGCCGCGGCGAAGCTGTTGTACATGTCGGGTGGCCAGTTCCCGATGCCCATGGTGTTCCGTGGCCCCAATGGCGCGGCGCTGCAGCTTGGCGCGCAGCACTCGCAGGCGTGGGAGTCGTGGCTGGCCCACATCCCCGGGCTCAAGGTGGTGGCCCCCGGCACACCGTACGACGCCAAGGGACTGCTCAAGGCCGCTATCCGCGATGACAACCCGGTGTGCTTCCTTGAAGGCGAAATGCTGTACAACACCAAGGGCGAAGTGCCCGAGGAGGAGTACATCATTCCGCTCGGCAAGGCAGAGCTCAAGCGGGAAGGTGATCACTGCTCCATTATCACGCATGGCAAGATGGTGCTGGTGGCCATGCAGGCCGCTGACCAGCTCGCGAAAGACGGCATCCGCTGCGATGTGGTGGACCTGCGCACCATCCGCCCGATGGACGTGGACGCCATCACGGCTTCGGTGAAGAAGACCAATCGTGCGGTGGTGCTGGAAGAAGGCTGGGAAATCTGCGGCGTTGGTGCGCAGGTGGTGGACTATGTGCAGCGGTACTGCTTCGACGACCTCGATGCGCCCGTTGTCCGCGTGCACCAGGCCGATGCGCCCATGCCGTATACCAAGAGTCTCGAGAAGGCAGCAAAGCCCGATCTGCCGAAGACGATCGCGGCGGTCAAACAGGTTCTTTACATCGACTGACCAGGCGGCCACATGGCGACAAAAGTGATGATGGAGGCGCTCTCTCCCACGATGGAAGAAGGGCGCCTGGTGAAGTGGGTCAAGAACGTCGGTGATGCCGTGAAGTCCGGCGACACGTTGGCCGAAGTCGAAACCGACAAGGCCATCATGGAGCTCGTCGCGCGCGGCGACGGCATCCTGCGTGCCCGTCTCGTCGAAGAGGGCACCACCAGCCCCATTGGTGCCACGATCGGTGTCATCGCCGCTGCCGACGAAGACATCAGTGCGCTGACCAGTGGTGGTGGTGCAGCAGCGCCTGCGGCCGCCGCACCGGCTCCAACGGCCGCGGCAGCGCCCGCCGCCGAAGCTCCGGCCGCCCCAGCGGCGGCCCCGGCTACGCCCGCTCCCGCAACACCGGCAGCTCCGGTGGCGGCGGCAGCAGAAGCCGCCGGTCCGGTGCGGTCCTCGCCGCTCGCCCGCCGACTGGCGGCCGAGCGGGGACTCAGCCTGTCTGCCATTCAGGGTTCCGGCCCGAATGGTCGCGTCATTCGTCGCGACATCGAGGCCGCGGGCAGCACAGCGGCCAGCACGGCCGCCGCACCCGCTGCCGCCAGTGCGGCGCCGAGTGCGTCCACCAAGCCCACCGCGGCCGCGGCACCTGCCATCCAGATCGAGGGCGAATACAAGGACGTCGCGCTCACCCAGATGCGGAAGACGATCGCCCGTCGCCTCGGCGAATCGATCGGCCCCGTACCCACGTTCTATCTCACGTCGGAAATCGACATGACGAACGTGGTGAAGTTGCGCGAACAGATGGTGGCCGCCGGCGATGCGTTCAAGGTGTCGATCAACGACATCATCATCAAAGCCGTCGCCGTCGCACTCACGCGCCATCCGGAGTGCAATGCCCATTGGATGGGGGATCACATCCGTTATTTCGCGGCCGCGCACGTCGGTATGGCCGTGGCGACGGATGATGGGCTGATCGTGCCGGTCATCCGCGATGCACACACCAAGGGACTCGGACAGATCGGGCGGGACGCCCGCGAGCTGGCCAAGAAGGCCCGTGAGCGCAAACTGACGCCGGCCGAATACTCGGGCGGGACATTCTCGGTTTCCAACCTGGGCATGTTCGGTATCGACCAGTTCACCGCGATCATCAATCCGCCCGAGGCTGCCATCCTCGCGGTGGGCTCTACCGAGACCAAGCCGATCTGGGACGGTAACGCCTTCGTACCACGTCAGCGCATGCGCGTGACGATGAGCTGTGACCATCGAATCATTGACGGCGCGGTCGGCGCGCGGTTCCTTCAGACGTTCAAGCAGTTGCTGGAATCGCCGCTGCTGATGGTCTTCTGACCGACATGCGGGCCGGTCAGCGTAGTCCGGGGTACTACCGGGCCTGCTGACCGGTCTTCCAGTATCGTATCTCGGGAATTTTGGATTTCGCTCTCAGGATGCCACCGATGGTCCAACATCGAACGCCCCGATTGACTGCGCCGCTGCGCACGATCGGGGCGTTTGTGTCTCGGATCCGAGTGAGCGTCTTGTGGGCCATGTTCGTGGGTGTCATGGTCGCCTGCCATGAACGCTCACTCATCGATCCCGACCTGTTTCCCGCAGCGCTCGCGATCAACATCGAAGGGCTGCCCAATGGCGCCGACGCCGATGTGCGCATCAGTGGCCCCAGCGGATTCTCCCGCACCCTGACGTCGAGTGACTTCATCGCGCCGGTGGTGTCCGGCCGATACTCTCTGCGCATCGGCGACGTGCGCAGCGGTGGCTTCACGTACGCGGCCTCACCGGCCCAGATCGACATAACCGTGCAACCCGGTGACACACTGCGATACCGAGTCCGGTTCGAAGTGGCCACCGGTGCGCTGGCGGTGCAGATCAGCGGGCTGCCTGGAGGGGTACCCGCGTCCGTGCGCATCAATGGCAACGGGCTTTCGCGTGTGGCAAATGGGAGCGTCATCTTTGGCGACTTGCCGCCCGGCGCTTACACCGTGACCGTCGACTCCCTCAATGCCGGTGGCACCGCATTCAAGGGTACATCACCAGCGCAGGTGACAGTGACGGCGTCACTGATCCCAAGTTCGCTGGCCGTCGCCTACAGCAACGTGCAGGGCGTGGTGCTCTTCAGCGCCACCGGTCTACCGGCTGGTACAACGCCCCTGCCGATCGAATCACGACCCGTCGCGCGGATGCAAGGACCATTGCAGGTCGATCGCCTGGTCGGCTTCGGTGAATTGCTCGCGTTGCCGGTTGGGAACTACACCATCTCCCCACAACCGGTGACGATCGGGACGCGACTGTTCACGCCCACCGCGCGCAGCCTCACGCGCACGATCAACAGTCCGGTGCGTGACACCATCGCGATCGCCTTTCAGGAAGTCACGACACCCATCAATCTCACCATCGACAATGTGGTGGTCACGCAAGCCGTGCAACGCGCCGACAACGGGATCCCGTTGGTCATTGGCCGAGACGCACTGCTGCGCGCCTTCGTGCGTGCCGACCGCCGCACCACGTTGCGACCACTCGCACGCGCACGCATCTACGATGGCACCACCGCCATCGCCACCCTGCTGCTGACGCCACCCGATTCCGGTGTGCCCACCGTGCCGGTGGACGCTGCGCTCGGTACCACGTACCGCACGCGCATTCCGGCCGAGTTGGTGCGCGCGCAACTCCGTGTGTCGGTGGAAGTTGATCCGGACAGCACGCTGGGCGAATCACAACGCAGTGACAATTTCTGGCCCACCGGTGGCCAACCGCGCCCCATCACGGCCACCACCGTACCGACCTTCGCCGTGCGATTCGTACCGATCTCGCTGAACGGCGCAATGGGTGACATCACGGCGGCCGCGCAGGAACGGTACCTCGCCGTCGCGCGCACCCTGTGGCCCATCGCACAGGTCACTTCCGACGTCCGAGCCGCCTTCACATCGGCGGCACCTGCGTTGCACCCCACCGACGCCAACGGTGGCTGGAACACGTTGCTCAATGAACTGCGTGCCCTCAAGACACTCGACGGAGCCCCCGCCACTACGCACTACTACGGCGTCGTGCATCCGTCGTATGCCGAAGGCATGTTCGGCCTCGCGCTTGTCGGCACACCGGTAGCCGTCGGCTGGGACCGGCGTGATGTGGGCACGATCGCCGCGCACGAATGGGGACACAACTTCGGGCGTACGCATGCTCCGTGCGGCGACGCGCCAAACGTCGATGGCAACTATCCCCACATCGGTGCCGCCATTGGCCTGGTGGGATGGAACAGTGCCAACGATGCGTTGCAGCCGGCGAACACCCCGGACATCATGAGCTATTGCACGCCGGCCTGGGTGTCGGAATACAGCTACACCCGTGCGCTGACGTTCCGACAAGGGACCATCGCCGGCACCAGCGCCCGTCCGGTGACCGCGGTGACCGGAGACGGCCTGCTCGTCTGGGGGCGTGTCGTATCCGGACGACTGATCGTGGAACCCGCGTTCCGCGTCACGGCGCCGATCACCACGCCGTCCGCCACACCCACGCATGTGGTGGAACTGATGGGTGCCACGGGCCAGGTGCTCGTGCGATTTCCGTTCGAAGCCGAACGCGTGAGCGACGAATCCCCACGACGCGGCGCGACGTCCGATCTGCAGTTCGCCGTGGTCATCCCGTGGAGCACCACGGTGGACTCGGCGATCGCGTCCATTCGCGTGCAGGACACGCGCTCGCCACTGGTTTCCGTGGTGCGCCGGCGCGCTGCGAACAGCCCGATGGCACTGCTGCAGGATATGCGCACCGGAGCCGCACGGGGTTTCATCCGCGGCACAGATATCACGTCCTCGGCCCACAACACCGCACAGCAGGAGTCGAAATACCGCACGCGCGGTCTGCGCGTGCTCTGGTCGGACGGTGTGCGTTCCCAGGGGACACCCGACCACTGACGGAAAAATGACGGGGATTGCGGAATTGGCGTGCCCGAACGCACGGCCTGCTCGTCTTTCGGCAGACCTATTCCCAATGCCATGTCGACAGCACGCACCGTCCGTCCCCACTCGTTCCGATCATCCTCACGCCGTTGGTTTGCCATCGGCGGTGTCGTGTTGGCTGCCGCCTGCGGCGGAGGCGACAGCACGGGCGGATCAGGGGGACCGACTCTGCCAACGACTCCCGTAACACCGTCGCCGGTTCCGCCGGGCATTCTGGCGATCACCGCCTCGGGTCTCGCCGACGGGGTGCCGTTGCACGTGAGTGTGGTTGGACCGTATCCCGCGTCCACATTCTCCCGTACGACCACCGCACCGGTGACCTGGACGGATATTCCGTCAGGACGCTACGCAATCACCGTGCGGCAGACGCGCGGCACGCCGGGCACATTTGCCGGTGCGCCGCCCACGTTCGACGTCGATGTGTCGTCGGGTGGGCTTGCTTCGGCGACGGCCATTTACCGTCCCGTGCCGTCGGCCATGGCGCTCACCATCTCGGGTCTGCCCGGCAGCGCGGCAGCGGCGGTGACGATCACGCCGCCCAACGGCGCGCCAACACCCGTCACGCAGACATCGCTGCACGTCGCTCCGCAACTCGCCACTGGTCAACACACCCCTGATGCCTGGCGCGTCGCGGCAGAAGGCGTGACCATCGATGGCGCCCGATATGCGGCAGCCCCCACCGCGCTCGATACCGTGGTCGCGTTCGGCGACACCGCGCGCGTGAACGTGCGCTACACCATTGCCACCGGTGCCATCGCAGTGGTCGTCGGTGGTCTGCCCGCGTCCGTACCCGGCAATGTGCTCGTCATCAATCCGGACAACAGCACACGCACCATCGATCGCACCACCACACTCACCGGACTCACGCCGGGTCGCTATCGCCTCGTCGCCAGCACGGTGGTGCAGCAGCAGGGCCAGCAGCGTACGACATTTCGCGCGCCTGCAGACACGCTCGATGTGAACGTGGTGGCCTCGCTCGTCGCGGCTCCTGCGACGTTCACCTACGTCGCACAGGCGGGTCAGCTTGCCCTCACCGTGAACGGACTACCTGCGCAGACGGCCGGAGCCATCACGCTGTCCGGCAACGGCCTGTCGCGCACCTTCACGGGCAGTGTCACCATCGACTCGTTGCCAGCCGGCACGTATACACTCGCCGCCACATCGGTGTCAGCCGGCGCGGAGTCCGCCGACGCCGATCGGTATGCCCCAACGCCTGCGGCCCAGAACATCACCATCGGTACCGGCACGACGGCCTCGGCCTCGGTGACGTATGCGCTCGCCTCCGGATCGCTCGCCCTGACCGTACGGGGTCTGCCCGAAGGCACCGCCGGTGATGTGGTCATTGCGGGCCCCAATGGATTTGTTCGCAGCGTCCGTGCCTCCGGCCTGGTCGGTGGCCTGCTGGTCGGCCGCTACACGGTGACCGCACGCACCATCAAGGTGGGGAGCGACGTGTATGGCGTGGTGCCGGCATCGCGCACCATCGATATCGTCGCCAGCACCACCCCAATTGCCATGACGTTGCAGTACGACGTCATCCCGGCCGTCATCGATGTGCCAGTGACGGGTCTCCCGGCAGGCTACAACGCATCGATCTCGCTGGTGGGTCCGGCGGGTGAGCACTACGCCATCATCTCTTCGCAGCGTATCGGACCGGCCGCGCCGGGCCGCTGGCGCCTGACAGCCAGTGCGGTCACCACACCCACGGGCACCTTCATTCCCACGCCGGCGTCGCGCGACAGCGTCGCCGAACCCGGCGACACGCTCCACTTTGGTGTGCGCTATGCCATCAACAGTGGATCACTCGCGCTCGCGGTGACGGGGCTTCCCGCCGGTGTGTCCGGCGCCGTTACCATCGCCGGGCCTTCGGGCTTTTCCCGCACGGCCACCGCGACAACCACGTACACCAGCCTGGTACCGGGCAGCTACACCGTGACGGCAGCCAACGTCACCGTCGGTGGCGTCACCTACACGCCAGCGCCGACCTCACAAGTTGTGACCGTCGGGGCATCGAATGTGGCGGCCCCCGCCACGGTGTCGTACTCGCAAGGCACGGGGTCGATCAACATCACCGCCACCGGACTGCCAGCGGGAGCCACCCCCACCTTCCAACTCAGCAACGGCGCGACCACGCGTACGCAGGTGGGACCGGGCACCGTGACGGGGCTCAGTGCCGTGACCTGGACCGTCACGGCGGGTGATGTGGTCAGTGGCAGCACCACCTACTCACCCACGCCGGCCACGCGCGCCGTCCCGGTGCCCGTCAATGGCACCGGCGCCGCGTCGTTTGTCTACGCAACAGGCGGCGGTGGAGGTGGTGGTGGTCTCAACTATCGCGTCGCTGGAGTATACCTCACGCAGGCCATTCAGAAGTTCGATGGTTCGGTCCCACTGGTAGCTGGACGTGACGCGTTGCTGCGGGTCTTTGTCGTGGCCTCCGGCACCAACAGTGCCCGCCCCGATGTACGGGTGCGGTTGTACGACGGCGCAGCCCTCATTCAGACTGCGACCATTGCCGCGCCGGAAGCCAGCGTGCGGACCGCCACTGCGGAAGGCACGCTCGGTTCCACGTGGAACCTGTTGGTCGCCGGCGCCAATGTGCGACAGGCCCTGCGTGTCCAGGTCGACCTCGATCCCTCCGAGGCGGTCACCGACGCCGATCGCTCGGACAACGTGTGGCCGGCAGGCGGCTCGACGCAGGCGATCACGGTGAACAATGTCCCCCCGTTCTCGGTGCGCTTCGTTCCGGTGGTCACCGGAGTGCTGACAGGCAATGTGTCCGTCGCCAACAATCAGCAGTTTCTGAACACTGCGCGGCGGCTCTGGCCCATCAAGGACATCACCGCTGATGTCCGTCTACCGTTCACATCGAGCGTCGCCGCCTTGCAGGCCAATGACGAGAACGATGGCTGGATGACGGTGCTCAGTGAACTCAACGCCTTGCGCGTGTCTGATGGCGCCCCATCCACCATGCACTACTACGGCGTGGTGAAGGTGACGTACAGCAGCGGCATTGCCGGTCTTGGGTTTGTCCCGGGGCGTTCGGCCATCGGTTGGGACTATCTGCCCAGCGGCGATGAAGTGGCGGCCCACGAATGGGGACACAACTTCTCACGCGGTCACGCGCCCTGCGGCGTGGCGGGTGATCCGTCCTACCCCTACGCAGGCGGCATCATCGCCAACTGGGGATGGAACAGCCTGACCAATGCGCTGGTGTCGCCGCTCGCCACCGACGTCATGAGCTACTGCAACACCACCTGGATCAGCGACTACAACTGGTCGGCGGTCATGCAGTTCCGCAACAGCACCGGCCGCGTGGCCTCCGCGCTCACGACGGCATCCACCACACCCACCGATGGCCTGCTGGTCTGGGGACGTGTGATCGATGGCCAGATCCAGTTGGAGCCGGCCTTCCGCGTATCGGCTCCCATCACCCCCGCGGCCTCGCGCCCCACGCACCGCCTCGATCTGATCGACGACGACGGCAGTGCCCTGCTCCAGTTGCCCATCGAAGCGGCTGCGGTGGACCATGCGACCGGTCACCTCGAGCAGCAGTTTGCCGTGGTGGTGCCCTGGTCGGCCGCACTGGAAGCTCGATTGTCCGCAGTGCGCGTGAGCGACAACCGTCTGCCCACGCGCAGCGCAGTGCGCCGCTCCGATCGGACACGTGGTCTGGCTGGAGTGCAGGCCACACCGGGTGCCCGGATGAATGACGCGGGCCCAGACGCCACACTCAGCCGCGACAGCCGTCAGGTGCGGGTCTCCTGGAGCAACCGCGCCTTTGCCATGGCCCTGGTGCGCGATCAGTCGACCGGACAGATCCTCGGCTTCATCCGCGAGCCCGGCGCGGCCGTTACCACCGCAGGACGCACCGTGGACGTGGTCTTCTCCGATGGCGTGCGGAGCGAAACCGTGAGGTAGGTGCCCGGGGCCGTACGCTTGGCTAGCTTTCAGTGCTGCTAATCAACCGTCTTTCCCCGACTTCCATGGCTTCGTTCGACGTCATCGTCCTCGGCGGCGGCCCCGCCGGCTACGTCTGCGCCATCCGCTGCGCCCAACTCGGAATGCAGGTTGCTGTCGTCGAGCGCGAAGCGCTCGGCGGCACCTGTGTGCTGTGGGGCTGCATCCCCGCCAAGTCGCTCCTCGAGAGCGCCGGCCTTGCCCAGAAAATCGGCAAGGCGGCCGAACATGGCATCACCATCGACGGCGTGAAGCTCGACTTCGGCCCGGCCATGAAGCGCTCGCGCTCCGTGAGTCAGCAGAACTCGAAGGGCGTCGAGTTCCTGTTCAAGAAGTACAAGGTTCAGTGGCTGCGTGGCGAAGGCCAGCTCGAAAAGGGCAAGAAGGTCTCCGTCACCATCGACGGCAAGAAAGAAACCCATGACGCGAAGAAGGCCGTGGTCATCGCCACCGGCTCGCGCGTGAAGGGGTTGCCGCAGATCGGCCTCGAGCTCGACAAGAACGTCGTGTTGTCCAGCGACGATGTGCTGGTGGCTGAGAAGGCCCCAGCCACCATGGCCGTGGTGGGCGCCGGCGCCGTGGGCGTGGAATTCGCCGACGTGTTTGCCGCGTTTGGCACCAAGGTGACCATCCTCGAGGTGGCCCCGACCATCCTCCCCATCGAAGACGCCGATTGCAGCGCCGAGCTCGCCAAGGCGTTCAAGAAGCGCAAGATCGAGGTGCTCACCGGCGCCAAGATCTCCAACGTGAAGGTCGGCAAGGCGGGCGCGACCATGTCGGTGGAAGCCGGTGGTCAGACCCAGACGCTCGAAGTGGAGAAGGTGCTCGTCGCCGCTGGCCGCGCACCCAACGTCGAGAAGATCGGCCTCGAAGCCGTGGGCATCACGAAGAGCGAGCGTGGTTTCGTGAAGATCAACGAGAAGTTCGAGACCAACGTGCCGGGCTACTACGCCATCGGCGACGTGGCCGGCAACCAGATGCTCGCCCACAAGGGGCAGCGTGAAGGACATGTGCTCGCCGATCTGCTCGGTGGCCTGCACGCGCATCCGGTGAACTACAAAAACGTGCCGAGCTGCACGTACTGCCATCCGGAAGTGGCCAGCATTGGCCTCACCGAACAGGCATGCAAGGACCAGAAGCTCGACTACAAGGTGGGCAAGTTCCCGTTCAGTGCGAACGGCCGTGCCCGCACCAGCGGTGAGACCGATGGGTTCGTGAAGATCATTCGCGACGCCAAGTACGGCGAAATCCTCGGCGCACACATCGTCGGTGCCCACGCCACCGAAATGATCCACGAGCTCGTGGTCGCCCGCGAGAACGAGTTCACGGTGGAAGAGATCGATCTGGCCATGCACGCGCATCCCACCCTCAGCGAGGCCATCGGCGAAGCCGTGCTGGACTCGCTGGGCAAGATGCTGCATGCGTGATACCGCCGGTGGCGGGGCGCAGGGGGTGGAGTTGGAGGTGAACAGCCGGGTGCCAGGTCACGAGTCGCGAGACGCGGAACCACCAACCCGGCCGGTCGCCTCCGAACCGCCCCCCCGCGCCCCGCAACTGTTGGTGCTGGACCTCGGGCTCACGCCGTACGACGACGCGTGGGCCCTGCAGAAACGGGCCGCCGCTGCGCGCATCAGCGGGGAATTGCCGGAAGATCTGCTCATTCTTGTGCAGCACCCGCCCGTGGTGACGCTGGGCCGCAGTACCAAGCCCGGCCATTTGCTCGCCACGCCCGAGCGTCTTGAATCGCTCGGGATCGCCTTGCGTGATGTGGAGCGCGGTGGTGATGTCACGATTCACGAGCCCGGTCAGCTCGTGGTCTATCCCATCATCGATCTCAAGCGCCATCGCAAGGACTTGCATTGGTATCTGCGACAGATCGAGGAAGGCATCATCCGCGCCCTCGCCACCTTCGGACTCACATGTGGTCGTGTGCCCGGACTCACGGGTGTATGGCGTGGCGAGGATCCGATCGCGCGCCGCAAGTTGGCCAGCATCGGGGTGCATGCCCGTGACTGGGTGACCTGGCACGGCGTGGCCCTCAATGTCTCCAATGATCTGCAGACATTCGATTTTACCGTACCATGTGGCATCGACGGGGTCTCGATGGGTACGGTATGGCGCGAGTGTGTGTCCGCTGGACTGCCCGTGCCCGAGTTCGCCGCTGTGCAGCAGGCCGTAGTGGATGCACTCGCTGACGTGTTCACACTGCAACCCATCGCATTGTCATCGGCATTGTCAGCTCGTGACGGCAACGCGAAATGGGAACAAGTGTGTGCTGCGTTACATATAGGGCACGGGCACACTTAGTAACCTTTACCACGTAGTTCCCGCGTGCTAGCGTGGGCGTTGTGCCACTAGTGTTGGTCCCATGTTGGCGAACATTTCCCCTACTCCGCCTTCCAATGCGTCTCTCCCCCCGCCTCGCCCTTCCGCTGCTTGGCGTTCTCGCCATCAGCGCATGTAAGGACGACAGTCCTCCACCTCCCGCCGCCGTTGTGGCCGTTACCTCAACGGCTCTGTCCGGCACCGTTGGCGAATCCGTTGGCACGCTGACCGTGAAGGTCACCGACGCCGGTGGTGGTGCCGTGTCTGGCGTACCGGTCACATTTGCTGTGGCTGAAGGTGGTGGTACCGTGGCCCCTGCCGCCGATACGACGGACAACTCCGGCCTCGCCAGCACGACATGGCGCCTTGGCCAGCAGGTGGTGGCGCAGCGTGTGACGGCCACTGCGCAGGGTGTCACTGGCAGTGTCAACTTCGTCTCCACCGTTACGGCCGGCGCTCCGGCCACGATCGCCGTACAGGCTGGTGACAACCAGACCGCCGTCGCGGGCGCGGCCGTGGCCACGCCCCCGTCCGTTGTCTTGCGCGACCGCTACAACAACCCGGTTTCGGGCGTCTCGGTGTTCTTCACGATTTCGGCGGGCGGTGGCAGCATCACCGGCTCCGGCGCGACCACCAATGCCAGCGGCGTGGCCGCTGTGACGGAATGGCGCCTCGGCCCCGGTGTCGGCGCCAATCGCCTTTCGGCCCTCGCCGTGTTCAACGGTGTGGCCGGCAATCCGATCACGTTCAACGCCACCGCCACGCAGGGCGCTGCCGCCACGATCACGGCGCAGGGTTCGACGGCGCTGACGGGAACGGTCGGTGCGCTCGTGACGCCGGCTCCGCAGGTGCGCGTGACGGATGCTGGTGGTAACCCGGTTTCGGGTGCCTCGGTGACGTTCACCGGTTCCGCCGGTTCCATCGTTGGAGGTGGCACCAAGACCACGGATGCCAGTGGTCTGGCCGCCCCCGATAGCTGGCAGCTCGGCAACGCCACGCAGAACTACACGCTGACTGCCACGGTGGGCTCGCTGCCCGGTGTGGTGTTCACCGCCACGGCTCGCCCGGGCGCTGCCGGTCAGGTTTCCATCTCGGCAGGCAATAATCAGTCCGCCGTGGTTGGCCGTGCAGTCCTCACGGAGCCCGCCGTGCGGGTGTCTGATGCCCTCAACAACCCGATCGCCGGCGTCGAAGTGCTCTTCGAAGTGGTGAGCGGCGGCGGCACCGCGGTTGGACGTCGCCCGGTCACCAATGCACAGGGTATCGCCACCGTCGGTGGCTGGACACTCGGTGACGACATCGGCACCAATACCCTCCGCGCCACGGTGCAGGGGTCAAGCACCATCACCGGCAACCCGGTGATGTTCACGGCCACCGCCACGCCTGGTACACCGGTGTCGGTGACCGCAGTGGCCGGCAGTAGCCAGACCGGTACGGTCGGCACGCCGGTTCCGGTCGCGCCGTCGGTTGTGGTTCGTGACAACCGCGGTAACCCCGTGAGCGGCATTACGGTGAGCTTCGTGATCGGCTCTGGCAATGGCACGGTAGTGGGCAGCACGGTCGTGACCAATGCCTCCGGTACCGCCACGGTCTCCAGTTGGACGCTGGGCGGCACGGCGGGCACACAGACGCTGATTGCCCGCGTGACGAACCTGCCGGACGTGGTCTTCTCGGCCACGGCAACCGCTGGTGCCGCCTCGGTGGTGCAGGCGCTGAGCTCGCAGAATCTGGGCAATCTCACGGTCGCGACCAATCAGGCAGCCTCATCGCTGCCCTCGATCCGCGTGACAGACGCCTCCGGAAACCCGATTCAGGGTGTTCAGGTGACCTTTGCCCTCGGTAACGCCAACTCCGGAACCATTTCCGGCGAGGTGCAGACCACCAACGCGAGTGGCGTGGCCACGCTGGGCAGTTGGACACTCCCCACGGTGGCAGGTATCGCCTCGGTGGTGGCGCAGGTCCAGAATCTGACCGGCGTGACCTTCACGGCCACGATGACCCCGGCGGCGGCCTCGAAGATCGTCATTGTCAGCAACCCACCGACGAGCGTGACGGCTGCGAGCAATAGCAGCTATGCCATCGCCACGCGGCTGCAGGATGCCTTCAACAACAACGTGAACCTGGCTGGTATCGTCATCCAGTTCACATTGAGTGGTGGTGGCAGCCTGGTTCCGCTGCCGACGGTGCAGACGGTGGCCACGTCCACCACCAATGATTCCGGTATGGCTTCGGTCAACTGGTATCTCGGGGCCCTGCCCTCCACGCAGGTCCTGAACATCAGTGGAACCTCCCTGACGGGTACGGTCCACACCATCGTCGTGACCCCGTAGTCATCTGTTTCAGGGGACCGCCATGGTGGCCGGTCCCCTGAATGCCGGTGGTGCAGAGCGGTACGGGACAGTCCGATACCAAGATGACAAAAGGCCCCCCATTCGTGATGAAAGGGGGCCTTTCTGTTGTACCGATCACCCAACCCGCCGAAGGTGGAGCTCTTCAGCGTCCTTAGCGCTTGGTTTGTGACTCCGAGATCGAGTCCAGGCGCTCCTTGGCGCGGTATGGATTCGGAATGTTCAGCTCCTCAGCCTTGGCATCGAAGTCCGACCAGCCCTTGGCAAGAACCATATTGCCCTGAAACAGTAGCGGGGTCTCGGTCTGGCGTGAGATCCCGTCTTCAATGCTGCCCGGCGTGTCCCGGTACCAGACCACCGTGTATTGCTGCCCCTGGATCAGGAAGATCTGGGTGCGAAAGCCATTGTGCAGGCGCAGCGAATCGCCCGGCTGCATGGGATCGAGGGGCCCCTTGCCGATGACCGAGTCGACCTGGGCGAAGGTCATCCCTTCTTTGACAGAGCCGAGCTTTTCCTTGCCAACCAGGTCTGACGGGCCGCAGGCCGCCAGCACACTGAATGTGCCGACGACGGTGATCACAGCGAACGAACGGACAAAAGCAGTCTTCATATAGTCAGGTAACGACGGTCGTAGACGGGATGGTTGGTGCAGATGCGCGGATGAACCGCGCATGCAGCCTTCCAATATAGTGCCCCAAGATACGCCTGCGTAGTGCGCATGTTCCTGTTCTTGCAACAAGAATGCGGGAGCAAGAGAAAGGGGAGGCGCCCGAAGGACGCCTCCCCAACTCTTTGTTAGCCGGTGGCCGCCGAAGCGGCCACCGCTTCAATCATCACGGGGTACCGATCGGGCCCGTGTAGATGAAGTTCACCACCGCCTGGATGTCGCCGACCGCAGCCGGGGCGCCCGAGATGATGATGTTCTGAACAACGGCGTTCGTCGCGCTGGCGTTACGAACCGCAGCGGTCGTCGAATTGGTGCCGGTGAACTTGACACCAGCAGCCGTGTTCGGCGTCACGATGTCCCACGTCTGCGTGCCAACCGTCAGACGGAGCGGGATCGAGACGTTGTACGTGCCGGCCGGCGCCGGGATGTTCAGGGCAGTGCCCGTCACACCCGGGTAGTCACGGAAGCCACCCTCGGCCGCGAAGACCGAGCTGGTGAGGCGAACCGTGAACGGAATGCCGTTCGGCAGGTTGTTCGCACCGCCACCCACCGACACCGCGTTCACCGTGATCTGCGCCGGTGCTGCGGCGTAGAAAACGCTGTACGCCGGAGCGCCGTTCGTGCCCAAGCCGACCGCCGCCGTGTTGGCCGCGTACGGGTTGGCGAACGTCGTGGTGTAGAAGGTGTTCGTCGGCGCGTGGTACAGCGTGTTGTTCGCGAGCGTGCAGTTCGCATTGCCAGCAACCGTGAAGTGGTTGCTGCCGTTGCCGAATGCACCGACGCCGCAGCCAGCAGCGCTCGGGAGCGTCACGCCGGTCGGGAGACCGGACACGTTCCACTGGAGGTGGTTCGTGGTGTTCACGTAGTTCAGCGTAGCGTTCGGCACAGCGGCCGGCGGCAGCGCAACGTTCAGACCACCGACCGCAGCCGGGACGTTGTGCGTGTACGCACCGATGGCGATCGAACCACCCGCGTTGGCCGGCGTCACCGTGTACGTGCCCGCACCCGGGACCACATACGTCTGCGTGCCGTTGGCCTGCGTCAGGTTGGCCGAGAAGCCGTTCGGACCCGAGATCGTGAAGGCCGCGCTGCCGCCACCCACGATGTTGTTGACCGTCACCGAGACCGACGTGGTCGCGTCGACGTAGTTGACGGTGGCCGAACCAACGCTGTTCGAGCCAACGATCACCGTGCCGGACGGGGTCACCGAGCCAACCACGTAGGCGCGGTTGTTGTGGACGACCTGGTTGCCGGTCACGAAGTACGTGCCAGCGGCCGGCACAACGTACGTGCCCGGGCCGGTCACCGTCTGCTGGTAGCCGAGGCCGTTGCTGATCACGACCGACGCCGTCGCACCGGCCGGGAGGCCCGTGACGGAGATGTTGACCGCTTCGCCGCCGATGATCGTGCCGGCCGGGTTCGTGGCCAGGCCAGCACCGTTGGCGCGGACGCCGATGGCGATGATCTGATCATTCACCGCGACCTGACGCTGCGTCGTTTCCAGCGCAGTCGGGGTCTTGGCGTAGGCATCCGTCGTCAGCGTCCACGTCCAGAAGCGCGTCGTGCCCTGATCCGACTGGGCAGCGGCGAGCGCCTGACCGATGAACTCATACAGACCGGTGCCAGCGTTGAAGCGGAAGAACTCGACGCGGCTGAACGGCGGGTTCGGCACGTTGGTGTTGCCAGTCAACTGAGCCTTCAGACCCGCGGGGGCCAGGAAGGCAGGCTGCAGCGACGCCTGCGTGTTGAGCACCGACCAGCTGACGTAGTTGTTCGTGGTCGCGTTGCCATTGACGCCCGAGATGGACGACAGGTTGGTCAGCGAGACCGCGCCGAACGACGTCGTGTAGGCGGCCGAGGCCGCATTGTTCACGTCGAATCCGGTGCCCTGGATGTTCGTGATGTTGTTCAGCGCAGCCGGGGCCGCCGAGAACGACGGCACCGTGCCGGTCGTGGTTTCCAGCGCCGTGATGAACGGAGCGCCAGTCGGGAGCGACAGGTTGCCCGCGAACGGCGTCACGACTTCGTCGTTGAAGCGCGCGTTCAGGAGCGTCTGCGGGTAGATGAAGCGGGTACCAATCGTCGGCCACAGCAGGCTGAGATTGAACGCACGCGCTTCCACATCATCGCTGATCTGGGCGCCGAACACCGGAGCCGCAGCCGCAGCGATAACCGACGGCACGTTCAGGTCGCCGAACGTCGGGATCGCGTTGCCATCAACAGCCACTGCACGGTTCAGGACCGTCGACACGTTGCCGGCGCGATCGAACACACGAGCGCGGTAGGCGTAGATGCCGGGGTTCGAGAACGACACGGCCGTCGCCTGACGGTAGCCGTCAGCCAGCGCGCCGAAGATGCCGATCGATCCGCCGTTGTTGCCCTGGTTGATGAACGGGCAGGACGGGTTCGTGATCGGGTTCGTGCCGCCGTTGGCGGTGCTGTTGGTGTTACCGAACGGGTTCGACAGCGAGGTGTTCATCGCGGTCAGGCTGTTCGGGTTGATGCAGTTGACGTTGTTCGTGCTCGCACGATCCAGCGTCTGCGGGTTCGCGCTCGAGGCACCACGCGTCGCGAAATGCTGGAACGAGCCAAACGCCGTCGGCTGCAGCAGGTACGTGGTGCTCGCGTTCACGCGGAGGACGGCATCGAGGTCGTTGTTGTCGATGAAGCCACCACGTTCGTCGATCACTTCAGCCTGCACGGAGCGCGTGACGTTGCCCCACGCCGTATCGGCGGCCGAGGCCGTCGAGAAGCGGATGAGCGGAGCCGTCTTGTCGACGCCGAGGCGACGCGAGAGCGGCGAGAAGCTCGGGTTGCCGAGCACGTCGGTTTCCGTGTAGCCGACCGTGTACGGTCCACGGGTCTTCAGGTTGTAGTCACCCGAGGCCGTCGCGGCCGGGTTCCAACCACCCTGGTTGTCGCTCGAGCATTCCGGGATGTCCGCACCCGTCGTGTTCGGCATCGCCACCGAGGCGGTGTCGATCGACGCGGCGGTGCCACCCGTGCCAGCAGCGCAACCGAAGAAGCGCCAGGCGCGCGACGTCGTCGCCGGGAGACCAATGCCGTTATCCGACGAGGCCGCCGTCTGCGACTGGAAGTTGAACGCGGCGTTCACCCAACCCGTCACGGCCGGAGCCGTCCAGATTGCGTTGTTCACGTTGTTCGACTGGGCCGGAGCCGTACGACGGATGTCCGGTTCGATCGTCGACGGGCCAGCGTAGTCGAGGCGGTTCGCCACGATACGCGCAACCTGCGCCGAGAAACGGTAACCGTCGACGCGGGTCACGACCGGCGCCGGGTTGTTGTAGTTGTCCGTACCAGCAACGACGCCAACGAAGTTCGATGCGTCCGTCGCCGGAGCCGAATAACCACGGCACTCGATGACCTTGTTCGCGGCCGTCGTGTAGTTCGTCCAGCTGTTCGCGGTGGCGGCCGTGATACGACCGACTTCGCTGTTGTACGTGCCGTTGAACGGCAGCGCCGTGTAGCGCTCGAAGCTCGTGCCTTCACCCGTGCGGATGGGGTCGACGTTCGAAACACCAAGGGCGAGCGTGCGATCCTGCTGGCCAGCCTGCGAGCAGATAGCCGAGGAGCCGTTCAGGCCTTCGCGGAGGCCGATATCGATGCGCGTCACCACGCGACCCGGGGTGTAGAAGACCGGGACGATGGCGTACGAGCCAGTGCCTTCAGCGCCCGGACCACCCCAGTACGTCAGGTTGTTCGTGGCGTGAATGGCCGAGCGGGACGGGCTGGTGTAGCGCGCCGCGTAACCGTCGAGGTTGTTGAAGTTCAACACCTGGCGGTTGTTCACAGCGTTCTGCTGCTCAAGCGCCGTCGTGCCCTGCGTGGTGAACACCGAGGCCGAAACCAGCTTCTGGCCGTTCGGGTAGAAGACGTCGGCCGCGCCCGTCTCGAAGTTCGCCGTGAAGTCAGCGGTGTTCACGAACAACGTGATGTCACCCTGGTTCGCCGTGCCGTTCGAGTAGAGCTGACGCGCTGCCGGACGACGGTTCGTGCCATCCGCGTTGGCGATGAACACGACCACCGAGTCAACACGCTGGCTGTTCGGCTGGAGGTTCAGCACCACCTGGATCTGGTCACGGACGTTCGTGATGTCGATCGGCTGGTTGACCTGGGCGTTGGCCGAGGTCACGATGCCTTCCGCACCCGACGACGTCGAGTAGTACGTCGCGATCGGACCCTGCGTGATGGTCTGGATCGTCACGTTCGCCGACGGCGACACCGTCACCGCAACCTGCTGCGTGAGCGTCGACGCGGCGAAGTTCGTGTTGGCGGCCGACGTGGCCGTCACCGTGATCACCGCCGTGCCCGGCGCCACCGCCGTCACGAGACCACCCGTGCTCACCGTGGCGATCGACGGAACCGTCGTGCCGTAGGTGATCTGCGCCTGGGCGGCACCAGCCGGCTGCTGAACCGCGGCCGACAGCTGCGCCGTCGTGCCAAGGCCCATCACCAGCGAGGTCGGCTGCACGTTCAGCGCCGTGATGCCCGAGGGCAGCGCCGTGACCGTGACCGTCGACGCGCCCGTGAGGACCGTCGTGGTGTAGCCCGTGCCCGTACCCGTCACCGACACCGTGATGGTCGCGACGCCAGGCGCCACGGCCGTCACCACACCCGCCGCGCTAACCGTCGCGATGGCCGTGTTGGATGACGTGAACGCGTTCGTGGTCACGACCGAAGCCGCAGCCTTGTTCACGTTCGGAACGATCGTCACCGTCTGGTTCACGGCCAGGCTCGACGAGCTCGGCGAAACCGTCAGGGTGTTGATGGATGCGGCCGGAGCCGCCACCGTCACCGAAGCCGCCGCAACCTTGTTGCCCGAGGTCTGCGCCGTCACCGTGATGTTGCCAGCCGTCAGTGCCGTCACGCGGCACGCCGAACCCGTCACCGCCGCCGTAGCAACAGCCGCGTTGCTCGACGTGCAGCTCGTCAGGGTCGGCGGCGTGGTCGCGTTACCGCCCGTGATCGTCACCGCAAAGTTCAGCGACTCACCAACATTCATGTTGGCGCTGGGCGGCGTGATGGTCACCGTTTCTACTGGCGGAACTTCCGTCAGTTGGACATCGTCGCCGCAAGCACCAAGTGCCACGAGGGCACCTAGACTCAGGGCAGCGAGTGTCCGCTTCCGAGAAAAGAGTTGCATTCATCCCCCTCTTGCGAGGTAGTGGAGGTAGCTGCCATCGACGGGGTCGGGTGATCCGGCGATAACGTCGTGCTGGTGTAGACAACGACCACTCTGGTCGCGTCTCATCCACGTGCCTTCACAGAGAACCTGAACTCGAACCGGGGAGCGGCCGATGGGAGCTCATGGTCATGCGAATTCCGCGATGCCCGTTAAGTCCTGCCCGCCGCCGCTCGGGGAACCCGCTCGACGACGTTACGACACTCACAACCGGACGGTCCAAGCTCCGCCAAGTATGAGCCCTGCACACTGCACCTACCCTACTGCCGCACATCGTGCAGGCGTCACACCGGGATAGGGTGACGCACACACTCCTCGCGACAATAGCAAGACGAGAAACTAGGGGTGACCCGCAACACGGTCAAGTTGCGGAACCCCTAGTGCCTTGTAAGGACCGTCACATTCTGTGGCAAAACCCGGGATTTGGCCAGTTATGCACACGGGAGATGGAGTCCGGAGAGGGAGATTGGGTGGGAAATGCCAGCGTTGAGCTTCCAGCAGCGAGTAACAGGCTTATGGAAGAGCACGCCGCAATTCCCGCCCCGCGCCCAGTACGGAAGTAAAGACGCCCCTCCCCCCTCCCCCGTCACACCCCCGGCCCCCCCGTTTCATTTCCCGTAGTCCCAGCTCCCGTAGTCCCAGCTCCCGTAGTCCCAGCTCCCGTCGTTCCAGCTCCCGTAGCCCCAGCTCCCGTAGTTCCAGCTCCCGTCGTTCCAGCCCCCGTCGTTCCAGCCCCCGCTCCTCCCCCGTAGTTTCCGTCGCATGGCCGAGCCCCCCCGCATCCACCTCACCACCCAGAACCTCCCCCCTTCCCTTCTCAGCGAGCCTGCGGAGCCCGCCCTCAACCCCGCCCAGGCGGAAGCCGCCAACCACGGCGACGCCCCCCTGCTCATCGTCGCGGGCGCCGGCTCCGGCAAAACCCGCACCCTGATCCACCGGGTCGCCGCTCTTATAAGAAGAGGCATCCCGCCCCACCGTATCCTCCTCCTGACCTTCACCCGTAGGTCCGCCCAGGAGATGCTCTCCCGCTGCGAGCGCCTCGTCGGCCCCGCCTCGCAGTCCGTCCAGGGCGGCACCTTCCACGGCGTCGCGCACCGCCTGCTCCGCCGTTTCGGCCCCTCTGCCGGCCTGCCCGCCGACTTCACCATCCTCGACCAGAGCGATGCCGGCGACCTGATGGGGCTCGCCCGATCCGCACTCGGCTACGGGGACCTCAAGAACGCCCCCCGGTCGGCGCCACGTTTCCCACGCGCCGAAACACTGGTGTCCATCTATTCGCGGCACATCAACACCGACCGCCCCGTGGCGGAGCTGCTGAACGAGCTTTGGCCGCACTTCCTGGCCTGGACGGGCGACATCGAGCGCTGCTTCGGCGACTACATCCGCCGGAAGAGTGAGCGCAACCTGCTCGACTACGACGACCTGCTGCTGTCGTGGGCGCTCCTGCTCGAGCAGGCACCACCAATCGCCGAGCAGATCCGGGCGTTGTACGACCATGTGCTCGTCGACGAATACCAGGACACCAATCCGCTGCAGTCCCGCATCCTGCGCGGCTTGTGCACCAACGGGCACATCACGGTGGTCGGCGACGATGCGCAAAGCATCTACGCGTTCCGCGGCGCGACCATCCGCAACATCCTGGACTTCCCGCACGAGTTTCCCGGCACGCGCATCGTCACGCTCGAGCAGAACTACCGCTCCACGCCGCACATCCTCGACAGCACCAACGTGCTGATCTCACGCAGCATGGAGCGCTACTCCAAGCAACTCTTCACGGCACGCACCGATGGCGAGCGTCCGTGGCTGGTGACCGTACGTGATGAATCCGCGCAAACCGCGTTTGTCGTGGATCGCCTCCTGGAGTTGCATGAACAAGGCACCCCACTGCGGGAGATGGCCGTGCTGTTCCGTGCCGGCTATCTGTCGGCGGATCTCGAAATCGAGTTGTCCAACCGGCGCATTCCCTACGAGAAGTGGGGTGGCCTCAAATTTCTCGAAGCCGCGCACATCAAGGACATCCTCGCGTTTGTGCGCCTGCTCGAAAACCCGCGTGATGAAGTGAGTTGGTATCGCCTGCTGCGGCTGTTGCCCGGTGTGGGTGATGCCACCGCCCGCAATGCCATCGAGTTGCTCAACCAGCATGGCTGGGCACCGATGGCCATTGGGGCGGTGAAAGCTCCCGCACGTGCCAAGCCCGGCCTGTTGGCCATGGCCGCACTGTTCGACGGTATGGGACGCGTGGAACGGGCCGACCGTCCGCACAGCCCGTCAGAGACCATTCGTCTGGTGCGGCAGCTCTACGACCCGCTGCTCAACGCCACCTACGACGACGCCCCACCGCGTCTCGCCGATCTCGATCAGCTCGAGATCATCGCCGCCGGATACACCGATCGCACCGAGTTTCTCGCCGCGCTGGCACTCGAGCCACCATCCAGCACGCAGGATCTCGCGATCGGCAGCACCGATGAAGACGATGCGCTCATTCTGTCCACCGTGCACTCCGCGAAGGGCAAGGAATGGGACGCCGTGTTCGTGATTCATGCGTCGGACGGCGTGTTTCCGATGGCCCGTGCCGCTGTGGATGACGCACAGATCGAGGAAGAGCGTCGTCTCCTGTACGTGGCGCTCACGCGGGCCCGCAACGATCTGTACGTGGTGTATCCCTTGCACAGCTATGCCACACGCACCGGTGCCGATTTTTCCTACACACAATTGTCCCGCTTCCTCGACCCCGGTGTACGCAACACCATGCAGCGCGTGACGCTGGGCGATGTGCCCGACACGCCCGCCCTGCGTGGCGAGCTTGGTCTCACCCCCGTCGAACCCGTGGTTGATTTGCGCGCCCTGTTACGCGGACGATTCGGTGCTTGAGCCTCCAACAGCGCTTTTCATTTCCATCCCTTCCGTTCCTGCGGTTTTCGCGCGCAGCGCCTGCAGGAACCCTTCAGTCCCTTCCAGGTCCGTCCAATGAACCGCTTCCTGCACCGGGCCACTGCCCTCGCGGCCGCGCTTCTCGTCATCACACCCGCCATCGCAGTCGGGCAGAGAGCACCCGTCAAGCCGGCCGCCCCGCGCGATTCGTTCGCGCTGACGGCCGCCTTGCCGGTAGACCCTGCCGTGCGCGTGGGCACGCTGCCCAATGGCATCAAGTACTACGTACGCCGCAACGCCAAGCCCGAGCAACGGGCCGAGTTGCGGCTGGTGGTGAATGCCGGTTCGATCCTGGAAGACGAAGACCAGCGCGGCCTCGCGCACTTCGTGGAGCACATGGCGTTCAATGGCACCACCAACTTCGCGAAGAACGACATCGTGAAGTACCTCGAGTCCATCGGCGTGCGATTTGGTGCCGATCTCAATGCCTACACGGGATTTGACGAGACCATCTACATCCTGCCCGTGCCCACCGACAGCGCCGGCATTCTCGAGCGCAGTTTCCGTTTCCTGGGCGACGTGGCGAGTGGCATCAAATTCGACTCCGCCGAAGTGGTCGCCGAGCGTGGTGTGGTGCTCGCCGAATGGCGCGATGGACTCGGCGTGGGCGAACGACTCCGCGACAAGCAGTTCCCTGTGATTTTCCGCGGTTCGCGATACGCCGAACGCCTGCCCATCGGCAAACCCGAGATCATCGAAGGTGCCACACCGGCGCCGCTCAAGCGCTTCTGGCGCGATTGGTACCGCCCCGACCTGATGGCCGTCGTGGCTGTGGGTGACGTCGATCCCGCGCGCCTCGAGCGCCTGATCCGTACCACCTTTGCCAGCATTCCGCGTCGTCCGTCGCCGCGCCCTCGCACCATTGCCACGGTGCCCGCACACGACTCCACGCTGGTCACCATTGCCACCGACAAGGAACTCACGTCGTCGAATGTGGGCGTACTCTGGAAGCGCCCCGGAAAGGCAACGCGCACCGTGGGCGATCTCCGGGTCGGCCTGCTCGATGAATTGTACGATGGCATGATCAACCAACGCTTTCGCGAACTCGCACTCAAAGCCGACGCACCGTTTGTGGGCGCCGGAGCGAGCAGCGGCGCGTTCGTGCGTGGCAGTGCCTACTCGTCACTCGACGCCAATGCCCGCGAAGGACAGGTCATCGAGTCGTTGCAAGCCATTCTGACGGAAGCCGAGCGTGTGCAGCGGCACGGCTTTCTGGCCGCGGAGCTCGATCGAGCGCGCACCAACATGCTGCGTGGTTATGAACGGGCCTATGCCGAGCGTGACAAATCCCCCTCTGGGGCATTCGTCGACGAGTATGTGAACCACTACCTGGTGGGTGACGGCATCCCGGGTATCGCGTTCGAATACGCCGCCGTGCAGAAGCTGCTGCCCAATGTCACGCTCGATGAAGTGAACGCGCTGGCGCAGCAACGCAGTGGTGCGGCAAACCGCGTGGTCACCGTGACGGTGCCGGACAAGGATGGACTCGCCGTGCCCACCGAAGCGGAAGTGCGTCGCGTGTTTGGCACGCTGGTGGCGGCCGACATCAAGCCATGGGTCGAAACGGTCAGCGATGAAGACCTGGTGCCCACGCCGCCTGCGGCCGGCAAGGTGGTGAGCGAACGCACCGTGGCGTCGCTGGATGTGACCGACTGGACGTTGTCGAATGGCGTGCGGGTGCTGGTGAAGCCCACCGACTTCAATGCCGACCAGATCGTGATGAGCGCCTGGAGCCCGGGCGGGGCGAGTCTGGTGGCCGACAAGGACGTCTTCAAGACCTCGCTGACACCCACCGTGATCGAACGGGGTGGTGTGGGTGCCTTTTCGCTGATCGATCTGACCAAGAAGCTCACCGGCAAGGTGGCGTCGGTGAACACTGGCATCGGCGATCTGAGTGAAAGTCTCAATGGTCGTGCCTCACCACGCGACCTCGAGACACTGCTGCAACTGACGTGGCTGCGCATGACCGCGCCGCGGGTGGACAGTGCCGCATTCCAGGCCCTGTTGCCGCCCATCGAGACCGCGCTGCGCAACAAGGACGCGAATCCTGGTGCGGTATTCTCCGACACGGTGCAAGTGACGCTGGCCGGTGGCCATCCTCGTGTTCGTCCGCTCACCATCGATATGCTGAGTGAACTCAACCTGGGTGAGATGTTCAACATCTATCGCGACCGGTTCGGCGACGCGAGTGAGTTCACGTTCCTGTTTGTCGGCAATGTCGATCCCGCCACGCTCAAGCCGCTGGTGGAACAGTGGCTGGGCGCACTGCCGGCCAGTGGCCGCAAGGAAGAGCCACGCGATGTCGGCCCCAAACAATTCACCGGTGTCATCGACAAGACCGTGCGCAAGGGCATCGCGCCGCAGAGCCAGACCGCCGTGCTGCTGGCCGGCTCCGCGCCTTGGTCGCGTGAGGAAGCCTACCTGCTTTCTTCAGTCGGCGAAGTGCTCGAAATGCGATTGCTCGATCGCCTGCGCGAGGCGCTCGGCGGCACCTACTCGGTTTCGGTGAGCACGGCGTTTTCGCGTCGCCTACGTCAGGAATGGCAGATTGCCATCAGCTATGGCTCGGCGCCCGACAACGCGGAGCAGATGTTCAAAGCCGTTGAGCAGGAGCTCGACTCACTGCGCCGCACACCACCAACGGCCGCAGAAGTGGAACGTGTGCGTGAACAGCAGCGCCGAGAGCTCGAAGTCGCCAAGAAGCAGAATGGCTACTGGCTCAACACCATCCGAGGGCGCGTCGAGAACGGCGACCCGCTCGATGGGCCGATTGAAGATGAAGCCCGTATCGGCACGCTCACGGCGGACAAACTTGCGGCCGCCGCCAAGCGCTACCTCATGGAAACCAACCGCGCGCGTTTTGTGCTGCTTCCAGAGAGACCACAGTAGTTCGCTTACACCAGGAACAGCTTTGCCGCGGATGACACGGAAACGCGCGGAAACTACACGGATACAGAAACAAAAGAGTGTTTGATCCGTGTAGTTTCCGCGCGTTTCCGTGTCATCCGCGGTGAAGCAGTTGGCAGTTCACCGGTCCTGCCGCTGCACCGAATCCCGATGCGCCGCAATGATCCGGTCTATCGCCAGCTTCAGATTGGCCCCCGACGCCACGTACACCGAGTCGAACCGATCAAGGCCATCGGCATACACGCGGCGTGCCAACAAGACCGCGTTGTCGAGTACTACCCGCTGCGGCCAGCCCGGCGGGTAGCCACGGAGCTGCGGCCCCACCGAATCGACGAGACGCCGCTGGGCGCGTGCATACACGGAATCCCGCGCCGTGATGCGGTCGGCCGTTGCCGAATCGGGCAATGACGCGAAGATGCTGTCGATCTGGAGCGCCGTGCGGCCCCAGAACGCGCCAAGTACGAGGTCATCGTGCCAATCGTCCTGCGCGCGACGCAGCAAGGTGGTGTCGCCCAATGACCGGAAGAAGTGCTCGGCCCCCCGCCCGCCCACAAACGAGGCAAAGGACTCGTTGAAAGACACCTTGCCCTTGGCGAAGTAGGTATTGTGCAGGAGCTCATGCAGCACCGTGTTGACCAGCGTCACCGAATCCTGTCGCACGGTGGTGCTCACCAGGGGATCATTGAACCACCCCAGTGTACTGAAGGCGCTGGATGGTCCCATGCTCACGTCAAACCCTTCGGCCCGCAGTTCCGCCGCTGTCCGCCGGGCTTCCGCAAAATCGAAGAACCCCTTGTAGGGGAAACTGCCCACGATGGGAAAGGACCACGTCTTGAGCTTGAGGCGGTCCCGGTAGGCGGCCGACACGACCAGCACCAGCGTATCGCGATCGAGCTGGGAGAAGGTGGTGAAACTCTCCTTGGCCTCGAGGCCCAACGAATCGATGGCGAACTGCCGGGCCGCAAGCACCAGCGCCAGCTTGGCGCGCAAGGCCGGTTCGGTGTTGTCGCGCACCACGAGGCGTTCGATCGGCTGTCGACGGGCGAGGATGCGCGCCTCCTCGTACGCCGCGCGCGAGATGTAACATCCCATGGGGGTGAGCGTGAGCAGCACCGCCAGGGATGCCACCAGGGCGCCAGCGATGCGGCGAGCCCAGCGCCTCCAGGTGGTGTGTCCCGTCCCTGACAAGTCCTGCCGTCCGTTCTCCTGCTGCGATATCATTCGGGATCCATGTCGTTCGTCCACCTGCACTGCCACTCCGAGTATTCGCTCCTCGACGGCGCGAATCGTATCGATGATCTGATCAAACGCGCGCAGCACTTCGAGATGCCTGCGCTCGCGATCACCGATCACGGTAACATGCACGCCGCCTGGGAGTTCCAGGAAAAGGCGCGCAAGGCCGGCATCAAGCCCATCCTCGGGATGGAAGCCTATGTCGCGCCAGGCGATCGCCGCCAGCGCGGGCGTCCCGCCCCCGGGGTCAAGCCGTACTACCACCTCGTGCTGCTGGCCCGCGACATCGTGGGCTACCGCAATCTCGTCAAGCTCACCTCCCTCGGATACACCGAAGGCTTCTACACGAAGCCCCGGATCGACCGTGAGCTGCTCGCCCAGTATTCCGAAGGGTTGATCGTTTCGTCGGCCTGCCTGGCTGGTGAAGTCGCGTCACACCTCATGGAAGACCGCGTCGATCAGGCGCGGGAGGCCGCGGCGTGGTATGCGGAGCTCTTCAAGGGGCGCTATCACCTCGAGGTGCAGGCGCACACCAGCGAAGGACAGGCGATCCTCAATGCGAAGATCCTGTCGCTCGCTGACGAGTTGAGCCTGCCGGTGGTGGCCACGAACGACGCGCACTTCCTCAAGCACGAGGATCACGACGCGCACGACGTGCTGCTGTGCATCGGCCTGGGCAAGGATCGCAACGACCGCGATCGCATGAAGTACGACGATGGATTGTACTTCAAGGCCCCCGATGAGATCCGCACGTTTTTCCCGGGTCGTGAGGACGTGCTCACGAACACGCTGGCCATCGCCGATGCGGTGGACGTGCAGTTCGCGAAGAAGTACTACGTGCCGTCGTTCCCGCTGCCCGAAGGGGTGGCGACCGAGAACGACATGCTCGTGCAGATCGCCACGGACGGTGCGAAGGAACGTTATGGCGATCCGCTGCCGGCCAATGTGCAGGAGCGACTCGACTACGAGTTGGGCGTCATCACGAAGACCGGGTATGCCGGCTACTTCCTGATCACGGCCGATTTCATCAAGGCGGCGCGTGATCGTGGCATTCCGGTTGGCCCGGGCCGCGGTTCTGCGGCAGGCTCGCTGGTCGCCTATGCGACCCGCATCACCGACGTCTGCCCGCTCGAATTCGACCTGCTGTTCGAACGCTTCCTGAACCCCGAACGCGTGTCCATGCCCGACGTGGACGTGGACTTCTGCTTCGAGCGGCGCGGGGAAGTGATCGAGTACGTGCGGCAGAAGTACGGCAAGGACAGCGTTGGGCAGATCGTCACGTTCGGCACCATGAAGTCGCGTGCCGCCATCAAGGATGTGGGGCGCACCTTGGGCTTCACGCCAGCGGAAACGGACGCGCTGGCCAAGCTGATCCCGAACGCACCAAACTTCTCGCTCACCGTCAAGGAAGCGATCGAGCAGGTGCCGGAAGTAAAGGCGTTCTACAAGAACGACGAACGCTACCGGCAGTTGCTCGACTTCGCGGTCAAGCTCGAAGGTCTCTCACGGCACACCGGTGTGCACGCCGCCGGCGTGGTGATCGCGCCGGGTCCGCTCGACGAGTTCGTCCCCATCTGCACGCAGGCCTCCAAGGGAGCCGGCGGCGATGGTGACGAGCGGGTGATCGTCACGCAGTACGACATGACGGCGCTCGAAAAGGCCGGCATGCTCAAGATGGACTTCCTCGGCCTCACCACACTCACCGTCATCACCGACACGCTCCGCAACATCAAGGAGCGACTCGGCAAGGACGTGGTGCTGGAAGAGCGCGGCTTCACCGACGAAAAAACGTACCAGGTGTTGCGTGCCGGCCGTACCGGCGGCGTGTTCCAGTTCGAATCGCCACTGGCCACGGACGTGCTCAAGCGCATGCGCTGCGACCGATTCGACGACTTGGTCGCCTCGAACGCGCTGCTACGTCCCGGCCCGCTCGATGCCGGCATGCACAACGTGTACATCCGGCGCAAGCGCGGCGAAGAGCCCACGGTGTACGCGCTGCCCGAACTCGAACCCATCCTCTCCAACACCTACGGCGTCATCACCTATCAGGAACAGGTGATGCGTATTGCCCAGGTGCTGGCCGGCATTTCGCTGGCCGAAGCCGACGTGCTGCGAAAGGCCGTGGGCAAGAAGGACGCGGAGCTCATCAAAAAGGAGCTCGGCAAGTTCACCGAGAAGGCGATCGCGCGCGGCTACAGCAAGAAGATCATCGAAGAGCTCGCGGGACAGATCGAAACGTTCGGGCGGTACGGCTTCAACAAGAGTCACTCGGTGGCGTACTCGGTGGTTGCCTACCACACCGCGTACCTCAAGACACACTACCCGGCCGAGTTCATGGCGGCACTGCTGTCGTCGAACATCGGGAAGACGGAAGAAGTGATCAAGTACATCGCCGAAGCCCGGGAAATGGGTATCGAGGTGCTGGCGCCCGATGTGAATGAATCGGGCTGGCGCTTCACGGTCATCGGCGACAAACGCATCCGCTTCGGGCTCGGCGCCATTCGCAACGTGGGCAAGGGCGCGATCGATTCCCTGCTGGCGGCGCGCACCGAAGGCGCCTTCCCCACCCTGCATGACCTGTGCGGGCGTGTCGACCTGCGCCTGTGCAACAAGCGTGTGTTCGAAGCCCTCGTGGCCGCGGGTGCCTGTGATACGCTGGGTGGACACCGCGCCCAGCTACTGGGGGCGCTCGACCACGCCATCAGCGAAGCGTCCTTGCAGCAGGAAGAAGCGGAACGGGGACAGGGCTCGCTGTTTGGGGACCTCATGGGCGACGCCCCCGGCAATGGCGGAGGGAACAACGCCGCCCCGCAGATGCTTCCCAACATCGCCATGTGGTCGGAAAGCGAGCGGCTGCAACGGGAAAAGGAGCTGCTCGGCTTCTACATCTCGGGCCATCCGCTCGAGCCACACCGAACAGAGTGCGAACTCTTTGCCACCAGCACCGTGGCGAAGCTCGGTACCTGGACGGCAGAGCCGGTGACCATCGGTGTGGTGGTGACGGCAATCCGTAAACAGATCTCCAAACGCACCGGAGCGGAGTTCGCCCGGTTGACAGTCGAGGATTTTTCCGGATCTTCTGAGGTGCTGGTGTTTCCGGAAGCGTGGGGGGTGATTGCCGAACGTGTGCGCCCCGACGTGCCACTGCTGCTCAAGGGTGGCTACTCCAGGAAGGATCAGGACGTCGAAGGCGCTACTTTCATCGTGAACGAGGTCACGCGCTTCGCGGAGCTGCGGGCCAGCGGTGATGTGGCGGTGGCAATCGATCTGGGCGTCAGCCTGGATCTATCGCCGGCGATGATGGATGATGTCCGTGCCAAGGTGGAGTCCCATGAAGGGTCTGCTCCGCTGGAAGTGCGGTGGCTGGATGGCAACGGCAAGGTGGTCCGTTTCCGGTCCAAGTCACTCAGGGTCACGGCATCACCGGCAATTCTCTCGGATCTTCGCGCGCTGCTTGGCGCCGACCGTGTGCGCCTCGTGCGCACCGGTGGCTGACGAGCAACGCGTCACCTTTTCAGGACGATTATGGCTGCTGCCCCGGTTCTCGAGTTCGAGCGTCCCATTGCGGATCTCGAAAAGCAGATCGAGGAGCTGAAGCGACTCGCCGCTGACCGCTCACTCGATGTGGCGGAGGAGTTGGCGCCGCTGCAGAAGAAGCTGGGTGATCTGCGCATTCAGATCTACCAGAACCTTTCCCCGTTGCAGCGGGTGCAGGTGGCGCGTATGTCGCGCCGGCCATTCACATCGGACTACATCAAGCACGCGTTTTCCGATTTCATCGAGCTGCACGGCGATCGCCTCTTCCGCGAAGATGCGGCGATCATGGCCGGCTGGGCGCGCCTGGAAGGTGAGACGGTCATGCTCATCGGTCATGAGCGTGGCCGTGACACCAAGGAAAACCTCAAGCGCAACTTCGGGATGCCGCACCCCGAGGGATATCGCAAGGCGCTCCGCCTGATGAAGCTGGCCGAGAAGTTCCAGGTGCCCGTGTTGACCTTCATCGATACACCGGGTGCGTGGCCCGGCCTCGGTGCGGAAGAACGTGGCCAGAGTGAAGCCATCGCACGCAACCTGCTGGAGATGAGCCAGCTCCAGGTGCCCATCATCGCGACCATCATTGGTGAAGGTGGCTCGGGTGGCGCGCTGGCACTCGGTGTGGCCGACCGCGTGCTCATGTTCGAGAATTCGGTCTATTCCACCATTTCCGTCGAAGGCTGTGCCGCGATTCTCTGGAAGGACGGCAAGAGTCAGGAGATGCGTGAGAAGGCCGCCACCGCGCTGCGGGTCACGGCGGCCGACCTCGTCGAACTCCGGGTGATCGATGAAGTGATCCAGGAGCCCGTTGGCGGCGCCCACGCGGACCATGCCGCCACGGCGCGTGCACTCCGCGAAACCCTCACCCGCAATCTCGAGGAGCTGCGTCGCCTCAAGCCGGACAAACTTGTTCGCCGGCGCCGCGAGAAGTTCCTGCGGATGGGACAGTTCACTGAGTGAACACAGCGCACCGCGCGCGGTAGCACCATCTGTGGCTCATCTCATCGAAGTCGCATTCCGCGGAAACCGAAAGGAGTTTTTCTCCTGGGACGGCGAGACGCCCCCACCGCTCAAGGCGGCGGTGATCGTCGATGCCGACCGGGGAGAGGACTTCGGTCGTGTGCATTCCACCGGTGAGCTGGCCGACATCCGCTGCCGCGGTTGTGCGCATGGCTGTGGCTCTGCCCCCCCGCCGCGTCGCGCCCTGCGCCTGGCGTCGCGCGAAGAAGAGATCCTGGACCGGTCGCTGACCGCCGAAAACGAGCAGGCCCGTCGCGCCGCCATGGAGCGCGTGAAGGCCAACAACCTCGTGATGAAGCTCACCGACGCGGAATGGCAGTGGGATCGTCGGAAGCTGACGATCTACTTCACCGCCGAACGTCGGGTGGATTTCCGGGCGTTGGTGCGCGATCTCGCGTCGATGTTCAAGACCCGCATCGAGCTCAAGCAGATCGGTGTGCGCGATGAAGCCAAGCGGCTGTCCGGAGTCGGACGGTGTGGGCGCGAGTACTGCTCGTCGTCGTGGCTCCCCGATCTGCGGCCGGTCAATCTGGGAGTCGCCAAGGATCAGCGTCTGTCGCTCAATCCGCAGCAGATTTCGGGGGCGTGTGGTCGCCTCATGTGCTGCCTGCGGTATGAGCACGAGTTTTACGTGCTGAGCCGCCGCAAATTCCCCAAGGAAGGCAAGATCCTCGTCACGTCACGCGGCGAGGAGAAGGTGATATCCTGCGACATCTTCCATGAGCGGGTGACGCTACGCACCTCCGAAGGTGACTCTCGCATCTTGTCGCTCGAGGAACTGCGTGCGGAAGTCGATGGCTATGATGCGGCCACGCTCTCCACGACCATGGAGCATCCGTCGCCGCTGTCCGGTGGCATGCTGGACGCGGCCACGGCCTCCATGCTGGATACGCAGGAGTTCGAGACGGTCCTGCTCACCTCGCCGGATTTCAGCCAGCGCGCAGTGGCCGATCGCCGTCCGCCCGAGTCGCGTGCTCCCGAGCCGGCAGCGTCCGAGCCCAGCCCCAGCCTCGCGCCGGTGGCCACGAACCTCCGGGAGACCGCCGCTTCTCCGGGGGAGGCCGTTCGCGAAGACGCGATCGAAGACGCGATGGCCGATGGCGAGAGCGAGCCCCTCATCGACGGCACGGCACCGGAAGCGTCCGCCGAAGGGCCGAAGCGCAAGCGTCGCCGTGGGCGTCGAGGCGGCCGGCGTCTGCGTGCCGCCGAAGAACGGCGGCGGTCGGAAACCGATGGTGTTGAGGGTCCCGATGCCGGTTCGGATGATGCCGATGACGACGGCGAGGATAGCGACGATTAGGTTTGGGGCATGTCTCGCTTCTACCTGACGACCGCCATCGACTACGCCAACGGTGACCCGCACCTTGGCCATGCCCTCGAAAAAATCGGCGCCGATGTCATCGCCCGATATCGCCGCCTCTGTGGCGATGACGTCCATCTGCTCATCGGCATGGACGAACACGGTCAGAAGGTCCAGCAGACCGCCGCCAAGGAGGGTGTCGCCCCGCAGGCGTTCACCGACACCATTGCCGCCCGCTTTCAGGGGATGTGGTCCCGCCTTGGCATCTCCTACGATCAGTTCATTCGCACCACCGAAGCGCATCACAAGCTCGGTGTGCAGACGCTCATCCGCCGTATTGCCGAACGCAACCCGGATGACTTCTACGAGCGGTCGTACACGGGCATGTATTGCGTGGGGTGTGAATCGTTCAAGCAGGATGCCGACATCGTCGACGGCAAGTGTGTGCTGCACCCGACGCGCACGCTCGAAGAAGTCGAAGAACGCAACTGGTTCTTCCGTCTGTCGAAGTATCAGGGATTCCTGCAGGATCTGCTCGCATCCAACCCGTCTTTCATCGAGCCCTCGAGCCGGCGCAACGAGATTCTCGGGCTGCTCGCGCAGGGACTCGAAGACATTTCCGCCTCCCGCGCGCGCCTGGACTGGGCGGTGCCGTTCCCACTGGTGTTGTCCAATGGGGAGACGCAGGGCACGTATGTGTGGTTCGATGCCCTGCCAAACTATCTCACGGCCACCGGCTTTCCCGACGAGGGATACGACCAGCGCTGGCCCGCCGATTTGCACATCATCGGCAAGGACATCACGCGCTTTCACGTGGTGATCTGGCCAGCCATGCTGCAGGCGGCAGGATTGCCGCTGCCCAAGCAGGTGTGGGCCCATGGTTTCGTGCAACTCGGTGGAGAGCGCTTCTCCAAGAGTGCGGGCGTGAAGCTCGACCTGGGTGAAGCCATCGATCGCTTCGGCGTCGACGCCTTCCGCTATGTGTTGCTGCGAGAGGTGCCGTTCGATGGCGATGGCAACTTTTCCTGGGAACGCTTCGAAGAACGCTACACGGCCGATCTCGCCAATGCGTTCGGCAATCTCGCGAGTCGGGCGATGGCCATGGTGGAGAAGTATTTCGACGGTGTGGTGCCCACGGCGGCGATGCCGGAAGCCGAGCAGGGGGACGCGGAGGAGATCGCGGAGTACCACCGCGCCATGCACGGCGAAAACGGATGGCAGTTGCACGAGGGGCTGGCCGCCGTTGGGCGTCTGACGGCGCGAGCCAACGAATTCACGGCCGCCACGGCGCCGTGGACCGTCGCGAAGGATGAATCCCGTCGTGCCGAGCTCGAAGTCATCCTCGCGTCGTTGATTCGTCGCATCGCACGACAGACGGTGCTGCTGGTGCCGTTCATGCCGGAGAAGTCCGCGCAACTGTGGCGCATGCTGGGTGCGCCAGGCGAGGTCTCCGCGCAACGTTTTGACCAACTCGAGTCACTCGACGTATCGGCGTGGCAGGTCAGGAAGGGGGATCCGTTGTTCCCCAGACCGCAGCCGCAACCGACCGCCTCTTGATCACTTCCTGATCGCTTCCTGATCGCCTCGCCGTCCGGGTCAGTCGCCCGGACGTCACATGCCGGCACCCGATGCGCAGGATGTGACGGAGCAGTATGACATTGTGATAGGCCACTGTTTCGTCGTGCGAGTGGCAGGACAGAATCAGCGTTGCAACGGGCGGCCATAATCGTTCTCGTGGTGTGCAGCCACCACCGGAGAACGCTGTCATGCCCTGTCTGTCGAATCGCCAAGCCCTCTCGCCGCTGACCCCGTCGCGCCGTGCCGTCCGTGCACGCCGCGGATTTGCGTTGGAGATGGTACTCCTCGTGCTCGTGATGTTTTCCGTGATCGTGCTGGCCGGCCTTTCGGCGGTGACCACGATCTCTCGCACGTCCACCGCCGACTATCGCGGCGCTCGTGTGAGCTATGCCTCGGAGGGCGGTGCCGACGACATCATGTCGCAGCTCGACGCCGCGATGCAGGATGGGATCATCAACGGTGAGGATATTTCCTCGATCCAGACACCGGAGATTCCCGGTTATGACATCACGCAGACCACGCAGACCACCGGCGCGCCGATCTCCCGCACCATCACCTCGGGACCGTTCGCGGGTCTGTACTCGCTCAATCAGCCCATCGATATCCGCGTAACGGCCAAGGACTCTTCCGGCAATCGCGCGATGTCGGTGCTGTCGGTGAACGCGCAGACCATCCCGTTGTTCCAGTTTGGTGTGTTCTACGAAGAAGACCTCGAGATCCTGCCTGGCCAAGTCATGAATTTTGCCGGTTGGGTGCACACCAACGGCAACCTCTACATGTCGTCGAACAGTGTCACGTTCCAGTCGAACCTGACCACACCTGACAGCGCGTTCTGGAATCGCAAGGACGCCAACAACCGCTTGAACGGCGTGAACATCAACAACAACGCCGGCACCGCCGTGAAGCTGGACTTCGATTCGCGCAGCCTGTCCGGTCCGGCATTCAAAACCCGATCCGAGCAGAAGTTCAACGGGCGCCTGATGACCAGTGCGCATGGCGTGCGCCCACTCAAGCTGCCGTTGCCGGAGAATCTCGCGCCGGTGACGCTGGTGTTGCCCAAAGCAGGCGGCGACGATCCCATGGTGCAGGAGGTGAAGATGGCCTGGAAGGCGGACTGGTACATCCAGATCAATGCCGCCAGTCTCGCCAGCGCGACGCCCACCACGCTGTGCAGCACCTTGATGGCCCAGACGCGCGCCGGTGGGCTGACGCTGCCGTCTGCCGCGATGTGCCGCAAGATCTTCAAACCAAAGCCCAACGCCTTCTACGACGGCCGTGAAGACCTGCGGGTCGACCTGATCGATGTGTACGTGGACAGCTTGCGCATCTGGAGCGACTCGGCGCCGTCCACACGCGCACCACGCATCATCTACTTCGAGATCAACAACACCAATACCAACGTCGGCAACGACTATGTGGCCGTGCGACTGCGGGGAGGCGCTCAACTTCCCAAGTCTCGCGTCGCGTCGGATACCGGTGGCCTCACCATGGTGACGGATCGCCCGATGTATGTGCTTGGTGACTACAACACACAGGTCTGGCGACCCGCCGCCATCATGGGCGATGCCGTCACGTTCCTGTCGAATCCGCCAGCAGGCAACCCCGGTATGCTGCCCGGGAGCCCCATTGCCGATGGTTCCAAGTGCAAGACCGGCACGGGCGGCGCCACCAGTGGCTGGTGCGACACACTGCAGTACGACTTCCGCAAACGCCAGTCGAGCGGGAGTACCGTCAACGCGGCCCTCCTCGCCGGACACTCGGCCACCACGTGTGACTATGCGCGAGCCGGGTGCGGATCGCCGAATTACGGCGGAGGTCTCGAGAACTTCCCGCGTTTCCTCGAAACATGGGGCGCCTCCGTCTTCCGCTATACCGGTTCACTCGTGTCGCTCTTCCAGAGCCGCTACTCGACGGGTTTGTGGAACAACACCGGCGGCGGTGGCTCCTACTACGACGCTCCCACCCGCCAGTGGAGCTTCGACGTGAACTTCCGATTCCCTGAACGATTGCCACCCGGCACCCCGTCGGTGGGCACTGTCTTGCAAACCGCTTTCCGTCCCCTCTACTGAGGGCCTGAATCATGCCTGCACACTCGTCCCGCCACCGCGCGGGCTTCACGCTCCTCGAACTGATCGCTGTCGTCACCATCGTTGGTGCCGTGATGGCGATCGCGGCGCCGCGCTTCCGTATTGCGCGCAGTACGGAGCTGCAGCTTGCCGGTATGCAGATGGCCCAGGACATCGACGTGGCGCGTACCCGTTCGTTGTCGACGCGCCTGTTGGTCCGTGTGTCGTTCAACACCACCACGAAACAGTACGGTGGCTACCTCGATCACGATGGCGACGGCACACTGACCCAGTCCGCCGCGGAATGGCAGGCGTTGCGTGGGTTCGGCGAACGTCCGCTGCCGAAGGGCATCTCCTTCGGGCGTGGTGCCGCTCCTGGTATCCCCGATGATGCGTCCAGTCAGGCCGTCACGTTCACCAATTCGCGGGTGGAATTCGATTCACGCGGTCTGGTGCGACCGATGGGCTCATCCGGTGTGGTCTATATGACGGCCGACCTGGAGCCGAAAGCGGTCGTGGCCATTTCGGTCGCGCCCTCCGGCAACGCACGATTCTGGACCTGGAGTCCGGAAGGAGGATGGAAATGATGCGCCCTTCGATCTCGTCCACTGAACGTCGGCGACGCCCCGCGGTCGCAGTCGGACCGATGGCTCGACTGCGGGCCCGTCGCGGCTTCACGCTCATTTCCATGATCGTGGCCGTGGTACTGCTGACCGTTGGTTTGCTGTCGCTCGCTGGTGCCAACTCGCAGACGATCACGCTGCAGACCATCGCGCAGAATCGCACCAATGCCATCGCCATCGCGCGCGCCTACGTCGAGCAGGTCCGCACGCGTGATCCCTGGCTCCTGGAAACTGAAGCGGCCGTGCGGTTGAATAGTGAGGGCATCACATCGGCCGATGGCGCCTTCGTGCGTACGCTGACCGTGCGGCAATTGCGGCAGAATCTCATTCGCATCGATGTGCGGGTGGACTTCCCACGCTCCTCGCAGCCGGTCACACTCACCACGCTGATGTTCCGCGGCAACGGTCTGTCCGGAGAGGCCTGATGCAATCCCTTCGCTCATCACGCATCCCGCGCGCGCGCACTGGCGCACGGATGCTTGCCCGCCGCGGCTTCACACTCGCCGAAATCCTCATCTCGATGACCGTCGCCATGGTGGTCATCGCCAGTGCGACGCAGTTCTCCATGCAGAGCTGGAAAACCCGTCGCAACTGGACGCTACGCGAGACCGTGGATCGCGACGCCCGTTTTGTGGGCCTGTCATTGGCGCGTGATATTCAGGAAGCCGGGATCGCGCTGACCAGCACGCCCGTCTTTGCCTCCATGGACTCGCGCGGCGACACAGTCTCCGTGCTCAGTGTGCCGTTTCTGCCGAACGAAGCGGCCGTGTACCCCATCTACAACGATGGTGATACGCTGCCCACGTACCCGGCAGGCGGCACGTGCGGTGCGACCTGCATCGACTTCCAGAAGGTCAACGGCACCTACGAGCTGGTGAGTGGCGATCTGGTGAAGCTGCAGGTTGGATCCACCCGTCGCTTGCTGCTGCTCACTTCGGTGTCCAATCGCTCGTCGACATTGTTCCGCGTGAACTTCCTGAACGTGAAGACACTCGCGAACCGCCCTTCGGGACTCGACAGTCTGCTGCTGATGCGCTCAGGCACGTCGATCCAGAAGCTGAACATCTACATGTATTGGCGGGATATCTCGAAGAAGCAGTTGATGCGCGCCGAGAAGCTCAATACCGCCGGCCAACCGGTCAGCGCCGTGATGGCCAACCAGGTGGAGGAGTTCCAGGCCCGGTTGCTCTTCACCATGGGCTCAGAGCATGCCACCTACAATGGCCTCGATGCCGACACCACCAATGATGGCAATGACATCATTGGCATGAAAATCCGGGCCAAGATCAAAAGTCAGCGCAGTGACCCCGCCGTGAATGGCGGCATTCCGGTGTCACGATGGTACGAATGGAAGATCGCACCACGCAATCTGCTCTACGAAAAAAACCGGATGTAATGGAAACGGCCCCCGGCGACAAACCGGGGGCCGTTCATTTTCACACCGCTCGTGCCTACTTGGAGAAGTCGACGGTCGGCGCCGCGCGCGAGGCCGCGTCGGTCACTTCGAAGTAGGTGCGTGGCTTGGCGCCCGTGACCTTGGCCGTCAGCACCTGCGGGAACTTGCGGATGTACTCGTTGTACTGCCGCACCGCCCCGTTGTAGTCCGTGCGGGATACGGCAATACGATTCTCCGTGCCGGTCAACTCATCCTGCAACTGCAGGAAGTTCGCGTTCGACTTGAGTTCGGGATACGCCTCGATCGCGATGCTCAGGCGGCCCAGTGCGCCCGTCAACTGCTGATTGGCGTTTGCCAATTCGGCCGGGTCGGATCCGCCCGGCTTCTGCAGCGCACCCACCAATCCGGCCCGGGCCTGCGTGACCTGCGTGAGCACGGACTCTTCCTGCTTCGCAAACCCCTTCACGGTGTTCACGAGATTCGGGATCAGGTCGGCGCGGCGCTGCAACTGCGCATCGATGTTCTGCTTGGCCTGTGCGGCCTGTTCATCGAAGCTCTGGATGGAGTTGTAACCACAGGCGCCCGTGGACAGCGCCAGCGGCAGCACCAGGGCCATGCGCGCCACGGTACGCAGCGCGCGTCGACGGGTCAGATGCAGAAACGAAGTCGTCATCGGATTGCTCCTCAGGGTTGGTCGTGCGGAAAAATAGAGTCAGCGCCCGTCGAGCGCATCGAGATAACGGACAAGCGTCGTCATACCGGCCACGTAGCCTTCGAGCAACGCTTCGACATCCTTCGTGGCCAAGGCCACACCACGGCGCAATGCAGCGGCCTGCTGATACGGCTCGGGATCGAAGCCACAGCGCGTGCTCACGGCATCGATCACCTGCTGGGCATCCTTCGGTGGCACCTCGCCGTCCAGGCGCAGCACCGCACGGAAGATCACCAGCAGCGTGCTCACGCTCTGGCGCAGCAGATCACGCTGGCGTTCGGCGTCGGTGCCGGCCACCATCACCCCTCGGCGAAGGCGCAGCAGCTTGCCCATCGCCTCCTGTTCCACCTGCAGCCGCAGGTCGGCGCGACGCACGGATACGCCATCGAGTGGCAGCACACCCGTGAGTACCCGGTGCCGCTCGAGGATATCGGCGTACTCCATCGGAAAGATGTCGGCCGACGCCCGCCACTCGAGCGTGGTGAGTTCGAGTACGGGAGGATTGCCCGCCTCTTGCCAGGCCCGCATGGTCTGCCCCAGCGCGCGCAACTGCGGCAGCGCCAACGACTCCGCCAGCACCATGACGTTGAAGTCGGAGTGTCCGGCGATCTCCTCGCCGCTGGCGGCCGATCCGTACAGCACGACAGCCTGCAGGGCATTGCCATGCACCTGCCGGATCTGCTGCACCAACTCGTCGAGCGTCATCCCCTTACCAGTTCGAGCCACCGCCACCTCCGCTGAAGCCACCACCACCACCGAACCCGCCGAACCCACCACCACCGCCGCCACCAAACCCACCGCCGCCCCAGCTACCATGCCCGCCCCCACCCATCATGGGGCCACCCGGGATTGGCAGCGGGATACACCCGACGCAGCCGCGACGCCGACCATTCATCGAACTCACCACAATCACGATGATCACGATGAGCACGATGGTGGCAAACGGCGAGTCCTCATCGTTGGTGCGTCGACGGGCCCGTTGTGGCTCCGGCAACCCGTCCAGCGTAACGCCAAAAGCCCGCGCATACCGATCGGCCACCTGCGCCGAGAGCTGCACCAGCGCACCCGAATAGTCGCGCGCCTGGAAGAGCGGCGTCACCGACCGACACAGCGCACCCGCCGTGGCGTCGGTGATGAACCCTTCGGCGCCCTGGCCCGTCTCGACTCGGCAATACCCGCGGCCATCGGTGGACGTCTCCTTGGGCACCAGCAGGATGATCACACCCGCATTGCGGGCGGCATCTCCCACCTGTGCGTCGGAGCCGACCTTCCATTCACGGCCGAGTCGCAGCGCCACTTCTTCTACCGGACGCCCGCCGAGGTCCGGCAGGGTGACCACCACCATGTCACCGCGCGTCGCCGCATGGACCCGCTGGGCCAGCGATTCGATCTGCCCCGACGCCTCGGGGGCGAGCACCCTGGCAAAGTCGTTGACGTAGCCGACAGGCTGCGGCAGTGCCGTGTTGGGCGCCTGCGCCGCCACCGTGGCCACGAACGGACCGGTCGACGCCACCAGCAGGGCCGCGACCAAGGTCAGTGCGCCGAATGATCGGCGAAGAGAGTTCATCACCATGGGAAGATATCGTCCATACGTCCCTGACACCGTCCGGGTGTCAGAAGTTCAGGCAATTGGGCATCGATCTACGGTGAATCCCGGGAACCCACGCCAGGCCACCCTGAAACGCCCCTCCCGGTGCGGGAGTAGGGCCAATCCGCTAGGCTTCAGGGATGCCCTCGACCCGCCGCCTGACCGTGTTGGCCCTACTCGCCGGCACGTTGTCTTTTGTGACCAGCGCCTGCAATCAGGCCCGTACCGAGGATGGCAAGGCGCCACCCGCCGCCCAGACTGCGGCGGCCAATGCCAACGCCGGCGCCCCTGCTGGCCCAACCACCACGTCGACCGGTCTCACACCAACGGGCACCGATTCCGCACTGACCCTGCGCGCCGACTCGGGACGTTTGATGGGCACTGGCGCGATGTGGGTGGTGATGATCTCCGACTATCAGTGCCCCTACTGCAAGAGCTGGCACGATTCGTCGATGGCCAATCTGGAGCGCGACTACATCAAGACGGGCAAGATCCGATTCGCCTACCTGCACCTGCCACTCGAGGGGATTCATCCGCATGCCCGGGCGGAATCGGAAGCCGCCATGTGTGCGGGTGCGCAGGGCAAGTTCTGGCCGTACTCCAATGCGTTGTTTGCTGCACAGGGCACCGTGCGCACGATGAACGATGTGTCACCCTTGCTCACGCGCATCGCGCGCGAGCAATCGCTGGACCTGACGGCGTTCAACGCCTGCCGTCAATCGCCAGCGATACGCTCGCTGGTGGAGGCCGATATTCGCCAGGCCAGTCAGGCGAATGTGCAATCCACGCCGTCGTTTGTGGTGGGTGAGTTCATGCTGCGTGGTGCCCTGCCCTACCCGGACTTTGCGAAGGCCATCGACACCGCGCTCGTGCGATTCAAGCAGCGCACCGCCGCGCAGGCCGCCGGCGCTCCTCCGGGCCCCGGGCGCTAGCCGCCGCGCATTCGCGTTCACAAGGACCGCGTTCCGTGCATCCGCTGCTGCGCCCGTTGTACGCCGGAGCCGGCGCCCTCGCCACGCTGATCGCATCGGCCTCCACCGCAGACAGTGCGGCGCCGCAGGCCAACAAGCTGCTGCGTACCTTCCGCGCTCGCCGCGGCGTGCTGGCGCGTTGGGAACGTCAGGCGAAACAGCATCGCGATCCGAGTCGACCGCTCGTGTGGATGCATGCGCCGTCGGTGGGTGAAGGATTGCAGGCGCGCCCGGTGGCCCACGCCCTGCGCGAACAGCATCCCGGTGTGCAGCTCGCCTACTCCTGGTTCTCGCCCAGTGCCGCGTCGTTTGCGACCAGCATCGGTGCCGACTTCGCCGACTATCTGGCCTTCGACACCGCGAGCGCGGCCGATCGTATGCTGACGGCCCTCACGCCGTCGGTGCTGGTGTTCTCCAAGCTCGACATCTGGCCGGTGCTCGTGGAGCGCGCGGCCGCCCGTGGGGTTCCGGTGGTGCTGCTCAGTGGTACCGTGGCCCCCGGATCCGGTCGACGTGGTACGCTGGCTCGCGCACTGACGCAGGATGCCTATCGTGCGCTGTCGGCCGTTGGCGCGATCGATCAGGCCAATGGTGAACGACTGATCGAGCTCGGTGTGCGCACCGACACGCTGCACATCACCGGCGACACACGATTCGATCAGGTATGGCAACGTGCCCAGCGCGTCGACCGCGCGTCACCATTGCTCACGGCCCTGCACAGCGATCGCCCCACCATGGTGGCTGGCTCCACCTGGCCGGCAGACGAGGCGGTGCTGTTGCCGATGTGGGAGGCGGTGCGTCGGGCACATCCTGCCGCGCGCCTGATCATTGCCCCCCACGAACCCACGACCTCACACCTCACGCCCATCCTGACATGGACCCGCAATGCAGCGCTACAATGCGCAACCTTGCGTGAGGTGGAAGAGGGCACCGTCGATGTATCCACGGCAGATGTCATCGTCGTGGATCGAGTCGGGGTGTTGGGTGACCTGTACGCGCTCGCCGACATGACGTTCGTAGGAGGCGGCTTTCACTCGGCCGGATTGCACTCCGTGATCGAACCGGCAGCGTTTGGTGCGCCGGTGCTGTTTGGCCCGGCGCACTCCATGAGCCGTGAAGCGGGGCTGTTGTTGGCTGCGGAAGGCGCCATATCGGGCGACCGCGCGCTCCTCGAGCGCACACTGCAGGCCTGGCTCACAACGCCCGCGGTACGCATCACTGCGGGCGGACGCGCCCGCGCGGTCGTCCAGGACTCACTGGGCGCCACCGCGCAGTCACTGCAACTGGTAGTCGATCAACTGTCCTGAACCGCGCCGCGGGCACAGACAGTTTCCAGCCAGGGTTCAGTGACGATCGCGTTCGTACTTGTCGCCATAGGCGCGGGTGTACACGACCAGCGCACCGTAAAATGCCCGCTCACCGAATTGCAGTTGCGCCTGACTTGGTGAAAGCACCGCCATGAAATACACGTCGCGCGGATTGATCAGGGGATTGGTGCCGGACAGCGGGACACCATCCACCACGACCGTGATGCAGCGATTCAACCGGGTCGACCGAATGCAATCGTCGCGGCGCGGCGAAATGATCAGCCCCGGATACCCCGTCGAACGCAGCAGATCCTCGAAGGAGTTCACGCGCTCGCGGGTTTCGGCAATCTCGATGGGGGAAAACACCTTCCAGCCGCGTCGCTTTGCTTCCTGAAGTCGGATCTCGTTGAGCCGTGGTGCCGCCACCACCTTCATCGTATCCGTGACAATGCCCTCTTCATGCACATTGAAGTCGACATCGAGCGTGTCCCGCTCTCCGGCCATGATGCTGTTGGATGTGGTGGGCCGCATACCCAACCGCGTCACCGTCACGACAAAAGGCGCTCCGCTGGACGACACCCTGAGATGGAAGCGCCCGCGATCATCGGTGGTCGTCGCGCCCACACCGCGCCCATCGGTCAGCAGCGCGGTAATGCGTGCGTTTTCGATGGGTCGATCGGATCCCTGCGTACGCGCGGTGCCGCGCAGGATCTGCGCATCGACGTTACCGGCACCCAGAAGCACGCAGGATGCCGCAAGACAGACCAACCGCGATTGGATCGAATGAATTGGCACCATGTCACGGCAGTGGGGGCGAAAGCCGCTCGGATCATTGAATAGTGCCACGGATTGGATCCGGGCGACAGTCTGAAATAACAATGGGGAGCCGGCCTCAGCCAACTCCCCATGTGTTGCGGTACCCGTATGCTGTTACGGGTTCGGTGTCGTGCGCGGCGGGTGCTTGTCGATGAAGTACACGACGCCGGGGGTCGTGAAGCGCGTACCAGCGGAATTGGCCGGAGTTGCGGGGAAGGCAAGAGCGGTGATCACCGATCCAGCCACCGTGGCACCACCGATGGGATCAGCGGTGCTGGAGCCGGCGGTACCCGCGGGGGCGAGTGCCGCTGCAACCGCCGTCGTGCTGCCAGCCGTCGCGACCTGCGCTGCAAAGGCCCCCGGCGTAAAGGCCTGATATGCCGATACGGCCTCGCTTGCCAGTGCGGGAAAGAGCGGAGACCCGGAGATGGGCGTCGTCGCTGTCGCCAGCTTGTAGACGTCCACCGCACCCATTCCCAGTGCGGCATTGATCGTCCGAAGTGCAACGTTCGCGCCCGGTGTGGGCAGCGCATCGGTGATCACCACCAATCTCTGCTTCGGGGACGATCCCGCCCGCGCGTACCCCATGTGGAGCAGCGTGTAGTACTTCCCCTGTTCGAACGTGACCGTGGTATCGACCAGGATTTGCGTATTTCCTGCGGTGGTGAAGTTCGTGGCATCTGCGGTGAAGACCCGGAACTTGCGAGCGCCTGCCTGGGTCGGCTGATAGTTACCCTGACCCAGTCCGCGGAACGGGACGTTGACGAACGTCATTGGCGAATACGCCGTTTGATCGATGAAGCGAACCGTCGTGTTCAGCGTGTCTGGCACGGCGTTGATGTAACGCACGTACGCCAGCGGTGGAATGTTGGGTGAAGTCGGATCATCGCTGGGTTCACTGCACCCGGCCGTCAGGCCGAGGGCTGCACCGAGCAATGCGAATCGCAGAAACCGCATGGTTGCACTCCGGGATTGAGCGTCAGAAAGCGAGCGAGTCGATGCCGTGAACGAATGCATATCAGTTCAGGACTGTGATGGCGGATCGCCTGGCAGGTCCGATCGTGGCGTGCCGAAGATGTCCAACGCACCAGCGATCGTCGCGGCGATGCCAGCCACCACGGCACCGACCAGCAGAAAGGTCTTGAGTTTCGAGAACTTGCGCGGCTGATAGCCCATGATCGCGTCTTCAGGAATCGTGACTTCTTCGCCGGTCCACTTGGTGGTGTTGCCACGAAGATCCACCACCTGGGACACGGCGACCGTCACTTCACCGTTTTGCCGTTTCACCTGGCGCCCTTCGATGCGCTGGATGATCGGGCCGACGCGATCAGCGAGCAGTGCCCTGCCACGATCGTTGAGTACAACGCCCACCTGTTCTGCCACCGGGGGTGGCGCGGTCTGAATCGGCCCGTGTGAATAGCAGCCGATCTGGAGCAACAAGGTCCACGACCACACGGCCACCATAACCGGCCGGGCAAAACTCCGAGCAGGGATCGCACTCAACAAACGAGGCATCACGATCAGAAGCCGTACGTGCCGCGCACGGAGCGATTGGTGCCGTTGTAATACTTCTGCTGGCGCACCTGCATCTCCTGATATGGCACCGGCCACTCCACCACCGTGCCGGTCACGAGGTCACCCCAACCACGATTGTCGGCAAACCAGATCATGTAGCCGGTATACGCGGTTTCCATGCGCTTCTCGTACTTCATGGCTTCGAGCACCGTACCACAGGCCGTGCTGGTGAAGTTCGGCCCCTGCGGCACGCGCGGCACACAGCTCGCAGAAGTGGAAATCGGGGCCGTGGCCGAGATGTTCGTCGGAATGGCTTCGAGTCCGTTCTTCACGCGCGTGACATTGATGAGCGCCACGGCAGCGGGGATGTTGCCCGTGCGGATGTAGCCCTCCGCGGCCAACATGTCGATCTCCGTCTTCGACATCTCAGTGTACGGCCCCGTGGAGTTGTTCAGATTGGAAGCGCCGTAGCGGCGATGGTCGTACTGCGAGTCACCAGGACCGACCAGCGGCACGTCATCCCCCGTGGGGCGGTTGCGGAAGTACACACCCGTGGGCAGCGTGTTGGTCGGGCCAGCGGCCTGCTGTGCGGTACGGGTGTCGCCGGCCGGCCAACGCTTGTCCGGTGTGACCACCGTGAAGGCGCGGCGGCTACCCACGTCTACAGCCAACCACGCGTCATAGGCGCCGGATACATCGGCCATGCCGTAGTAGAAATACGGCACGGCGTGCCATCCACCCGTCACGTACATCTGTGTCATGTCGTAGGCCGCCGTCCAACCCGAACCACCGCCCACGTTGATCGTGAAGTCAGCGGTGATGCCGTTCGTGGCATCCGCGATGACTTCCGCCCACGCCACCGAACCACGTTGCGCCGGTGTGCGCGCGACTCCCGCCCGATACCGTGCCTTGAGTGAACGCGCATATCGGATGAAACCGTCAGCAGAAAGCGCCTGACCATTGAGCCACGTGGTGGGCAACGGAAAGCCATTGCTGCCGGTCACCGTGAGGCGCGCTTGCGCGATTGCCGAATCGAGCATGGCCAAGGACGCCGCGCCGACCGCTGGAGCCGCGGACAAGCCAGGCACTTCCTCAGATGGCGTGGCTGGTGTCACGATGGCTGCCGAATCGTACGCGAGCGCCAGATTGCCAAGCGCGTGGCCCAGCATCAGGAATCCGAAGGCTTTGGCACGGGCATTCTGGGCCGTGCTGCCGATTGTTCCGCCACTGGCAACCAGACGATTCACGGCCGCCACACCGTTTGATGCGGAGCGTGACTGACGGGTGAACGTGTTGAAGTTGGCAATATTGCCAACCTGGTTGTCGTTGCCCAGCTCGTTGGAGATGATGGAACGGGGCAAGGCACTGCGGGCAGCCATACCGAAGTTCGCCACCGACGCGATGTTCTCGCCGGAAAGAATGCGAGCCTGCGTGTTGACTGATTCCGTCGCGCGTTGGGCGTTGAAGACCTGCACGCCAATGCCGGCGATGACGCCTTCAATACCGGCCGGCGTGGAGTACGCACGCTGGACGTCGGGGTTGTTCAAGTTCGTGACAGCGAGATTGTCGCCGCAGGCAGCGAGCCCCAGCAACGTTCCACCCGTCACGAGTGTCGAGATATGCTTGCGCATCGAATATCCTCGTAAGAGATGCCCCGGCCCACACGGTCGCGCACATGCGCGGCACCATGCAGGCCGGTCGGCGGATCAGAAGCTGGTGCTGAGTGAGAACGTGAACTGGCGAAGATTCGGGAACACGAAGGCATCGACGGCGTTCAGCACGCCCGAGCCCAGTGCGCCACCCGCGGTGCCAACTTCGGGATCGAAGCCCTTGTACTTGGAGAAGGTCATCAGGTTGCGGCCGATCACCGACACCGTCCAGTTGCCGAATCCGCCCACAGAGCCGAGGCGATAGCCCAGCGAGACTTCACGGATCTTCACGAAGCTCGCGTCTTCCACGGTGTTGTTGTTCGGCCCAAGCACGTCGTACATGCCACCGATGCCACCCGTGGACACGGCGCGGAAGTAGTAGCCCATCGGACGTGCGTCGGCGACTGACTTGCCCGCCTGGTCGGCGTCCTTGTGCATGAAGTCACCGAACGACCACTGACGACCGATATTGAAGATGTCCTTGCCGACCGTGGCATCGAGCAGGCCGAAGGCCGTCAAGCGCTTGTAGCGGAAGTTCTGCGACAGGGACCAGCGATAGTCCGGCAGCGCGTTGCCGACCGGAAGCACCGGCACACTACCCGATGCGTCGCGCACCAGGATGGGGAAGCCCCAGTTGAGCGGATCCGCCGTCGTACCACCAGCCCACGGCGCCTGGGCCGCAGGCACACGCGTCATCCACAGATTCTTCGTGATGCCGTCGGCCTGAGTATTGCCCTGACCAACGTACACGACGAAGCCATCACTGTTGCGCTGATAGTCGAGACCTGCACCGCAGCGCGACTGGAAATCCGCAGGGAGCTCACTGCACTGGCTCACAAAGCGACGACCATAAATCTGGCCCATGCTACCACCCTGCACGATCTTGAACATCTGCTCAGTGCCTTGCTGACTGTTGGCACTTTCGAAGTATTCAGGGATGTTCAGCTTGGTGATCACGGAACGCGTGCGATCATAGTTGATGCGGGCCGAATAGTCGACGGCGCGCGAACTGATGATCGGAATGTTGAGCGAGACTTCCCACGTGTTGTTCGTGAGCTGACCCGCATTCACCCATTGCCGCGCAAAGCCGGCGGCAGCCGGGAGCAACGGATTGAGGATCTGGTCGTCGATGACGTTGCGCGACTTCGTGACCGTCAGACCGTACCGGCTGAACAGCTCCAGATCCATGCCCATTTCGGTCTCGGTGGAGACTTCCGGACGCAGATTCTTGTTGCCCAGGGTATTGGGACTCAGGGCACCACCAGCGCCGATCGTGAAGGTCTCGTATTGCGCCGAAAACTGTGGGCGGTTGCCGGCCTGCCCCACCGACACACGGAACTTGAGATCGGAGATGGAGTTGTCGAAACCGAACCACGGTTCATCCGACAAACGCCAGGCCAGTGAGCCACGGCCGTAGGTCTTCCAGCGTTCCGCCGCGCCAAACAACGAGGAGGCATCACGACGCATCAAGGCGCCGAAGATGTACCGCCCCTTGTAGTCGAGATCGAGGTTCGTGAAGAAACCCAACTGGCGCACCTGCTCGGTGGTGCCGTTGTACAGCGTCGGCGTGATCGCCGCATCCGGACGGAACAGGCCAGGCACCGCCAAGTTCTGGCCACGAGCTTCGGAATCCCGGTTGTCCTGCGCTTCATACAGGTAACGCAGTGTCAGACGGGACGTGAGCGCGTCGGCGAACCAGTTCCGACGGGCCGACACATTGCCGCTCGCATTCAGGGAGTAGGAACGACCGGCCAGACGACGGTTCTCACCGTTGTTGGTGGCGCTCTGAGCGGACGTGCGATAACCGCGGTCCTGCTGCCATTCCTGAAAGTTGCTGCGGTTGTCGTACCCGAAATTGGCCTCGGCATCGAGCCAGGAAAGCGGAGTCCACCGCGCCACCGCATTACCGACGAAACGGTCGATGCGATTGAGCGGCCGGAAGTTCTGCGCGCCATAAGCCGGGTTGACGTTCTGCGCACCCTGCTGCTGGGCCACACTGCGAATGAAGATGCGCCCCTTCGCATCGGTCCGCAGCAGTTCAGCGTTGGCGGGCTGCCGCGTCAGGCCGAAGAAGTTGCCGCCGGAGTTGTAATCATTGGCGGTGGAGTACGACGAACGCAGTGAGAAATTGACGTTGTTGCCCAACTGCTGGTCGAGGTTCATGCGCATCGAATTGCGCGTGTACCCCGACATGAACATCACCGAGCCTTCCTGGCGGAGCTGGTTGATGGAACTGAAGAAGTTCGTGCGGCCCACGCGGCCGGTGGCATCCAGCGTGGTGTTCATGGTCTCGCCGTTGGTCACGAACTGCTTGATCGGGTTGTACACCTTCGGAAACTCGTTGACCTGAAACAGCGAACGGGCCAGGATCGCGCCAGGATTTCTGGCGATGCCGGCATCATTCGCAATGGTGGCCGGTGAGAGCGAGAAGTCGCCCGCGTCATTGTTGATGCGGTACGCTTCCTGATAGATGTCGATGGTACGCGAGCAGTCCTGTGCACCCGACACCACCGTGCAGAATCGCGAGGCCGTTTCGTCCATCAGCATGAAGTGCGTGGACGGATACTGGTACTCGTTCTCGATATTCGACTGTCCGTACTCCACCTGCGCCCGGAAGCGCACACCTTCCGACTGATTCTTGCCGGAGCGCGTGGTGATCTGGATGACGCCATTGCCAGCGCGCGATCCGTACAGCGACGACGCGGCGGCACCCTTCACGACTTCGATATTCTCGATGTCCTGCGGGTTGATGTCCTGTAGACCACCCTGCGAGATCACGCCGTCGATGATGTACAGCGGATCCTGTCCACGACCACTGGCATTGATCGACTGGGGGCCACGCAGAATGATGGCGGGCGCCGAACCCGGTCTGCCGGTAGCCGACACGATGTTCGCACCGGCCACCTTACCCTGTAGCTGTGACAGGGGGTTGGAGCCTGGCACCGGCATGTCCTTGTCACTCACCTGCGCCACCGAAAACGCCAGCTTCTTCTGCTCCGTGGCACCGGTCACACCCGTCGTCACCACTTCCTGCAGACGATTGACGTCTTTTTGCAGGGACCAATCGAAGGTCTGATTGCCGGCGCGCAGTGTGAGCGGCTTGACATCGGCCTTGTATCCGATGGCGCGTGCACGCAGTTGCACGACTTGACCGCGGATGCGGTCTGCCGGAATGGTGAGCGTGTACCGGCCGGCGGGATTGGTGCCGATCGATATCGCCAGTTCGACGATGTACACGTTCGCGTTTTCGAGCGGATCGCCAAACTCGCTCCGCACGACACCCGTGATGACTGCTGGACCCTGTGCTTGCGCTTGCGCCGCCAGCGGCGCCGCCGTGAGTCCTGCCGCCAACAGGGGATACCGGTACAACCACCGCATCAGTCTCGACATGCTCAGCCCTCGGCGTATTCTGACAGCCGGAAACGGGGGAGGGGACTTCCCGGAGCCACCATTTGGCGACGCCGGCGCACACACCCGATGCAAGCCCGTGGAGGGGTGCATCGGAGCAGGGACCGATCACGGAGATCGGGACCAGGGGTTCATCCCAAACGTCGGAGCGGCTGCGAACAACGCGCCGAACCCTCGAAATTTAGGACCAAAGGCTGATGTATGGGTGTAACAGATCAATCGAACGGACCAATCGCATATGACGGGGACAAACTGCCTGTCACTTGGCCCTACCCGAGGAACAGCAAGAGTACCGTCCACGTCACAACGTGGCAATCCCAACCCAAGAAATTCTTCTCGGCCCCACATATCCCATTTTGTCCCAGCACTAAATGAAAACGCAATCTTGACGAAACGAAAAAGGCAGTGCACCGGACTCCGATGCACTGCCTTTCCCACCGCTCACACCACCGATTTCAGCGCCGTGACAATGCGGCCGGTGTCCAGTTGAGACCCACGCCAACCGACTCGTCACTCCCCACGATATCCGACCCGCCGAAGCTCGCCGCCAGACGCAGTGAGAACTGCGGATTTACACGCCAATCGGCGCCCACATCGAAGTTGATGCTCGCCGACGACTTGCTGCGACGCGGCCCGGCAATGAGGCTCGAACGGCACGTGCTGCAATAGTCGATGGACACACGGGGGTGGGCAAACGGCGTGATGCTCATGCCGTCGTCGAGCGGAAACGTATGCCCGATACTCGCCCCCACCGGGATGCGGAAATAGGTCCCGTTGCCAAACGCCGCACCCACTCCGGCGGTGAGGAGTACATCGAGCGGTTGATCACCCGATGCGCGCACCATTTCCTTGCCAAGTCCCCCACCCACGAACAACAACGGATCCACCCGGCCCTTGGGATCCGCAAAGCCTGCATCGAGTTGCCAGTGCATCGCGCCATTGCCGACGCCCTCGCGCCACTGGAACAGCAACGACGTGCCACCACCACCCACCGCCGCTGCCGTGTAGTCACGCTCACTCGCGCGTGGCGTTTGCATCGACGGATAGTTGAACGCCTGCGCCTCGAGTGCCGGCGCCACCGCCAACCATGCGATCACGCTCGCGGTCATCGCGGTCGCGGACGCTCTCGTCAGTGTTGGAGAACTCACACGTGCTGTGCACGCGCGAAAGGCTGTCAACATGAACACTCCTGCATGATGGTTCCTCGTGGGTGATCCGACGTCCATGGTACGCGTTGGCGACCGGGACGGTTCCACCAATATGCCAAGAGCGCCCCGCAGCAGAAGCCGCGGAGCGCTCAAAGTGACCAGTCCTGTGACCGGGCACACGTAGCAGGACGAGGCGACTAACGCACTCGCGACCGGTACGTGCGGGACAACCGCAACGTGGACCCATTACCCAGCATGAGCAGACCATCGCCTCCGGGCAACGGGCTCATCTCGCGCACACGATCCATGTTCACCACGATCCGCCGGTGAATGCGCACGAACTGGCGCGGATCGAGTGCGGCTTCGATCGCCGTGATCGTACCACGCGTGCGATAGCGTTCGCCGCCGGCATGCACACGGATGTAGTTGCCGTCCGCCTCGAACCAATCCACATCGGCCAGCGGCACAAACCGGGTGCGACGGCCTTCGCGCACCAATACCCGCAGCGGACGACCTTCACCGGCGGCCGAACGACCGCCGTCTTCGAGCGACAGGTCGAGTACCGCCTCTTCCGCCCCCTCACGCACGCGATTGACGCGACCATCGAGCGGACGCGGCGCGGCACGCCACGGTGAGGTGGCGATGAGTGTGCCGGTGCTGGCACCACCCAAGGTGCGACGACGACGCTGACCATGGCCGTTGCCGTTGGCATCGGCATGACCGTTGCCATTGCCCAGTGAAGCACCAGCCAGCGACGCGGCAGCCAGGCGTCCATTGAACACGGCGCCGAGGTCAACGCCTCCGGCTGCAGTAGCTTCGCCGAGCAGGCGCTGCAACTCGTCGGCAGTGCGGAGCAGCGCAAGCTGCAACACCTGCTGACGGGCACGCGTGAGCGCTTCGTGGACACGTGCCGCCGGCGCGGGCCACAACACAAAATCCGTGGCCTGCAACTCGAAAGCAGCGACGGCGTCTTCGTCTTTGCTGCCGACGAAAATCACCGACACCGGACGCTGATTGGCGGCGAGCCCGCGAATGAACGAAAACGCCGAACCATCCAGCAGTGCCGTGCTCACCACGGCGATATCAGGCACAGGAGACGACAACGCAGTCTGCGCTGCCGCGAGATCGGAAACCGGTCCGATCAGTGTCAGATCCATCGAACCCGCGAGCTCTCCGAGCTGCTGCTCCAGAGCGGGGGGGACCTGACCGAGAACGACGACTCGCAGAGGCATGTGACGGGGGGAAGACCAGAGCGGGGTCAATGCTGACGCATCGCGTGGGACCGGACGGGGATTGCCCTTGCCCTAAGGACTTACGCCTCACCACTCCCGGACGTTGCATCGGTGAGAAAAACGAGAGGCACGAGATTTCCGTAGAAATCCCGTGCCCCTCACCGACCCCTGTGCACCGCGGGCGGTCAGGCCGCGCTGGCCTGCTCCGTCACCACGCGCACCTGATTGTCCACCACCTGCAGGAAGCCACCATCGACGGTGAAGCGCTGCTCGCCCTGCACAGTATCCACGCGCAGGATGCCCTTGCCCAGCAGCGTCATGAGCGGCGCGTGCATGGGCAGGATGCCGATCTCCCCGTCGAAGGCGGGCGCGATCACGCCGCGAGCGGTGCCTTCGAACAGCACACGCTCGGGAGAGATCACCGACACCTTCAGGACGTCACTCACGATCAGCCCTGGAGCTTCTTGGCGTTGGCCACCACGTCATCCACACCGCCGGCCATGAAGAAGGCCTGCTCGGGGAGGTTGTCGAACTCGCCGGCGCAAATCCGCTCGAACGAGGAGATCGTTTCTTCGAGCTTCACGTACTTGCCCGGGATGCCCGTGAACTGCTCGGCCACCGCGAACGGCTGCGACATGAAGCGCTGCAGACGACGCGCACGACCGACGATCTTCTTGTCGTCTTCCGAGAGCTCGTCCATGCCCAGGATGGCGATGATGTCCTGGAGTTCCTTGTAGCGCTGCAGGATCTGCTTGGTCTGCGTGGCCACGTTGTAGTGGCGATCGCCGACGTACTGCGCGTCGAGAATGCGCGAACCGGAATCGAGCGGATCCACGGCCGGGTAGATGCCGAGCTCCGTGATCTTACGGTTCAGCGTGACCGTGGCGTCCAAGTGCGCAAAGGCCGTCGCGGGCGCCGGATCCGTAAGGTCGTCGGCCGGCACGTAGATGGCCTGCACCGACGTGATGGAGCCGTTGCGCGTGGACGTGATGCGTTCCTGCAGTTCGCCCATTTCCGTGGCCAGCGTGGGCTGGTAACCCACGGCCGACGGCATACGGCCGAGCAGCGCCGACACTTCCGAACCGGCCTGCGTGAAGCGGAAGATGTTGTCGACGAACACGAGCACGTCGGCGTTCTCCTGATCGCGGAAGTACTCGGCGACCGTGAGACCGGCGAGCGCCACGCGCAGACGCGCACCCGGCGGCTCGTTCATCTGCCCGTAGATCAGCGCCACCTTGTCGAGAATGCCAGCTTCCTGGAACTCGAGATAGAGGTCGTTGCCTTCGCGCGTACGCTCACCCACGCCGCAGAACACGGACTTGCCGCCGTGGCCCTTCGCGACGTTGTTGATGAGCTCCTGAATGATGACCGTCTTGCCGACGCCGGCGCCGCCGAAGAGACCGATCTTGCCACCCTTCACGAACGGGGCGACGAGGTCGACGACCTTGATGCCCGTTTCGAAGACTTCCGTCTTCGGCTCGAGGTTGACGAAGTCGGGGCGCTTGCGGTGAATCGGCCACCGCTCGGCCGTCGCCGGGATCGGCGCACCGTCGTCGACGGGCTCGCCGAGCACGTTGAGGATGCGACCCAGCGCCGGTGCGCCGATGGGCACCGTGATGGGGGAACCCGTGTCGATCACGTCCATGCCGCGCGTGATGCCGTCCGTGCTGGACATGGCCACGGCGCGAACCTGGTTGCGACCGATGTGCTGCTGCACTTCCGCCGTGACCTTGATGGCCTGGCCATCAGGCGCCGTCGCATTGACGACGACGGCATTGTAAAGCTCCGGCAGGTTGTCCGTTTCAAATGCCACGTCGATGACGGGGCCGATAACCTGAACGATCTTGCCGACAGTGGTCGGCGCCGCAGTGGTAGCCATGAGTGCGTACTGGATATGGTGAAACGTCAGCCCTGCAGTGCCGATGCACCGCCGACGATTTCGGCGATTTCCTGCGTGATTTGCGCCTGACGCGCCGAGTTGTAGGTGCGCTTGAGCACCTGCAACAACTCGGTCGCATTGTCCGTCGCATTCTTCATCGCGGTCCGCTGCGCGCTCTGGAAGCCCGCCTCGGTCTCCACGAGCGCGCGATACACCGCATTGCGCACGTAGAGGGGAAGCAGCGCTTCCAGGATCGCGTCGGCCGACGGCGCGAGGATGAAGTCGTGCTGCACGCCGCCCTCGGCCTTGGCCGTCGGCGGAGCCACGGGCAACACCTGTTCGGTGGCCGGTGGCGCCGACAGCGCCGAGAGATACTTCGCGTACGTGATGTACACGGCGTCGATGGAGCCGGCCGCAAAGCGCTGCATGAGGCCGTCGATCAGTGAGGCCGCATCAGCCGCCGACGGCTTGTCGGTGATATCGGTGCGCTGCGAGGCGATGGCGCGGTTGACATAGCGGAAGAAACCGACACCCTTGCGGCCGACCACATGCAGTTCAACGGTCAGCCCCTTCGCTTCGAGCTCCGCGATCCGGGAACGCGCTTCTTTGATGAGATTCGCGTTGAACGCGCCACAGAGACCACGATTGGCCGTCAGGATCACGAGTGCGACCGTGCGTGGTGCCGCGGGACGCCGCAACAACGGGAACCGGTCGGCCAGCTCGGGCGAATACACATGCGAGAGCACTTCACCGAGCGCCAGCGCGTACGGCCGTGCCGCCGCGACACGATCGGTGGCACGCTTCAGCTTCGACGTCGCGACCATTTCCATGGTGCGCGTGATCTTCCGCGTATTCTCAGTGGAGCGGATACGCCCCTTGAGCTCCTTGCCCTTAGCCATGATTCAGGTGGCTCAGGCCGCGAACGACTTGGTGAACTGCTCGATCGCGCGCTTCAGGTCGGCCTCGCTGTCCTTCGACAGTGCCTTGCTGCTGCGCATGCCGTCGAGCACCTGCGGGAACTGGGTCTTCACGTACTCGAGGAAGCCCTTCTCCCACGCGCGCACACGGGTCGTCGGCACGGTGTCGAGGAAACCGTTGGTCACGGCGTAGATCACCGCCACCTGCTCTTCGAACGGCAGCGGCGAGTACTGGCCCTGCTTGAGGATTTCCACCGTACGGGCACCACGATCGAGCTGACGCTTGGTGGCCGCATCGAGATCGGAGGCGAAGGCGGCAAACGCTTCGAGTTCGCGGAACTGCGCGAGATCGAGACGCAGACGACCGGCGACACCCTTCATGGCCTTCGTCTGGGCCGAACCACCGACGCGGGACACCGAGATGCCGACGTTCACGGCCGGGCGGATGCCGGCATTGAACAGGTCGGTCTCGAGGAAGATCTGACCGTCGGTGATGGAGATGACGTTCGTCGGGATGTATGCCGACACGTCACCGGCCTGCGTTTCGATGATCGGCAGCGCGGTGAGCGAACCACCCGCCTTGAAGATCGTCTTGCCATCGACCACCCCGTCGTCTTCGCGCAGCTTGGCTGCGCGCTCGAGCAAACGGCTGTGGAGATAGAACACGTCACCCGGATACGCTTCGCGTCCCGGCGGACGACGCAGCACGAGCGAGAGCTGGCGATACGCCGCGGCCTGCTTCGACAAGTCGTCGTACACGCACAACGTGGGCTTGCCCTCGTGGTACATGAAGTACTCGGCCATCGAGCAACCCGAGTAGGGCGCGATGTACAGCATCGGCGCCGGATCGGATGCGGACGCCGCGACGACGATGGTGTACTCGAGCGCGCCGGCCTGGCGCAGCTTCTCGACCACGGAGGCAATGGTGGACGCCTTCTGACCGATGGCGACGTACACGCAGATGACGCCCTGGCCCTTCTGATTGATGATCGTATCGATCGCCACGGCCGTCTTGCCCGTGGAACGATCGCCGATGATGAGCTCACGCTGACCGCGGCCGATCGGAATCATCGAGTCGATGGCCTTGATGCCGGTCTGCAGCGGCTCCTTCACGGGCTGACGGACGATGATGCCCGGCGCCGGCGATTCAACCTTGCGGAAGTGGCTCGTGCGGATCTCGCCGAGGCCGTCGATCGGACGACCAAGGGGATCGACGACGCGGCCGATGAGCTCCGGACCGACCGGCACTTCGAGCACGCGTGCGGTGCGACGCACTTCGTCGCCTTCCTTGAGCTGCAGATAATCACCCAGGATGACGGCGCCGATGTTGTCCTCTTCGAGGTTCAGCGCCATGCCGGTGATGACCTGCTTGGTTTCCGACGAAGTGAACTCGAGCATTTCGCCGGCCATGACCTTACCCAGGCCATAAACGCGGGCGATACCGTCCTTCACTTCGAGAACGGAACCGACTTCCTCGACATTGAGATCAGCGAGGTCCGCCGCTTGGATCTCGCGGAGGAGGATGTCCTTGATTTCGCCGGGACGCAGCGCGGTCTGGGAGGCCATGATACAGGGGCTTTATTTGCGGTCGTAAAGTTTCGGGGACAGCTTGTGAAAATTATCACAAGGAGTCCGTGGAGGGCAAGGCGGAGTTACACGATCGGGGCCGGCGGTGCCTCGTCCACCGTGGTCCGTTCGGCCGGCGACTCGGACAGCGACTCGGACGGGTCATCGGCCGTGGCCGCATGGCGCTCGAAGCGCTGCAGCAGGTCCATGGTCCGCAGACGGGAGAGACTGGAGGCTTTGGCCCCCACGAGGCGTTGGGTGGTGCTGGACAGGTGCGACGAGCTGGCGAACCCCAGGACCTGAGCCACGTCCCGGACATCGAAGCCGGCATTCTTGGACAGTTCGGCCGCCGCCAGCACCCGCACCAGGTCGATGACCTTCTTGAGGGTTGGTGCCTGCCCCACCGCGAAGCTGCGGGACAGGTGTTCCCGCGAGACACTGAGCTCCTTGGCCAACTGATCGGTGCGCACCGGCCGGCCGGCGCGACGGACCACACTTTGCCAGACCGCGAGCTGCAGGGCGGTTTCCAGGTGCAGGGACGGCGGAGGCGCGCCCAGTGCCCGTTCGAAGCGCGTGGAGAACGCGCGACGGGCCACGAGGTCTCGGGCCACGGTGTCGTCCACCCCTTCGATCAGGATCTCGCACACTCCCGCCTCGGCGGCGCGGGCCAGGAGGGGCGCATCCGCGGGCAGCAGGGGCGTCACCAGAAAAAACGGAATGCTCGAGAATTCTTCAGCGCGCGCGAGCAACCGCTGGACATCGTCGCCGGCACCGGCATCGATGATCACCGCGTCGACGAGATCCTTGAGCAGGTGCTCCTCGACCTCGGTGGCGGCGCGGGCACTGATCAGATGGGCACGTCGACGGGGAAAGGCCGTGCGCACGAGGGCACGTGCGCGCTCACGACGCAGCAACGTGATCAGGCACAACCCGCCTGCGGTCGGGTCCGTAGTCGTGCGAGCAGTCACCTTCATGCCGACGCCGGATCGCGCGAGGGGTCGATGCCGTGCACCATCGCATTCGCCAGCCGCAGCACGTCGCGCGCGTTGGCATACGACACCAGCGTCGAGGCTTCGTCGAAAGCCACCCATCGGCACGCCGTGATGCCTTCGGCACGCTGTGGTGTGGTGCGTTCCACGTCGGTGTGCATGAGAAAAAAATGACACACCTTGTGCACGAGTCGGCCGCGGAAACGGAAGAACCAATCGATGGTATCGATGGCCCCGTCGAGCGTGACGTCCGTCAGTCCGGTTTCTTCACGAACTTCGCGCACGGCGGCGGTGTCGGGCGACTCATCGGTCTCGAGATGTCCCTTGGGAAATCCCCAATTCCGATAGCTGTCACGAATGAGCAGGAAGTACGGCACCCCGCCCTGCAGCCGATAGACGACTCCTCCCGCCGATGTCTCGAGGCGCGCACGCGACGAGCGCTTGCGCGGATTGCGGGAGGGTGATGACATCAGCGCAGGCCGCCCGGACGTGCGGTGGCCTGTTCGCTTTCGGCTTCCACTTCGGCCGCAATCGCGGCGCCCACTTCCGTGGCCGCTTTGAGAGCAGCATCGGTGCCAATGAGCGGCGCACTGCCTTCGAGCGTGGCACGCCCTTCGATGAACTGCCGGATGAGCGGATCCGTGGTCTCCTGGATTTCCTTCACCGTGCCCACGGCGCGCACCTTGCCTTCGTACAGCATGGCAATGCGCGTGCCCACCGTGTACGCGCTGCGCATGTCGTGCGTGATGACGATCCCCGTCACGCCAAGCTGCTCACGCATACGGACCATCAGCGCATCGATGGTCGCCGACGTGACCGGGTCGAGGCCGGTGGTCGGTTCGTCGTACAGGATGTACTTGGGGCGCAGGGCAATCGCGCGCGCGATACCAACACGCTTGCGCATGCCACCAGACAACTCGGCCGGCATGCGATTCTGCACATCCGGCAGATCGACGAGGTTGAGCGCTTCCGCGACGCGGGCCGTGATCTCGGATTCCGAGAGGGTGCCCTGCTTGCGCAGTCCCATGGCGACATTCTCGCCGATGGTCATGGAGTCGAAGAGCGCCGCGAACTGGAAGACGTAGCCGATGCTGCCACGCAGGGCGTAGAGATCCTTGCGGGCCAACGTGTCGACACGCTTGCCATCGACCCACACTTCGCCGGCATCGGGTTCGAGCAGGCCAACGATGTGTTTGATGGCGACGGACTTGCCGGTGCCCGAATAGCCGATGATGACCATGGTTTCTCCTTCTTCGACCTGAAGGGAGAAGCCGCGGAGCACCTGCTTGGGGCCAAAGGCCTTGTGGACGTCCTTGAACTCGATCATGGAATCACAAATCTACTGTCGGCTTGGGATTTCGACAGGAGGTGGTGGTGATGGGAATAACGGGGAAGGTGAACAGGGGGCGAGTTGGAGAGGACCGAGGGGGCAGGACAGCAAAACGGGGCGCCGTGATGGGCGCCCCGTAGTCCTGCTTCCTGTCGTCTTTCCAACTTTCCCCCTGTTCACCTTCCCCGTTGTTACGCGGCAAAGCTGGACAAGGCGCGACCCACATCACCCTCACGCAGCCGCTTGAGCGCCCGGTCACGCAACTGACGCACGCGCTCGCGGGTAACGCCGAGCATGGAGCCGATCTCTTCGAGGGTATGTTCGCGTCCGCCTTCGAGACCGAAGTAGAGGCGAAGCACCTTGGCATCGCGCGGGGGCAGCGTGGACAGCGCCTGCTCGATTTCATCGGTGAGGAAGCGGTTCATGGCCTCCTCTTCCGTGTCGGGCATCTCGTCGGCCACGAAGCGCTCGATGAGCGAGCGATCGCCATCGGGATCCATGGGCGCGTCGAGGCGCACGTCGCCGGTGTTCAGGGCGGCGAGGGACTGCACGACGTCGACCGACAGACCGGTGACCTGCGCGAGTTCTTCCGGCGAGGGCTCACGGCGGAGCTTCTGGCGGAGGATTTCGGAGGCCTTGATGATGCGCGACAGGTCGGCGGTGCGGTTGAGCGGCACACGCACGGTGCGTCCCTGGCGAGCCAGCGACGACAGGATGGCCTGCCGGATCCACCACACGGCGTACGAGATGAACTTGACGCCCTGATCGGGATCGAACTTCCGGGCCGCCGTGAGCAGACCGACGTTGCCTTCCCCGATCAGGTCGATGAGGGGCAGGCCGCGGTTCTGGTACTTTTTGGCAACGGAGATGACGAAACGGAGATTGCGCTTGACCAGTTCCTGGAGCGCGTCCTGATCGCCGGCACGGATCTTCTTGGCCAGCTCGATTTCTTCAGCGGCCTTGAGGAGCGGATAGGTGCTGACTTCGTACAGGTACTGGTCGAGGATGTCGCGTTCCGGCTCGCTGGGTGCGATGCCGGCGGGGGCAGCGCGACGGCGCTTCCGCTTGACTTCAGTCATGGAGTTCTATGAGCCCTGAGGGGATGTGACCACATCCCTGACGATGAAACGTGAATGCGAATGGGTCGTGCGATCGGCAGCCAGCACATCGGCGCCGGTGAGCATCCCTTCTGAGCCAACGTGTATCCCACGGCCTGCGTTGTCAGCGGTCGCGAAAAGCACAGGCGCTACAGGGGGAGCCAAGCAAGATACGCCAAGGGGTGGCTTTCGCCAGTGCGATTCAGCCAACTCTGCTTGACGGCAGACATACACCCGACTAGACTGCGCGTTCCTGACGCCCTCGCTGGCGGGTGCCCTTTCGGGGCTGCCGTTTGCGAGGGTGTCGCGCCCGGGGGCGTAGCTCAGTTGGGAGAGCGCTTGAATGGCATTCAAGAGGTCAGGGGTTCGATTCCCCTCGCCTCCATCCCGGGGCGGTGCGTTGGCCATCTGCAAGGGTGGTCGTGTGCCGTACGGAAGCTCTGATCGGGGCTGGTGACCGGTTGGGGTGTGTTGCGGGAATAGCTCAGTTGGTAGAGCACAACCTTGCCAAGGTTGGGGTCGCGGGTTCGAGTCCCGTTTCCCGCTTTTGCTGGTGTGCAGGACCGGTTCCAAGCCGGGTAGGTGTTGTTCGATGTCCGGGTCGTTAGCTCAGTTGGTTAGAGCGCCACGTTGACATCGTGGAGGTCACAAGTTCGAGTCTTGTACGACCCATGTTGGACCCTGGTGATTGTTGGTGGTGTGGCCAGTAGCGAGCGCCACCGGGAGTTACTAGGTTGCTGGACCTTCACCGAAAGGCGAGGGGTGCGGTTCCGGAACGGTAGTTTTCTGCGCCTGTAGCTCAATTGGATAGAGCATCTGACTACGGATCAGAAGGTTGGAGGTTCGAGTCCTTCCAGGCGCGTTGTGGGAGCGGATCGATGGGAACCGGAATCGCACGGGGCGTAGCTTAGCCCGGTAGAGCGCCTGCTTCGGGAGCAGGAGGTCGCTGGTTCAAATCCAGTCGCCCCGACTGTGAGAAATAGAAGCCCGTCAACGAGTTACATCGTTGGCGGGTTTTTGTTTGGGGGGTGGTCGAGATACTCAGGAACTCCCGAGTGAATCACAGCCAGGCGTTCATTCCGATTTGCCCCGTCAACTACTGCAAAAGGCACGAAAAAGAGGATGGGAATGGTAATCCCCCCGTTTTTAGGGGGCGTCGTAAGTGGAGCTAGGCTACGCGTGTGAGTTTCATGCTCGGGGTGATGCCACCCAGGGCCATATTCGGTCGATCGTTGTTGTATGTCCAGAGCCAGCGTGTCGCGGATTCCTGCACGTCGGCGATGCTGTCGAAGAGCCACTGCGATAGCCAGTCGTGCCGTACCGTGCGATTGTAGCGTTCGACGTACGCGTTCTGTTGGGGCTTCCCAGGCTGAATGAAATCGAGCTGGATGTGGCGTTGCTTGGCCCACGCGTGCATGACGTGCCCGATGTACTCGGGGCCGTTGTCACAGCGAATACGTTGCGGCTGTCCACGCCACGTGATGAGCTGATTGAGCGCTCGCACGACGCGTTCCGCGGGAAGCGACAGATCGGCCTCGATCAGGAGGCCTTCGCGATTGAAGTCGTCGATCACGTTGAAGAGACGAAACGTGCGTCCATCGCGGAGTTGGTCGTGCATGAAATCCATCGACCACGTCTGATTGATCGCGTCAGGCACCGCCAAAGGTGCCGGCGTGGCGCGCATGAGCCGCTTCCGCGGGCTGATGCGGAGGTTCAGTTCGAGTGAACGATAGATGCGATACACGCGTTTGTGGTTCCAGGTGAACCCTCGCACGTTGCGCAGATGCAAGAAGCACAAGCCGAAGCCCCACGTGCGATACGCCGTCGTAAGCCGCACCAGCCAGTCGGCGATCACGGCATTCTCGTCGGCGTGTTTGCGCTGATACCGATAGCACGTCTCGCTGAGCGCGAACGTCGCGCACGCGTGGCGGATGGTGGTGCGCTGCGCATTCACGGCGTGGTGGGCCATCGCGCGACGTTGCGATGGCCTCACCATTTTTTTGCGAGGGCTTCCTTCAGGAGATCGGTGCTGAGCTGCGCCTCGGCATACATCTTCTTGCGTCGCCGATTCTCTTCCTCCAGCTCTTTCATCCGCGTGACCATGGACACGTCCATGCCCCCGAATTTGGCGCGCCATTTATTGAACGTCGCCGAGCTGATGCTGTGCGATCGGCAGAGCTCCGGCACCGGTGTCCCGAGCTCCGCCTCCTTCAAGACCGCGATGATCTGGCTGTCCGTAAATCGTGACTTCTTCATGGAATCCTCCTCGAAAACGGTACGAGAAAATTCCACTATTGACGACCCCTAATTTCCGGGGGGATTACCCCGTCAGCTTCGGTCCTCTCGCTCGGCCGCTACCGACCTGCTGGCACCGGAACAATTAGCTGCCTCACATCGTGAAGATCTTTTCGATCGAGGATGGGAACGCCAACAATCGCAGTTGGAGACCAGTCTCGCTACCGTAAGTGTATTGAGCAGAGTGCTTTTGAAGCTCGCACTTTGCTGGCAGAGAGCGCATTGATAGGTGAGCAATTTGACGGCGCACCGTCACACAGCCCTGGGCACGCGCATGAGGGCGTGTATTCAATCTCGCCAAGTGTACGGCACCTTCACCAACGACTGGTTCGACGCCAACCCCCACCTCCCGTCGACCCGCTGTCGATTCGGCTTGGCGAAGCGATCAGGACAGTCCCGTGCGAAGCCCGTCGGTGAGGAACGCACCATTATCTTGTCCCGGAACAAAAAAAACCGCCAGGGCTACGAATAGCTCTGGCGGGTCCATCGGGGGCCGACGAATCGGCTCAGTGCGAGAAGAATACCATGTCCCTGACCGCCGCGCAATCCTCCTACTTCGGACAGCTCAAGGCCTTGATTGAGGAGCCGCGACTGCGGCCCTATCTGGCCAAGGAGAAAGGTGATCTCGGACGCGCACTGGCCCGGTATTACTGGAATATCGACCTCTGCAAGGCCGTGTATCCGGCCCTCCAGCTGCTGGAGGTCGACCTTCGCACGCGCATCGACCGGGCCGTCGGGCCGACCGTGGTGGTCGGGCCTGATCCGGTCGACTATCGCCGGGTCCCGTCCTGGCTCACGCGGAACCCGGCCATCGTAGTCCATCGCGGCGGCACAGCCACGGTCGACCGGGCGCTCGACAAGATCTCGAGCAAGAATCCGAAACAGACCGCCCTCCGTACGCACGATGATCTGGTGGCCGCGACCTCGTTCGGGCTCTGGGTGGGCATGCTAGAAACGGCCTACGACGCGCCTGGCACCGACAGCGTGGTGCTGTGGCCCGATCTTCAACTGGCCGTGTTCCCGGGCGCTCCGGACGAGCTCATGACCTCGATTCGCACGACCTTCAACGGCCTTCGTCAGTTCAGGAATCGTGTCTTTCACCACGAGCCGATCTGGCCCAAGGGGGACACCAGTCCGGCCCCGAAGGACCAGTACGCTTCGATCCTGCGCGGACTCAAGTGGCTCGGTTCGTCGCACGCCGCGCTGGTCTCTCGTTTCTACGACCCCGTCGCGAAGCTCGATACGCCAGAGGCGCTGGAGCAGGCGTACGTGCGACTGCTCAGCAGCATCGACACCATCCTGGAAGACGCCGCGCGGCGGAAGGCAGAAAAGGAGGCCAAGAAAGCCGAGCGCAAGGCTGCGAAGCAGCCCCCATCGAGCGCCGAATAACGCAGGACGCGCAGAATCGTGCGGCGCGACGCGAGCAAGATTCTGCCTTGCCGGAGGTGGCGCTTCGAGGAGCTTCAAACCAATGCAGCTTCGCCAAGCAAGGTGGTCAGAACTTGGTGGCGGAGCTGTCACAAGGATTGGACCTCGCTAGGCGAAGTCTTGACGATGATCCATCGCCAAGGCCGGCCCCCAGAGGTGCATTTCGTTCCAAGGTGCTCCCCCTGAAACCGGTGACCATACCCCCCGCGAACGCCACCGCATGGTTTGCCACCTCTTCGACGGTCGCCGACCGGTCCTCGGAGGCGGCCGTCCACGTGGATCGGGTCGGGCATAGCCGGACGGTCGTGCACGCCAACACCGAGTAGGAGATCGACGTCATACCTACACAACCCAATGAACGGCTCAGGACTTGTGGTAATCCCACGAATGTCAGCAAAGCCCGGCCTTTTCTAGGCCATCGCGATTGCGCCATAGAGCAGTCTGGCAGTCCGAATCTTGGAGGAGGCCCCTAGAGGGCCCTGTCCATTCAGTGAGGAGCCTGCGGTCGATCAAGAAGGCTCCAACATTGAGATGGCAGTCCGAAGGGACTCTCGATTGGTGGGGTTTCCGCACTCGAGGACGGAGGCCAAGCCGAGATTGAGGAATCGAGGACCCCCACCCGGGTTACCCATACGCCTTCTGCATTCGGAAATCCCTTCGAACTCAGTTGGCGAGGCTCATTCTCCCAGACTACCGATGGCCCCAATCCGATCCCGGAGCGCGAAGCTCCACCGTCGTCGTGCAAAGCGCAGATCGTACGTTTCCCCCAAGAGGCCGGCTTCTCAGAAGTCCCGGCGGCATTCCCCTCGCCAGAGAGCGCGAAAGCCGCGACGTCTATCGCTCCAACGTATTGGCGTAGGCGCCGTGGGGGCCGTCTGCGCACAGCTCTTCAGCAAGTTGCTGGATCGAATATTCGATACAGCTCCGTAGCAGTCGTGGCGAGGCAGGCCGCAAACCGCGGCCTGCCCGCTCGCCATCTTCGGAGCTCAATACTGCACAGTGCACCCATATGGCTGCGTCTGGGTCGTGACGATCGCCTTCCCGTCCAGTCCTGCGCCGAGCGCAGCGCGCACGTAGTTCTGGGCTCCGGCAATGTCCGCGGTTTTCGTGGAAGGCTTGTCGTCGATCGCGCCCGCATGGCGCAGCACAGCACACCCGTCGGATCGACGATGGTGTACTGAGGAGTGTTGCGCGCGCCGCATAGACGGCCGAGCACACTGGCCGTGTTACGCACCACTGCCGTGGGAACGGCGCCCCTCTCCGCCGTGAGCTGATCTGCCACCGCGCGGGTCCTGAATCCTCGTTTGCCTGAAAAAGCGCTGTCGTGCCCAGAGCGCCACATGCACGAGACCAATAAGCGCGGGCACTTCGATCAACGGTCCTACCACGGCCGCCAGAGCTTCCCCCGATCCGATGCCGAACGTCGCCACAGCTACGGCAATCGCCAGTTCGAAATTGTTGCCGGTCGCGGTAAAGGCCAGAGCCGTGGTGCTCTCATAGTCGAAACCCATCCGGCGCGAAAACCAGAAACCGAAGCCGAACATCAGCAGGAAGTACACGAGCAGCGGGACAGAAATACGGACCACGTCGAGCGGCAATTCAACGAGACGATGCCCCTGCATCGCAAACATCAGCACGATGGTGTACAGCAGGCCCAGTAGCGCAGTCGGTCCGATCCGGGGCAAGAAGACGCTCTCATACCACCCGTTGCCGCGACGAGCCACGAGCAGGCGACGTGTGAGATAGCCCGCGAGCAGAGGAATTCCGAGAAAGACGAGGACGCTGACCGCGATCGGCCCCATCGTGACATCAAGAACGGCGGTCGTTCCACCGAACCAGCCCGGGATGACGGTGAGAAAGAGCCATCCCAGCACAGAATAGGTGAGGATCTGAAAGACAGAGTTGAGAGCTACGAGCACCGCCGCCAATTCCGCGGAGCCGCACGCCAATGAGTTCCAGATCAGCACCATCGCGATACAGCGCGCCAGCCCAATGAGAACGAGGCCGTTGCGATACTCCGGAAGATCAGGGAGAAACAGCCAGGCAAGCCCCAGCATGAGCAGCGGGCCCACGACCCAGTTCAGCAGCAAAGAGGTCCACAGCAGCCGACCGTCGCGGACATGATCGGCAATGGTTTCGTATCGCACCTTAGCCAGAACCGGGTACATCATCCACAACAAGCCGATTGCAATCGGCACCGATACGCCTGCGACCTGAACGCGATCCAGTATCGCGCCGAGATCGGGAACGAGACGCCCCAACAGCACCCCGGCGATCATCGCCAAGAGAATCCACACTGGCAGCAGGCGGTCGATAGTCGACAATCGACCAGTGACCGACACCGTGACAGGAGTAGCTGGAGACACCGAGGAGCTCATAGCGCAGGCGCACCACCACTGCGCAGAAAATCTCCAAACCCTTCTGGCAATCCAGCAGCAGCCACGGCCTGAACGGCCGCATCCACGTCGTAGGGCACGCGCACAAACTCAATCTCTGGAGCAGTGCCACCGAGATCGACAATCACGTAGCCTGCACGGGCATCTCCATCCTTGGGGCGGCCGACGCTGCCCGTGTTGACGAAATGCACACCGCCAACTTCCCGGTACCACGGCTTGTGCGTGTGACCGAAGGCGACCATATCGCCGGCATTCAAGCCAGCATTCTTCGCCATCGTCAGACAGAACTCATCCGAGCGGTCGGCCGTCCAGTAGAGCGTGTTCAGAGTCGGCGTGCCATGGACGAGCATGAGCCGTGGGCCTTTCAGATGCCCGCCGAGCGGACGCAGATCGATCGAGAATGGCAGCGTGGCGAGATACTGCTTTGTCGCGAGAGAAACGGCCTGCCTGGTGTATTCATAGCTGATATGCGCCAGCTCTTCCTGCCTTGGGCTTTCGACCTTGCAGCCACAATGCTTGTAGTCGGTGCCAACCGTACTGTCGTAGTTGCCCGCGATGCCGGCGATCGCCCGTGCACGCAGTCGGTCAACGACTTCGTTGGGGAACGCTGAGTATCCGACGAGATCGCCCAGGTGGTAGATCGCCGCGATGCCCTTTCGCGCATCAATGTCCGCCAGCACCGCATCCAGTGCATGCAGGTTGGCGTGAATATCTGAGATGAGAGCGTAGCGCATGAGCCTATCCTTTATGGGCAGCAGTCGGGACCACAACAGGCCCCTGATGTCGGTGATGTCGAAACGGGCTTGGTCGCCCGAACAAACGCGGCCATGAACCGGCCGTCGATCTGATCGAGATTGGCATCGACATCGATCCCGGCATCATTCAGGAACACCCGCGCATCTTCACTCTTGTACATGCGCGTGGGTTCCACGTCGGGGCCAACAAACCCGACCTCTGTGAGCAGAGCCTTGAACTGGGTTTCCTCGAGCGCGCCGGCGACACAGCCCACCCACAGCTCCATGCTGCGGCGCACGGCTTCGGGAACCTCTCCCCGCACAACGACATCGCTGATCGCGAAGCGGCCGCCAGGCTTGAGGACCCGAAACGCTTCCGCGAGCACGCGGCGCTTGTCACCGGAGAGGTTGATGACACAGTTCGAGATGATGACATCGACTGAGGCATCGGGCAGAGGAATGTGTTCGATCTGTCCCTTCAGAAACTCGACATTGGTCACGCCCGCTTCAGTCGCATTCTTCCGAGCGAGCGTGAGCATGTCGTCGGTCATATCGAGCCCGTAGGCCTTTCCCGTGGGTCCGACACGCCGCGCGGAAAGCAGCACGTCGATGCCGCCGCCAGAGCCCAGATCCAGGACCACTTCGCCCGGATTGAGCTGAGCCAGCGCGGTGGGATTGCCGCACCCGAGCGAGGCCAGCATCGCGGCGGACGGCAGCACGTCGCTCTCGCCGTTCACATAGAGATTGCTGGTGATCGGATCGACCATGCCATTGAAGGCACTGCCGCCACAGCAGGAATTGACCGGGCCGCAGCAGCTTTCGGCCGCCGCCCCTTCCGCATTCAGTACACGGCGGGCCGCCTCGCCGTACTTGGAACGCACCACGTCGGAAACATCAACGGGCGTTGTCATCGGTTACCCCATCAAAATTTGTTGATGTACAAGAGCAAAAAAAACACCACACCTACCCGCAGCACTTGCCCATCACCTTCAGCTTGCGCTGTGAGGCGCCTTCTGTTGCCAGTACACGTACGATGTCATGTACTTCGTTCAGGCCGTTGGGGATGATCGAGTAGTAAGACCACCGGCCTTCTAGGCGATCAGAGACCAATCCGACGGCCTTGAGCACCTTGAGGTGGTAGGAAAGCCGCGACTGCGCCGCGTCAAAGGCCGTCTGCAGATCACACACACAGAGCTCGCCATCTCTGAGCATATCGAGAATCGCCAAGCGGGTTTCATCTGAGAGAGCATGAAAGAGCTTGGCGGATCGTGCCAGATCAAGAGTAGTGCCGGTGACCATGTAGGATATTCAAATCAAAATAGATTGATTTGTCAACTGAGAACCGAGTGGGCGCGAACACGACGCCAGCCGATCCCCGAGCCGCTTTTGTCTCACTGAGCCCCAACAAAGTTCACCGCTTTTCTCTGATTCAGGGGATCGCGGCTCCAATGAGCTCGAATGCGTTTGCCAAGGCGTTGCGTGTCAGCGTCTACCCAGTACTCCCTTTGCCTTCAGTGGACACGCAATGGCAGAACCATCATGCCCGCGGATGCACATCTGTAGCCCGACGGGCATACATCACTCAAGGCTCTTGGTTGCTCTCAGAGCGCGCGCTGAACTATGGCGTTCCTCGGGCCAGATCGACACGAACGATATCGAAAGGCTCGCTCGTGCGAACGCCCACAAGGCCGGTTGCCCAAGTCGTATCAGAGCCAGATACCGGAGGAAGGCCTACGCGCACGCAAACCCGACCTTCGCTGGTCTCGCCAGCGACAAATATCTTGTATCTACCATCGGCTCCTACAACACCATTTCCATACATCGGCGCAAGTCTCTGACAGTCCGGCCTGGTTACTCGACTTGCCAGCGTCCTCCCGACGGCAGGAGATCCGTCAACAAGCACGGTTCCAAACACCATGGCGGTGCGGAGAGGTGACTCTACAAGGGCGCTGCTGTTGCAAGCAGCACCAATGATCCCGACAACCATCAAGCCAAGGCCTCGGCCTACCCCGCGAACGCAGCGTGACGCAACGAGCAACATGCGACGTTCTCCGTCTATGGTTGTTGATGAATATGTCCCAGCGCCTTGAGACATTGGAGTAGTGCCAAGATCGCATATGGAGAGTGAACCCAGCGGCGCGATCGCACGAAACGTGCTCCGACCGAGCATCGCGATGGGTGCTCGGTCGAAGAGAGATGATTCGCCACAGCACTGCGTCCAGAGCATGTGAACCATGCTGCGGCACGGGTCACCGACGCGCCGTCGCTCCACCCGCGTCCACCTTGCCCGGCAGGGTAAGAGTCCGCGAGGCAATGTCGAATACGTCCACCACACACAGCAGTGGATTGTGCACGCTGTCGTTCACCCGCAGCGCGGCGGTGACGCCATCGAACTGGAAAGTGCTGGGAAAGCCCATGTCCTTGAGCGGCACGTCGACGCGGATGCTGTTGCCGGTGAGTTCCGGTTCGTAGCCCGGGCTGTCGATGAAGATCGGCAAGCCTGGCCAGGTGGCCGGCAACTTCGGCGTGGTGCCGGACTGGATGTCGCGCACTTTGAGCGCGCCGGGACCACAGGACTCGTCGGGCGTGAGCACGACCCAATGGGAGTGCCAGAGATTGCCGTCGTTCTTGGGATCGCCATCGCCATTTTCGTCGTAGTGCGGCGTATCGTCGAAATCGGGGTGCGACGTGGCTGCCAGGGCGAGCGTGCCGGTCTTGCCCTCGAACCCCACGACGGACGGGTCCAGCGACGTAGGCCAGACGTACGAGAACACGCCACTGCCGGCCAGCTTGCCTGACGGGGTCGGAGTCGACGCCCCCGCCTTGCCGCTGACCCGCTCAACGAACACCAGCTTCGTCCCTTCACGGGTGACCGTGGTCTGCACCAGATCGAACGGCGCGAGGCGGGCACCTTCGAGTGTCTTGGACGTCGCATCTTTGGCCGGGGAGTCGATGCGGTCGGGCGTGTCCGACGACAGGGCGTACAGTCCCCCACCCGCAATGCTGGCAATCAACGCGCCAGCCAGCAGCGCGGAACGACCGATCCGACTGGAGCCGGACCCCTTTGGTGTTGGGAAATGATTGGACATGGTTCCGTGGATTGAGAGTTAGTTAGGACTCCTAAGTGTAGCAAAATGCTAAGGAGTCCTTATTTTCCTGTCAACCCACAGTTTTGCCTGTGCCCTTCGTCCGCTGCTTCCGTGCCTCGATCCACGCCCACGCCTCGATCCACCAATCCTGATGCCGATCCGGCGCCGGATCCGCTCGTGCAGCAGGTCGGTGCCGGCCTGTTCAAACTCGGCCTGGCCCTCCGCACGCACGCGTGGCGGGAGAATGGTCCGCGTGGACTGACGCCAACCCAGGCGCAGGTACTCGCCCTGCTTCATGCGAGCGCCGTACCGTTGCGGCTTTCGGCGGTGGCCGATGGCCTGGCCGTCACGTTGCCCACGGCCAGTGATGCCGTGAAAGCGCTCGTGGCCAAAGGGTTCGTGGAGAAAACCCGCGCCGATGACGATGGCCGGGCCATTGCCCTCACATTGACGGCACTCGGTCAGGACGAGGCGCGCCGCGGAGAAAGTGGACCGGAGTTTGTCGCGGCCGTGGTCGATGCTCTCACACCCGACGAGCAGGCCGCTTTTCTGCGCTCACTCACGAAGATGGTGCACACGCTGCAGGAGCGCGGCGACATCGCGCCGGCCCGCATGTGCGTGAGCTGCCAGTTCTTTCGCCCCTGGGCACATCCAGAGGACGGCGAGCGCCCACATCACTGTGCTTTTGTCGACGCACCGTTTGGTGATCGGGCACTACGCCTGGATTGTCCGGACTACCTGCAGGAAATCGACGATGTGGCCGAGGCACGATTTCGCCGGTTCGAGAAGACACCGAGTGATGGCGACCTCACGGCGCCACGCTGTGCGGGAGCGCCATGAATCACGCCGCGCAACACCCGTCGGATCACACGCTTCGTGTGCAGTCACTGCAGTCGGTGCAGGTCGGATTGCCGCAGACCTTCGGCAGCCCGGGCGCGGATCATGCCTTCGATCGGGAATGGACCACGGGATTCGTCAAGACCGCCGTGCACGGGCCGGTGCATGTCGGCACCACGAACCTCGTGGGGGATGGGCAAGCCGATCGGGTGCATCACGGTGGGCCGGACAAGGCCGTACTGGCCTATGCCGCTTCCCACTACCCGATGTGGCAGGCAGAATTGGCCACGTATCTGCGGGAAGTCGCGGCCGGTCCATTGGGCGCGGGAGCATTCGGCGAGAATCTCACGATCGACGGCATGACCGAAGCCGATGTGGCCATTGGTGATGTGCACCGCATCGGCAGTGTGGTCCTGCAGGTGGCGCAGCCGCGCAGTCCGTGCTGGAAGATCGCCCGTCGATGGCGCATTCACGATCTCGCGGCGCGCGTTCAGCAAAGCGGACGAACGGGCTGGTACTACCGGGTGCTCGAAGAAGGTCTGCTCGAAGCCGGACAGTCCGTCATCGTTGAATCCTGTCCACATCCGGAGTGGACCGTGGCGCGTGTGTTTGCGCTGCGGTACGCCAGAGCAGCCGATCCTGCAGACCTCGCGGCGCTCATGGCCTGCCCATCTCTGGCTCAGGCACTACGCGCAACACTCGAGCGCCAGTTGCGGCAGGGCGGCGCCCGATCCGATCAGGCTCGGCTCATCGGGCCCAACTAGTGTGGGGCGGCGATCAACGGGGTGCCACACTCATCACATCTTCGTCCTGCCACTGAAAAACAGCGCCCCGCACCGGACTTGGTGCGGGGCGCTTCGAATACCGAGCCCACAGTCTCAGGAACGCGTGCCGATCAGAGGCCCGGCGGCGCGCCCGCCTTGCGGATGCGGAATTCCTTGTGGCCGTCGCGCTGCTGGTCCTTCATGGTGTCGATGATCTTCGACGCTTCGGCGTTGTTGCCGGCCTTCACGGCCGTGCGAAGCTTGGTCACAGTGTCGAGGAACACCTTCATGCCGGCCTTGTAGTCGGCCACGAACTTGGCCTGCTGGGCGGCCGGGACCTGCCCCTTCTTCTCGGGGTCGAGCGCCATCGCTTCCTTGGCGTTGGTCTCGATGACATCGAGCTGCTTCAGGGTGCTGGCGTTCTTGGTGGGGTCGTCGATCTGGCGGCCAACGGCTTTGAAAGCGGTGTTGATGGCGGCCATCTTCTTACCGAGAGGCGTCTTTTCGTCATCCTGGAAACGAAAAGCTGCCTGCGTGAGTGCGAGTGCGAGGACGCAAAGGGCGCCGAGCTGACGAACTCGAAGTTGCATAGTAGAAGCGTGTCCTGAGGGAGGTGGGAGATCGCGGGGCACCCGGGTGTCCGATTCGGGATGTCAGATGCGGGCGTATCTGGCAGGAATTACGTGCCGGTCGGCCTGTTCGCTGGTCCCCGTCTGCCGATGTACCGTAACGGCCGCGTGGTGTTCCGGTTGGTGACCCACCGGGGGTGGCGTGGGGCAGCAATTCATGTGCGCATTGCGTACTATCCCCACTGAGACCCGTTGTGCAGAGGTGCCGTTGTGTCGCTGGTGTTCCCACCGGGTCCGCACAGTCAGGTCACCTCGCTTCCGACCGTTCCTCACCCGGCCTCCTCCCGCCCAGAGGCCGTCCGCGTTTTCCCGGATCACCACGACGACATGTCCGAGAACCAGCAGGCGCCCAACCGGCGCAATTTCGTCACCAAGGCCGCTGCGATCGTCGTGGGCGGCCTCATTTCCGTCGTGGCGCCCGTCGCCGGTGTGCTGACGTTCCTCGACCCCCTGCGCCGCAAGTCGGACACCCGTGGCATGGTGCGCATCGCGCCCTTCTCCTCGCTGCCCGAAAACGGCGAACCACGCAAGTTCCCGGTGCTCGATACGCTGGTGGATGCCTGGAACAAGACGGAAAACGTGCCCATCGGCTCGGTGTATGTGCAGCGCACCGGCGACGACACGGTGCGCGTGCTCAATTCCGTGTGTCCGCACCTGGGATGTTCGGTGGGATACCGCGCGGCCACGCAGGGGTACTTCTGCCCCTGCCACAAAAGCGCGTTCGCGATCAGTGGTGCCATCGCTGACCCGAAGAGCCCGAGTCCGCGCGGGATGGACGAACTGACGGCGGAAGTCCGGAATGGGGAGATCTGGGTGAAGTTCCAGAACTTCCGCAAAGGCTCCCCCGACAAGATCCCCGTCTGATGGCGCATCATCACAACGACGGATCGCCGGAACCTGAAACAGGCGGCAGCAATCTGAAGAAAGCCGAGGCGTGGCTCGACAACCGCACCGGCTTCAAGGGGCTGTTGAACGAAGTGCTGTTCGAAAACGTCCCGGGCGGCTCACGCTGGCGGTACGTGTGGGGCAGCACGCTGTCGTTCTTCTTCGTGGTGCAGGTCATCACGGGCACGTTCCTGTGGATGTCGTACAGCCCCAGCACGCAGTCGGCGTGGGAAAGTGTGTACTTCATCCAGCATCAGATGTGGGGTGGTTGGTTCCTGCGTGGCTTGCACCACTTCGTCGCCCAGGCGATGACCGTGCTGCTGGTACTGCACCTCATGCAGGTCATCATCGACGGCGCGTACAAGGCACCACGCGAAGTGAACTACTGGTTCGGCGTGGTGTTGCTGTTGCTCATTCTGGCGCTGTCCCTCACTGGCTACCTGCTGCCGTGGGATCAGAACGGCTATTGGTCCACGGCGGTCTCCACCAACCTGGTGGGCATGAGTCCCATCGTGGGCCAGGCGGCACAAACGGTGGTGGTGGGCGGTGCCAACTATGGGCACCAAACACTCTCACGATTCCTGGCGCTGCACGCTGGTGTGATTCCCGGCGTGATCATTCTGTTCATCGTCGGGCACGTGTACCTGTTCCGCCGGCACGGCATCACGCCCAAGCAGCCGCTCAAGGGCCCTGACGAAGGCTTCTGGCCCGAGCAGATCCTCAAGGATGTGGTGGCCTGCCTCGCGGTGCTGATGGTCGTGCTGTTCTTCGTCGTTCGCGAGCACGGAGCCCCGCTCGGCGCTCCGGCTGATCCTTCGGAACAGTTCTCGGCGGCACGCCCCGAGTGGTACTTCCTGTTCCTGTTTCAGATGCTGAAGTACTTCCCTGGCAAGACGGAGATCATCGGCGCCATCGTGCTGCCGACGGTGCTGCTGTTGACGCTTGCCGCGATGCCGATCATCGGAAAGTGGCGCCTGGGTCATCGCTTCAACCTGGGCTTCATGGGCGTGATGCTGTTCGGCGTCGCGTTGCTCACCTGGCAGGCGATGTCGGCCGATCGCAACGACGTGGAGTTCCAGGCGGCCAAGGCCACGGCCAAGCGTGATGCGGCGCGTGCGGTGGAACTGGCCAACGGCGGTGTGCCGATCACGGGTGCGCTTTCGCTGATGCGCGACGATGCCTACACGCGCGGTCCGCGCATCTTCTCACAGAACTGCGCCTCCTGCCATCGCTTCGACGGGCACGATGGCCTGGGCAATCCGCTGCCGAAGGACTCTATCTCGGCGTCCGACCTCAAGGGCTTTGGCTCGCGCGAGTGGGTGAGGGGCTTCCTCCATGCCGATACCATCCTGACGTCGCGCTACTGGGGTGGCACGATCCACGCCGAAGGTGACATGGCCATGTGGCTGGCCGATCACATGCCGGAAGACGAGGACGAAGAGCTCACCCGCGAGAACGTGGTATTGGCCCTCTCCTACCAGGCCAAGCTGCGCTCACAGTCGGCGCTGGACGTGCGCGACAGCGCCCGTATCGCGTCGGGTGTTGCCTTCATGCGCAACACCTCGAGCGGCTGCGCCGAGTGCCACAAGTTCCAGGATGTGGGCACCGACAGCCCGGAACTCACCGACTGGGGTTCACGCGCTTGGACGATCGATTTCGTAGCCGATCCGACGCATCCGCGCTTCTTCGGTCGCGACAATGATCGCATGCCGTCGTTTGGCACCGAAAAGACGCTGACGCAACGCGAAATCGAGATGGTCGTGGATTGGCTGCGTGGTGAGTGGCAGACACCCAAGGCTGCCGCAAAACCGTAGCGAGTCTGGAGCTTTGTCAGAATTGAGAGTGCGGGGGACGTGCAGACGTTCTCCGCATTTTCATTTGACGGAGTCGGATTGGAGCATTGAACAGCGGGGGGAACACAGAGGACACAAAGAAAAGCTGAAAAGCACAGATACAACTAAAAATGAAAAATTGATGATCGTAGACCGGACCTATTCCTATCCAAGTGGTATCTGTGCGTTTGTTGTTTTTGTTTTTGTGTCATCTGTGTTCCCCCCGCTGTACCCAATCAGCCAGACTGCGGCGCCATGCTCATCTGGCACCACACCGGGCGATGATCGGACATGTAGTAGCGGAGATACGCACAGAACTTCTTGCGATCCTGGTTCACCGCGCCGTTCCAGAGTGCGCTGAAGATCGCGGTGTCGTAGTCGAACACGCCCATGGTCTTGAGCTTCGGTTCGGTCTGTTCGGGGAAATACAGGATCTGGTCGTACTGATTGTCGGACGCGATGGCGGATGGCACCTGTGAGGAGTGTGCGGGCCGCTTGAGCCCCGCCTGGGTGGCCGCACTGTACACCAGATTGCCCGGTTCGCCGCGGGGCATGTTGAAGTCGCCAAGGGCGAGCACATCGCGGGTGGTGGCGTACTTGCTGGCTGCCCGCAGTCGCGACCATCGCGCCACGGCCGCCGTCTCGAGCGCACGTCGGTGGATGTGTGCCTCCTGCTCTCCACCGAAGTACAGGTGCACGTTGAGCAGCGTGAGACTGAAATGCTCTGCGACGAACGTGCCGAGGTAGGGACTGCGATCGAAGCCGGCAAAGGCTCCGCTTGCCCCTTCGACACTCACCGACTTGTACTGCGACGGCGGGAACGCCACTTCGCCAATTTCCTCGGACAATTTCACTTTGCGCGAGTCGTACACGAAGGCCATGCGCTCGTTGTTGCCCGAAGCATCGGACATCACGTAGCGGTACTTCGTGCCCATGAGCTGCACGATATAGGCGAGATCGGCAAAGTTGTCGTTGACCTCCTGCACCGCCACGAGATCGAACCAGCTCAACATCTCGGCAATGAGCGCAAAGTCTTCATCGCGTCGTTGCTGTGCCCCAAGGTTCGCCACATTCCAGGTGGCAATGAGCACCGTATCGGCAGTCTTTGCCGGAATGCCGCGGAGTTTTTTGTGCGCACGCAACGCGCGCTTTTCGGCGGCCACGTCGCACGTGAAATCGATGGACGGCTTCGGAAAGGGAGGCATGCCGTGAAGTTACTTCGCCGGCTCCGCGAGCGCCGCCCATTCTTCATCAATGCGTGTGGCGATCGGGCGAATGTGCTCGATGCCAGATGGGAACAGCGGCAACTGTCGCGGGTCGGCAAAAACCACCGCAAAATCTTGCGGCGTAAACGCGCGGTCGAGTCTGGTTGCGAACGTACGACGCAACAATGCGATGTAGTACGCACGGTCATAGTCCCGCGGGTCGTCATCGAGGCGCAATTCGTCATCGATCTCATCGATGATGCGACCGCCGCCCGTCGTACGATATACACGGACCCGCTCGCCAATGCGCCATGTCGTTCGACCACTCTGCAACATCGCTTCGTACGCAAACTCACGACGATCCCCTCGTGTTCCCGCATAGGCCACAGGAGATTTTCGCAGCCGTACACGGGATGTCAGGTCGGCCGTTGGCATTTCGCCCCGAGCAATTGCGGTGATTGTGTTCACGAACACCCGACGCACGCCCACCACATCGTCCTGCAGCAGACACTCGATGGCGGCGCGCAGGAACTGTTCACCGAACGGCTCGGCACGACTGGAGCGGAAGGCCACCCCTTTGAGCACGAGACGCTCGTCGCGGGTGAGCAGCGCGTAGTTCTTGGGTTCATGCGAAAGCATGGCCGCATAGCGTCCTTCAAACTCGAGCCGCACCAGTGGAGGCAATAGCGAGGCCACTTCATCCACCACGCGTCGTTCGTCGGCTTCGCTCCATTCCGTGGGCACCGCGAAATAGATACCGTCGGTATCCGCTTCGAGCAGCGTCACGCCACGCTCGGCGAGCGCCCGGCACATCTGCCGGAGTGTTTCACGACCGCGGCGGGTCACCTCGTTCGCGGCATGCACATCGGCAAATCGTGTCAGCCCCTCGCCGGCGGCCATGTATCCGTAGGCCGAGTTGACGACCAGCTTCATCGCGGCCGAAAGCGCTTCCTGTGTGAATTGTTCATCCGACCCCGGTGCGGCAGCTCGCGCCCGTGCCTTGGCAGCGAGTCGTTGCTGCACGAGCCGGTCAACCAGCATCAACAAAGCGCCGAGGTGATCGCTGCGCGGGCCGATCTGATATTCGCGCATCAGCGACGGATACAGACTGGCCACGTCGGCCTTCACGATGCGCTGCGCCACACCCGACGTGAACAAGTGCAGCGCCGCACCACTGTGCACGGTGCCGTCAGTGCTGGCGTACGCCGGCACGGCTTCACCGGCCCGCAGGTATGTGCGCACCAGCATCGGATCGATCACACCGGTTGCCGGCCCGGCGTCCGCTAGGCGCTCATATCGGCGCGGTGCGATGCGGGCCAGCGCAAACGCGGCGCCGCCGAGCAGGCGGGCCAGTCCCTCCACTTCGGTGACGTCGGCCGTGGCATAGCGACGTACACGAGCGGGATCGGTGCGATAGACCTCGTGAATGCGATCACCACGAATGAGCTCGCGTTCAGGACCGGCCAGGCCGAAGTGTCGTGCCACAGGCTTGAGCCCGTGGCCAGGCAAGTCCCGCACCGCAAAGTCGTACCGGCGTACGGCGTCGAGTGTATCGATGCACTCACGCCCCGGTGCCACGAACCGTACACGGCGATCGGACATGGTCGCTGCTGATGTATGTCCTTCGGCCTCATCGGCAGACTCCCCGCCCTGTTTTGCACGGGTATCCGCTGGCACCCGCGTGCCACGCATCGCGACCCGTTCCTGCAACGGCACACCGGCCAGCCGACCCAACACGAGGGACACACCCAACTGTTTTGCACGGCGATGCAGAAACGGCAGGTCGAAACCATGCAGATTGTGATTCTCGAGCACATCGGGGTCGATGCGCTGAATGGCCGCAGCAAAGCGCCGCAACAATGACGCTTCGGCGGCGTCATCATCGCCCTTGGCTTCGAGCAAGCCTACGGCACCTTCCGGCGAACGGAGTGCGATGAGAAAAATGCGGTCCGTAGCCGGATCGAGTCCGGTGGTCTCGAGGTCGAACTGCGCCCGTCGCAGTTGTGCGAAGCTGAGATCACGGAAGTAGTTGCGTCCTGTGGCGACCAGGTATTGCTCGTCGGGCGGCAGGATATGACGCGCATGGCGATCGAGCTGCTGTAGTCGCGTGATGCGCACGCCGGTGCGCTGCGAGGCACCGCGTGTGATGGCCTGTTCGAGTGTACGCCAGCGATCGGCCGAGACCACGTAGCGCAGTGCGCCGGGGCCATGGAGTTCGCGGTATCGGATGCCGGTGTTCTGGCCCGTCTGCGATTCGGCCGCGTACGGCACACCAGAGGCTTCGAGATCCTCGAGGCTGGCCAGCAACAGCCATGGCCGGAAGCGCGCGTCTTCCCGTACCAGCGCTCCTCCTTCCGGACGCCGCCACACAATGGCCTGCCCCGCATCATTCGCCCAGACCGACACAATGGCGGGTGTGGGATCCCAGCCCCAGAGCCATTCGTCGGCTGTGTCTTGGGACGACACCGATGTTGGCAGCGTGTTCACGCGAGATGCAGGTACAAGTGTATGCGGTGCGGGCGCTCAGTACAGACGCGCCGATGCGGTGCGCTCACGCCACGCCGATACCTGCGTGATGGCATGTCGCTCTGCGGGCGTGAGATGTCCGACACGATCCCGGAGGTCGGCGCGTCCGATGAGCCGAGCAAAGTGGTCTGCTCCGCTGGGGTTGGCCGCTGTGGGATACACCGCCCACTGAAATTGCGTCGGGTGCAGCCGCACGATGGCATCGAGCAGCGCGAGGCCCAGTCGCACGGGGCTGGTGTGTTGCGCAATCCAGGACGCGTCATCGTCGGAAGCGCGGCTCAGCACCCGCACACCATGACAACCGGTGCCGACGTTGGGGCCCTCGGCGGGTGTGAAGTGGCATGCGCTGAGCACCGCGCCAGCATCAGACGCCTCTGCCTCCACCATCTCGATGAGTGCGGCAGCGTCGAGCCAGGGCGCACCAACCTGCGCGAACGGACGGTCGGTCCCCCGGCCGACACTGAGATTGGTGGCTTCGAAAAGACAGGTGCCTGTGTACCAGATGGCGCACTCGAAGTGCGGCATGGCGGGTGATGTTGGCACCCAGGGGCGCCCGACGGCGGGCCACGCGCGCTTCCGTTCCCATTCTTCGCACGGGATCACTTCGAGTGACACGCCAGGGAGATGCTCCTGTTGCCACAGTCTCGCCAACTCGCCGAGGGTGAGACTGTGGCGCAACGGGATGTCATCTTCGCCGAGGAATGAGCGGCAGGCCTCGGTGAGCACCGGGCCTTCGGCCGCGTGCGCACAACCACCCAACGGATTGGGGCGATCCAGCACGACAACGGGTAGACCTGCCTCCGCACAGGCATGCAGCACATGAAAGAGGGTCCACGCATACGTGTAACACCGCGCGCCGATATCGGGGATGTCGAACAGCATGACATCCAGATCGGCCAAGTGGTCAGGCGCGGGGCGCATCCGCGCACCATACAGCGACACCACGGGCAGCCCCGTGCGCCCATCCACACGATCGTGCACGGCCGCTCCATCGGCTTCGGTGGCCACCAAGCCGTGCTCGGGGCCAAAGAGCCGCTGAATGGGAAGCCCGGCGTCGATCAGCGCCGAACGACTGTAGTGGGTGCCCTCGGCCGCGAGCCGTGCTGCATCATTGGTGACCAGGCCGGCGCGCCCCCTCCGGGCTGGTGCGCCGGGCCGTTCCAGTTGATCAAGCAGGACATCGACACCGAATCGGACAGGCATGGTCGGGCGAGGTCGGAAGGGTGAGGGCGCGCGACCGGTGGTGGCAGTCCGCGGTCACAATCTACCACGGACATTTTGTGCCCTGGCGCGCGCGGGTGACCGGAAAGGCGAGCTGGCTGGGGCGACCGTCCCGAGCTTTGTTCCTGGATTCGACCGGGGAGGGCAGCGCCGGCCGGGTGCGCAGCGTACAGTTGGCGATGGGCACCTCCACACCCCTGCACCGCCTGCGCACATGATCAGACCTTCGCTGGTCCCTCTCCCGTCACGATTGGCCGCCCTGCTGGGTGCCTTGGCCGTGACCTCGACTTCCCTCGCCGCGCAGAATCCTCCGGCAACTGGTGCTGGCGCCGCCGGTGGCGCGGCAGCGGCCACCACGGGTCAACCGCCTGCGGCTGGTCAGGGGGGCGCGACGCGCGGCCCTCGGCCCTATGCCCAAGTCGTTCCGTCACGCGCCCGCACCGATCGCGGTGGCATCACGGTACACAAGGTCGACGAGCGCTTCCTGTTCGAAGTGCCCGACTCGCTCATGGGGCGCGACTTTTTGATGGTCACGCGCGTGGCCGGTGTGCCGGCCGGTTCGGGCGGCTTCCAGAGCGCCGGCAGCTCGCTCAATGAACGGCTCGTGCGGTGGGAGCGTGTGGGCGACCGCGTGCTGCTCAAGAGTATCAGCACTGCGGCCGTCGCCGACGATTCGCTGCCCATCGCGAAGAGCGTTGCCCAGAACTACTACCCGGCCATCATCGGGGCCTTCCCGGTGGCGGCCTATGGACGCGACAGCGCGTCGGCCGTCATCGACGTGACCGATTTCTTCGGTTCGGACAATCCGGCCACCTCGGGGCTCGATGCCAACCAGCGCCGCGCGTATGGCGTGCGCCGCTACGATCCGGCGCGCTCCTACATCGCGAGCGTCCGCGGCTTCCCGATCAATGTGGAAGTCCGTCAGGTGCAGACCTTCGACGCCGCCACGCCGCCCAGTGATCCGGACGGTGGTTCAGTGACGATGGAAACGCGTCAGTCGATCGTGTTGCTGCCGAAGACCCCGATGCGCGCACGGTACTCCGACGCACGGGTGGGCTACTTCACGGTGGATCGCATCAACTACGGTCTCGATGTCCAGAAGGCCGAAAGCCAGACGTTCATCACGCGCTGGCGCCTCGAACCGAAGGATCCGGCGGCCTACGCGCGCGGTGAACTCGTCGAGCCCGTGAAGCCGATCGTGTACTATCTCGATCCCGCCACGCCGACCCGCTGGAAGCCCTTCGTGAAGCAGGGCGTGGAAGACTGGCAGAAGGTGTTCGAGAAGGCGGGGTTCAAGAACGCCATCATTGCCAAGGACGTACCCAGCGCGTCGGAAGATCCCGACTTCGATATGGACGATGCGCGTTACAGCATCGTGCGCTGGGCGGCGAGCCTGACGCGCAACGCGACAGGCCCGCACACGCATGACCCGCGTTCGGGTGAGATCATCAACAGCGAGATCACGTGGTACCACAACCACATGCGCTCGTATCGCAACTGGCTCATCATGGAGACCGGCGCTGCCAACCCGGCGGCGCGCACGCTCAACATGCCCGACGAGCTGATGGGCGAGACGATGCGGCAAGTGATCACGCACGAAATCGGCCACGCGCTCGGCTTGCAGCACAATATGATCGCATCGGCGTCGTTCCCGGTGGACTCCCTGCGCAGCGTGACCTTCACGCGGAAGTACGGCGTGAGCGCGACCATCATGGACTACGCACGTCAGAACTACATCGCACAGCCGGGTGACGGTCTGCAGGCCAAGGATTTCATCCGTCGCCTCGGACCCTTCGACGACTATGCGATCAACTGGGGCTACCGCGTCACCAACACGCCGTCGCCGGAAGCGGAACGCAAGGTGTTGCACGACTGGCTGGTGAACCAGAACACGCCGTTCCCATACCGCTACGTGGCGCAGCAGGCCGGTTCGGCCGATCCGCGCAATCAGACGGAAGATCTGGGCGACGATCCGGTGAAGGCATCGACGTATTCGACGGCGAACTACAAGCGCATGATTCCACAGCTCGTGCAGTGGACCACGGCGCCCGGTGAAGACTTCACCGAATTGCGGGAAGTGTACGAAGAGTCGGTGGGTCGCTGGTTCGGCAACATGGGCCATGTGGCCACCGTGATCGGCGGTGTGGAAGTGGACCTCAAGACGGGTGAGCAGTCGGGCGCGGTGTACAAGGTCGTGCCCAAGGCGCGTCAGAAGGCGGCACTGGCCTTCCTGAGCGCCACCGCCATCACCACGCCGGAGTGGTTGCAGCCGAAGGAGATCACCAGCCGCATCGGTCCGAACCCGATCGTGACCACGCGGCAGGCCGCGCTGATCACGTCGCTGCTCGCACCGGGGCGTTTGGGTCGCATGGCCGAGTCGGAGCGGTACGATGGCGTGAGCGCGTATCCGTTGGCCGAGTACATGGGTGACCTGACGCGGGCCGTGTTCCCCAACGCGACCACCGATCTCAATCGCCGGCAGCTCCAGCGGGTGTACATCCAGCGTCTCGAGGCCCTCATCTCGCCGCCGACGACGCCGGCCGGTGGTGGCGGCCCCGGCGGTGGATTTGGCGGCCCGCAGCGCTTCCTGCCGTTCATCACGGCACCGGCGGTCCAAACCAGCGACATGCCGGCGCTCGCGCGTCAGCAGCTCCGCGAAATTCAACGCAGCGCGCGGACGTTCGGAGTGGGCAGCACTTCGGCGACCACGCGTGCACATTGGAATGACTTGGCTGAACGCATCACGTCCATCCTCGAACCTCGCTGACCATGGCCTCTCGCATTTCCTGCGCTCCCGGTGACCACCGTCAACGCCGCACCACGGGTGTCACCCGCTTCGCTCTCGCCACATCGCTCCTGATGGCGGCCGCCTGCTCCCCCGCTGCCGATACGGCCGCCAAGGACAGCACCGCGGCCGCCGCAGCCGCCACCGCCACCGGGAACGTCATCCCGGGCGTGGAGGTGCTGCTCACCGATTCGCTGCACCTGCTGAAGGGCAAAAAAGTCGGTCTGCTCACGAATCACTCCGGTCGCAATCGCGCCGGCGAAAGCACGGTGGACCTGCTGTTCAAGGCCGAAGGCGTGAACCTCGTCGCGCTGTACGGCCCCGAGCATGGCATCCGCGGTGAAGCCAAGGCCGGCGAAAAGATTTCGTCGGGTGTGGACGAGAAGACCGGCGTGAAGGTGTACTCGCTGTACGGCACCGTAGAGACACCTACGGCCGACATGGTGAAGGACATCGACGTGCTCGTGTACGACATCCAGGACGTGGGCGCTCGCGTGTACACGTACGAGTGGACGCTGGCGCTGGCGATGGAGGCGGCCAAGAAGCCCATCGTCATCCTCGATCGTCCGAACCCGATCCGCGCCGACGTGATCGAAGGCAACATCCTCGAACTGCCGTTCCGCTCGCTGGTGGGTCAGCACGCGGTGGCCCTGCGATACGGTCTCACGGTGGGTGAACTGATGCGCTACCTCGTGGAGACGAAGGCCATCAATGCCCAGTTGACCGTGGTGCCGATGAAGAACTACACGCGCTCGATGTGGTTCGATGAGACGGGCATTCCGCGGGTGAATCCGTCGCCGAACCTGCGTACGCTCGACGCGGAACTGCTGTACCCGGGCACGGTGTTCTTCGAAGGCACGAACGCGACGGAAGGCCGTGGCACCGATTCGCCGTTCACACTGATCGGCGCGGCGTACCTCAAGGACAATGTGGCCATGGCGGCCGAACTCAACGCGCTCAAGCTGCCGGGCGTGCAGTTCGACACGGCCACGCGCACCATCGAAGCCGGCTACAAGTTCGGTGGCGAGACCATCCCGATGATCTCCGTGAAGGTCACGGATCGGAATACCGTGCGCCCGGTGGAAGTGGGCATTCGTCTGTTGCGCGCGTTCTATGCGGCACACCCGCAGGAGTTCAAGTGGCGTGAGCCGTCGGCCAATGCGGCGGGTCGCATTCGTGGCATCGATCGCCTGGCGGGCACCGACAAGCTCACCAAGGCGGTGGAAGCGAATACGGTGGATGAGCTGATCAAGCAGTGGGATGCGGATGCCGCGAAGTTCCGCGATCTCGTGAAGCCGTATCTCATCTATCAGTGATCGGGCAGGACATCTCCTCTCTTTCAACCATCACCATGCCCCATCGTTCGGTCTCCCGTTCGGAAGGCGTCGTGAACCAGCCGCCGCGCCAATTGGTGCGGCGGTTGTTGTTTCGCACCCTTCCTGTTGCAGCATCGCTCGGCCTGTTGGCCTGCACGGATGTCGATCCCACCCTGAATTCCTCCGGCATCAAGGTCACGCTTTCCCAGCAGGATGGGCATGTGGTGAAGCTGGTGGATGGTACCGGCCGCCAGCTCGCCGGACGCCCCACCGACTCGCTCGGTCTGTGGACCCTGGACATCGGCGGTGACTCGGCCCGTCATACCCTCGCCGCGTCGCAGGCCAAGCTGTTCACGATCAATCGCAAGGAGGGCGACACACTCGTGCTGGAATGGCGCGAGTTCCCGGCGCCTCTCGCGCAATTGGCCGTGACCGCGCGGGTGAGCCTGCGCAGCGACAGCACCACAGCGTGGAGCATCGCCCTGAGCGGCATGGACACCGTGTCCGTGGAGCAGGTGCACTTCCCGCGCCTCACAGGCATCACGGTGGAAGAAGGCGCCGAATTGGCGGTGCCGTCCTGGATGGGCCAGCGTACGCGGCAACCGCGCACGATGCTGGCCGGCACCGACGGCAAGGGCAAGCGGCTCGAATTCGCCTATCCCGGTGCCACCTCGATGCAGATGGTGGCCCTGTCGCACCCGGAGCGCGGAGGCATGTACTTCGCGGCCGACGATACGGCAGCCTATCGCAAGAGTTTTTCGCTCTGGGGCGAAGGTGGCGGCGACAGCACCGGGTATGCCATGGTGCATGTGCTCAGCGATCCGGGCAAGAACAGCAACTACGCGCCCTCGTACCATGCGATCGTGGGTGTGGTGCCTGGCGACTGGCTGAGCGCCGTGGAGCGCTATCGCGCGTGGGGTACGAAGCAGTATTGGGCACGAGAAAGCCGTCTGCACTCGGGTATCACGCCCAAGTGGATGACCGATGCCGGCGCGTGGGAGTGGAACCGCGGACGTTCCGATGTGGTGCTCGAACCCGCGGCGGCCCTGCAGAAGGATGTCGGGCTGCCGGTGAATGTGTTCTGGCACTGGTGGCACCACGGCCCCTACGACACGAGCTTCCCCGACTACATCCCGCCACGTGAAGGCGCCGCGCCGTTCACCAAGGCCGTAGCCAAGGCCCATGCCGAGGGCCTGCACGCCATCGTGTACATGAACCAACGGCTGTGGTGCACCAACACCCCAAGCTGGACCAAAGACGGCGCGGAGCAATGGGCCGTGCGCGAGCGGGATGGCACCGTGCGTCTCGAGACGTACAACGTGTTCAATCCACTGCCCTGTGCCACGATGAACCCGTACAACGAGTTCTGGCGCAACAAGTACGTGGGCATCGCCGATACGGTGCTCAATCAGTACGGCATCGACGGCATCTACATGGACCAGGCCGTGCTGAGTCTCATCGACTGGAGCAAGGGACACGGGCATCCGGTGGGCGGCGGCAACTACTGGATGCAGGGTTTCCGTGAACTGGCCAAATCGCTGCGCACACGAGGCGGCGAAGGACGAGGCTTTGCCGGAGAAGGTGGTGGCGAGAGCTGGATGCCCGACCTCGATGCCTTCCTCACGCTGCAGGTGAGCCAGGAACGCTACATGGATCCGGCGAGCGGCTGGGAAGTGATCCCGATGTTCCAGGCGGCGTATCATCCGTATGCGCTCACCTACGGCACCTACGGGTCACTCACGCTGCCGCCGTACGACGATCTGTGGCCGAAGGAAAAGCGTCCGGCCACGGCGATGCAGTTACTCGACGAAAAATTCGTACGGCAATTCCATCTCGAGCAGGCACGCATGTTCGTGTGGGGCATGCAGCCCACCATCGCGAACTTCCTGCCCGACCAGCTCACGGCCCGTCGTCGGGAGATGGACTACTTCGGCAAGCTCGCCCGTCTGCGGTACGGCCTGCGTGACTTCTTCCAGACGGGTGAGTTCATTCGTGCGCCCAAGGTACAGGTGCCAGAGGTCGATCTGCTGCTGTCACGCATCTCGATCTACGCGGCGCGCTTGGGTGGCCCGACGGAGGCGCATATCAAAACGCCAGAGGTGCTGAGCGGCGCGTGGAAGGCAGCCGATGGCCGTGTGGCGGTGGCGCTGGCCGGCATCAACCTCGAGGCGGTCGAGGCAGTGCTCACGATCGATCCGGCGCAACTCGGCGTGGCGGCTGGCGCGCGCATCGTGCGTCACGACAGCAATGGCCAGCAGGAGTTGGGCACGCTCAAGGCGGGGTCGCAAGAGCTCCGCGTGCCGGTGGGTGTGTTGGAAGGACTGGTGCTCGAGCTGATCCCACCCGGCAAGTGATGTAGACGTCATCAACACCAGCATATACGAAGGGCCCGGACGATTGCTCGTCCGGGCCCTTTGTCTTGCAGCGTAGGCAGGTTGCCCGAGTGTTAGAACTCGAAGCGCATGCCGACCTGGCCCATGCGGGCGCCGTAGGCAGCCGTCGGGCGACCGAAGGACGCAACCGGATTGCCGTTGGCCAGGAACTGCGTACCACCGAACGACAACGTGTTGTTGAAGTTGAACACGTTGAACGCTTCAGCCGATGCGCTGACCTTGGTGGAGTTCCAGGTGAACAGCGAGCGCGTCAGACGCACATCCACCGTGCGGTACCAGTTGTTCCACGAGTTGGCCGGCATCGTGGTCCGGTTGCCCGTAGCCGTCGGCGTACCGCCCGGATAGTCATCACCCAGCACGTTGTTCAGGTTGATATCACGACCATCGGTCGTGAGGAACGGACGCGGGCTGGCGATCGTGGCCACCGACGAGAACGTGAAGCCAAGCGGCAACGGCACGATGTCCGACAGGACGATGCGGTGACGTTCGTCGCCCGTGGTACGCTGACGGTTGAACAGGAAGTTGTACGTGTACGTCGGCAGCGCCGCCGTATCGAAGTCACCCTGATACCAACCCAACGTGTAGGCCAGGTTGAAGCGCATCTTGTTGCGCTGGTAGGTGGCCTGGAGCAGCACCGACGAATAGTCCGACTGACCGATGTCATCCCAGATCAGGATGTCGCCGAACGCCGGCGTCAGCTTACGCACGTTGGGCGTCACCGAACGATCGACGTAGTTCGGGTTGCGCTGCACGTACAGGTTGTCCATGTGCTGGCGCACATAGTCGACATTGAAGCCGAATTCGCTCGTGAGCTGGTGACCGAAGCCGATGGACATCTGCTTGGCGTTCGGCGTCTTCATGTTGTTGTTCATCAGGATCGGCGCAGCGGCCGTGACGCCACCGGCGATCACGCGCTGACGCAACACGTCCGGATCCGTGGTGCCCGGATTGGCGAACGTGTAGGTGCGCCACGTGGAGTTGCGGCGTTCCTGGAAGCCCATGAAGCTCGTGACGCGGTCGTAGATGATGCCGAAGCCGCCACGCACGAACGTGCGGTTGTCCTTGAACGGATCCCACGAGAACGAGATACGCGGCGAGATGTTGCCGAGCTGGTTCTTGCGGTTGCCGGTGTTGATGTAGTCCTTGAGCGACGGGATCGCCGTCAGCACGGGGTCCTTCGACCACGGCGTGACGTAGTCGTTGTTCATCGTGTTGAACTCGGCATCCCAGCGCAGACCGAGCGACAGCGTGAAGTTGGGCTTCATGCGCCACTCGTCATTGATGTAGAGACCAGTGGTGTAGCCCGTGGCGTTGGCGATCGCGTCCGACGTGCCGGTGCGGTCGTTGAAGCCCACCGCGATCGAGGCCGAGAGCGGCATCGTCGAGGTGTCGGTCGCAAAGTTGAACGTGCCGTTCACATTGTTCGGCTGGTTCTGCATGGCGTCGATCGTGCTGAGTTCGACACCGAACTTGACCACGTGCGATCCGCCGGCATTGTCGATGTTCAGCGTGGACCGGTTCACCGCGCGGAAGTGCTTTTCCGTGAGGATGAGCGGGAAGCCCGACGTCCCCAGGATGACACCCGGGTAGGTCATCTGACGGCCCGGCGTGAGCGGCGCTTCGTTGTGGCTCCAGCTCACATACTGCAGGCTGGCTTCGTTCACGAAGTTGCCGCCCTGCGACAGGTAGCGCTGACGGAGCTGCGCCGTATAGATGTCGTAGGTCTGCGAGATGCCGCTGATGGCCGCCGTGCGGGCGCCGAAGTTGCCTTCGCCGCGCAGGTAGCGGGCCGAGCCCATGAAGTCATACGTGATGCGCGGGCTCTGCACGTAGGTGAGGCGCGTGAAGCCCGTGTGGTTCTTGTTCGGTGCCAGGAACGAACCGCGGTACTGATCCCACGGACCGCTGATCGGATTCACGTCGAGATAAAAATCCGTGCTCGTGAGTTCATAGCTCGTGGCAATGAACAGTTTGTCCTTCTTGAGCGGGCCGGCGATGTTGAAACCGAGCTGGGTGCGGCCATAGTCCGGCACCTTGGTCTGGAACGCATTGCGTGCCAGCATGTTCTTGTTCTGCAGGAAGCCGAAGCCCGAACCCTTCCACTGGTTCGTGCCACGACGGCTTTCCGCGCTGATCACGTACGAACCCGCGCGCGTGAACTCCGCATCGTACGGATTGAGGTACACGCGGAACTGTTCGAGACCTTCCTGCGGCAGCGGCGAACCCGTCTGGCCAAGGCCGACGATGTTGCCGTTGTAGAGGCTCTTCATTTCGACGCCGTCCATGTAGACGTTGAAGAAACGAAGGTCCGGCGCGGCGCCGCCCGAGGGCAACGTCCGGCCCGACTGCGCCGAGTACGTCTTGATGCCCGGCGCGATGCCGGCAAGGTTCATGATGCCACGCGAGTTGAAGGGAAGATTTTCGATTTCTTCCTTCATGACCGGCGCCGACACCGACATGCGCTGGACTTCCACCTGCTTCACGCGCTCCGCCACGACGGTCTGCGCCTCGAGTTCGGCCGCACCCTTCTCGAGTTCGAACTCGAGACGCGCACGCTGACCGATCACCAACTGCACGGTATCCGTGCGCTGCCGGTAGCCGATCGCACGCACATTGACCGTGTACTGGCCGGAATACAGACCCAGCACACGGAAGTCGCCGGTCGCGCGGGTCAGCGCGCGTGCGACTTCATTGGTCGCCACATTGGTGATGGTGATCTGGGCGCCGACAATCGGGGCGCCGTCTCCTTTCACCGCACCTTCGAGTGTTATGGTATTCTGCGCAATCGCGGTGGTGCTGTGGAGCACGACGAGCGCTCCGGCGACAAGCACCCGTGCGACCCATGAGGCAGGGGTCAGCAGGCGCCTGTACGACGCTGGGGACATGGGGTTTCCGTATCCGAGGGGGATGTAACGATGGTGGAACTTCTGCACCCAAAATATCGGGAGAAGGCTGGTGTGACCAGCATCTCCCTGCGGACTGGCGCTCAGCCAAGCAATTCGCGCATGGCGATGACGTTCCTGATCGTCGGGGCGCTCTCCGCGTGCCGTCCCGCAGCGGGCACCCCCGCGGACGTGCGCCCGAGCCTCAACCAGCTCGCGCCGGGCCTGCGGCACGAGGTGCGCCTCGACCCGCGTGGCCCATGGCGATTCCATATTGTGGAGATCGACCTGCAGAACCCGGCCCTCTCGCTCGACGTGGTGCGGGCAAAGGATGCCCTCCAGGGACGAGAGCGCACATCCCTGATGGCGAAGCGCGTGCAGTCCGATACCAGTCGCGTGCGCGTGGCGGTCAACGCCGACTTCTTCGACCTTGCCACGGGCGAGAATGAAAACAACCAGGTGCTCGGCGGCGAGTGGTGGAAAGGATTGCCACTCACGGACTCCCCGTACGACACCTATGACAATGTGCACGGCCAGGTGGCGATTGATCCCGCTGGCGGACTGACGTTCGGCCGGTTCATCCTGGACGCGCGGGCCTGGACGCGGACCAGTGCCGTTCCGGTGCTGAGCATCAACAGTAAGCCGAAGGGCCGATACGAAAGCACCGCGCTGTACACGGCGCGCTACGGCGCCACAGCGCCCACCGACACGGGTCGGGTCGCGGAGCTGCGCCTGCGCCCGATCGGCGTGCGTGGCGACACCCTGCTCTATGCGGCGCCCGACACCGCCAGCAGCCGCAGCGGCGGCGCCATTCCGCGTGATGGCGCGTTGTTGGTGGGCACCGGTGACCGCGCGGCGGGCGTGGCCGCGATGTCGCGCTTTGACACGGTTCGGGTGCACCTCAATACATGGCCGCGACTCACCTCGCAGCGCGCGCCCAAAGCCGTGATCGGCGGCTGGCCGCTGGTGTTGCAGGATGGTGAAAATGTCGCGGCCCGTGCGGCCACCCTGGAGGGCACGATTTCGCGCAATGCCGAGGCGCGTCATCCGCGCACGGCCATCGCCGTGTCACGCTCTGGGCAGACCGCGTGGCTGGTGACCGTCGATGGGCGTGCCACCAACAGCGTGGGCATGACGCTGGTCGAACTGGCCGAGTTCCTGCGCACGCTGGGCGCATGGCATGCCCTCAACTTCGATGGTGGTGGCTCCACCACCATGGTGATCGACGGCCGGGTGGTGAACGTGCCCACGGACGCCGCCGGGGAACGCGAGGTGGGCAACGCCCTGATCGTACGGGAGCGCACGCGCCGCTGAGGAAGGCCCGGTGTTTTGACGGCACCGGGCCGTGCGGGACCCGTAGCCCACGCGTTACACCGCAGTCACCAGGCGGTGTCTGAACCGTCATCAGGCACCGCCAATGTGTGGCCATGCAATCCTGGCTGCACCATCTCGATGCGCGGGACCGTGCACTGTTCACGCGCTGGGCCTTGTCGCCCAGCGCACCGGCCCGCCCCCGGCACTTCTGGATGTTGATCACTCACGCTGGCGGCGCGCGTGGATCGATCGGCGCCTGTCTGGCCGCCCTCAGTCTGCCCGCCGTCAGCGTGCCACTGGTGTGGCGCATTCTGTTGCTGCTTGGATTGTCCCACCTTGTCGTGCAGGTGGTCAAGCGTACCGTCGGACGACCACGCCCCTCGACGCGCCTGTCGTTCGAAGCGCTCATCCACGTACCCGATCGCTTCTCGTTTCCCAGCGGTCACGCGTGCGCCGCGATGGCCGTGGCAGTGGGGTTTGCCGCGGCGTTTCCCATGTTCACGCTGCCATTGCTGATCATCGCCTGCGTGGTCGGATTCTCCCGCGTTGCGCTGGGTGTGCACTACCCGGGTGATGTGCTCGTGGGTCAAGCGATCGCGCTGATCACGGCCTACCCGATGCTCGCCTGACACACGCCTGATGTGGGATACGATGGACCGCAGGCTGTGACCACCACGGCATTTCCGCTCGACGCGCGCCTCACGCTTCGCACCGACACGCTGCCACCACGCCTACGCCCCAACGCCACGCGGGGCATTCTCGACGTGACCGAGTGGTTCGGCGATACGAGTGGCGGCATTCGCACGTACCTGCTCGAGAAGGCACGATACGTCGCCGCCCGCCCATCTCTGCGTCATGTCATGCTGGTGCCCGGCGCGCGCGATGGTGTGGAAGATGGGGAAGGGGTGCGCACCTATCGCCTCGCAGGACCGCCCATTCCCCGCCAGCGTCCGTATCGCTTCATGCTGGCGACACGGTCGATCTCACGTATCGTGCAGCACGAACGTCCCCATCTCATCGAGATCGGCAGTCCGTTCATCGTGCCGTGGATCGTGCGTCACGCCACACGCATGCTCGATGTGCCGTTGGTGTGTTTCCACCATACCAACCTGCCGCAGATGTTTGCGCCCCGTGCCGGCAGTTGGCGCCCCGCGCAGCACCTCGTGTACCACTCGGCGTGGCGCTACATGCGACGCCTGGACGCGCTCTTTCCCGTGACCATCGTCGCCTCGCACTCTGCGGCCCGTGATCTGGCGCGCGAAGGCATCGATCGCATTGCCCGTGTGCCGTTGGGTGTGGACCTCGATACGTTCACTCCGCTGCGCAAAGCCACACGAGCAGAAACTCGCGCCCGGCATGGCCTGCCTGATGCGCCGCTCGCGGGATTCGTAGGACGTTTCGCCCGAGAGAAAGATCTCGACGTGGTGCTCGATGCCTGGCCCGCCGTGGAGCGTGCGACCGGCGCCCGGCTGGTGCTGGCTGGCGCCGGCCCCATGGCGCCTCGTCTCCGTGCGCATCCCTATGCGGAACGAGTGCACTTCCTGCCCTTCCTGCACGATCGTGGCGCACTGGCAGACTTGCTGGCAGCGCTCGATGTGTATGTCGCTCCCGGTGCCGTCGAGACGTTTGGCCTCTCGGCGTTGGAAGCCCTGGCCAGTGGCACACCCGTCCTGTCGGCCGACGCGGGCGGTGTGGCGGACCATGTGCGCGCGAGTGGCGCTGGTCGACTCTTTGTGCCGCATCACGCCGCGTCATTGGCTGAAGAGGCCGTCGCGCTGATACGCAGTGACTTGCCGGCGTTGGGCAGTGCCGGTCGCAGGTTCGCCGAGTCGGAGCACGACTGGACGACCGTATTCGATCGGTTGTTCGCCGTCTATGACGATGTGCTGCGCGGACGATGATGGGGGATGCATCATCACGGCAACTGCTCGTCTCCATCCATGACGTGACCCCGGCGCTGGCCGATGGCGTGCACACACTGTGGAACTGGTGCCGGGCGCACGACATCACGCCGGCGCTCTTCGTGGTGCCCAACTGGCATGGCGAGTGGCCGATCGAAGCCCACTCCACATTCGTGGAATGGCTGCGCGACGCCGAAGCATCGGGAGCAGACATCCTGTTGCATGGTGAACGCCATGATGAAGTGGGATCTCCGCGCACATGGATGCACGAATGGCGTGCATTGGGTCGTACGGCACACGAAGGCGAGTTTCTGACGCTGTCGCCCCATGCGGCGTCCGCACGCATCACACGAGGCATGGACCGTCTGCTGGCGCTGGGTCTGAACCCGGTGGGCTTCGTGCCGCCGGCGTGGTTGGCGCCTTCGAGCACACACCAGGTCGTGCAAACACTGGCACAACAGTATCCGCAGCTTCGGTGCAGTGAAGATGTCGAACACGTCCATCGTCACCACCAGCCACACGCACCGGCGCCCGTAGTGCGCTGGAGCGCTCGCACCGAGATCCGGGCGCGCCTCTCAGACGTGGTCGCCCGGTGGCATCGCCTCCGGTTGCGATCCACACCACTCGTACGCATTGCGCTGCACCCCCAGGATCTCGCGCACCCCATCACCGCGCAGTCCGTGCAACACGCATTGATCCATTGGTCGCGCGAACGCACGACCGTCACGTATCGCTCGATCTGTTCATGAGTTCTCCTGGTCACGCCTCTGTGCCCCTGCGTCTCGCGCTCTTCACCGACACCTTCACACCGCAAGTGAATGGTGTGGCGCGCACACTGGCCCGTCTGGTGGATGCCGTACAGGAACGAGACGGCACGGTGCGTGTCTTCACCGTGGCGGACGACGCCGACGCCATGGCGGCGCTTCCTGACGCTGCGGCAGACGCCGCGACCGTGGAGCGATTTCCCGGTCGTCGTTTCTGGGCGTACCCGCAGCTCCGCCTGGCGTGGCCAGCGCGCCGTGATATCCGCCGCCAGCTCGAAGACTTCCGGCCCACCATTGTGCATGCGGCCACCGAGTTTGGCATTGGGTTGGCCGGACGCGCTGTTGCCCGTGAACTCGATGTACCCTTCGTGTCGTCGTACCACACCAGCTTCACGGCCTACGCCGAGCACTATGGACTGGGAATGCTGGCCGAACCGGGATGGCACTACCTGCGATGGTTTCACAATGGAGGGCTGCGTACCTACTGCCCGACCCAATCCATCATCCGGGAAATCGAGGCCCATGGATTCCAGCAATGCCGAGAGTGGTCACGCGGAGTAGACTCGGCACGCTTCTCCCCGACGCATCGATCCTCGGCACTACGGGCTCAGCTCGACGCCGATGACAATACCCTGGTGGTGTCGTACATCGGACGACTCGGACTGGAGAAAGGACTGGATGTGGTACTCGGGTGCATGCAACAACTGCATGCCACCTGCCCGGAGCGTGTGCGCTTCCTGATTGTTGGTGACGGGCCATACGAAGAGACCGTGCGGGCATCCGCACCAACCGGCACGCTGATCACGGGTCGTTTGGATGGCCATGCCTTGAGTGAAGCGTTTGCGTCGAGCGATGTGCTGCTGTTTCCCAGCACCACCGACACCTTTGGCAATGTGTTGCTGGAAGCCATGGCCTCGGGCACGCCGGTGATCGGTGCCGATGTTGGCCCTACGCGCGAACAACTGGCGCCGGATCGTGGCTGGCTGGTGCGGCCTGGCGACACACAGGCGTTCACTGATGCGGTGTTGCGCCTGCTGGCCGATCCCGACACCCGACTCACGGCACAAGCCAAAGCGCTGGCCTTTGCTTCGTCGAAACGCTGGGATGTCATTTGGGACACCTTGATCGACGACTACCGCGCGCTTCAGATGCCGTGGGACTCGCGGGAGCGGGCCAGCACTTCGCGATAGCTCACATCCAGTCGCTGCAGCTCGCTGTCCCACGAGCGTTGTTCGGCCGTTGCGCGCGCACCTTTGGCGAGGCGCACACGGGCAAGGGCATCGGTCAGCATACGGGACATGGCGTCGGCACAGCGTCCACAATCGCCGGTGGGATAGGCGAGACCGTTGATGTCGTCGCGCAGATGTTCGGCGATGCCCCCCGCTGGGGTGGCGATCACTGGCAGTCCGGCCGCCATCGCCTCCAGCACCACCAACCCCAACGTCTCCGTCGCGGACGCATAGACAAACGCATCGGCCTCGGCATAGATGCGCGGCAGTGCGCATTGCCGATCCTGCGCCCCCAGGAATCGTATGGTCACCGTCGATTGCCGCGCCGCACGTTCGGTGAGTGCCTCGCGACTCGGACCATCGCCGACGATGTCCAGCACCATAGCCCGATCGGGGTGACGCGCTTGTGTCAACGCCATGGCATCGATGAGCAACTCGATGTTCTTCTCGGGGGCCAGCCGCCCCACATAGAGAAACCGAAACGGGCGCTCATCGGCACAGGTAGTGTCCAGTCCCGCACGCGGCCGGAAGAGATTCACATCCACACCGCGCCCCCACACTTCGAGCTCCCGGAGCCCCAGCGCCCGCAGGTCATTCCGTGCGGAAACCGATGGTGTGAAGACCCTCGCCGCGTGGCGATGAAAGTACCTGATCCACGACTGCACCGGACGGCGCAACCACGGCACCCCCCACGAGGCCGTGTACCGGGAAAAGTCGGTGTGATAGGACGTGGTGTATGGCACGCCGGCACGACGCGCTTCCTGCCGGCCATACCAACCCACCACGAACTCCGTGGCACAGTGCACCACGTCCGGGTGGAATTCGTTGATCAAGGCCCGTACCCGATGGCGCTGCCAGAGGGCGGCGCGCACATCGGGGTACGCATGCCACGAGACCGCGGGTAGTCGTTCCACCTCACGGTCGCTGGGCGGATGCGGTATGCCACGCGCGTCCATACCTGGCATCACCACCAGGCACTCCCAACCACGCCGGCGCAGCCCCTCCACGGTCAGCGCGGTGACCACACTGACGCCGTTGATCAACGGTGGGTACGTGTCGGTGCACACCAGCAGACGCATACGGCGTGATCAGCGGAAAGAACGGCGGCCGACGTCGGTCAACGTCGACCAACTCGACTTGTATCTGTCAGCGCACCGAGAAAGGCGACCAGTTCGCGCTGCTCCTTGGGGGTCAGTCCCAACGTATCCGGGGGCAATGTCTGATACTCGAGCGCGATGCCGATCCCCGCTCCACCACCACGATTGTAGAAGTCCACGACAGACTCCAGCGTGCGGTACACCCCGTTGTGCATGTACGGCGCCGTGATTGCCACGTTGCGCAGGGACGGTGTGCGGAAAGCAAACCGATGTGGCGCTGATCGGGTGATGCGGAACCGGCCTTCGTCCGGATCGATGCGTCCCTTCGCCACAACCGGCGCGGTGGGAACACCGATGACCTCCACTTCGGTCTTCTGATACATCGGTGGCACCGTGCCGTTGGTGAGCGGCAGGAAGTGACAGGTGGCGCACTTGCCCTTGCCCACGAACACGTTGAACCCTGCCCGCTGCTCCGCCGAGAGGGCGGTGGTATCGCCACGCAGGGCACGGTCCATGGGGCTGTTCATGGTCGTGAGGCTGCGGATGTACGTAGCCAGCGCATGACGGACCTGAGCGCCCGTGACCACCGTGTCGTTGGCCATCGCCGTCCCGCGGAAGGCCTCGTGCAACTGCCGGCGCATGGCGGTATCGGCACTCAGTACGCGGGCCGATTCTTCGAGGTGCCCGTGCATCTCGTCCACGTTCTCGATGACCGCGGTGATCTGGTCTTCCAGATAGGTGACCCGCAGGTCGGTGAAAGAGCCCACCTGTAGGGCGCTATTTAGTACCGTGGGTGTGTTCCGCAGCAATGGAGCGCCGGCACGGGTACGATTCACGCGCAGCCCATCGGTGAATCCACGTTCGACCAGATGACAGGACGTGCAGGCCCGTCGTCCATCACCAGACAGCCGGGTATCGGCGAAGAGACGCTCGCCAATCTGTACCTGCGCTGGTGTGCCGGGTGTCGCGTCGACCGGCGCAAAGGCCAGTACATCGAACGCGGCGGAATCCAGGAGACTGGCGGCTTCGAGGCGAAAAGCCCGTCGTTCGGTGGGCAGTCCAATACCCAGCGCCACCCGGCGTGCACGAATCTCGTGGGCGACGGGATTGGCATGACGCACGAGAAAGTCGAAGTGGTCGAACGCCTCGCGTGACGTCGTCGTTTCCAATGCGGCGCGCGCGCCACGCACCAGCGTATCGAGGGTGCGCCAGGAACCATCATCGGTGCGATACACGTTCAGCGTCGCCGCGACGCCTTCCAACGCCGAAGCGGCTTCCCGGAGTGAATGTCCTGCCACCGGCGAATCGAAGCCGGGAACACCCAATGCCATGATGCGGGCGATCTCGAGTGACACGGCATCCCACACCCGATCGTCGGTCACAGCCTGTGCCGCGAGCATGGTGTGCGCCCGGGACGCGATCACACGCAGGGTCGCCGTCTCTTCGACCAGCGCGGGGGCGATCTCTTGGGCCTCGTCATCGAACAGCATCTCTTCGACGACCTGAAAGCCGGTGGGTTCGAGCACCACCTCTGGCCCCTCACCGTCTTCTACTTCAGGCAACGCGGGGCCGTTCAGCTCTCGCCCAGCGGAAGGCGTGTAGTACTCGATGGCCAGCTCGACACGCTTGAAGCTGTCGCGGGCTTCGGCAAAGCGTGTCTGTGCCTCTGCACGTGTCTCGTGGCGCCCCGTACTCTCGGCAGATGACGCTGACAGGGTGCGCACGGCCGAATCGAGTGCTCCGAGGCGCATATCGAGCGTGTCTAGCTGAGCTTCCCAGACCGCCCGAGCTTGCATGGCGCGGGAATCCCCCGCTGCGTGGGCGGCTCGTGCGGCCGCCGCCGTGTCGCTGTGCCCATCGCCATTCGTGGGGCCGCATGACGCGAGCCCCACGAACGCGACGATGGCACCAATGGTCCATCGCGAAGTGTGCATTCCCGTACGACCGCGCTCAGCGCGGCAATCCCTTCACAACGACCAACTGGCTCGCCTGATTCTCGGAAAGACGGATCGTGCCGCCGTCCACCCCAGCGTATTTGGGGGCGCGCCACGAGTGCGGCTGAATCGACAGGATGAACGTGTTGGCGTGACCCACTTCCGCCGAAACATCGATCATCGCGCCGTATTCCCAGCCGGCCTTGCCGGCCGGCCGCGCGCCTTCCGCGTTGTAGATCGCGGCATCGGCCTGGGTCCGGCGGTGGTCGAGTTCGAGCACCGGACGCACATCCTTGGTGGCGATGTTGTACTGGTAGACGTAGGCATCGTGCGTTTCATCGCCGTAGCCGTTGTCGTCTTCCTGCACGTACACGTAGTTCTCACCCACGTAGATGTTGTCGGGGTTCTGGAACTGCCGCGCGGGTCCGGTGCGATCATCACCGTCGAGGATGACCTCGATGGTGCCCTGCAGTGGGTTCGACTCGTCGAACTTCACGCGATAGACACGGCCGTACTTGGTGCGGCTGTAGTCGGCATTCACGCCCGAGTTGTTCTGCCCCGTGACCGTGAAATAGATCTCACGTGCATTCGCCGCAGCGCTGCCCTTGCGATAGTCGATGTCTTCCACACGACCAAAACGCACGGCATTGATGGTCACCGTGGCCTGATTGATCTGCCGGCCGGTGAGCGTGCGCTGATTCTGGATCTGGCGGAACTGTACCGGATACGTCTGACCGATCACCATGTCGCGCTCACGCGTGTTGTTGTCCGAACGCGCCAGGGCATACAGGTTGCCGTTCTCCAGATCACCAACCGTGTTGGACACGTACAACGCCAACTGACCGCCTTCCGCGCCGGAATCGTCGTCACCAATCACGACCACGGTCCGGTTGGGAAACGCGGTCTTCGGCAGCGGCACCGAGTTTTCAGTGTTCCAGCGGCCGAGCCCCGCGAGATAGCGCGGCGTATTGGCGGCACCTGACGGATCAACAGCGAGAATTTCCGACTCTTCGCTGCTTTCGCCGTTCGTGATGTACAGTGGACCGAAGCCGTGAATCTCCGGGGTGACCAGCGTTGCCGAGCACAGGCGATAGCGGCCCGCGGTGGAGTTGACGATGTACTCACCCGAGATCGGCTTGAGCGACTTGTCGAACTTCACGCGTGACACCGCGAAGTTGTCTTCGTGATTCACCAATGCCGTGAACGACCCGTCGGCGTGCCGCATGAAGCCGGAACCATCGGCGGACCCACCAAACACGAAATTCGGTGAACCGGGCAGTTTGTCATCGCTGCCGATCAGGCTGTAGATCTCGACGCCGGATACCAGCGACCGCACCAACGACGGCGTGACCGACTGATTGGTCAACGCGACGGGGGCGACCGAGGGTGAATCCGTGGTGGAATCACTGCACGCAGCAAACAACAACCCACACGACAGGGCTGCGGCAATGGACGATTGGAGGGCGGGCACGCGCATGGCGACGGTCATCCGGTGAAGGGTGCCCATGCGGGGTTCGCATGGGTCCGTGACGTTCACCGGTCCTGACAACAAAGCCGACACTGACACGTCACACCCGTGTCACGTGCCGGCTACATCTTGTTGCGGACGTGAAATGACGCGTTGGAGATGCGCGACCAGCCCTCGTTCAGGGGGCCGGACGTCGATACGTACCAACCAGGACACCCTTGCCGCGCACATGTTGCGCCATGGCGCGCATCACGGCTTCCCGGGTGGCGGCGGGCGACATGCCGGTGGCCGCCACATTGAGCGGAATGTCCAGCGCATACAGCTCGAAGACATAGTGATGCACCGGCCCGGTGCTCGGCGCTGCCGGGCCACGGTAGTACGGTCCACTCACGCTGATCTGGCGCATGCCATCAGCCATCGTCCCCTGCGCCACGCCACGCGGCAGTGAGGTGGCGGTCGCTGGGATATTCCACACCATCCAGTGCAGCAGATCATCGAGGCCATCACCCATCGGCGCATCCGCGTCGTGCACGATGAGCACAAAGCTGCGCGTAGAGTCGGGCACACCACTCCAGCTCAACGCGGGCGACACATCGCGACCGGTCTGCGCCAACGCGGCAGGCATGGCGCCACCATCCACAAAATCAGGCGACGTGAGCGTCATCGTGCGCATCGGCGCGCGCGCTGGTGCCCGCGGTGGCTGCGCCGCGGCCGGTGCGGGTTGACCAGCGGGGCGAGCCCCACCCGCGGCCTGCGCGTGCGCCTCAGCGGAGAGGCCAAACCACATCGCCCCCAAGACGATCACACGTGCACGTGAAACTGCTGGGCGTGACGTCTTCACTTGAAATCCCTCGGCTGCGTCTTGCGCCACACGTCGTAACGCGCGCGCAGGGTTTTCACCGGATTGAGATTCTCGCCCGGCTTGATGGCATTCGGGCCTCCCTGTTCCGGCTGCGCCACGGTGAGGTACATGGAGTACTTGCCGTCGTTGTGCGAGTCGCCGTTGGTGTCGTTGGCATTGGCCATCAGGATGTACGCCACATACGCCGTGCGCCCTTCACACGGATTGATGGGACGCGCATTGTCGGCCGGCAGCGGCGGACACACACAACGGCTGTCGCCACCAAATCGATCGGCCGTTTCCAAGGCGGCCATCACCCGGTCGGTGAGTGACCCGGTGGTGTGCAGAAAGGCCTTCACCGCGTTGGGCACCACATCGCCCGTGCGCAGGATGTTGCCCTGAATGGAATAGTAGATCTGGGTGCCTGGCACCTGACCCTGGATGTCCTGAGTGACATAACCATTCGAAAGGCCTGAGTGACCAGCCGAGCGTCCCTTCAGATCCAGAATGCCGAACTGCCGGCTCTGGAAGGCCGGATCTGCCGACAGCATCTCGATGATGCGTTTGGGATCGGTGCCGGCCTTCAATTCCCGGTAAACCAGCATCTGGTTGGCGTGGGTACCGTCGACACCAGCCTGGCAGGCGGCGACACCAAAACCGGGCACCACCACGGCCTGCACACCCATGAGGAACATGTCGTCGCGGTCCACACAGGTGGCGGACGCGATCACCACGCGGCCGGTCGCCATATCAACGGCAATCACGGACCAGGTGGCGTGTGCCGTGCTGGGCAGACCCAGCATCAAGGCACAACAGGCGAGTACGATTCGCAGCAGGCGCATGCGGGAGGGGGAGGAGGGCAACGACAATAGAACGCCGGCGCTATGTTGTCACACGGCGCATCCGGAAGAACCGACCCGAGGATGGCCCCAGGCAGTTCCAACGGCTGGACCCAATAGGTGCACCCGCGACCGCTCCCCGTCCAGCGGTTTCCATCACCCGGCTGCGATCATGATTCTCCCATCACGCGTTCTGCGCACGACCACCCTGCTCACCGCGCTCGCAACCGCGCTGGCAACCGCCGGAGCCTGCGCCACGTCGAGGAACTCGTCCGAGGCCACAGCCCCCACTGCGGGAGCACCCCGCTCACCGGCCGACAGCGCCCGAGCCGACAGCACGCGGGGCTACACGTTGTACCATTCGGGCAGCCTGACGGATGCGCAGACCACACCCAAGGGCGGTGCCTATCTCGCGGGCGGCGGTACCGACATCGAGCCCGGGATGCGGTGGTTGCTGGCCCAGGGCGGCACACAATCGAATGGGGCGTTTGGCGATGTGGTTGTGCTGCGTTCGAGTGGATCGAACGGCTACCACACCATGTTGACCGGCATGGGCGCACATTCGGTGCGGAGCTTCGTGATCTTTTCCCGCGACGGGGCGGAACGGCCGGAGATCGCCGAAGCCATTCGCCGCGCGGAAGTGGTGTTCATCGCAGGCGGTGACCAGTCCACCTACGAAACCCGCTGGCGGGGCACCTCGCTGCAGCGTGAGCTCAATGCGCGTATCGCGGCAGGCTATCCGGTGGGTGGCACCAGCGCCGGACTCGCGGTACTCGGCGAACACGTGTACTCGGCGCTCAACGTGTCTTCGACGTCGGTCATGGTACTCCCGAACCCTTATGATGCGTCGGTGACGCTGTCGCGATCGTTGTTCACGCTGCCCGTGCTGCGCAATGTGATCACCGACTCACACTTCGCCGTGCGCGATCGTATGGGCCGACTGATGGTATTCCTGGCCCGCCTGCAGCAGGACGGCGCGGCCTCGGCGCCTCGCGCGCTCGCCGTCGACGAACGATCGGCCGTGGGCGTGAACAGTGATGGTACCGCCACAGTGTTTGGCCCGGGCAATGGCGCATACCTGGTGTCGGTGGCCGCCACCGCCACACGTGTATGCAAGGCGCAGACCGCGCTCGAACTGTCTCCCGTGGAGGTGCAGTTGGTGGGCACGGGCAGCACCTTCGATCTGGGACGTTGGTCGGCTCCCTCCGCGCGCCGCTACACGCTGCAGGTGCGGGGCGGCGTGGTCAGTTCTTCGGATGGCGCCATCTACTGAACCGCCTGGCGTGATGCTCTGAGCCAAAAGGAAAACGCCCCGTCTCGGTGATGCCGAGACGGGGCGCTGTCGTTGGATTCTCGAGAAAGCCGCAGCGGCCTCAGAACGCCGTCACCGCTTCCAGCATGAAGCCCTTGAACTTGCCACCATTGCGAATGTCGGTTCGTGCGAACCCATCGTACGTCTGGTTCACAAATTCACCCTTGAGCAGCAGTGTCGGAGCGATGAACCAACCCGCACCCGCATTGCCGCGTGTCACTTTGATGTCGTTGTTGAGACCACCAATATCCCCATCCACGCGGTTCCAGCGCGCCGACAGATAGAGCTTGTCGTTCTGCAGGAACCGGTACGTCGCCTCGGCCATGTACTGGTTCACTTCACGCACCGGGTTGGTGTTCGGGGCGGCACGCCCCTTCGCCTTCTCCACCATGCCGAACAACTCGAGACCGCGCACCTTCACGAACGGGTTGATCATGTACGAACTCGACTTGTCGCTGAAGCCCGGATTGATGTTGCCCGAGTACTGCTGCGCGGACTCCGTGGCCTGGTAGTTCTCCATGACGAAGTAGTACCGCGATCCCGCACGGTCACCGGCATACAGCGTGTTGCTGATCGCGCTCCCCTGATTGCGCCACGAACCCGTCAGACGCACACGCACATCGTCGTTCAATTGACGGTCAAAACCCAGCTTGGCCATCACCGCGGGGGAACGATCGGCCGGCCGGGTGATGTTGCCACGGATCTCGCCGTTGGTCAGCGCAAACACACCCAGCAAACCCTTGTGCTGCACGATGGCTTCCGCGCCCACTTCCGTGGTGAAGGCATCGAGAATCGCGTTGCCGACCAACGGATTGTACAGCGCCTGACCATTGTCCGACCGCTTGAAATGGAAGTCCCCGTAGTTCACCTCGAAGTGCCCGATCTTCACGGTCGTGTACTTCATGATCGAGTTGAGCAGCCCAATGTCGATGGGCGATTCGTCGATCTGGATGAAACCGTCCTTCACCCATGTTTCGTTGTGGTGCCGTGCCGACAGATAGCTGGTGAGCTGGATGCGTACACCACGCGCCAACTGGGCGTGCATGTACAGATTGGCGGTGGCGTTGTTGAATCCGTTGCTGATCGCCATCAACCGATTCTTGTTCGCCGATGACGCCGTGCCCGCATTGCCCGGCACCGCAGGAACGGCCGCCTGAAACACCGAGTCCGCGGTGTTCTGGTGTGTCAGTCCCTGAAACTGCTGGGCAAACGCTGCACCAAACTGCATCGCGAACCCATTGTACTCGGCGCCCGCCACCTTCGGCGTCTCGAACATGTTGATGCCGCGCTGATCCTGCGGACGTAGGTACTGGATGGTCAGCTTGCGCTGCGAAGACTTCGATGTATCCGCCGGTTGTGTGGCGGTCTGTGCGCCAAGGGGCGAGAGCGCAACGCTCATCACCGCGGCGAGAAAGAAACGTGAACGGGTCATGGTCAGATACCGGAATCGACTGATGGAGAGGGGAAACGACCGGAACTCAGTGCTGCAGGGAGAGATCGAAGTTCACGGTGACGGTCTCACCGACCTTGAGTGTGCCAAGCATGAGAGTGGGCGGCTTCATGCCCCACTCCGTCATCTTGATCGGCACCTTGCCGGTGACGCGCAGGCCCCCTTCGGCCGACGCGAACTGCACAGGGATGGTGATGGGCTTGCTCTGGCCTGCCATCTGCAAGGACCCACGCAGCGCACCGCTCACGCCGGTGGTCTTGGTCAGGTCATATCCCTCGAGCACGAAGCGGATGTTCGGATTGTCCGTCGCCTTGAGCGCTTTGCGCATATGCTCGTTCATCGTGCCGTTTTTGCACTCCAGCTTCGCCACGGGGAAATCGAGCTCCACCGACCCCTCGACTTTCCGGCCATCGAGCACCGCCACCGGAACAGCACTCTCGCTGGCGTTGATCGTGGCCTCGATGCGCTCGGCGGTGCAGTTCCACGAGCGCACCGTCGATGTGCCCTCGAACCACAGGCGGCTGCCTTCGCGCAGCGTCAGGGGATTGACCGCGTTCGGGGTTGCCCCAACAAGGATCAGCGCGCCAGCGCCAATGAGCAGAAAAGGATTGAAGGACCGCATGGTGCCATCTCCAGTGTCTATCGAGAAAGAAGTGAGTCAGTCACCTCTGGAGATGAGATTCGCATTTCTCACACGAAAATCCGGTCAGGCGGATCTGGAACTTTCGTGAGGCTCTATCCCCCGCTGCGTCAGGGGTTTGCTGACCCCGCACAGGTCCCGACACGGGAGATCAGTGTCAGTGTCGTGGTGCCCACGATGGGCATGCGACTCACGATGCGCACCGGAAGACGGCATGGCGACAGGTCCACGTTCACCTTGATCAGACCAATGCCTTTGTAGTGCTTGGGATCGCGCACATGCATCACCACCATGCGTGTGGTGAATGTTCCCGATGGTGTTTGCACCGTCTCTTCTGCGCCCACACTCACCAGCGTGGGATTGCGCGCTTCGTCATAGTGACGCGTGAGATTGAAGGTGCCTTCGGCGTCCAGCGGCAGTGTGCGCAGGAAGTACAGAAACGACAGTTCATCGAGCGGCTGCGGTGAGGCGAGTGGACTCTCCCGTCCGTCGGCTCCACGCCACACCCCCGCCACGGCATCGATCTCCACGCGCTCGGTGCCACTGCCCAACGGGCTGCGCTCCACCTTTTCAAAGCGGCGCGTGGCGAGACGTTCGGCATCCACCCACGAACTGCTGCGATCACTGGCCCGGACAAAGGCGCGCCGGGCCTGCATTTCCGACACCAGGCGCCACAGCGGCACGCCCTGCTCCATCACCGGACCTTCCACGCGCATCTGGCCACGGCCGATGTTACCGCCGAGCGAGACATGCACCTGATAGTCGAGCACTTCACCAAGGCCGAACGGCAGTCGTCCGGGCAGGGAATCCGTTGTCGCGCCGGACTGCGCGTCCATCCCGCCGGGGGACGACGCCAGCAGCGCGAGTGTCAGGAGCAGGCAGCGCGCATGAGTACGCGATGCATGGGTGGAGTGACGGGCAGTGACCATTGCCCTGAGGGTCGCCACAGAGCGACCCGTAAGACAGCAGGTGAATTCCGCCTGCGCTGTGCGGAATCCCCCGACACCAACCGGTTAGCGGTAACCGGCTACCGGCGCACGCTGTCTGGCGCGGGGAGGCGGAAATGCGCGCGCAGCAACTCCCGCATGCCATGGGCCACATCGTCTTCCAGCGCGAACAGATTGCCGCGCTCACCTTCCACACGATCGGCGTACAGCGTGAACCCGTCGGCCGCGTTCACCAACCGCACCGACAAGCGCACACGATTGCCTTCCACTTCCACCACACCTTCCACCAGCGTTTGCACCGGCAGTTGGGTGGTGTCGCCGGATGCGATGCGACGCTGCAGGGCTTCCGCGGCGGAGCGTGAGCTCACCCGCAGGTCGCGCTCGGCGGCCAACGCCCCGGTGATGGCATCGGCGATTGCTGAGGCGATGTATGCCTGTGTGCTGTCGCCACTCAGATACACAAAAGGCAGTACTGCCACGCTGGGCGCCGACGCCAACGACAGTGCCGCAGTGCCCGATTCCACGGCTCCCGGAAGCGCAGCACCGTCGGTCGCTTCTCGGGTGCCATCCCGGAATCCCGACCACCACACCATCGTCAGCACGGCGATCACGACGGCGCTGCCGATCAGCCAGCGCCACACGGTGCGGCGCTTCTTGGCGGCCGACCGCTGTCCGCCGGTGAGCGCGCGCAGGACCTCCACCGCCCCACTGCCCTCCGCCACCGGGGTGAAGCTGCCGCTCATCACCTGCGGGTCATCGAGTGCCGTGACCAGCGCCGCCGCACTGACCGGCCGATCAGCCGGGTCTTTTTCAAGGCACTGCATGACGAGTGCCGAGAGCGCCGGCGGCAGTTCGGCGCGTCGTTCGTCGATCGGCGCCGGCAGCTCGGTGATATGGGCAGCCATCACTTGCTGCGGCGAACGGCCCGTGAACGGCGGTGCACCCACCAACATTTCGTACGCCAGCACACCCACGGCGTAGATGTCCATGGGAAACGACGCCTGCGGGTCGGCGGCCACCTGTTCTGGTGCCATGTACGCCGGCGTGCCCAGGGACACGCCAGCCGTGGTGGTCGAACCCGAGTGGTTGCTACCGATCATGCGGGCATCATGCTCGTGCCGGGCCACGGCGAACGCTTTGCTCACGCCAAAATCGGCCACCACCGCTGCCTCGTTGGCGAGCAACACATTGTCCGGCTTGATGTCGCGGTGCACCACCTGACGCGCATGCGCCACCGCCAGTGCACGGGCCACGTCACGCAGAATGCGCACTGTCTCCACCACCGTGAGCGCGCCACGCTGCAATCGGGAACGCAGCGACTCGCCTTCCACGAACGGCATCAGGAAGTACGGCACGCCGTCCAATTCCCCGGTGTCGAGCACCGGCACAATCAGCGGATGCTGCAACGCCGCCGCCGTCAGGATCTCGCGCCGGAAGCGCTGGGCATTCACACCAGCTCCAAGCTCTGGCCGGAGCAACTTCACCACCACCCGACGATCGAGCCGCGTATCGAAGGCCACGAAGACGCGCGACATCCCGCCGCCACCGAGCTCACGCTCGACGACAAAATCGTCACCGAGGTGACGTTGCAGGGATTCGATCAACTGGGCCACGATGGGCGGAATCGGGTGGTTCGGTGGTCAGGTGACACGACGGGCCCGTCGCCTGATTCGGCAAGGGTGACAGACCTCACTCTGTCGAACAATTGGACACCCCCAAAGCCCTATTTCGTTTCGTGACCCACCGGATCTCGGTCGACCACCGCACGCGGGCTCCGCAAAACAACAGAGCCCGCCGCGACAACCTCTCGCAGCGGGCTCAACACTTCTCAACCACCCGGTCAGGGACGGTGCGGCCCCATGATATTGCGCGCGAACAGCGCCATGAAGATCGCGATGAAGGCAATCTGGCCGATCGGACCGACGGCGAGAATCACGCTGAAGATCCCCGACATGAGCATCAGGGGGAGCTTGACGATCGGCAGGAGCCAATCGGCGTTGATGGGGTGACTGAAAAACGGCATCGGGCGGCCTCGATTGGGGTCAGGAGAAATACACTAGCGGCGCAGCGCGTCCCGGGCAATCACCCCGAAGTCTTCGGCGCCGTGCCCCTGCGCGATCACCTCGTCCATCCGGGCCGCGATCGAGGGCAGAGCCGCCAGCGGACGTGGTCCGGCCGTCTCCTGCATGAGACGAACGTCCTTGCGGGCCATCACCAGCTCGAAGCTGGCTTCGAAATCCCCCTCCGACATCTTCCGGCCCCGGTTCTGCAGCATGCTGCCGGGATTGAAGAACTCCAGCAGCTTGAGCGCGTCCGGGGCCTCCACGTCGCTGCCAGCCGCGATCGTGAACACATCGGCCACCAAAGCGCCCAATCCAATGATGAAGGCGTTGCCCATCAGCTTGTATGCCGCTGCCAGATCGGTGCGCTCGCCCCAATAGACCACCCGCTGCGCCTGCTGCTCGAGGGCGGGTCGGACGGCGTCGAACAGCGCCTGGGCGCCCGATGCCATGATGATGCCCTGCCCCTGCCGTGCCGCGGCCGGACCAATGAAGACGGGACAATGCAGGTAGTTCACCCCGTCCGCCGAGAGCCGCGCGGCCCGTTCGGCGGTCAGCACCGGCTGGGTCGTGGTGTGGTCCACGATGATGGCGTCGGCCGAGAGCCCGGGGCGCAGGGCCGCGATCACCTCTTCGACGACGGCGTCGTCCTTGAGCACGAGGTGGACACGTTCCGCACCGCGTACGGCGTCGGCCGGCGTCGATGCGACGGTCGCCCCGAAGGCGACGAGGGCAGCAGCCTTGGCAGGCGTGCGATTCCAGACGGTGACGGAATCGCCGCGACCGAGTGCCGCTTCGATAAAGCCGGAGCCGAGCAGCCCCGTGCCGAGATACGCGATGGTGGCCATGCCGGAAACCTAGTGGATCGACCGGCGTTACCAGGTCAAGCCATCGAGCGCCGTGAGATACTGTATGCGCCGCAGTTGATCCTGCAGCTTGTGTCGGTCTTTCTGGACACTCATGACGGTCGACATGTGATTGACCGTGTTCCAGACAAAGACGCCTGGTGTGACATCCAATCCAAGACGCTGCAGCGACGCGTCATTGATGGTGCGCAGAAATCGCACCGGCTGGGTACCAAAGATCTCGCGGATGCGCACCGAATCGGACCGCGTCATTTCGGTGTTGCTGACCACGACCACTGCGGAGATGGGCAACACGCGTTGCACGAGGCGTAGGTCGGCCAATCGTGTGAGCGGGTCTTCGGGTCGGATGATCAACGCCACACCGGAGGGTGCCGAGGTACGCAGATCGGCCCATGGCGCAGCATCACCGCTGCCGCCGCCATGAAGCGTCAGCACCAACGCAGCAGCCAGTACCACCAGTGCGATTGCGACACGGCGTAAGTCCATAGGCGCAGTTTCCGGAGCGCTCAGAAGTGAGTCAAGTAGTGCTCACTGGAGGGACCAAAGCCGTTGCCCACCGTTACCGGTATTTTCCCACCATTACCGGTTGCTGCTCTTCCCTGCACACCATGTTGCAGATGATGGGTGTTTGCCCATCCATGCGCTCGCATTCTCGCATTCCCTCGTCGGAGGCCTTCATGGCGTTCATTGCATTGGCAGTATTGCCACTCTTTCGACAACCACATGCGTAAGCCACTGTCTCCATTGCAGGCCTTCGCGGCCGATGCGCAGGGCGCGACCACGCGCGGCGTGCCACTCGATCACCAGCTGCTGCCTTGGCTGTCGATCGCACAGGCGGCCGATGCGTTGTCGAGCGCTCCGCGTTGGCGTCTGCGCCAGGACCTGCCGCATATCGAGTCGTTGCTCCCGGAGTATCGGGGACGTCGACCGACATTGACGCACGACGCACAACCTGCGCCCACCGAGTCGCTGGACCAGTTGTATGAACGGTTCCGGTCGGCCGCTGAGGACATGGAACTCGCAGGCTGCTTCGAACTCGCCTTCACAACCGTGTCGGCGGTCTGTCGGCTGGCGATCGACTCGGGGTACGCGGCGCTGGCGCTGGCCACGGTGCATCTTGGTCGTGTCGCTCGGCAAATGAACGACTATGACAGCGCCGAGCAGTGTTACGAATCGGCAGTCGAACGAACCATCCATGAGCGCGATGGACCGCTCGCGGCACGCGGGTACATCGGTCAGGCACTGATTCACGACATGCGAGGCAATCGACCCGCCGCCGAACGATTATACCGAAAGGCACTCCGTGCCGCGGTGTTCGGCGGCGGGGCCTACGTACATGCGTGTCAGGGGCTCATGACGCTGTCCATCAGCGACAACCGGCTGGCCGACGCGTTGCTCTTCGGCTGGAAGTTGTATGATGCCAGCGAACAGGACACGGAAACGCGTGCCAGTGCGCTCACGGATCTGTCCGTGGTTGCGCTGCGGGCAGGCTTTTTCGAGCCCGCCAAGCTCGGCTTTGCACAGGTCATCAACATGCGCCCGGCCCCCCGTGCGCTGCTCCTGGCTTTGGGCGGAGCGGTGCGCGCGGCAGCAAGACTCGACAATACAGATGATATACGGCAATTGGGGCAGGCCATCGACACGGAAATCGCCCGTGCCAACCAGCCGCATGACGCCGCACAGGTCCTGATGTACCTTGCGGAAGCGCATTGGCACATCGGAGAGCGCGTGGCAGCGCGCGGCGCGCTCGAGCGTGCCCGCGTACTCGCCACCACGTATCGCTATCACGAGTACGAGTTTCGGGTGGATGCGATGGAGCGGGATTGGGCAGCGTCGCCCACCCTGCAGCCGTCGTTTGACGAAGCGCCCGTGCCGTTCTCACGGCCGAGTGCATCGATGCGAACTTCTATCGCTAGACTGACCGCGCTCCGTTAGGCATGACCCGCGCTCGCCGTCATCCCCAGGGCTTCACATCAAAGGCGCTCGAGTCTGAACCGCTGCCACCACCGTTCGGATCATCGGCGGCCGTTGGCAGGCTGCAGGCAGCAACCAGGGGAGTGATCGTGATGGCGGCGAGCAGCAGCAGGCGACGTGTGATGGACATCGAAAAACACTCCAGTAAAGGTGTGCCCTTAGATGTCATCACACGGCCGCCAATGCCTCGCTACCGTGGGAAATCATCGGTTCCCGTGGGAAACCGATTTTGACCACCACTGAAACAGGAGGGCCGGCGTCCCGCCCGGCCCTGCAAATCGCCTGGCTCCCTGGTCGCTCTGCCGCGCAGGCACGCGCCCAACGGATCGCCCCGCCGGGGTATCGGGTGGTACCGTTTGACGACGTGGCTTCGCTCCTGGCCGCCGTCGCTTCAGGCAGTGTATCACTTACCGTCGCAGAAGCCGGTGGCCCACATCACACTTCCAGCGTTCGCGCCGTCTTGCAGTTGCGGGAAGCGTTTCCTGCCCATGCCCTCGTTGCCTGGTGCGACCTGCGCCGCATCGACACCGGTCAGTTGCTCGAACTGGCACGGGCCGGCATTCAGGATATCGTCCGTGAAGAACAAGACGAACTGCCCCACATCTTTTCCCGCATTCTGGCCACCGCGCGTCAACGCAGTGTGGCCTCGCAGATCGTCGTCCTGCTCGAAGATCTTGTACCGCGCCGCCTGCGGCCCATGCTCGAACACGGCCTGGAGCACGCGGGCGAGCACATCGATCGCGATGAGTTTGCGGCCGTCTTCGGCATGACCCGCCGCACCCTGCACAATCGGTTCCTCCGCGCCGGCCTGCCCTCTCCCCGTCCGTTCCTGACGTGGTGTCGCCTGTTGGTGGCCAGCGCCCTGCTCGAACAGCCCGGACACACGCTCGACTCGGTCGCCGGCGTACTCGACTTTCCCGATGGGGGGTCGCTGGGCCAATACCTGCGCCGCTACACGGGGAGCAATGTCACGCAGCTCCGTGACCGCGGCATCCTGCACACCACGATCGGCGCGCTGCGGAGCCAGCTCGCGGAACTCGCCGAGGCGGCACGGACCGCCGCCGCCACCGAGCTCGGCGCGGCCTCGGATGCCCCGACGGACAGCGTGGCATCGGACACGACGGCCAACCCCGCCCCAAAGCCGACGCCCAACACCACACATTCCTTGCCCCTGCCCGGCGTCCGCGGTTAGCTTGATCGCTCTGACGACGATCAGGTTTCACCTGAGTTCGTCAGGCGGAGTACAGTGAGAATTGCAGGTGCTCACGGTGCCGCAACGCGCGCGTAGCTCAGTTGGATAGAGCGTCTGCCTCCGGAGCAGAAGGTCGCAGGTTCGAGTCCTGCCGTGCGCATGGCCCGGCCCCCATGGGGTTGGTTGTGGGATGCGCCACCAGAGGCAAAATGCTCTCTGGCACTGGCCTTCGATCCCTCTCGTTCCCTAGCCACGTGCACGTCGCCGAGCTGAAGCGAAAGTCCGTTCCTGAACTGCTGGCGCTCGCCGAGTCCCTGCAGATCAGCAGCGTCAATGGCCTTCGCAAGCAGGAACTCATCTTCCGCATCGAACAGGCTCTGCTCGATGCGGAAACGACGCTCTATGGCGAGGGCGTCCTCGAGGTGCTCCCCGAAGGCTACGGCTTCCTTCGGGCCCAGGACTTCAACTACCTGCACGGCCCCGACGACATCTACGTCTCTCCCTCTCAGGTGAAGCGCTTCGATCTCCGCACCGGCGATACGGTGATGGGCGAAGTCCGCCCACCCAAGGAGTGGGAACGCTATCTCGCGCTCCTCAAGGTGGAGCGCATCAACGGTGGTGACCCCGAGCAGTCCAAATTGCGCAGCGCCTTCGACAACCTGACCGCCAAGTATCCGGACGAGCGCATTCGCCTCGAACGGAAGAACGGGGACCTCTCGACCCGTGTCTGCGACATCATCGCCCCACTCGGCAAGGGACAACGTGCCCTGATCGTCGCCCCTCCCAAGGGTGGCAAGACGATCCTCCTCCAGCAGTTTGCCAACGCGATCGTCGAGAATCATCCGGAGGTCACGCTCATCATCCTGTTGATCGATGAGCGCCCTGAAGAAGTGACCGACATGCAGGCGTCCTGCCCACAGGCCGAGGTGATCTGCTCCACCTTCGACGAATCGGCCGATCGCCACGTCCAGGTGGCGGAGATGGTCATCGAGAAGTCGAAGCGACTCGTGGAGTCCGGCAAGGACGTAGTCATCCTGCTCGATTCCATCACACGCCTCGCCCGCGCGCACAACGCCGTGGCGCCGCAGGGCGGCAAGCTGATGTCGGGCGGCATGGAAGCCACCGCGATGCAGAAGCCGAAGGCGTTCTTTGGTGCGGCACGCAATCTGGTCGAGGGTGGCTCACTCACCATTGTCGCCACCGCCCTCGTCGAGACCAACTCGCGCATGGACGAGCTGATTTTCGAGGAGTTCAAGGGCACCGGCAACATGGAGCTCGTGCTCGATCGCAAACTCGCCGAAAAGCGCATCTTCCCTGCGATCGATATCAACAAGTCGGGCACCCGACGCGAAGAGTTGTTGCTCACACCGTTCGAGCAGCAGCGTGTCTTCCTGCTGCGCACGTTCCTCGCTGATATGCCCAGCGATGAAGCCCTGCTGTTCCTGCTCAAGCGCCTCGAGCGGGCCGAGAACAACCAGGATTTCTTCGAACAGATGGCGGAGGCATAGTCGGCATGTCGACGCCCGTCGGGCGCCTGCTGGCAGTGGACTGGGGAGACAAGCGTATTGGTCTCGCGGTCAGCGATGAACTAGGAATGCTCGCCTCACCGGCCGGCGTGATTGCACGACGCGCCGGCAAGCGGCCGCCGATCGCCGAAATCATGCGTCAGGCGGAAGCACTGGGCGTCAGCGGATACATCTTCGGCCTGCCCCTCGATCCAGGCGGCGACGAAACGGATCGATCCCGCGAAGTGCGTGAGGTGGCTGGCAAACTGGCCACACGGCAGCCCCTGCCGGTGCGCCTCGTCGACGAACGCTTCACGACCTCCGCCGCGCTGCGCAGCATCCGGGAACAGGGTGGCAGCACGCGTGGTCGTAAGGGAGATGTCGACGCCCTCGCAGCCTGTGTGCTGCTGGAGGGGGTCCTGCGGGCGTCCAGCCAAGGCGTCACGGTGGGCGAGGCTGTCACTGCGACGGCATCTGATCCAGCAGCAGGCCGTGGTGAGGAGGAAGTGTCATGATGGCTCGTCGTTCGGGTAGTCGATCGCGATGGCGCACCATCAGCATGGTTGGCGCGGTGGTGGTGTGCGCCAGTGCCTTCGCCCTGTGGCGGGAAGTACGTGGGTCGGCGTCAGCGACGGACACACCGGCGCGGGTGGTTGTGCCACGCGGTGCCAGCATGCGGGCCGCCGCCGATTCCCTTGCCGCGCACAATGTGGTGGGGTCGTCACGCTTCTTCCGCTGGTTTGCCGCCCTCACCGGCAGTGAACGTGCGATCAAGCCTGGCACGTACCAATTCGCCGAACGTTCGGCGTACGGACAGGTCCTGGACGCCCTCGTGACCGGCCGCGGCCTCATGCGCACCGTGGTGATTCCTGAGGGGTTCGACCTGCGCGACATCACGCCGCTGCTGGTGAAGACGTTGGGTGTGAGCGAAGACTCGGTGCGGGCCGCCGCCACCGACACGGCATGGTTGCACAAGCTCGACATTCCCACGCCCACGCTCGAGGGATATCTGTTCCCCGCCACGTACACGTTTCCCGACGGCACGACCGCGCGGGAAGCTGTCACGGCCATGCTCGAACAGTTCGAAGCCCAGTGGAAGCCGGAGTGGACCGAGCGTGCACGCGCGATGAATCTCTCGCGCCATGACGTCATGGCGATGGCCAGCATTGTCGAGAAAGAAGCGCGCAAGGCCGAAGAACGGCCGCTCATCAGCGCGGTGTACTGGAACCGCGTGAAAAAAGGGATGCGTCTGCAGGCCGACCCCACGGTGCAGTATGCGCTGCCGCAGCACGTGGAGCGGGTGCTGTTTCGGGATCTCGAAGTCGATTCGAAATACAACACGTACCGATACGCCGGCTTGCCACCCGGTCCGATTGCCTCGCCAGGCGCGGCGTCGATTGCGGCCGCGCTCGCGCCAGCCGACGTGCCGTACCTGTATTTTGTGGCGCGCGCCGACGGCAGCCACGAATTCCGTACGACCTTCGATGAGCACACCCGGGCGATTGCCCAGATCCGAGCCGCGCGCCGCGCCGCGGAACAATCCAAGCGCAGTCCCTCTCCCTGACCTGCAGCCCGTGCCGGGCCAATGATGCGTTTCCCGCCGACCGCAATCTCGCTTCTCGTTTCGACCTACAATTGGCCACGTGCGCTGGAGTTGGTGCTGGGATCAGTACGCCGCCAGCGCACACTGCCGCATGAAGTCGTCATTGCCGACGACGGGTCAGGAGAAGAAACCCGCGCCGTCATTGAGCGGGAAACCCGGTCATTTCCCGTGCCGATCCAGCACGTGTGGCATGAAGACACGGGATTCCGACTGGCAGCCATCCGCAACAAGGCCATCGCGGCAGCACGTGGCGAGTACATCGTGCAAATCGATGGCGACATCCTGCTGCACCCGCACTTCTTCGAAGGGCATGCACAGTTCGCACAACGCGGAGCATGGGCACAGGGTTCTCGTGCGCTGCTTGGGCGTGACTGCACGGCTAGACTCATGGCCGGCGATGAGTGTCCGCTCGGTGTGTTCACGAATGACTTGAACGGTCGCCCCAATGCCTTCTACGCGCCCTGGATCACACCATTCGTTCGTGGGCCGCGTGACGGCATGAAACGTATCCGCGGTGCGCACATGGCGTTCTGGCGTGATGATCTCGTGCGCGTGAATGGCTACGACGAAGAGATCGAGGGCTGGGGGCGCGAAGACAGTGAGCTGGCGACGCGCCTGATCAACGCCGGGGTGCGCCGGCGGAACATCAAGTTCAGTGCGGTTGCCTACCATCTGTGGCACCAGCCAGCGAACTTCGACAATGTCGAGCGCAATCACGAGCGACTGGTCCGCACGCGTGAGCAACAACTCACGCGCGCGGCGCGCGGCCTCGACCACTATCTCCCGTCTTCCACCACCTCCGCACTGTGACTCCCCGCCCACCGCGCCACGATTCATCGTCCCGTCCGCGCGGTGCGCGTCCCTCAGGCCATCGCGGAGCATCCGGTCGCGGCGGTGCGGCGCGCTCGGCCGATCCCGTGATCGAAGGCGAAGTGGCCGTGGTCAATCGCCGTGGGGCTCAGCGCATCCGCAACGGACATCCGTGGGTGTTCCGCTCCGATCTCGAGCGAGCGCCTGCCGTCGCCGCCGGTTTCGTGCGTGTTGAGGAGTACACAGGTGCGCCGCTGGGCTTTGCGCTCTGGAGCCCCCAGTCCGAGATCTCGCTGCGCCACGTGAGTGCGGATGCCTCGCGCGCACCGGATGCGGCGTGGTGGCACGAGCAGTTGCGAACGGCCATTGCCCGACGGGCCCCGCTGGCGACGGAATCGAACGCCTATCGCCTGGTGCATGGCGAAGGCGACGGACTGCCGTCGCTGGTCGTCGATCGGTACGGCGATGCGCTGGTCGTGCAGTTGCTGTCGGCGGGCGTTAATGCCTGGACGGAAACCATCGTGGCATCACTGCAGGAGCTCACGGGATGCACCGGAATTCTCGCGCGCAACGATCCGGCTGCGCGGGATCGTGAGGGGCTGCCACGCGAAGTCCGGTTGTTGCACGGCGACGTGCCCCGCGTGATCGAAGTGGTTGAGCACGGCGTGCGCTATCTCGCCGCGCCCTGGGACGGGCAAAAGACCGGTGCATTCCTCGATCAACGCGAAAATCGTGTCCTGATTGGCAGTCTGGCACGAGGTCGCGCACTGGATTGTTTCGCGTACCATGGATCTTTCGCGTTGCATCTCGCAGATCGCGCCGAACATGTCACGGCCGTCGACATCTCGGCACCCGCCTTGGCACGTGTGCATGAACATGCGCAACGCAACGGACTCACCAACATCGAGCCCGTGGAAGGCGATGCCTTCGATGTCCTGCGTGCGTGGTATCGCGAAGGCCGCCGCTTCGACACCATCGTGGTCGACCCACCCGCGTTTGCGAAGAATCGCAACGCCATCGAGGGGGCCCTGCGCGGGTACAAGGACATCAACCTGCAGGCTATGCGGCTGCTCGCGCCGGGCGGACTGCTGTTCACCGCCTCGTGCAGTTTTCACCTGTCCCGCGGACTGTTTTTCGAGATGCTGCAGGAAGCATCGGCCGACAGTGGCCGACGCTTCGCGTTGCGCGCCATCACCGGACAACCGCTCGATCATCCCGAATTGATCACGGTGCCGGAGACCGGATATCTCAAAGGCGCCCTGCTGGAAGCCATGGGCTGATTCGAACGGAGGACGACCCGCCCACTGGTCCTGCGGGCAACCGCAAGACCGGCGGTAGGGTGCCATTCCGGTGCGGTGTCGTGGAGAGGAAACCTTCCATGACCTCGGCCCTGCTCCCGTGTCGCACACTGTCCGTCATCTCGCGATCGAAGCCACTCGCCTGCTGCGTGAACGACGCGGGATCAGCCGATATGTGCGAAACGTTTTGCGGGAGTTGACGCAACAGCAACCCCATCTGCGCTTCACCCTGTTCGTGCAACGAACCCGGGACATCGCCGCGATGCGAGACCTGTTGGACGGACTGCACACCGGTCTCGGTGACTGGGCCGCTGTGGAGCCGATCAGTGCATTGGCGCACACGGAGGCCGACGTGATATGGCATCCGTGGAATCAGGTGCTCCACGCGAATACCCGGGCTGCCAATGTCGTCACCATTCATGACATTGCGCCGATGCTGCAGCACGATCATCGGTGGTGGAAGATCATCAAGCGCGCCAAATATCGTCGACGGTATGCGCGCAGCATCGCGCGCGCGGACGGTATCCTCACCATCTCGCAGTTCACACGCGACGAAGTCCTCGAACGCTTTCCCGCTTCCGCCGAAAAGCTGTCGGTGACATTGCTGGCAGCAGATGATCTCGCCCTGTCGGCGCCGGATGATGCGAGCGCGCTGCAGCGCAGCGATTGCGACGACGGATTTTTTCTGTCGGTCGGTGGTCAGGAAGCACGCAAGAATCTGTCGACGCTGTATGCCGCCATGGATCGCCTGTGGGCGCGCGGGGTTCGCGTACCCCTGGTGCAATGTGGGCCAGGTCTCTCGAAGGAGACGCGCGCCATACAGGGTCGTGCGCCATGGCTGCGTCACATCGGCTATGTCACCGACGCACAACTGGTGACACTGTATCGCCGCACCACCGCGCTGGTCTTTCCGTCTCGATACGAAGGGTTCGGCCTGCCAGTCCTCGAAGCCATGCGCAGCGGGGCACCGGTGGTGTGCTCGACGGCGAGTTCATTGCCCGAAGTGAGCGGCGCAGCGGCGTTGAGTGTGGCATGGAACGACGTCGAGGCACTCACCAGGGCGATGCACCGAATCGTCGACGATGCGGCACTGCGCGACGACTTGCGTGCGCGCGGACTGGTACAGGCGTCGGGATTTTCATGGGCCCGCACGGCGAGTGAAACCTTCGACGCCATGCAACGCGCCGTCGAACGGCATCGGGCGAGGAGCTCACCACGCACATGGCGTTCGACCGTGCAGCCAATGACACGCCCGATCGTGCACGCGCTGGCGCAGATGACGCAGACACCACGGCTATCGCCGCTGGCACACCGCACAGTAGTACGTACTGCGACCCGCTTGCACGAGGCGCCGGATCGCTGACCCGCAGCGTCGGCACGGTCGACCATCACGTCCGTACACGCGCCAACGTCGATCGCGTTCCTGCTCGTCGGGTGTATCGCGTTCGAAATAGCGTGCATCGGGCGCCGTCTCGAGGACGACACGGATGGCGTCACGCAGACGCGTCAGTCGGGGCTTCGTGATGGTGTTCGCGATGGCCGTGGGAGCGATCCCCGCTTCCCAGAGTGCTTCCGACGCATAGATGTTGCCGATGCCGGCAACCACCCGCTGATCGAGCAACACCGGCTTGATGGGACCACGCCGTCGTGTGAGCGCGTGCCGAAAGACGTCGACGGAAAACGCGTCGGACAACGGCTCGGGTCCCACCTCGAGACCGCGGTAGGAACCGGCAGCGTGCCAGCGCACCACACTGAGCGCGCGCGGGTCGACGAGACTGACGCGCAGCCCCGCATCGGTTTCGAGGGCCAACCGTTCGAACGGTGGCACCGGATCGGTGACCCGGGAGAACACCCAGTCGCCAGTCATCCGGAAGTGCACCTCCAGAACACCGCTGCCGAAGTGCAGGAGCTGGACCTTGGCCCGACGCTCCACCCGGTCGAGCGTCAGGCCGACGATGGCCTGCTGGTCGGTGGACGGAAGGTGGCGCGCCTGTGCGGCATGGGTGACCCGTACAGCCTGCACGGTTTGCCCCAGAACCCGATCACGAAGTTGAGATGCCGCATATTCCACCTCGGGCAGTTCCGGCATGGCTGGGCCTTGGTCCAAGCAGTTTCCTGATAGCCACTTAAATGGCGCAGGATCACAAAAATGGGGGTTGCGCAAACGGGGATAAGCGGTAAGTTATCCACATTCTTCCACAGCCCACAGGGGTACCCCCATCAGTTCGCCCCGGTCCCTCAAGTACGAGTACGAGCTGTACGTCGAGCGGGAAATCGAGGACTACAAGGACTCGGTGTCGCGTGGCTCGCTCCTGAAGATCGGCGACGAGGCAGTCGAGGCATTGCGCCGGGCTGACCAGATCGCTTTGACGGAGATTCTCGTCTGGCAGGAAGTCGATCGCATCATTGCGCGACGCCTGCGGCTCCCGACGTACGCGACGTGGAAGCGACGCCGGCTCAAGATACTGGCCGAATACCAGCGTCCCGAACATTGGGGTATCGATCCGAACGCGGCGTTTGTCCGGGCCTTGGCGGATTCTGGTGATCGCCATGTGCTGGTGGCGGGCGCGGAGCGTGAAGGGGCCGCTCTCTATCTGGCCGCGCGAGGCGCTGCCGTGACGGCGCTGGAGCCCGCGGAAGAGGCTGTGGAGCGCGTCGTGCGGGCGGCCGAGGCCGCAGGGCTCACCGAGCGGATTCGTGGCTACTGCGCCGATCTGGGCGCATGGGCACCCGATGTGGAGCTGCATGCGGTGGTCTGTTCGCCATCAGCCTTTGCCGGTCTCGATGCCCAGGACCGGGCGCGCGTGATCGAAGTGCTGCAGAGCGCCACGGCCGATGGTGGTGTGCACCTCGTGGAGACGATTGCGGCTGGCAACGACAGCATGCAGGCCACCCCGCGCATCGAAGAGCTGGCATCACGTTATCACGGATGGACGATCTCGGTGGAGCGCAGCACCGGTCTGCATCAGACGTTCATGGCTCGCAAGGAAGCGGCTGTCGCCTGATAGGTACGCGTTCGTGTCACGATGACACGAACAAGCGGGTTTGTGATGTGTCAACAGGACACCCGACGTCCCGGGACAGACCGCAAAAGTCATCACAAAGCACAACAAGACAACAACTTACCGTCCCATGTCAAACATGGCATTGAGCGTGCATTGGAATGCGTTGCAGGCCGGAAGGCCGTAACACTCAACATCCAGGGTGGAGGTTCACCCCTAATGCGTATCCAGCATCTTTTTCAGCAGACTGAAGAGCAGGAACCCCTCGGCATCGTGATCGCAGACGGCGGTCGTGGTGACGCGCTGCCGCGTTTCTCGGCGTTTGTCTGGGGCCCCGTTCCCGAAGATCTCGACGTGATCGTCGAACCCGAACCGCTTGCCGCTGCAGCGTACTGAGCGCTGACGGGATGACGAAGACGTGAAAGGCGCCGGCAGACATGCCGGCGCCTTTCGCGTGTATGGGTACTGCGACGTCGCGAACGACCGAATTACGCAGCGACAGGCGCCGGCGCAGCAACCTTCTTGGCGCGCTTGGCCGTCTTGCGGGTCTTCTTGGCCGCCTTCTTCGCGCCCTTCTTGGCACCCTTCTTGGCCGCCTTCTTGGCGCCCTTCTTCGCTACTTTCTTCGCGCCCTTCTTGGCAGCCTTCTTGGCGCCCTTCTTGGCCGCCTTCTTGGCAACCTTCTTCGCGCCCTTCTTGGCAGCCTTCTTGGCAGCCTTCTTCACCGTCTTGCGAGCGGCTTTCTTCGCGACCTTGCGGCCACCCTTCTTCGCCGCCTTTTTAGCGGCCTTCTTGGCAGGAGCCATTGGAACAACTCTCCTCTCGAGGAGGTGGATCGTGCTCCCTTTCCCCCGGTGGAAAGGTGAGCGCACAAACCGCGCAGCGCATGCGCTGCCACGATTTGCGCTACGCGGCCTCCAGGAGGCGCGCGCAGGCAGGTGTTCGCGTTGAGCGCCGCACGACGGCGCGAGACAACACGAACGAGGTGATGGACTGGCGCGCCATGTCGGCGAGCTGGTCGGCGTGCATTACGGCAGGAGATGGGACGATCGTCGCGAAGGCGACGATCCGGCTCGAACGCTGCGAAGGGCGGACAGCGGAGCACACCATCGTTCCGCGCGCAGGCGCGATCAACGACGGTGAACCGGAGACCCGCTCGGTGGAGCGGCAGGTCTCGGATGAGTGGGTCGCGAGTGCGACGAGGGACTGCGGGTGGAACTCGTGCCGAACTATGGCCACGCGTTTCCGATGAGGACTGCGCGCCCCGAGACGGTGAACTGCAAAACGCTCGGGGAGTTCGATGTGGACAGCGCGCGCAAGTCGTTGAATTGACGCGAATATACGCGTGGATAATTCCAACGCGCAATAGCGCGTATAAAGAACGCGCGCGATTACTAAAGGCAACATCCTCGCCGCGCACCATCCGGACACGATTTCCGCGCCTTCCACCGGCCTGTCGCACATGCGACTTTTCGCCTTCTCAATGCACGCCACACTCTGCGCCGACTCCCGCGTCGGCCTTTCTCTTGGAGCTCCATGAAAGCGCTCGTGAAGCAGACGGCCGGTCGCGGTCTCACTCTCACGGACGTTCCCGTGCCCACCATCCGCGACGACGAGGTGCTCATCCGCGTCCGTCGCGCCGGCGTGTGTGGCACCGACGTGCACATCTACGAGTGGGACGCCTGGGCCGCAGGGCGCTGCAAGCCGCCGTTCGTGGTCGGCCATGAATTTGCCGGCGACGTCGTCGCCGTCGGCAGTTTCGTGGAGACCGTGAAGGTCGGAGACCGCGTCACCGCCGAAGGCCACATCGTCGACGAACGCTCCCTGTTCAGTCGCACGGGCAACGCCCACGCCGATCCGTCCACCCGTATCATCGGCGTCGACCGGGACGGCTGCTTCGCGGAGTTCATCGCGATGCCCGCCACGAACGTCTGGCACCTCGATGATGCGATCAGCTACGACATCGGCGGTATCCACGATCCGATGGGGAACGCCTTCCACACCGCCCTCACCGCCGACATCCCCGGTGCGGTCGTGCTCATCACCGGCTGCGGTCCCATCGGCGCGTTTGCCGTGGGGATCTGCAAGGCCGCTGGCGCGGCCCGCATCATCGCCACCGACGTGAATCCGCGCCGCCTCGAACTCGCCCGCACCATGGGCGCCCACGATGCCGTGCACCCCGACCAGGCGCGTGACGCCGTCATGGCCGCGTCCGATGGTCACGGCGCCGATGTGGTGCTCGAAATGTCCGGTGTGCCCAGCGCCGTGCATCAGGCGTTTGCGCTGGCTCGCCCGGCGGGCCGCGTGAACATGCTCGGCATTCCGTCCAAGACCATCGACATCGACTTCGCCACCGAGATCATCTTCAAGGGACTGACGATCTACGGGGTGGTCGGCCGCCGCATGTACGACACCTGGCACCAGATGTCGCGCTTCATCCGGTCGGGCGCATTCGATCCAACACCCGTCATCACGCACCGCCTGCCACTCGAAGCTGTCGATGAGGCCATGCGCCTCATCCGCAGCGGTGAGGCCGGCAAGATCATTTTCACGATCGACTGAGCCGTAGTACGACCTGAGCCGCTCCGATCGTTTCCCGACTCCGCCCCCGCTGATGTCCGCACTGTTTTCCGAACTCCAGGCCGAACTCGACGCCCTCCAGGCGGCCGGCACGTACAAACACCTGAACCACCTCGAAGGCCCCCAGGGCGCACGTGTGCGCATGGAGGGACGCGGCGAGGTGATCGTGCTGTCGTCCAACAACTACCTGGGACTGGCCAACGAACCGGCGGTGGTCAACGCCGGCATTGATGCGCTGCACCGTTTTGGTGCTGGGACGGCCAGCGTGCGTTTCATCTGCGGCACATTCACGGTGCATCGTGAACTCGAGGCGGCCCTCGCGCGTTTTGTCGGCACCGAGGCGAGCCTCAGCTACGTGTCGGCCTGGAACGCCAACGAAGCCCTCACGCCCTCCATTGCGCGCGAAGGCGATTTTGTCATCTCGGACGCGCTCAATCACGCGTCCATCATCGACTCGGTGCGCCTCGCCAAGGCCATCACCAAGTGCACCACGGCGGTCTACAAACACGCCGATATGGACGACCTGCGCGAAAAGCTGCGCGCCAACAAGGACGCCAAGCGCAAGATCATCTGGACCGATGGTGTGTTCTCCATGGAAGGCGCCATCGCCAAACTGCCCGAGATCCTGCAGATCGCGCGGGACGAAGGAGCGATCGTGGTGATGGACGATTCCCACGCCACCGGTGTGCTGGGCAAGACCGGCCGTGGCACCGCCGAACATTTCGGCGTGGTCGGTGAAGTCGACATCATCACCTCCACACTCGGCAAAGCTCTGGGCGGTGCCGCCGGTGGGTTCATCGCCGGCCCGGCGTCGTTGTGCGATATCATGACGCAGCGCTCACGCCCGCAACTGTTCTCCAATGCGCTGCCGCCCACGGTGGCCGCCAGTGCCTTGGCGGCCGTGCAACACGCGGAAGCGCATCCGGAACTGGTGACGCGACTGGCCGAGAATGCGCGGTACTTCCGCGGCGCCATCCAGGAGGCCGGCTTCCATCCGCTGCCCGGCGAAACGCCCATCGTGCCGATCATCGTGGGCGAAACGGCACTGGCCATCCGCATGAGTGAACTGATGCTCGAACGCGGAGTGTTCGTCACGGGCTTCGGGTTCCCGGTGGTGCCACAGGGCCAGGCACGCGTGCGCTGCCAGGTGAGTGCCGCACACACGAAGGACGACCTCGATGCGGTGGTAGCGGCATTCAAGGATGCGGGACGGGTGGCGGGCATTCTGTAGTCTCAGGTGCCGGACGGTTGCGTCACGTCGGCCAGGACGCACCGGCACGAACGATTCCGTCTCCCATCGCGGCACCGAGGATCGCCGGATCGCATCACCGGCGACATCCTCACGCGGAGGTCTGTCGTTGTGGCGCGATACAGAATCGCAGTGGCCAGTCCACTGCCTTGCTGATGCCGATACGTGGCCCGATCACGACACCATCGTCCGGCACCGGCGGGCCTTCGTAGATGGTGAGCGGCGAGGCCCCCGTCAGCATGAGACCGTCGTGCGCGCGCGTGATGCCCAGCGCCGCGCACAACTTGCCCGGACCATCGCAGAGTGAGGCATCCGTGCGCGCCTTGGGGCGTCGGGCACGCATCACCTCGAGCCCGGCCAATGGCGCGAGAGCCCGAATGAGCACAGCACTGCCGTATCCCTCATCGCCGGTCACGGCGTTCACGCACCAGTGCATGCCGTAGATGAAGTACACATACGCCGTACCGGGCGGCCCGAACATGTGCCAGGTGCGCGCCGTACGTCCGGCGGCCGAATGTGATGCCGGATCGTGGGGGCCGAGATAGGCCTCGGTCTCGATGATGCGACCGGACACCACCTGCGCTCCGTCATCGTGCATCAGCACAGCCCCCAGCAGCTCACGCGCGACGATCGCCGCATCGCGCAGGTAGAAGGATGGCGGCAACGGGGTGCGCATCTCGACGTCATGAGCAGTCACCATGGCAAGCTGGCCCGGGAGTGCCCGGAATGCCATGAAAACATGAAGGGCGTCGACGGTGACCCGTCGACGCCCTCACATGTTCGCCCTCGTCCCGCGGGCTTCACCTCACTTCCGTGCGGCCGCCTTCTTTGCGGGAGCCTTGGCCGGAGCCTTGGCAGCAGCCTTCTTGGCCGGGCTCTTTGCCGCAGGAGCCTTAGCCGCGGTCTTGGCGGCCGGAGCTTTCGCGGGCGCCTTGGCCGGCGTCTTCACCGCCGACTTCGCGGCAGGCGCCTTGGCCGCTGCCTTCGGGGCCGCCGACTTCGCGGGAGCCTTGGCCGGGGCCTTGGCAGCCTTCTTGGCAGCCGTTTTCCGAGCCGCCGGAGCCGGAGCCACGGCTGCACCCTTCGGTGCGTCAGAAACCGCCGCTGCGGGCTCGGTAGCTGCCGCCACCGGGGTCTCCACCACCACCGGCGTCGCCACCGCGGCGGGGATCACCGCCGGGGCTGGCGTCGGAACGACCGCGGCCGGTGTCACCACCGGCGCGGCACCCACCACGCCCACCATCAGCAGCTCGGGGGGCAACCCAGCGCTCTTGCCACGGGCGCCCATACCACGCCCACTGACACCGCGCGCTCCCATGCCACGAGGCGCCGCCGGCTGCGAAGCCGCCAGTGCAGCAGCCGCCGCCTTCTGGGCATCATCCACCGTCTTGAGCTGCTCGACGATGCTGGCCGCATCGGCCGCGCGCGCCAATTCCCAGTCGTCGCCGCGGCGACGCAGGTCGATGAGATTGGCATCATGGGCGTCTTGCAGGATGCGCTCGAACATGCGCGCACTCAGCGACTCGCTGTCGCGACCCAGCAATTCAACGGCACGCTGCCGCGCGGCGCTCGCGCTCGTCACGGCGTCACCGCTCACCAGCGACTCCACCGAACGACGCACCAGATCGAAGGCATCGCTGCGCGTCAGCCGCTCACCACTGCGGCCGACCGTATCAGCCACTGGCGTGCCAAATGGTGCGCCCAACGCATGACCACCCGGCGCCGGTGTTGAGGCAACCGGCGCAACCGCCGTCGGCGCAGCAACCGCAGCTCCCGTATCGGCACCCGGCGCTCCCGGTTCTGCGCCCGACTCGGCGCGCGGCCCACGATCACGGAAACGATCTCGACCACGGCCACGACGACGACCACGATCGCGGCGTTCCGCACGCTCTTCCGCCGTAGCGCCGGCCGCATCATCGGCCGCTTCCGTCGCCACATCACCCTCGGACACACCGGCGGTTTCTTCACCCGGCAACGGCCGGATCCCTTCGGGCACGATCAAACCCGTCTGCGGGATCGCCACTTCGGCAGTCACATCGAGCGGCACCTCCGTTCCATCCGCCGCCGACGACACCTCACCATTCGATGTGCCCTCCTGCGGTTCCCGGTCACGATCAAACCGATCACGACCACGGCCGCGACGGCCGCGACGGCCACGCCGATCATCACGATCGCGCTCACCATCACGCCGCGGCTCGGCATCAGCGGAGGCCGCGGGTGTCGACGGCACGAGCGCCGACGGCGTGCCTTCCGGTGCATCGACTTCGAGCTGACCGCTGTCGAGCTTCGTCACGTGCAACAGGCCGCGCTGCTGCGCTTCCTGCACAAAACGCGAGAACTTGGGATGCCCGAGATTCTTTTCGTCGAACGACGAATCGATCTCCTGCATGACCTGCTTGAGGCGATCGGAACGCATCACGTCACCGTTGCGCTTCATGCGACCGATGGCTTCCGTCACGAGCTGCCACGGATCCCAGCGTGTGGTCTCGTCTTCGCCCGTCTTCACGAGGCCGGCGAGCGCGTTGTACGAGTAATACTCGTCGCAATTCATGACGAGCAGGTCGCTCGACGATTCGCGGATGCCGACGCCGATCACGTACTTGCCGTACTCCTTGAGCTTGATGACCATGCTCGAGAAGTCGGAGTCACCGGAGAGCAACACGAACGTGCCGATCTCCGGGCGCGTGAACACCAGTTCGAGCGCATCGATCGCGAGGCGGATGTCGGTCGCGTTCTTCTTCGACGAGCCGTAGGCCGGCGCGAAGATGAGGTCGATCGACGCCTCGGTGAGCGGCACGATGTACTGCGGGTAGCGGCGCCAGTCGGCGTAGGCGCGGCGCACCGCCACCTTGCCCTTCACGATATCCGACGAGAGGAGATTCTTGAGCTCCTCCTGCAGATCGGAGCGGATGCCCATCGTGACGTTGTCGAAGTCGATGAGCAACGCGGCATTGGGCGCGTGCGCCGGCGGGGCGGCATTGGGCGACGTCATGGGGGCGACGGCCTGCGGCCCCCGATGGAACGGCGCAACGGAACGGGACGGCGACGGCGCGCCCGACCGGGGAAGATGGCGACTCATGAACCAGCCTGGATTTGAAACGGTGTGATCGAGCGCATCGCCTACAGCGCCGTGGCGCTCAGGGCATTCGCACTCAGCGCGATCGCGCGCGAGAGCTCTCGCCGACGCACCTTGCCGCTCCCGGTCATCGGGAACGCGTCGAAGAAGCGGACGAGATCGGGAACTTTGTCGGCAGCCATCGTATCGCGGGCAAAACGCTTGATCTCGTCGCCCGTGATGACTGCCCCTTCCACCGCAACGATGCACGCGCAGACCAGCTCTCCCATGACGTCATGGGGCACGCCGATCACGCAGACATCGTCCACTGCCGGATGCGCCCGAAGGCGATCCTCGATCTCGCGCGGGTAGAGCTGCAACCCGCCCCGCGAGATGGTTTCCTGCCGACGGCCCAGGATGCGCACGCATCCGTCTTCGTCGATGATGCCGAGATCTCCGGTGAGGAAGAACCCGTCGGGCGTGAGCACCTTGGCGGTTTCGGTCGGCATCCGGAGATAGCCGCCCATGATATTCGAGCCGCGCACCGCGAGCTCGCCCACCGCTTCGGGTCCGTGCAACTGTCCGGACAACAAGTCCATCGCCATCACCTCGATGCCAGGCATCGGGACGCCAACGGTATGCAGCCGCCGTTCCTCACTGTCATCGAGCCGGGTCACGGTGACCGCGCCACCCGTTTCCGTGAGGCCCCACGCCACCAGCACATCGCACCAGCGACGCACTTTGCGCACCAGCGCTTCCGCCACTGCGCTGCCGGCCATCAGACCGGTGCGGATGGCGCGCAACCGCGCTGGATCGAACGCACTTTCGCGCATGAGCAGGTGGTACTGCGCCGGAACACCCAGCAGCACCGTGGTCTGCGTGGTCGCCATGAGCGTCAGGGCTTCCGGTGCATCGAACGACGGTTGCAAGACGATCGTCGCACCGCTCACCATCGTGCCAACCATCGCACTGAACCCGAAGATGGCACTGAACGACACCAGCGTGAGCACCCGGTCGTCCGGCTGGACCACCAGCACGGCCGCCGTACGGACGGCGTTCTCCACGATGGCGCGATGCGAAAGCTGCATCGCCTTGGGCTTGCCCATCGTGCCCGACGTGTACATCAACGCGAGATCCCGCGTGTCTTCATCGGACGCACGCGGCGGCACCGGTCGGCCGGCCCCACGGGAGATCAGGTCTTCGAACTGAAAGATCCGATCGTCGTACCACAAATCCTCTTCCCCGACCGTGACCACGTACTGCAGGTCGGGCAGGTCGCCGAGCAGCTCCTCGAAGCGCTGCAGGTAGTCGACGCCGTTCCATCGTTCGATGGTGACCACGGCACTCGCTTCGGCATGCCGGAGCTGATAGCGCAGGTCGTGAATGCTGAGCTGCGGGCTGACCGGCACCACCACCGCGCCGAGCTTGGCCGCGGCCAGTGTGGCCACGATCCACTCGATGCCGTTGGGCAGATGCACGGCGATGCGATCACCGGCTCCCAACCCCAACTCCGTGAACGACACGGCCAGGGCGGACGCGTCAGCGTCCACCTGTCGGTACGTCCATGTCCGTGCTCCATTCGTTGCCAACACACGCTCAGGAGTGTCCTGGGCGCGCTGTTCGACGAGAGGGGCGAGGGACCACGAGGTTGCCATCTCACTCCGGGATCGGGTACAGCCACGTAAATTACTGACTATGAACGAGATGCGGAAGCAGACCGCCACGAAACCGGACGCCGAGCCCTCGCGTACGGCATCCCGTCCGGGATCTGCTGCGGAATCCGCCCTCGATCCCCTCGCCTCGCGTGAGGGGGTGCGGGGGCCAGGTCACGCGGCGCCCCGAGACGGTACGCGTGCTCCTTTTCGTACGCGCCTGTTTGCGATGTTGTTGCTGTTCGCGCTGATCCCCACGGTCGTCGTCACGCTGGCGTGGACCGGGCTCGCCGCCCGGACACTCTCGCTGCTCTCGGCGCGATCAGCGTGGGAACGCATTGCGCACAGTGGCGAGGAGGCCCTCCGGGCCGTCGACCGGGCTCCGCTGTCGCCGGCGCAACGGCAGGCGCTCGAGCGGCATGAGGCCGAGTTGCGTGAGTCGGCGCAGTTGGCCCGACGGTTCGATTTTGTGGCGGGGCGTTCGATGCGCCTGGTGCTGGTGGGCGGATTGTTTGTGGTGGTGCTGGTGGCCATCGGGGCCTCGCGGGTGGCAGGACATCTCAGCCGACAGCTCAGCCGTCCGCTGGATGAGCTGGTCGGCTGGACAGGGCTGGTCCGCATGGGGCGGCCTATTCCGGAACAGACGGATCGCCGCGGCGCTCCGGAGTTCGAAGTACTCAGATCGGGGATGCGCACCATGGCCATGGAACTGGAAACCGGGAGACGCCGCGCGCTGGAAGCGGAGCGCGCCGAGGCATTCCGTGAGTCCGCCCGCCGCTTTGCGCACGAACTCAAGAACCCGCTGACCCCCATTCGGTTCGCCGTGGATCGGCTGCGACGCCAGGCTCCCGAAGAACTGCGTGACACCGTGGATGTCCTGGCCGAAGAAGCGGCACGCCTCGAGACCATGGCGCGCAGCTTTGCCCAGTTCGGTCGGTTGCCCGATGGCCCACCGGCTGAAATCGATGTATCGGAGCTGGTCACCCGGGTGGCACGGGCCGTGGTGCCTGAGCGACTCACGCTCGACCTGTCCTGTGGCGAGGAGTTGCCGCTGGTGGTCGGTTTCCACGAGTCGCTCGTGCGGGCGGTGACCAACATTCTCATCAACGCGGTCGATGCCACACCCGGCGCCGGTACCATTCAGGTCGCGGTGTACCGAGAGCCGTCCATGGTCGCGATCCGCATTGGCGATTCGGGCACCGGCATGACGCCGGAAGTGCTGCAACGCATCTTCGAACCGTACGTCACCACCAAGCCGGGTGGCACAGGTCTGGGCCTGGCGATCGCGCGGCAAACGATCGAAGCCCACCGCGGCACGGTGGTGGCATCGAGTATCGTCGGCCACGGCACGGTGATGCTCGTACGACTCCCGATTGGGACAGACACATCCGGCGGACCACGCTCGCCGATGTCGAACATAGGAGTGGGCACATGACACAGGGTTCAGGGCAGCAGCGCGGTGACGCCGCCGCACCGCAGATCTCGGAGCAACCGGGCGCAGGCGGCGAGCGGGTGATCACCGTGCCCGATGGCAAAGGCAACGTGAACCGCATCGTCATCAACGATCAGGGCATCAGCATCAATGGTGAGGAAGTCGGTGGAGCCGCAGCCCGCGCCATCACCGAAGCCTCCCGCCGACCGGAGTTCGCACCAGCACGGGCCCGCAAGGATGTCCCCAATGGCGCCATTGCCGTCATCGCCATCGGCTGTTCCATGGTCGTGGCGATAACGCTGGGCAGTCCGCTGGTGCGCTCTTTTGCCCGCTGGCTTGATCGCCGCGGTGATCAGTCGCGCACGCCCAATGATGTCGCCCAGCGCCTCGCGGCGATCGAACAGGCGGTGGAGCTCGTAGCCGTGGAAGTCGAACGCATCAGTGAAGGACAGCGATTCACCGCCAAGTTGCTGGCCGAGCGGTCAGCCCAGGACATGGAGCGGGTACGATGATGCAGCAGGCCGGTCAGCCAGCGCGGTCACTCGATGGCGCGCAGCTCGAAAAGGAGATCAACGAGGCCGTGCGTGCTGCCATGGAAGGCGCGCGCGATGCGACGCAGGCCGCACGCACGGCGGCCCAGGATGCCGCACGGGCAGAGGCCCAGGCGCAGCGGCAGCCCGGCACCATTGTCTTTCCCACCAATGGCCCGGACCCCGATATCACGGTGCGCGTCGATGGTCTCGGCATCCATGTGCAGCAGGGCCAGACCAGCACGACGGTGCCCATTCGCGATGTCGTACCCGATGGCTTGGTGAAGATCTCGTGGGCGTTCGCCGCCGCCGTGGGATTTCTCTGCATCGGTTGGCCGATTGCGCGGGCCATCGCGCGGTACATCGATCGTCGCGGCAGTGCAGCCGCGCAGGAGTCGGCACTGCGACAGCAGTTCGAATCACGCTTCGAGAACATGGAACGCAATCTCGACACGGTGGCGGTGGAGATGGAAAAAGTCTCCGAGGCTCAGCGTTTCACCACGCGGGTGCTGACGGAGCGCGGTGAGCCGGTGCCCGTGTCGTCACACACGGCGTCGCGCTAGTTCACGGCCGTGCCCAGCGTCCTGATCGTCGACGACGAACCCAATATCCGGCGTATGGTCGGAGCGTTGCTGAGCTCCGAAGGCTACGACGTGCGTGATGCCTCCGACGGCTCCACGGGTCTCGCGCTTGCCGAGACCTCGGAGCCGGACGTGGCGCTGATCGACCTGATGATGCCGGGCGATCTGGACGGGCTGGGCTTGCTGGAAAAGCTGCGCGAGCGACGCCCGGACATGCCGGTGGTCATGATGAGCGGGCGGGCGGCGCTCACCGACGCGGTGCGTGCCACCCGACTGGGGGCATTCACATTCCTCGAAAAGCCGCTCACGCCTGAGGGCGTGCTGCTCGCACTGGCTTCGGCGTTCGAGTTGCGTCAGGCGCGACGGGCCGCAGCCGCCCTGCGCGAAGATCTGGGCATCTCCGGCGAGATGATCGGCGACTCGCCCGCGATGCGCGACGTGCGGGCGCTGCTCGCGCGTGTTGGCCCCACCGATGCCCGCGTGCTGATCACCGGCGAGTCCGGCACCGGCAAGGAACTCGCGGCGGCAGCCTTGCATGTCTCGAGCGCCCGTCGGGATCGGCCGTTTGTGCGCGTCAATTGTGCGGCTATTCCGCGCGATCTCGTGGAGAGCGAGATGTTCGGGCACGAGCGGGGCGCGTTCACCGGGGCCACTGAGCGCCGCATTGGTCGGTTCGAGCTGGCCCATACGGGCACCCTGTTTCTCGACGAGGTCGGTGATCTCGGGGCCGAAGCCCAGGCCAAGCTGCTGCGAGCGATCGAGGCGCGTGAGATCGAACGTGTGGGTGGTGGAAAGCCGATCAAGGTGGATGTGCGCATCCTGGCAGCCACCAACAAGGATCTGACACGTGCCGTGGCCGACGGCAGCTTCCGAGAGGATCTGTTCTTCCGTCTGAACGTGATCCCCATTCACTTGCCGCCGCTGCGTGACCGGCCGGGCGACCTGCCGGCACTGGTGCGTCACTTCTCGGCACGTCATCGCACCCGCACCGGTCGGCCGCTGGTGCAGTGGCACGAAAGTGCGCTCGGGGCGCTCAGCGCTTACCGGTGGCCCGGCAATATCCGCGAACTGGCCAACGTCGTGGAACGGTTGGCCATTCTGCACGCCGGCTCCGAGGTCACCCGCACCGAAGTGCGTCAGGTGCTGCCCGAAACAGCGGCGCTGCCCGGCGCCACGTCGGCCGTGCCCTCGGGTACCGAGGCGGGAACGGAGGTGGACACGCCGGATCCAGCATCGGCAGCGCACATGCCCCTCAGTGATGCCCTCGATGCCTATGAACGACGGCTGATCTCGGCGGCACTGGCGCAAAGTGATGGGAATGTGGCCGAAGCCGCGCGACGACTGCAAACGGACCGCCCCAACTTGTATCGTCGGATGCGACGGCTCGGGTTGGCATCAGCCCCCGAGTAGTCGTTCGTCGTTTCCGGGATTCGTCATTTTCAAACCATTTGCTGGTGTGCAACTGTCGGGGCTCCGCGGTGCGTTGCACTCCGACACAGGCGTGTCTCTCTGAAGGACGCATGCCACACTCTGCTGGGAGGGGAAAGGCCAATGGTACGTGTCTTGCTCTCTCGGGCAGCGACCTTCAGATGGAGTTCATGATGAATCCCCCCGCCCGTCCCTCCGGTCAACTCATGTCCATGTCCCGTTCGCGGTCTGTTCTCCCCCCCTTGCTGCGCGCCGCATTGCTGTTCACCGCGATGATGGCGGCGCTGATCCCCATGTCCGGGATCGAGGCGCAACGGGACAGCGGTCGTGATGGCAGTCGTGACAATCGCGCCAGCGACCGCCGCATCGGTGGCGTTCCGCGCGATGTGGCGCTCGAGGTGACTCGCATCTTCAACGCCGCATCCACCCGACGCGTGCGCGGGGAGTTCAACCTCGCCTCCACCGACACGGTCCGTGGCGACCTGGCGGTGCTGGATGGCAATACGCGCCTCGCCGGCGTGGTCACAGGCCACGTGGTGGTTCTCAATGGTGATGCCTTGTTGGTGGACGGCTCACGCATCGATGGGTCGCTCACCGTGCTCGGTGGCACCTTCGAATCTCCGGAGCGCCCCAACGTCACGGGTGAGATCCGCGTGTGGAGCGCCCGCTACCGATACCACGAAAGTGCCGACACGCTGGTGGCCGATACCGATTTCTTCGGCCGCTGGTCGCAGTGGGTGCGTGATGAACGCTCCAACAGTTCCGAAAGCCAGTTGTTCGTGACCACCGCCCACACGTACAATCGCGTGGAAGGTCTGCCCATCATCATTGGGCCGCGCTTCCGGGCACGGGCAGAGGACACGCGCATCAGAGCCGAGCTGTTCGGGATCTTCCGGACCGGCGACGGCCTGCGTTGGGATCGCGAAAACCTCGGCCACCGCGCGCTGTTCGAAGTGCGTCAGGGCAATCGCCACGGGGTGGCCGTTGGCGGTCGTCTGTTCGATGAAGTGGAAGCCATGGAGCGTTGGCAGCTCACCGACGCCGAAGTGGGTCTCAACGCGTTCCTCTTCACGCGTGACTATCGTGACTACTGGCAACGCCATGGTGGGCAGGGATATGTGTCGCTGTTCTCCGGGCGTGGTTCGGAACTGCGCGCGTCGTATGGCCGCGAACGCTGGAGCAGCCGGCGCATGCGCGACGTGTGGTCCATCTTCTCGGGCGACACACCATGGCGGGTGAACCCGGCGGCCGATGAAGGCGTGATGGACCTGCTCACCGTGTCTGCGGTGCTCGACACACGTACCAACCCGGAGAATCCCCGCTCGGGATGGTATCTGCGCGGTGAGTGGGAACGCGGCTCCGGCACCATCGACCGATTCGGCCCGTTGACGGCGGGATTGCGCGGCATCCCCACCGAACCACAGGGCAGTGTCGAAACAGAGTACTCACGCGCGTTCGTGGACCTGCGGCGCTACAACCGCCTTGGACCGCAGGCGCAGCTCAACATGCGTGTCGTGGCTGGTGGTTGGGTGAACGGCGATGCCCTGCCCATTCAACGACGGCTCGCCGTCAGTGGCATCGATGCACTGCCGGGCTTCGACTTCCGGCGCATGATCGGCAGCAATGATGTGGGCACCTGTGCCACGGGCGACGAGAGCGCCTACATCGCGCTTGGACGGCCCGCGCAGTGTGACCGCATGGTGCTGGCGCAGCTCGAGTGGAAGGGCGACTTCCGCATCAACCTGTTCGGCGATGACAACTACGGTGATCGTCGCTGGGGATTCAACGGTGTGCGCGGCGATGGCACGTGGGTGATCTTCGCGAACTCGGGACGCGGCTGGCTGGTGAGTGATGCCGGCAGCCCGACCATCGCGGACCTCACCTTCGGCCGCAGCAAGTTGCCGCCGATCAGCGGCTGGCGCACCGACATTGGCGGTGGTTTCGACTTCGGCAGTTTCGGCGTGTACATCGCGCAGGCGGTGTCCGAGAGCGGTCAGTCACCCAACGTGTACGTGCGCTTGTCACGTCGCTTCTGATCTGAATTTCTGGTGCGCTCGATCCGCCCCCTCCTGCGCTTCGTGGTTGCACTGCTGCTCCTGGTGAGCAGCAGTGCCGCCGCATGGGCGCAGGGGAAACCGGAGATCGATATCCGTATCAGCCCGACGAACTATCCGCCGGTGATTGCCGTGCGCGGGGTGCTGGCCGAAAAGCCGTTCGACGAAATGGTCCGCAGTGGATTTCCCGCGCGCCTGCACGTCCGCGCGGAACTCTGGTCGGAAGGTCGTTGGTTCGACGATGTGAATGGCCGCGCCGAGTGGGACATCATCGTGCGTTATGACGTCATCGATCGCAGCTATGAGGTGGTGCGGCGTGTGGCCGGCGCCATCACCTCATTGGGGAGCTACACACGTTTTGCTGACGCGCGTGCAGCGATGGAACTCGCGTTTGCCCCCGCACTGCCGTCCCCGCCGCGTGGCAAAAAGAGCTACGTGCTCGTGCAGGCCGAGTTGCAATCGCTGCAGGTGAGTGATCTGGACGAACTCGATCGCTGGCTACGAGGTGAGGCGGCCCCCGCCGTGCAGGGTAAGCGCAGCCCGGCCTCGGCGCTCACACGCGGTGTGCGCACACTCGCCAGCCGTTTGTTGGGCGGCGAGGTGCGCAGACTGGAAGCCCGCAGTCCGTCGACCTTATTCTGACCAACCCATGCGGGGAGCCCGGTGCAGGTGCACACCAGGCCCCGGGCGCTCAATGCGCCGCGCGCACCGGGGTTCCGTGTTCGATCTTCTGCAGTTCCCGCAGCGTGTCCTCACCATAAAACGTGCGGATGTACTGCGCCTGGATCGGGGTCAGGCGTCGCACCGCCCACGACAGGTGCACAAAGTGCGGCTCGGTCGGCACGTGCAGGGGCACCATGCCGATTTCCGCCGGCAGGCGATTCGCCTTGCGGGTGTTGCAGGAGCTGCAGGCGGTGACCACGTTCGACCATTCGTTGGTGCCACCGCGCGACATCGGAATGAGATGATCACGCGTCAGGGATTCGCGCGTCTTCAGTTCATTCGAGCGACGACCACAGTACTGACACTGGTAGTCATCACGCGCGAACAGAAACGTATTGGTGACCTGACGGCGGAAGCGACGTGGCACATGCACGAAGCGGGTGAGTCGGATCACGGCGGGGCGCGGGAACGCCCGCTTCTCCGACCGCACCGGCACTCCACGCTCGGCTTCGACGATTTCCGCTTTCCCGTCGATGACGAGACGCAGGGCCCGCCGCAGCGGGACCATCGTCAGTGGTTCGTACGACGCATTCAGTGCGAGACATCCGGCGATCACGCCCTACCCTCCGCTGAATTGCTGCAGTCGACCTGATGTCCCCAAAAACAAATCCCCGCTGGTGCGTCGACTCGGAGGCCGGCCGGCAAACAGCGGGGAATTGGTGGAGACTAGAAACGCGCCATCCGAAGAATGACCGTGTCCCTGGAAGCACTCCGACGCGGACTACTGGGCGGCCTGCGACGGCTCTGAAGGAGCTGGACACGGTGGATGCGCATCACGAAGCATATCACGCCGGACCGCGATGCCGCCACTGCTCGAGGCGCGATGCCGCTGCGACCAGTCGTGTCATACTGCCGTCGATCAGTGAGGCGGCACCCACTGTCACCGATCCGTTACGGACGAGCACCGCGCCGGCCACACTGACAAACGACGCCTCGGCACGCCCTGCCAATACGTGGACCAGCGTGACGGCCGGGTCAAAGACCGGCCCCACCAGCGCCACATCCAGCGGAAACGCCACGAGATCGGCGGCCTTTCCCGTGTCGAGCGTTCCGATCACGTCTCCCAATCCCAACGCATCCGCACCACCCTGGGTGGCGAGACGCAGCGCGGTGTGGGCATCGAGGGAATCGGGCACGCCGGAACGGACCGCGTGCCACAGCGTGGCCTGGCGCGCTTCGTCGAGCAGATGCATGCGATCGTTGCTGGCCACCGAGTCCGAACCCAGACCAACCGCCACGCCGTGCGCGAGCATGCGATCGAGCGGCGCGATTCCGTGACCGAGTTTGGCGTTCGAGATCGGGCAATGCACAATGCGCGCACCACGGTCGGCCACACGCGCCAGATCTTCATCGTCCACGCGAATGGCGTGAATGAGCAGTGGCCGGCATGCCAATACGCCGCAGGCATCGAGCAGCGCGATGGGTGAGCGCGCCTGCGGTGCCACGGCAATGCCACGCGCCTGCAATCGCTCGGCAAAGGCCCCCGCGCCGTCACGCACGAACGCGGTTTCTGCTGCGCTCTCCGCGATGTGCACCGCCATCGGCAAGGCCTGCTCACGGGCCAACGTCGCCGTGGCCGCAAAGAGCGCGGCGCTCACGGTGTACGGCGCATGCGGTGACACACCGACCTGCACCAGCGATGTATCCTGCGCGCGCAGCGTCAGTACCCGTTCCTGCAGGCGCGCAATCGATGTCGCACACTGCGCGGGATCGGGACCAAACACCTCCACGTAGCCGATACCACGCACGCCCAGTTCGTGCATGGCCTGTAGCGGCGCCGCCGAGTCCGTGGTGTCGGCCATCGTGGTGATGCCATGCCGAAGGGCTTCGGCGATGCCCACCCGCGAGGCGTCGACGAGATCGTCCATCGTCAGCAGATCGCGGCGCACCTCCGTGAGCGTGCGCAGCCAATCGCGAAAATCGAACCCTTCGAGAAACCCACGGAGTGTGGTGAGCTCGAGGTGGGTGTGCGCATTGACCAGGCCAGGCATGAGCACGGCCGCCCCAAGGGCCTCGACCGGCACCGCATCCGTGATTTGGGGAGGCATCTCCCGCACGGCGCCAACCCAGCGAATGATGCCCTGCTCCACCAGCACACCACCGTTCCGGATGGGTGCCGCGGAGATCGGCAGCACCCAATCTGCGGTGTAGAGTGTGGCCTGTCCTGCGGGCGACCCTGCGGGTTGCCCCCTGTGCGCGCCGACGGTCATGCCGAACGTTCGCTACTGCGGCGGAATGCGAAACGGATTCGTCGTGTCTCGCATGGAGCGGATGCGCGCGCTGTCGGCACTCATCGGCGTGGGGCCGGAGGCATCGCTGCAGCTTTGCGTGGGCTCATAGCCCTGCACGAAAAACTCCGTGACCACGGCACCAAGGCAACTGCTATTGGCCAGGCGACCCGTGGCCGCATCGACCTCGCGCGTGACCACACCATCGGGGCGGGGCCAGTCGGGCGGCTGCGGCTTGCGGCGATACACCTCGGTCATGAATGCAGCCCATGCCGGAGCGGCCAGTTCACCACCCTGCGCGTTCGATTTGATCTTCTGCGGACGATCGAAGCCCATCCACACACCGGCCACCAGATCGGCCGTGTACCCGATGAACCAGACGTCGGCGCCATCGTTGGTGGTGCCGGTCTTGCCGCCCGCTGGCACACGGAACCCATTGCTCCAGATGCGTGCCGCCGTGCCACGCACCACCACGTCCTTCATCATGCTCACCATCAGCCACGCTTCTTCCGGCGACAGCACCGCCTCGCGGTTCGGCGTGGGCTTCCAGATCACCTTGCCTTCGGCATTCTCCACCTTGAGGATGGCGTGGGGCGTGGTGTGCAATCCGAGATTGGCAAACACCGAGTAGGCGCCGATCATCTGCACCGGATACACGTCCGCCGAGCCGATGAAGATGGACGGATACGGCGGGATGGGTGTGCTGATACCGAAACGCCGAGCCATCGAGATCACCGCATCCGTACCCACCGCCATGCCGGTGCGAATGGCCGGCACGTTACGCGACATGTACAGGGCGCGACGCAGCGGCACATTGCCCTGGAACTTGAGATCGTAGTTCTGCGGGGTCCACGTCTCGCCGCTCACCTGATCGAGCGAGATGGGCGAATCGTCCACGACCTGCGACGGTCCAAATCCTTCGTGTATGGCCGTGGCATACACCACCGGCTTGAAGGTGGAGCCGGGCTGCCGCAGCGCCTGCACGGCACGATTGAACTTGGAGTCACCGAAGTCACGTCCGCCCACCATGGCGCGCACGGCGCCACTGCGCGGATCGATGGCCACGAACGCGCCCTGGAGGTATGGCGCATTGGCTGCCCCCCGCTCGCCGCCATCGGCACTACGGGCGAGATACGCTTCGTAGGTCAGGTGCTTGTACGCGCCATGCCGACCTGCCTCAATGGCCTGCAGTTGGTTCTCGAGGGCACGCTCCGAGGCCGTCTGCATGTCCACGTCGAGTGACGTGTAGACCTTGAGCCCTTCATCGTAGAGACGCTTGCCGAAATGCGCTTCGAGTTCCTGGCGCACCCACTCCACGAAGTACGGCGCGATATCTCCCGACTCGCTGCGCTCGGCGAGCTGCAACGGGTACGCCTTGGCCAGTGAGGCGTCGGCGTCGTTGATGGCGCCACCGCGGCGCATCAGTTCCAGCACCGTGTTCCGACGCTGGATGGCACGATCGGCAAACCGGCGTGGGTTGTAGCGTTCAGGCCCCTTCAGCAAACCAGCCAACACCGCCGCTTCGGCAACCGTGACATCGCGCACCGACTTACCGAAGTAACGCTGCGAGGCAGTCTCCACGCCGTAGGCGCCGTTGCCCAGATACACCTGATTGAGGTACAGCTCGAGGATCTTGTCCTTCGAGTAGCGCATTTCGATGGCACGGGCGACGCGGGCTTCCTTCACCTTCCGGAGCAGCGTCTTCTCGCGCGAAATGCGGTCGGAGAACACGTTGCGGGCCAACTGCATGGTGATGGTCGAAAAACCCTGCGCGTAGCCACCGGCGCGAATGTTGCGCAGCGCGGCGCCGAAGATACGGAAGTAGTCGATGCCGGCGTGCTGATAGAACCGGCGGTCCTCGGTCATCACCACGGCATCCCGGACGTGCTTGGGGATGTCCTGCAGGCGCACCAACGTACGGCGCTCGAGGCCAAGTTCGGTGATGAAACGCCCGTCGGCGGCGTAGACCTTGGAGGTCTGGCGCGGGACGTACTGCTCGAGCGCGGCAATGGAGGGGCAGCGACCGCTGCGGCAAATAACCGCCCAGGCGCCGGCCAGCACGCCGACCCCGATCGCTCCGCCAAAGAGCCCGATTACCAGCACCCACCCGATCCAGGGGCGGCGCGTCAACATCGATGAAAGTGACATAACAGTCCTGAAGGCTACCGACCGGGGCCGCGACGCGCCACGTCGGGACGGTTATCTTGCGCTCATGTCTGCACGCCCATCACTACTCGACGAGCTCGCGTGGCGCGAGCTGATCAGCCAACACACCGAAGGCCTGCCGGCGGCACTCGCCGCTGGCACCGTCTCCGGATACTGCGGCTTCGATCCCACGGCCTCCAGCCTGCATGTGGGGAATCTCATCCCCATCATGGGGCTGATGCACCTCCAGCGCGCGGGGCATCGCCCGTATGCGCTGGTGGGCGGCGCCACGGGCATGATCGGTGACCCGAGCGGTCGGGCCAGTGAGCGGGTGTTGCAGGGGCTCGACGCCATCCACAGCAACGCCGAGGCCATTCGTGGCCAGCTCAGTCGCTTCCTCGACTTCGACGGGCCTCGTGGTGCGAAGCTCGTGAACAATGTCGACTGGCTGTCCAAGCTGTCCGTGCTGGACTTCCTGCGTGAGACCGGCAAGCATTTTTCGGTCAACTACATGCTGGCCAAGGACTCGGTGAAGTCCCGCATCGACGGCGGCATTTCGTACACCGAGTTCTCGTACATGCTCCTGCAGGCGCACGATTTCTGGGAGCTGAACCGCTCCGAGGGTGTGACGCTGCAGTTCGGCGGCAGCGATCAGTGGGGGAACATCACCGCGGGCCTGGAATTGATCCGGCGCTCGGGCGGCGCCGACTCCAACGGTCTGACCTTCCCGCTCATCACCAACGCCGACGGCTCCAAGTTCGGCAAGAGCACCGGCGGCGGTTCCGTGTGGCTCGACCCGGAGCGCACCTCGCCGTACCAGTTCTACCAGTTCTGGATGGGCGCGGACGACCGGGACGCCTCACGCTATCTGCGCTACTACACGCTGTTCTCGCTGGACGAGGTCACGGCACTCGACGCCGAAGTGCGTACCGCGCCCGAGAAGCGCGCCGCGCAGCGCGCGCTTGCCGTGGAAGTCACCAGCCGTGTGCACAGCGCCGAAGCCGCGCGAGTGGCACAGGAAGTGTCGGCCCTGCTGTTCGAAAAGGCCGATCCGCAAGCACTGTCCGGTGAGGCGCTGAAGGCTCTGCGCGCCGAGATCCCGTTCGCCGAGTACGAACCGCCGGCCGAAGGCGCTCCGGCGGAAGGCATCGATGTATATCAGTGCCTCACGCTGCTGGGCATTGCAGCGTCGCGTGGTGCCGCCAAGCGGCTACTCGAGCAGGGTGGTGTGAGCGTGAATGGCGTCAAGCTCGGCGCCGCCGATCGCGTGGTGGGCGAAGACCGCCTGCTACGCGACCGCCATCTGCTGGTGCGAAAGGGACAGCGCGAGTTCGGACTGATTCAGGTTCCGTAACTGCAACAGCGGGGGGAACACTGATCTCTTATTTGTGTGATCAGTGTTCCCCCCGCTGTTTTTTCTCCAGATCAGCGAGTTTGGTCGAGCAACGCCAGCACCCGATCGATCTCGTCGATGGTGTTGTAGCTATGCGGCGACAACCGGATAGCCCCCTCGCGCACCACATGAATCACCTGCGCGTTCTTGAGCGCGGTGGCCATCTCGTCGAGCCGCTCCGGTGCAAATGACAGAACGCCAGCCCGACGTGCCGGGGCGGCTGGCGTGACCAGACGCACATCGCGACGACTGGTGGCCCATTGCACGACACGATCGCCCAGACGCTCCAGATGGGCGGCAATGCGATCCACGCCCAGCTCCAGCAGCAGAGCCGTCGACGCGTTGGCCGCCGCAAAGTCCTGATAGGCGAGTGTCACCACTTCGAAGCGACGGGCGTCGTCGAAAAAGTCGAATTCGTAGTCGGTGAGGCGCGTGTAGTCGACGGACGCCTTCATGCACGCCCAGCCCACATCATGCGGCTCGAGCGCCGTCACGAGTTCGCGGCGCACATAGACAAAACCGGTGCCCCATGGGCTGAGCTGCCACTTCTGCGCCCCGCTCGCAAAGATGTCCACCGGTAACGCATGCAGGTCGATGGGGCGCACCCCGCAGCCCTGGATGCCGTCGACAATGAAAAAGATGCCACGTGCGCGACAGGCGTTGCCGATCCGTGCGAGGTCGGCCACGAAGCCGTTCGCGAACTGCACCCATGAAACCACCACGGCGACCACATCGGAGCGATTGCCGATGGCTTCGAGCAGCGCATCTTCATCCGGAATGCCGTCGCGCTTCGGGATGAGGTCGAGCGTGATCCCCCGAGAGCCCAGCGCCTGGAACGGGTACACGCAGCTCGGAAACTCTCCATCGAACGTGAGAATCACACCGGGACGCAAAGGAAGCGCCCGGGCCGCGAGATTGAGCCCATATGTGGTGTTCGGCATCAGCGCGATTTCATCCGCGTCGGCACCCACCAGCGCCGCAAACTGCGCGCGCGCCGTAGCGGCAGCCTCCTGCATCAGCGGAAATGGCAACTGATGAGGACGCGACCGCATCGTGGCCCATTCCGCCGTGACTTCCACCGTGCGCTGCGGTAGCGGCCCGACCGATGCGGCATTGAGGTAGATGGCCGGATCCGTCGCCATCCACGGGTATTCCTGCGCGCGCAGTGCAGCGACATCAAGGATCGACGACATAGGTTCGCCAGTGTGGAGAGTTCAAACAGGCCGAGAGGCCCGCCAAGGTGTCAACTGCGTCGTTCGGCGCGTGGATCGAGTGCGTCGCGCAAGGCATCGCCGAGCAGGTTGAAGCCCAGTACGGCCACACCAATGGCCAGACCGGGCGCGAGTGACGTCCAGGGTGCGTTCCGCAACTGCGAGAGATCCCGTCCGTCGGCAATCATCGCCCCCCAACTCGGGGTGGGGGGTTGCACGCCCAAACCCAGAAACGACAATGCCGCCTCGGCCATGATCGCACCGGCGATACCCAATGTGCCGGCGATGATCACCGGTGCCACCACATTCGGCAGAATATGTCGCGCCACAATGCGACCATCGCGCGCGCCCAGCGCTCGCATCGCCTGCACATACTCGAGTTCTCGCACCACCAGCACCTGACCACGCACCAGGCGCGCCATCGCCGCCCAGCCCACCACACCGATGACGACGCACACCACCGTGAGCGATGGCTCGAACGCCGCCGCCATCGCGATGAGCAACAACAGACTCGGGAAGGCCAATGTGACATCGGCGAGCCGCATGATCACTTCGTCTGTCCATCGCCCGCGATACCCGGCGACGAGGCCCAGCAGTACGCCAATTCCGAGCGCGATCCCCTGCGAGGCAATGCCCACCAGCAGTGAGACACGGGCACCGAAGATCAAGCGGGCCCACACATCGCGTCCCTGTGCGTCGGTACCCAGCCAGTGCGTACCCGATGGGGCCTCGAGCGTGTGCCGCAAGTCGATGCGTGACGGATCGTGCAGCGTCACGAGCGGAGCCGCCACCGCCAGCAGCACCAGCAACACCACCACGGTGGCCCCGATCCAACTTCGGCCATCACGACGCAATCGGTCCGCGGCACTCATGATGAGGTCCGCGTTGATGCGCCCGCGGACGTGCGCGCTGACGGCCCCGCCGCCCTGGCAAGCTGCGTGGCGGCATCGTCCACGAAGGCGTTCCATCCATGTTCACGATCGGCCTTGCTGCGCGCCGCTTCATCCATGGCACGACGCTTGGTGCGGTCCCCCAGCAGGCGGGCCAACTCCATCACGATCGAAACGGCCAGTGCGGGTGCCGTCGCGCTGTACGGCACCTCATCGAGCACACCGGTGATGGCCGGCGCCACCAGCACAGACGCCGCGGCATCGTGCGTCATCACCACGGGCAACCCCTGTCGCATCGCGGCCAGAGTGCAGATCGCACCAAGATCCCCCTGGTCGGCCACCCACAGTGCGGTCGCGCCCCGCTCGGCCAATGACAGCAACGACTGCAGCGGGCGGATCGACAAAGCGGATGTGAGGTTCAACGACGCGGCATGTACCCGAGCCCCCTGCATCACCGCCACATCGCCCAGCAAGGTCACTTTCAGCGCAGGATGACGCGTACGCAGGTGGGCCGCCGCCCGCAACGCGGTGGCCGTATGCACGTCATAGGGCGGGGGCTCCGTGGAGTCCTCACCGGGTGTCGCAAACGGTGGGAGTACGAGCAACTCGGAACTCACGCCCGACTCGCGAATCTCGTCGGCGGGAGCAGCCCCGGGCCAACTCAGTGCCGGTGCGCGACGCCCCCACTCCACAATGCGGGCGCGGCTTCGCCCAAACGACCAGCCTCCGTTCGCCTCGTCGGTGTCGGCCTGACCGCGCTCGTCGAGGGCCACCAGGCGCACCACACCACCGCGTGATCCCATCGCGGCGGACGCGAGCCGGGCATCGGCCTCCGATCGCACCAGCATCACATCGGGTCGCAGAGCGCCAACCACCTCTCGCACAGCCGATGTGTGTCGAGTCGATCCGATGGAGCCGAACGTCCGGAGTGTAAGACGCGGCCACTCGACGGAAACCTCACGGCCCACGGCACTGCCCTGCACGCAGGCCAGTGCCACTACATCACCACGTGCGCTCAATGCGGCCGCGAGATGCAGCAATAGCTGCACATCGGGTGTGTAGCGCGGTGCCGTCGTCAGCACGAGCACGCGCATGGCCGCTTACTCGTCCCCGGACGTGGGTACCGCCGCCGTCTCGTTTGCCGGCATATCGGATTCGTCGTCGAGGATCACGGCACGCCGATCGAACTGTAACGCATGCAGCCGAGCATACGCGCCATCGCGCGTCAGCAACTCGGCGTGTGAGCCTTCTTCGATGAGGGCACCGCCGTCCAGGACGAGAATGCGATCGGCGTGCTGGATCGTGGCCAAGCGATGGGCGATGACAAACACCGTGCGGCCCACCAGCAGGTTGTCGATGGCCTCCTGCACGAGACGTTCGCTTTCCACGTCGAGTGCCGACGTGGCCTCGTCGAGGATCAGAATCGGTGGATCGGACACCAGCGCGCGCGCAATGGCCAGACGCTGACGCTGGCCGCCGGACAGTCGGGTGCCGCGTTCGCCGAGATTGGTGTCCCAGCCCTGCGGCAAGGCCTCGATGAAGCCGAGGGCATTGGCGGCACGCGCCGCCGCATCCAGTTGTGCCTGCGTGGCATCCGGTCGACCGAAGGCCACGTTCGCTCGCACCGTGTCGTTGAACAGCACGGTGTCCTGGCTGACAATGCCGATGAGCCCACGCAACGCCTCGAGACGGATTTCCCGCAGATCCACGCCATCGAGCAGAATGCGACCGGCCGTCGGATCGAGGAACCGCGGCACGAGATCGACCAGGGTGCTCTTGCCGGCACCGCTCGCGCCGACCAGTGCGACCACCTCGCCCTTCCGCGCCGTGAATGTCACCCCGCGCAGAGCGACGGCGTGGGCGTCATACTGAAAGCCGACGTCCTCGAATACGAGGTGATTGGCAAACGTGGCCGTGGTGCGCGTGCCACGATCGTTGGCGGTTTCCGTGGGCGCATCGAGTATCTCGAAGATGCGCTCGGCGCTGGCGAGTGACTGTTGAGCCGCTGCCGGGACCTGCGAGAGTTGCTTGAGCGGCTGCAGGAGACGCATCACCTGCACGAGAAACACCAGCAGCTCCGCACCAGTGAGTGTCTCCTGCACCAGCACCAGTTGCGCGCCGTACCACAGGATCGCCACCGCTGTGAAGGTACCCAGCGTTTCGGTGACGGGCCCCGACAGCAGGGCCAACCGTCCAACCCGCACGAAGCCCTTCGCGTAGGCCTGATTCTGCGTCACGAAGCGATGCTCTTCGCGCCCCTCGGCACGATACGACTTCACCAGCCGCACACCGCTCACCACTTCCTGCACGAGACTGGTCATCTCGCCCTGCTCATTGCCCAGGCGGCGATAGCCACGGCGCAGCTTGCGTAGCACCGGCTGAATGGCGCCGATGGTCAGTGGGGCAATGACCAGTGCCGCGAGCGAAAGACGCCACGACGTGGTGAACATGGCCACCAGCGTGGCCACGACCTGGGCTCCACTCCACATGGATCGGGTGACCAGCTCGGTGACGACCGTCTTGGCGTTGGTCGTGTCACTGAGGACACGCGAGATGACCTGTCCGACCTTGTTGCGCGTGAACCACGGCAACGGCAACCGCAGCAGATGGGCATACAAACTGCTGCGTAGGTCACGGACCACGTACTCCTGCAACTGCACACCCACCTGCCCACTGAGCCAGATGAGTGTGTTCTTGAGCGTGACCGCGGCGATCACGATCAGCATCACGTTCTGCAGCGATCCCATCCGGTCCTGCTCATCGAGCAGGAAACCAATCGTGCGCTCCAGTAGCTGGCCGATGGTGCCCGTGCTGGGCAACAACTGGTCGGTCTTGAAGAACGCGTTGAAGAACGGCACGAGCAGCGTGAACGAAAACACGTCGGCCACGGCGGCGGCGGCGTTCAGCAACACGACAGCGACCAACTTGCCCTTGTGCGGACCGACGAACCGCCAGAGACGGCGCCAGAGGCGGGACGCAGGAGTACGGAAGGCGCCAGTGGCGGCAACTGCGGCGCTCATGACCAATACCGGTGAGAGAGCACGGCCACTACCGCTTCGGTGTCAACAACGACACGGGCAGGATGCACTCCTCGGGCGACACACCGCCGTGGAGGAATGATCCCCGGTACCGACTCTGGTATTCGCGCAGTTTCGTGGGATACACGAAGAATGTGTCCCCGGCCGCCATCAGCGTGTTGTTGCCCGGTCCACGATGCGGCAGCCGCAGGTCGTCGGGGTTGCTGAACAACAGGGCCTGCTCGGGTCGTTCGGCGCGGATGTCCTCACCGAACTTGTACCGCAGGTTCGCCGTGGCATCGCGCTTGGCGAACACCGTGGCCGGGGAGTTGCAGTGCAACGCCCCATGATCGCTGGTGACCACCACCGACACATTGCGCCGCGAAGCTTCCTTGAGCAGCGAAAACAGGGCCGAACGCTCGAACCACTGCCGCGTGAGGGCCCGCAGGGCAATCTCGTCACGCGCCACTTCGTACAAGATCATCGACTCCGAGCGACCATGCGTGAGCATGTCGACGAAGTTGAAGACAAACGCATGCACCCCGTCACCGGCGATGGCCGCGGGCAGGTGCCGTTCGAGATCGTCCGAGTCGGCCGCCGTGGTCAGCTTCTGGTAGCGCACGTTCGCCGTGACGTTCAGCTCGGCCAGATGTGCCACCAGCAGTTCTTTCTCGTGCGCGTTCAACGCCTCGTCATCGCGCTCACCCCACCAGTCCGGGAATCGCGCCGCGATCTCGCCGGGAAACAGCCCACTGAACAGGGCATTGCGGGCGTACGGCGTGGCGGTGGGCAGGATCGAGTAGTAGTGCGTGGTCTCGACGTCGAACAGACCGTTCAGCGAGGGTTCGAGCGCACGCCACTGATCGAGACGCAGGCAATCGATGACGATGAAGATCGCCTTGCGATCGCGCGCCAGCAGCGGCAGCAGGAACTCGGTGACCACGTCCACCGAAAGCGGCGGGCGATCCCCGTCGAGCTCTCGTAGCCAACGCGGATATTCGGTGCGAATGAAATTCGCGAACTCACGATGCATGTCGGGATAGAGCCCACGCAGCGACTCATGCAATCCGAGTTCGCCCGCGTCGGCCAGGTCCACGTCCCACTGCATCAATTCCGAGAATCGCTCGATCCAGCCGCGCCAATCGAGGCCCGCGTAGCGTTCCGATTCGATGGCGCGGAACCGCTCCACAAAAGCCCGGGCCAATGCCTGCGAGCGAATCAGGGGGCCGTCGAGGATGCGGGTGATGACCGTGAGCACCTGCCGCGGCGTCACCGGCTTGACGAGGTAGTCGCGGATATTGGCGCCGATGGCCTCCTTGAGCGTGGTATCCTCTTCGCTCTTGGTGACCATCACCACGGGCAGCGTGGGCGAGATCTCCCGGATGTCGCGGTACGCATCGAGGCCACGCGTGCCCGGCATCTGCTCGTCGAGCAGCACCAGGTCGTACGTATGGCGGCGCAACAGCTCCAGGGCATCGTCGGCATTGGTTGCCGTCTCCACCCGATAGCCCTTGTCCTCGAGGAGCAGCCGGTGCGGCTCGAGGAGCTCCGCTTCGTCGTCCACCCACAGAATCGTCTTTGCCGGCTGCGCCATCCGGACAAGATACCCGATGCGCCGAACGGTGGTCCAGCGAGCAGGCACTTGCAGAGGTTATGTTCCGCCCGTGCATATCGAGCCCCTTCCGTACGCTCTCGAAACCCTGCGTTTCCCGTTCCCGGCCCTCGCCGGACTGGCCGGCCGTCTCCCGCTCGGTGGTGGTCGTGAGGTAGCGCTGGCAGCCCTGACCACGGCCCGGTTGGCGCAGGGGTTGGCCTCGGACGAACTGCTGCCCACGGCAGAACGGGCGTCGCGTGCGGCGGCCGCCAAGGTGTGGCTGGCATCGCTGGCACTCCCGCCGGCCACGCGCTCGCCGTTTGTGCGCTGCGTGGAAACCACCACCGGGACGGCGCTGCAGATGGCGGGCGCCCTACGCAGCCTGGTAGCGGCCACAGGGAATCACCTCGACGGTCCGTCCATTCAGGAGCTCGAGCGCCTGGCTCGCCAACTGGCCGGGGCCTGAGCCGGTGAGTCACGAGAGCGACATCTCGCCCCTCACCCGGATCGTCGCCCGCCTCGATCGGATGGCGGCGGCGAGTGACGACAGTCTCGACATCGCGGTGACCGTCGGTGAGATCGATCCGGGAATCGTGGCCACGGGGTTTCCCTCGCTCGATCGCGCCATCGGCGACGGCTTTCGTCGCGGTGATCTGGTGGTGCTGGGCGGTGACGACAGCGTCGGATGTTCCGCATTGGCCATGGCCATCGCCCTCCGTTCGGATCACCGGGCCCTGCTGCTGACCAGCGAGATGACACCCGAGCGCGCTTACGAACGGGCCCTGGCCATGTCGGCGCGCGTGTCCCTCGAGGCCCTGCGTCTCGGGGTGGTGTCGTCGGACGAGCGCACCCGTCTCGCCACCGCGGCCCTCACCCTGCGGGATCGTGCCCCCGTGGTGGAGACACTGCTGGAGGGCGGCGTGCCGGCGGTGGCGCGTGCGCTGGAAGCCTCCCCAGAGGCACCACTGGTCGTCGTGGATTCGCTGGAAGGGTTGCTGGATCATCCCGCCGCTCCCGACGACGCGCTGGCCCATGCGGTGCTGTCGCTCAAGCGGTTGGCGTTGCGACAGCAGGTGGTGGTACTGCTCGCCACGCACCTGCCGGCGCTCGATCGCCAGCGACACGATCGTCGTCCGCGCCTGACCGATTTCGGACTCGGCGGTGCCGTGGGCACACACGCCGACCTGGTGTTTGGCCTGTACCGGGAAGAACTGTACGAAGCGGATCTGGGTGTGGCGGGAGCCACCGAACTGCTGGTGCTCAAGCATCGGGACGGACCACGCGGCTATGTCGATCTGTACTTCGACAGCCGATATGGCCGCTTCGAGGACGTCCTCGAAGCCTAGGCCCCGGCGCGCGCGTGTCCGGTGGGCGAGAACCCATCACGCGGGTTCACCGAATGCGGGGCGATCGGCATATTTCCGGGATCGATACGTGCAACGACTTTCCCGGTAGCGAGACAGGACGATGGCTGGTCACAGCAAATGGAAAACGATCAAGCGTGCGAAGGCCGCGACGGACAACAAGCGCGGCGCACTGTTTACACGGCTGATTCGCGAAATCACGATGGCCGCGAAGCTCGGTGGCGGCGATGCAGGCGGTAATCCGCGCCTGCGTACGGCCATCGACAATGCCAAGGCGGTGTCGATGCCGAAGGACAACATCGACCGCGCCATCAAGAAGGGCACCGGCGAGCTCGAAGGCGTGGATTACGTCGAAGTGCTGTACGAGGCGTATGGCCCGGGTGGAGTGGCCATCATGATCGCGGCAGTGACGGACAATCCCACACGTACCGTCGCGGACGTACGCCACAAGCTGTCGCGCAACCATGGCAACATGGGCACGATCAATTCGGTGGCCTTCATGTTCGACCGAAAGGGGCAAATGTCGGTCGCGGCAGAAGGTGTCGCCGAAGAGGCGCTCATGGAAGCCGCGCTCGAGGCCGGCGCCGACGATGTGGTGAATGACGGCGAGTCGTTCGTCATCTCCACCGATCCGGGCGCGCTGCATGCCACCAAGGAAGGCCTCGAAGGCCGCAAGTACAAGGTGGAGAACGCCGAACTCGCCTGGGTGCCCAAGAACACGGTGAAGGTGGAAGGCGAAAACGCCACGCAGTTGCTCAAGTTGCTCGAAGCCCTCGAAGAGCTCGACGATGTGCAGAAGGTCGATGCCAATTTCGAGATGGACGACGACACGATGGCCGACGCGTGAAACAACCGTCGCTCGTGCTCGGGATCGATCCCGGCACGGCGGTGACCGGATATGGGGTGGTGGCCAGTGATGGTCGTGCCACCACCCTCGTCGAGTGCGGCGTGATCCGCACGAATGCGAAGGATCCTCTCCCCAGTCGGCTGCTCGACATCCACGAAGGCGTACGCGAGCTCATCGCACGCCATCGGCCCGATACGCTCAGCATCGAAGACGTGTTCTTCGCGCGCAATGTGCGCACCACGCTGGTGCTGGGTCATGCCCGTGGCGTGATCCTGTTGGCCGGTCAGCAGGCGGAACTGACCATCCATGAGTACGCGCCGACGGAGATCAAAAAGGCCATCACCGGCCGCGGCGGCGCCACCAAGGAGCAGGTACAGTACATGGTGGCCCGTCTGCTGCATCTCAAGCACGCACCGGAACCGGCGGACGCCGCCGACGGTGTCGCGGCAGCACTCTGTGCCTGCATGAAGTTTGTCGCATCGGGCGCTGCGCTCGCGCCCACCTCTCCGTCCATCATTTCTTCGAAGGCCTTCCGTCGATGATCTCGCAGGTCCGCGGTACCATCATGCATCGCGAGCTCGATCGCGTGGAGATCATGACGGCCAGTGGTGTGGCATACGAGTGCCTGATCCCCCTGTCGGTTTTCGAGTCACTGCCCTCGGAAGGCCAGACGGTCACGCTGCACACACATCTCGTGGTGCGCGAAGACGCGTGGCATCTCTACGGGTTCGCGCACGCCTATGAGCGCGCGGTCTTCCAGAAACTGCTGCATGCCAAGGGTGTGGGGCCGGCCCTCGCCTTGGGCATCCTGTCGGCCCTCACACCCGATCGCGTGGTGCGGGCGTTGCACGAAAAAGACGTGCTCACGCTCATGCGCGTGCCACGCGTGGGGCGCAAGAAGGCCGAACAGATCATTCTCGATCTTGCCGACAAGATCGATGCGGTCGGCCCGGCCCCGGCAACGGGAACGGCGCCATCACCGCTTGGTGACGACGCCGTTCGGGCACTCATTGCGTTGGGTTACAATCAGACCGAAGCCGACCGGGCCGTGCGTGCCGTGGTGGAAAGTGGCGCGCCAAAGGATGTCAGCAGTCTGGTGCGTGGTGCGCTCTCGCGGTTGACCGCGAAATAACACCCGGAGCGCACCCGCCGCGCGGTGACAACGTGGCTACGCGCGCGGACTCAACCCGTCGACAAGTGTCGTGCGATACGCCTTCCATGCCGGCACGAAGCCGATCAGCATGCCCGACACGACGATGATGCCGAGGTAGATGTACTCCGTCTGACCCAGTGCACGCAGCGCGAGGTGCAGGCCGAAGCGCTGTTCGATGGGCCCCTGCGCAAGCGCCAGACCCGCATACACGGCAGCCACACCGATCACGCAGCCAATGATCGCCAGCACCGTGCTTTCGATGACCAGCAACGCAATGATGGTGCGTGGGCCGGCACCGATGGCACGCAGAATGGCCATCTCACGTCGACGCGCTTCCAGCGACGAATACAGCGCCACCAGCATGCCGGTGATGCTGATCGCCACCGCGAAGATCGCGATGACCCGCAGCCCCACCTCGGCGCTGCCGATGTTCTGCCACAGCTCGCCGAGTGCGACACCAGGGATGATCGCGGTCAGTGGCTCCACGAGATCCGTGTTCATCTCACGCTGCAACATCAGGGCTTCGAAACGGTTCTTCGTGCCCACAAAAAACGCCGTGATCTGATGGTCGCCGTGATCATGATGTTCTTCGGCACTATCCGCTTCCGCGGGCGCCGGCGTCGGTGCGGCCGTCTGCTGGCGACGCTCGGCCGCAGCGGCACGCGCCGCATCGGCCGCCCTGTTCACCTGCTCCATCACCGCAGGCGGCGGCTCTGCACCGGGCATGACCAGTGGTGCCCCCTGCGCTGGAGAGGCGGCAGCGGCCGGCGGCGGAGAAGCACCCGGCATCACCATGGGCGTACCCGGAGGCGGCTCCGCACCGGGCATCGCCATCGGTGTACCTGGCGGTGGAGCCACCGGCACGGCAGCCGCTCGACGCTTGTTGGCCTCGATGATCGATTCCTTCGAGCCAGGCGCCGGACGAGCAGCGGTGGCACGCTTGGGCGCTGAATCGGGGCGCGGCGACAGCACTTTGGGCTCCGCCGTTTCCGTGCCCTCGTGCATCGCTTCGATGCCCTCCAGCGTGACGTACACCGACCGGTCGATCGGCGTGAACGTGCGCTCGAGCACACCAACGACATGGAACGGATGGGCATCGTGGCTGGAAGTGCCGATGTCGCGCATGCCATGCGTGACCACCACCGGCGTGCCCACCGTGTACTTGAGACGCTCCGCGACCTCGCTGCCAACCACCACTTCGTTGTCGGACTGTGCCGCACGGCCGGCCGCAAACGTGATCTGATTGTTCTGCCGGAAGCGATATCGCTCGTAGAACTCGGTGCTGGTGCCCACCACGCGGAACCCGCGGTGGCTGTCGCCGAGTGAATACGGCACCACCCACTTCACCGCCGGATGCTCCGCCCAGTGTTCCATGGTGGAGACCTTCACCGAACCGGCCGGAGAACCGATGCCGAACACACTGCTCAACAGAATCTGCAGTGTGCCACCCCGCGCACCGACAATGAGATCGACGCCACGAATGGTGCCGGCAAAACTCTCGCGCACACCGGCGCGCACCGTCTCGATCCCCACCAGCAGCGTCACCGACAGCGCGATCGACGCAACCGTCAAGGCCGTGGTGAGCAGTCGACTGCGCAAAGACGCCAGGGCGAGTCGCAAAATGAGCATCATGCGCCAGCTCCTGCGCGCTGCGCGGCCTTGTTGATCTCCGCCAGCTCCACGATGCGCGAGAACAGGGGCATCAGCGTGTGATCATGACTCACGAAAATCAGCGTGGCACCTGCCTTCTCGCACGAACGGAACAACAACTCGAGAAACTGCTCCCGACGGTCGGTATCGAGTGCACTGGTGGGTTCATCAGCGATCACCACTTCCGGATGCCCAATCAGCGCCCGCGCAGCCGCGACACGCTGCTGCTGTCCCACGCTCAGTTCTGCGATGGGTGAATCGAGATAGCGTGCGATATCGAGCTGTGATGCCACATCCTGCACCGCGGCATCGAACGACTGCGCACCGAGTCGCTGGCGACGCAGCGGTTCGAGGCGGATCGGCAACAGGATGTTCTCCCGCACCGAGAGGTACGGGATGAGGTTGAACATCTGAAACACATAGCCCAGATGGCGGGCGCGGAAAGCATCACGCGCACCGCTCGACATGGCGGCGAAGTTCTCTCCCAGGACACGCACTTCACCGCTGGTGGCTTGCAGCACCCCTGCGAGAAGGCCGAGCAGCGTGGTCTTGCCACTGCCGCTCGGCCCATGCAGAAACACTGTCTCGCCACGAGCGATGGTCAGCGAATCGATCGACAGCACGTCGTGCCCCGCCTTGTAGGCGAAGCGCACCCGGGAAAGCTCAACGGCCGACGCGGCCGCTGCGCCCGTCATTTCGACGAGTAGGGTTCGACCTTGAGGCCTTCGAGCTGATAGCCGACCGTGCCGTACGGGCTTTCGATCGACGAGATCTTGAGCCGCCCTGACATCCACACGGCGTCGAAGAGATTCAGCTTCACCGACTTCTTCCCCGACATCTCCACCATCACGATCTGATTGGGCGGCGGCGGTGGCGTGTGCACGCAGGCGCCGTAGTACGGTACCAGCAGGAATTCGGCGCCTTCCTCCTGGAAGTCGTCGAGCGGCACCACGAAGCCCGGCAGGCGCACCAGCTTGCCGTCCAGCTTCTTCAGCGTGTCGGTGGACTTGCCGTTGGAGTAGTCGAGACCGGCCAGCACACGCCAGTCGATATTGACCGCGTCATCGGCCACCACCAGGGCGGTCTTGCCGGCGGTTTTCGCGACCGGGTTGGCCACCGTCGTCGGCGCGGCCTTGGCGGGCGCAGGACGGGTGGGCTTGGCGGGGGTCGTGAAGGCCGACGAAGCTACCACAAGGGCGGCGACACCGGTCAGGGAAAGCGCGGAGCTGAGGCGACGATGCATGGGGTCTGGCTCGCTTGTCGGGACGGGAATCTCATCAAGATACGCAGTCACAGCCGGAATGCTGCATGGAACCCGTCGACTATCAATTACCCCCGCCAAGTCCGGGGGTGCCGGGATATCTTCCGGGTATGAGCCGCGCCGAGATCACCACCCCGGAAGTGCTGACCGAAGATACCGCGGTCGAGCTGTCCCTCCGCCCGCAGCGATTGGCCGAATTCATCGGCCAGAGCCGGGTGAAGGAGAGCCTGACTATCGCACTCGACGCGGCCCGGGCCCGAAAGGAGCCTGTCGACCATCTGCTTTTCTTCGGGCCGCCAGGACTGGGCAAGACCACCTTGGCCGACCTCATCGCGCGGGAACTGGGGGTCAATCTCACCGTGACGTCGGGGCCGGCCCTCGAGAAGCCCGGCGATCTCGTGGCCCCCCTGACGAGTCTGCGGGAAGGGGATGTGCTCTTCATCGATGAAATCCATCGCCTGCGTCCGGTGATTGAGGAATTCCTCTATTCGGCGATGGAGGACTATCGGATCGACATCCGGCTGGCCGACGGGCCCAACGCACGCACGGTACCGATGAACATCGAGCGGTTCACGCTCGTTGGTGCGACCACACGACTCGGCATGCTCACCGCGCCACTGCGGGCCCGGTTCGGCATCGTGCATCAACTGGGGTTCTATCCCGTGGAGGATCTGGAAGTGATCGTCCGTCGCACGGGTGAGGTGTTGCGTGTGGAAATGGATGCCGACGGCGCGCATGAAATCGCCCGGCGTTCCCGGGGCACACCGCGTGTGGCGAATCGTCTGCTGCGCCGCGTGCGCGACTATGCCGAGGTGCGCGCGAATGGCCGTATCACGCGCGAGGTCGCGGAGGCCGCGCTCGCCTTGCTCGACGTGGACCACTTCGGACTCGATGACATGGACGGCCGCCTGCTGCGTGCCATCATCGAGAAGTTCGAGGGTGGCCCGGTGGGGCTCAGTACCATGGCCGCAGCCATCGGCGAGGATCCCGGCACGATCGAGGAGGTATATGAACCGTTCCTCGTACAGCACGGGTTTCTCCAACGCACCCCCCGGGGCCGCGTGGCCACCGCACGTGCGTACCGACACCTGGGGTTCGTCCCACCCGTCGGCAGTGCGGAGCAGCCTGGCCTTTTCTAAAACCGTTGCGTCGGACGCTCGTTTCGATTGTCTTTCCGGGCTCTCATGACTGCCCCGTCCAATCCGCACGGTAGTGCAGATCCCGCCGCCGACGTGCTCCCAGAGCTTCGTCGCGTCGATGGGGATCGCACCGCCGACTACGACTATGAGCTCCCCGAGGAGCGCATCGCGCAGCTCCCCGTGGAGCCGCGTGATGCGAGTCGTTTGCTCGTCGTGGACCGGGAGAGCGGGTCGCTGACCCATCGCCAGTTTCGTGATGTGGTATCACTGATCCCGGCTGGTGATGCAGTGGTGCTCAACACGACCAAGGTGTTTCGGGCCCGGTTGCTGGGGCATCGCGAGAGTGGTGGACCGGCCGAGATTCTGCTGCTGCGTCATCTGCGCGATGCACACTACGAAGCGATGATCCATCCCGGGGGGAAGCTGCGTCCCGGTCGCACGGTGACCATCGCTCCCGGCTTCACGGTGGAAATCGTGGACACGACGCCACGACGCACCCGCATCGTGAAGTTGCATGCGCCGGAATTCTCTTCGGTGCAGAGCGCCATCGAGCAGCACGGACACATCCCGCTGCCGCCATACATCGAACGCTCCGACACCGACGCCGACGCCGCGCGCTACCAGACCATCTATGCCGCGCAGGCGGGTTCGGTGGCGGCGCCCACGGCCGGGCTGCACTTCACCGACGACCTGCTCGCCACGCTCGACGCACGTGGCGTGGAGCGGGTGAATGTGCTGCTGCATGTTGGCGCGGGGACGTTCCGCCCGGTGAGCGACGACGATCCGTCGCAGCATGTCATGCATGAGGAATGGTGCGAGGTCACGCCCGATGCCGCCGCCCGTCTGAACGCGGTGCGCGCACGGGGGGGCAAGATCTGGGCGGTGGGCACGACCAGCGTGCGCACCATCGAGACGGCGGCCACACCGGATGGGGTCATCCACCCCTACATCGGCGAAACGAACATCTTCCTGCGTCCACCCTACCAGTTTCGTGGCGTGGATCATTTGATCACGAACTTCCACTTGCCGCGCTCCACGCTGATCATGCTCGTGGCGGCGTTCGCGGGGTATGACCTGACCATGCAGGCGTATCGCACGGCGGTGGCCGAGCAGTACCGATTCTACAGTTATGGCGACGCGATGGTTCTGCTGTGAGTACTAGGTCGTGAGCGCGTTTTCGTTTGCGGTGGAAGGCACCGATGGTGAGGCCCGTGCGGGCGTGTTCCACACACCGCATGGTCCTGTGCAGACACCGCAGTTCATGCCGGTCGGCACACTGGCCTCAGTGAAGGCACTCGACCCCGAAGACCTGCAGCGTCTGGGGGCCACGATGGTGCTGTCGAACGCCTATCACCTGCGCCTGCGCCCGGGCGATGAAACCGTGCGCGCCTTCGGTGGTCTGCACCGCTTCATGCAGTGGGAAGGCCCGATGCTGACCGACTCGGGCGGTTTTCAGGTGTTCTCGCTCGAAGGGTTGCGCACCATTCAGGAAGACGGGGTGGAATTCCGCAGTCACCTCGACGGGTCGCTGCAGCAGTTCACACCGGAGTCGGTGATGCGCATCGAACGCAACCTGGGTGCCGACGTGATCATGCAGTTCGATCATGTGGTGCCGGGCCAGTCGCCGCATGATCTGGCCCGCGAAGCCATGGAGCGGAGCGTCCGGTGGCTCGAACGGTGCCGCGTCGCCTTCGACCAGCTACAGCGCGAAGACACCCTGGCCCCCACGCCGGAACAGGCCCTGTTCCCGATTGTGCAGGGTGGCATTCATGCCGATCTGCGTCGGGCCTCGGCGTCGGCCATCCAGGGTGTCGCAGACTGGGTGGGTGTGGGCATCGGCGGATTGTCGGTGGGAGAAACCAAGCCCGACATGTATGCGATGCTCGATGTGGTGAACGAGGTCCTGCCCAAGGACCGCCCCCGCTACCTGATGGGGGTGGGGTTTCCCGAGGATCTCGTGGAAGGCGTGGCCCGGGGCGTCGACCTGTTCGATTGTGTGGCGCCCACCCGCATGGGCCGCACGGGGGCGTTCTTCACACCGACGGGGCGACGCAGCATCAAAAACGCCGCCTGGCGGCTCGACCAGAGCCCGCTCGACCCCACCTGCACCTGTGCGGCCTGTGCCCGGTTTTCCAAGGGGTACATCCGCCACCTGTTCGTGGCGGAAGAAATTCTCGGACTGCGCCTCCTGAGCCTCCACAATGTACATTTCCTCGTGGCGCTGATGCGCGAGGCCCGGGACGCCGTCCTGGCCGGAACCTTTGCGGGCTGGAGTCGTGACTGGCTCGCCCGATATCACTCCCGCTCGACTGTCTCATGACCGTTTCCGTCATTGCCAGCTTTGCCCTTCTGCAGGCGTCGCCGACCACCGCGATCCCGCAGATGATTTTCATGTACGGCGCGATCTTCGCGATCTTCTACTTCGTGCTGATCCGGCCGCAGCAGCGTCAGCGCAAGAAGCACGACGAAACGGTCCGCACCCTCAAGAAGGGCGATGAGATCGTGACGGCGGGCGGCATCGTGGGCGAAGTGCTGCACATTGCCTCGCAGGGCAAGGATGGCGCCGCCACGATGGAAGACCGCATCACGATCAAGTCGGGCGAATCCCGCCTGATCATCGAACGCGGTCGTATCGCCCGCGTGGGTTCCGCCACCACGCCCGCGGCCTGAGGCCGTCGGAGACACCGTGTCACTGCTCGATATTCACGTGCTGGGATCCCCCGTGCTGCGTCAGGAGACGCAGCGGGTGGAATCGGTCACGCCCGAATTGCGCCGTCTGGTCGACAACATGTTCGACACGATGGAAGCGGCGAAGGGTGTTGGCCTGGCCGCGCCACAGGTGGGCCGCCTCGAGCGGCTTGCCGTGGTGGACGCTGACGATGTGCGTCTGGTCGTCATCAATCCGGAGATCATTCTCCGCGAAGGCCTCGAGCGTGGTGAGGAAGGGTGCCTCTCCATTCCCGAGGTCTATGCCGATGTGGATCGGCCGGCGCGGGTGATCGTGCGCGCGCAGGACATCGATCTCAATTGGTACGAAGTCGACGCCGCCAACCTGCTCGGCCGTTGCCTGCAGCACGAAATCGACCACCTGTTCGGCAAACTCTTCACCGATCGCCTCAGCCTACTCAAGAAGCGATCGGCCATGAAGGACTGGGACCACGAGAAGGGCAAGTATCCGAAACTGCTGCGTGTGCTGCCGGTGGGTGATCTGCCGCCCGAACGTGAGGCAAATTCCGGGAGTAGTTCCGGGAGCGGCTCCGCCCTCTCCGATCGCTGAGCGGGCGCCGCCCCATGCGTATTCTTTTCTGGGGCACGCCCGACTTCGCCGTGCCGCCGCTGCGGGCCCTCCTGGGTGAGGGACATGATGTCATCGGTGTGGTCACGCAGCCCGACCGCCCACGCGGTCGTTCGCGCTCCCAACTCGATCCGTCGCCCGTCAAACAGGTTGCGCTCGAAGAAGGACTGCCCGTACTGCAGCCCGCCAAACCCCGCGGCGAAGAATTTCTCGAACACATGCGCGCACTGGCACCGGACATTTCGGTGGTGGTCGCCTATGGGCACATCCTGCCCAAGGCCGTGATCGACCTGCCCGCGCGCGGCACACTCAACATCCATGCATCGTTGTTGCCGGCACTGCGTGGCGCGGCCCCCATTCAGGCCGCCCTGTTGGAGGGCATGCCGGAAACCGGCGTGACGATCATGCAGATGGTGCCGGCACTCGATGCAGGCGACATGCTGCATGTCGTGCGGGTGCCTATCGACATCGACACCACCTACGGCGAACTGCACGACACGCTGGCCGAAGTCGGTGCCCTGGCCATCGTGCAGGCGCTCACGCTCATCGACGCAGGCGTTTCACACGCCGTCCCGCAGGACGACACCCTCGCGACCTACGCGGCAAAGATCGATCGCAGTACGGCGCAGCTCGATTTTGCGGCGCCAGCAACTCAGGTGCAGCGCGTCGTTCGGGCCTTCGATCCACGGCCCGGAGCCTGGGGCACGCTGCGTGGTGGTGACGTGAAGTGCTTCAGCGCGCGTCTCGTAGGCGATGGCAGTGACGATGCGCTCGACGAACCCACTCGATCGAGTCCGCCGGGCACCGTGCGCAGTGTCGATGCCGATGGCATGATCGTGCGCTGTGGCGTAGGCGCCGTGCGGGTGCTCGATGTGCAGCCAAGTGGTAAGCCACGCATGCCGGTGCTGGCCTGGTCGCGTGGACGTGGTGTGGCGGTGGGAGACCAGTTCACCGCTGCGGGTCTGTCGTGAGTGCAGTAGTGCAACGTCCCTCACGCTCTCCGGGCACGGCCATCACGCCGTCGCGCAGCGCCGCGGCCGGTATCCTGGGCGACGTGCGCGCCGGCCACATGCTCGATCAGAGTTTCGAGCGACGCACCCCAACACTCGACGCACGCGATCGCCGTTGGGTACAGGAACTGGTCTGGGGCGTACTGCGTCATCGGGAACGCCTCGATGCCATTCTGGCCACGCGCATCCGCGGTGGCCTGTCGGTGCTCGATGACGGGGTACTCGACATCCTGCGTCTCGGCACCTACCAACTGTTGTCGATGGATAGCGTGCCCCCGTACGCCGCCATCGGACAGTCGGTGGAAGCCGTGAAACGCAAGCATGGCATCGGCGCGGGGAAACTCGTGAACGCCGTGTTGCGTCGCATCGATCGGGAGCGCGCCACCATCGAGCCTGCGCTGCCCGCTGATCCCGTCGACGCGCTGGCCCTTCAGCACTCCCATCCGTCCTGGGTCGTGGGGCGCTGGGTTTCGCAGTTCGGTATCGCCGAAACCGCACAGTTACTTGCGCTCAACAACACGCCGGCCCCCGTGGTCGTACGCCCGCATGGCGTGCAGGCGGATGCGCTTGCCGAGAGCCTCACGCAGTCCGACGTGTCCACGCGCCGCGTGCCGCTGGTACCGGAGTCTCTCGAGATCACCGGGCCGGTCGCACTCACGGAAGTGGATGCGTTTCGTCGCGGACAGTTCTACGTGCAGGACCCGGCCGCCACGTTGGTCGCGCAGTACGCACACGTGCCGGAAGGCAGTGTGGTCGCCGATCTGTGCGCAGCGCCTGGCAGCAAGGCGCTCGAAATGGCACGACGGGCACGCCTGGTGATTGCCGCGGATCGGAGTGAATCGCGCGTGGATCGCATGCGCAGCGGCTTTGATCGCCTGGGCATCGATACCACGTCATCGAATCGCGCCATGGTCACACTGGTCGCCGATGCGACGCAGCCCTCCATCGATCCGGTGGACGCAGTGCTGGTGGATGTGCCGTGCACAGGGACGGGCACCTTCCGCCGTCATCCTGATGCGCGCTGGCGGCTGCAGGCATCCGACTTTGCCGTACTCGGCGCCCTCCAGCGGCAGATTCTCACCGCCGCGGCCGCCGTGGTGCGTCCCAATGGCCTGCTGATCTACAGCACCTGTTCGCTGGAAGCCGAGGAAAACGACGAGGTGGTGGACGCATTCCTGGCGTCACACCCCGATTTTGTCGTGGAACCCCCGCCTGCTGGTGTGGTATCGGATGCGGTGATCGACCGCGGCCGACTGCGCGTGTTGCCGCAACAGCATGGATTCGACGGCGCATTCGCCGTTCGCATGCGACGGACCTCCGGCTCTGCCTGATTTCTGATCATGGCCACGAACACCAAGACCTCTCCACGCCGACGGACGTCCTCCGGGTTGGCCCGCCTGTGGGGCCTGCGCGCGCTCATTGCCGCCGCGATCGGTGTGGCCATCGGTGCCGGCGCTGGCGTGATGACGGTGAACAAGCTCGAACCGGGCCGCACCGATAGCGTGGATTCGCTGGCCGTCATGCTCGACTCCATCTCCAAGGGGCGCATCCCCGACGCGAAGCCGGCCGGCACACCAACGGCAGACGCTGCGCCCGCCGCACCCGATAGTGCCTCCCTCGAACCAGAGCTCGTGTCGGTGCCAGCCGTGACCGATCTCGAGGAAGGGGATGCACGCAATGCCATCCTCGATGCCGGGCTGCAGGTCGGGGAAGTACAGTTCCGCCCCTCCATCAAGCCCGCCGGTATTGTGCTCGGCACCTTCCCGGTGTCCGGCGCCCGCGTGCCCACGAAGAGCGCGATCAGCCTCGTGCTGAGCGATGGTCGCGATCCTGCCGACACACTGCAGCAGCACTCGCTGCGCTGATTTTCCGCCGACTCCCGACGCACCCGCAGATGACCGTTCGTATTGCCCCCTCCGTGTTGAGTGCCGACTTCCGCATCCTCGGTGACGAGATTGCGATGTGTGAAGCCGGCGGCGCCGACTGGATTCACGTGGACGTGATGGATGGACGTTTCGTGCCGAATCTGTCGTTCGGTGTGAAGGTCATCGAAGCCGTGCGGAAGTGCACGAAGAAGGTGGTCGACGTGCACCTCATGGTGCAGGAACCTGAGAAGTATTTCGACGACTACGTGAAGGCGGGCGCCGATGTGCTCACGATCCACGTGGAAGCCGCACCACATCTCGATCGACAGCTCGCGCGCATCAAGGAACTCGGCGTGAAGGCCGGTGTCGCCCTCAATCCCGGTACGCCGCTGGCGGCCATCGAAGAAGTGGTGCACATGCTCGACCTCGTGCTCATCATGAGCGTGAACCCGGGTTATGGCGGCCAGAAGTTCATCGACTATTCGGTGGACAAGATCGAACGCATGCGTTTCCTCCTGGACCAGGCGGAGAGCAATGCCGTCCTGGAAGTGGACGGCGGCATTTCGCGCGACACCATCCAGCGTTGCTGGAGTGCCGGTGCTGATACCTTCGTTGCGGGCAATGCGATCTTCGGGGCGGCAGATCCGCGCGCCGAAATCGCGGTCCTGCGCAACCTCTGCGTGGAGTCGGCATGACCGTCAAGCAACAGTGGCTCGTGGTTGTTGGCATTATCGCGCTGCTCGGCGGTGGGGCGTTCACGGCGTCGCATTTCCTGAAAGACGAACTCACCAGCGTGACCGTGGGCTCCGACGCGCCGGGATTCATCGCGCAGACGCTCGACACACCCGCTCAGACCAAGTCGCTCACCAACTATCGTGGTGACGTGGTGGTGCTGAATATCTGGGCCACCTGGTGCATCCCATGCCGCAAGGAAATGCCGAGCATGGAGGCGCTGTACAAGGAACTTGGCCCCAAGGGGCTGAAGATCGTCGCAGTGAGTGTCGATGATGCCGGCGCCGGGCAGAAGATCCGCGAGTTTGTCGCGGAATACGGGCTCACCTTCGAGATCTTGCACGATGGCGCAGGCACGATCCAGGGCATCTACCGGACGACTGGCGTCCCGGAGACGATGGTCATCGATCGGGACGGCGTGATCCGGAAGAAGTGGATCGGCGAAGACGACTGGTCGTCTGCAGGCAACCGCAAGCTGCTCGAGCAACTGCTCGCCCAGCCGAAGTCCTGATCGCCGGGATGCGCCTCACTCCCAAGCAACTCGCACGGGCGGTGGCGGCTCTGGCGCTATCGATCGCGCTGTGGCTGTTCTTGCGGGCCAGCGCCTGAGCGTGCACGTGAATTCGCATGTGAATACGCAGGTGAACGCGGAGATGAACGAGGCCATGCGCTCACGCCCTATGCGGGTCCTCGGCATCGAGACATCCTGCGATGAAACGTCGGCCGCCGTGGTGTCAGGCACACCGGAAGCGATGACGCTGGAGTCCTGTGTGATCCTGTCGCAGGATGTGCATCGCCTGTTTGGTGGGGTGGTACCCGAAATCGCGAGTCGACAGCACCTCATCGGCATCGTGCCGGCCGTCGCCGCGGCGCTGCAGGAGGCGCAGGTTTCGCTGTCCGACATCGACGCCGTGGCAGTGACCCACGCGCCGGGGTTGGTGGGCGCGCTGTTGGTGGGTACGAGCTTCGCGAAGTCACTGGCCCTGTCATATGACAAGCCATTGGTGCCCGTGCATCATCTGGAGGGGCATCTCTTCGCCACGCTGCTGGAGCATCCCGACGCCGCACCACCGTTTACCGCGTTGCTGGTGAGCGGCGGCCATACGCTGCTGCTGGATGTGCCAGCGTGGGGCGAATACCGACTGTTGGGACAGACGCGCGACGATGCCGTCGGTGAAGCCTTCGACAAAGTGGCCAAGCTGCTCGGTCTTCCCTATCCGGGTGGCCGTCCCATCGAACAACTCGCAGCGACGGCCGAAGCGCCGGTGCACAAGCACCCACACCGGTTCGCACGACCGATGCTGCGAAAGTCATCGACGCCAGCCGACGAAGACTACTATGACTGTTCGTTCAGCGGTCTCAAGACGGCCGTGCTGTACGCGGTGCGAGACGCCGAGCGCACGGGCACCCTCGACGACGCGCGAGCCAGCATCGCGCGGGGATTCCAGGATGCCGTCATCGATACCCTAGTCGAAAAAGTGGTACGTGCCGCGCGGCAGCACCGCCGCAGTCGTGTGGTGCTTGGTGGCGGCGTAGCCTGTAACCAGGCACTGCAGGCGGCCATGCGTAACGCCATGGAGCAGCGGAAAGGCCACGTTTTTGCGCCGTCCCCGCGCCTGGCAACCGACAACGCCGCGATGATCGCCGCCGCCGGCATCTTTCGCCTGCAGCGGGGGGAATTCGCCGCGCCCGACATGACCGCGACCGCATCCCTGCCTATTCCGGGTATGATTGTCTTGAGCAGCGCGCGATAGCATCGCCGCGGTACTTTTCGTCTCGTGGTACCCACCGCGGTACGGGTTTCTCTCGTTGCGCCGATTTCGATTCCGCCTCACCCCCTGACGCGTGCCCATCGTTCATCATCCGACCACTCTTTCGCTTGGCCCGCTGGAGATCACCGGCTTCGGTCTGGCGGTGTTGGCCGGCTTCGCCATCGCGCAGATCATTTGTCAGCGCGAGCTGTGGCGCCGAGGCCAAGACAAGGAAGCGGCGGCGATCCCCGACATCGTGATGGCCGCGCTCATCGGCACGCTCATCGGCGCCAAATCGTACTACGTGGTGCTCACGGGCGATCCATCGGCGTTTTTCAGCCGCGGTGGTTTTGTGTTTTGGGGCGGCTTCATGGGGGCCGTCGCGCTGTGCTTCGCCTTCATCCGATACAAGAAGCTCGATTTCCTGCGGATCGCCGACGTGGCCGGTATCGCGATCGCCGCCGGGTATGCCGTGGGACGTACCGGCTGCTGGGCGGTGGGCGACGACTACGGGCGCCCTTGGGACGGCTTCCTGGCCACGCAGTTTCCGGAAGGCGCTCCGCCGAGCACCGCGGCCGTCATGTCGCAACAGTTTGGCGTCATTTTCCCGCCAGGAACGAGCCCGTCAGAGGTAATTGCCGTCCACCCGACGCAGTTGTACGAGACGGTGATGGGCTTCGGCATGTTTGCGATCCTGTGGGCATTCCGGAAGCACACCCACAAAGCCGGTTGGCTCTTTGGCTTGTATTGCGTGGTGGCCGGTGTGGAGCGCTTCATCGTGGAGTTCTTCCGCGCCAAGGACGATCGGTTTGTGGCAGGATTGACGGTGGCACAGGTGATCGGCCTGACGATCATCCTGATCGGCGTCGGCCTGATGGCATCGCGCCGCAAGCCGGCCTGATCGCACCCGGGAAGCCGATAAGTCGTATCACCATTGCATGCGGTTGAGCCACTCGGGTATCTTCAAGCCGTTACCTTGAGAACCATTCTCAACCGATACGGTGGCCACACTGTCCCTCCCTACTTTGCAGGTCGCTGACACGACCACCGCCTCGAGCGCACCACGAGTAACGCGTGCGCTCAATTCGTGCGGAGCAGGAACCCGGGTCACGGTGGTCGACATCGATTGTGCGGGTGACGAAGCCTGTCGATTGCGGGCGTTGGGGTTGTGCGAAGGCACGGCCGTGAATGTGATCGACGCTCGTGACGCGATGCTCCTGGAAGTCCGGGGAACACGGCTGGCGCTTGGCGCCGCCCTGACGGCGGGCATCACCGTTCAGCTCGTGGCCCGCGCCTGAGCGGCGCGCGCCCCTTTGTACCCTGACGTGGCCGCGGGTAGCGACGTTCCCGGCTGTGCCCGTGATCATCCGGTAGGCGCATCATGAGCATGCCCAGCACGTCCCCGTCGCCAGTCGCCACTGACGCATTGCGCGTGGCGATCATCGGCAATCCGAACACCGGCAAGACGACTCTCTTCAACGCCCTCACGGGCCTGCGCCAGCGCGTCGGCAATTTTGCCGGCGTCACGGTCGAACGTGTCGAAGGCAGTCTCAAAGGCCCCGACGGTCGTCGTATTCTCGTCCTCGATTTGCCGGGGAGCTACTCGCTCTCTGCCGGCTCGCCCGACGAGCAGATCGCACTGGACGTACTGCAGCGCCGCGACACCGATCGGTGGCGTCCCGATGTCGTGCTGGTTGTGGTCGACGCCGTGCACCTCGAACGGAATCTGTTCCTCGCCAGCCAAGTGCTCGAACTGGGCGTGCCGGTGGTCCTCGCGCTCAATCAGTTCGATGTGGCGCAGGCCGAAGGCATCACCATCGATATCCCAGAGCTCATCCACGAGATGGGCGTGCCGATCGTTCCCACGGTCGCCAAAAATGGTGAAGGCATCGAGCCGCTCAAACAGGCGCTGCTGACCGCCGCGGTGTTGCCGGCGCCCACGCGTCGCTTTGTTTTGCCGGAGACCGTTCGCACGGCACTGGCGCCTGTCGAAATGCGCCTCATCGACGACGGCTTCTTGCCGGGTGCAGCGGCCATGGAAGCGCTGCGTGTGCTCGGTGTGGAACGCACCGACGCACATCTTGCAGAGGTTGCCGGCTTGGCCGATGCGGTGCGACAGGCGACCGGCACACTGCAAGCCGCTGGATTCCGGCCATCGCGGCTCGAATCTGAAGTGCGCTACGCATGGATTGCCGAAGTCGTCGGTCGCACGGTCACGCGCACCAAGGAAACCCACGCGAGCTCCCTGTCCGATCGTATCGACCGAATAGCGCTGCATCGTGTCGGTGGCCCACTGCTCTTCCTGTTGCTGATGGCTGTGGTGTTCCAGTCCGTATTCACGTGGGCGGCTCCCCTGATGGATGGCATCGAGGCGCTGATTGCCAGTGCCGGCAGCGCCGTGGGTACGCTGCTTCCCGAAGGCGACCTGCGGTCGCTCATCGTGGACGGGGTGTTTGGTGGCGTAGGCTCTGTGCTCGTGTTCCTGCCGCAAATCGCCATTCTGTTCACGTTCATCGGCGTGCTCGAGCACTCCGGTTACATGGCGCGTGCGGCGTTCCTCATGGACCGCGTCATGCGATCAGTGGGACTGCACGGCAAGAGCTTCATCCCGATGTTGTCCGGATATGCCTGCGCGGTACCAGGCATCATGGCCACCCGTACCATCGAAGACCCGAAGGACCGCCTCGCCACCATCATGGTGGTGCCGCTCATGAGTTGCTCGGCGCGCTTGCCGGTGTACACGCTGCTCATTGGTGCGTTCGTCCCGGCAACGGCACTGCTGCCCGGACTCACACTGCAGGGTGCGACCATGTTGGGCATGTACCTGCTCGGCACGGTGGCTGCGCTGATTGCTGCCGCGATCTTCAAGCGCACGATGCTGAAGGGACCGGTGCGGCCCATGATTCTCGAGCTGCCGCCGTATCGTTGGCCCAGTCTCCAGACGTTGGTCATTTCCGTGTACCAGCGCTGCCAGTTGTTTGTGCAGCGCGCCGGTACGGTGATCCTGTCGCTGTCCATCGTCCTGTGGGCGATGGCCACGTATCCGAAGACGGCGCCGGATCCGGCGCTCTCACCGGAAATGCAGCAGGAGCAGCAGCTCGAGCACTCGGTGCTCGGTCGGGTGGGTCACGCGATTGAACCCGCGGTACGCCCCTTGGGGTATGACTGGAAGATCGGCGTATCGATCGCCGCCAGCTTTGCGGCACGCGAAGTGTTCGTCTCCACGATGGGCACCATCTACGGCGTGGGCAGTGAGGACGAAGCTGCGCTCACCGAGCGACTGCGGGCAGAAAAGGATGCCACCGGTCGACCGGTGTATTCACCGCTCGTCGCCGTTGGACTGATGGTGTTTTACGTCTTCGCCCTGATGTGCATGAGCACGTCGGCGATCACGGTGCGCGAAGCAGGTGGTGGCGCGATCGGATGGAAGTGGGCCGGCGTCCAGTTTGTGTACATGCTGGGGCTGGCCTACGGCGCGGCCTGGGTGGTGTACGCAGGTGGTCGCGCCCTGGGCTTTGGTTGAACGACAAACCGAGAGGCAGTGATGTCGACGGTGATCGTGGTGCTGATCGTGTCGGGCGCCGTGTGGTATGCCGGCGCGCAGTTGTGGAAGGCGTTCGCGGCCGCCCGCAAACCCAAGAGCGGGTGCGGTAGCGACTGTGGCTGCGGGCACTGACGACCCAGCCCTACCCTTCTTCGAGCAGTGAGCGAATCTCGTTCCAAGCTTCGTCTGACGCCGAGAACGTCTCCTGCACCGCCACAATCCAGCGTCGCCAATCCGCGATGCGCGTGTCCATCTCACCGCCGCGCAGATCGGCCGCCGCCATGGCGACACGTTCGAGGGCATCGAACATGGGTTCGGCCTCGTCCTCCATCGCGGCCTCGAGCGCACGCTGTTGCGCGACATCCTCGGGGTATCGGATCGCGGCAATCTCCGAAAGCGCACGCAGCATCTCCTCGGCCAGACGCGCGCCATCGAGCAGAGCCACCTGTCGTTCGGGATCAGTCACGCCCTGAATGGCGCGGCGCACGGCCAACAGAGGTGCGAGCCAGCGATCATGCGCTCCCTGCAGTGTCACATCATGCGCCGCCGACAGTGTGAGGCCACTCGCCCGTCCGCCCCGCATCATTTCCGGCACCCGACATGCCAGCTCCACCAATGCCAGGCCAAGCGTCCGCAATGAACCATCACCCGACAGCTCGAGCACATCGTGCTCACGCAGGTACACCGTGAGCGAGGCGTTGGCCAGCGCCACCCCGTCAATACCTTCGAGATCGAGGCGCCACGCAGCAGCAGGTGGCCAGGCGATCACCAAGCCATCGGTTTCGAGTGTGGCCGTGCCCAGTGCATCGACTTCGCGTCCACGCACCATGCCTACTACTCGCGTCGCGATCGGCCCGACAAGACTCACGACAGCATCGCCTCCACCACCGCGTCCGTGTCCTCGAGGGAAACGAAGACCGCCGCAGGATCATGCTCAGCCAGCGCCTCCACCGAATAGCGTCCGGTGGCCACGCCAATCGCGCGCACACCGATCGAACGTCCGCAGTGAATGTCGGCGGGTGTATCGCCAATGATCACCAACTGATCACCGGCAATCGCGCGTCCCAGATAGGACTCAGCGCGACCGCGGGCAATGGAGGGAAGCTCGGGACGATGCTCATGGTCGCATCCAAACGCGTTCACGACAAACTGATCGAACGCCACGCCGACAGCGGCGAGTTTTTGCCGAGCGCCCTGCTGCACATTGCCTGTGAGCAGGCCGAGGGTCACATCGTCCCGTCCGCGCAACCGATCAAGCAAGGGCAACACGCCGGCGCAGAGTACCGCCTGATCGGGGCGATCACGCAATTCGTCCGCCAGGTTCTCCAGGTAGCGCGCGATCAGGACATCCATCTGCGCCAGAATCGCATCCTCGGCAATGCCCGCTTCACGCATCTGTTCGCGGATGATCTGTCGATCGGTCTTGCCGTCATAGCGGTACTCGGTATCGCCAACCGCACCGTGCAGCGCCTGCATGGCGCGCTCCATCGCACGGCGACCGGCGCCGTCGGTACGCAGCAACGTGCCATCGATATCGAACAACACCACCTTCATGCGCGCCTCAATGCTTCAGGAGTTTCTGCGGGAGCCATCGCCTTCCGTGATACCCGCGTGAGCAACAGACCGCCCAGAATGAAGGCCGCCCCCAGCAACTGCCATCCGCTGGGCTGTTCATGCAGCATCAGCCACGCCACCCCCAACGCGATCACCGGCTGCAGGTTGCTGTACATGGAGGTACGGGTCGGCCCGAGCACCCGCACACCGTGGTAGTACAGCAGATAGGCCACCACGAGCGCGCCAATTCCCGCGTACGCCACCGAGCCCCATGCCGCCAGCGGCACGGCACTCCACTCGAGACGCAACATCTCAGGCAGCGCCACCGACACGATCACCAGGGCTCCGCTCGACATGGTCACGGCCGAGAGATGCAGCGGGTGGGCATTCTGTGTATGAGGCTGCAGCAACACGGTGAACAACGCCCAGCAAACACTGCCACCGGCCATGAGCGCAGCGCCCAGCATCACGCCACCCTCGCCGTCGAAAGCGTGCGTGCTGCCCACCACGCAGGCCACGCCCAGCAACTGCAGACCGATGCCAACCAGCGATACGCCAGTGACACGTTCCCGCCCGATGATCTGCGAGATGATGGCGATCCAGGCCGGCGTGGCAGCGACGATCAATGCCGCCACACCAGCGCGTGTGCGTGACAACCCGAAAATGAACAACAGTTGATAGAGGCCGTTGCCGAGCAATCCGATGAGCAGCAACTGGATACGCTGGCGTCCCGACGGCCAGGGAACGTCACGCACCAAGGCGGCCAGGGTGAACAGCACCACGGTCGCGAGTACGACACGCGTGCCGTTGAAGACCAGTGGCGACAGATAGGCCAGGCCAGCCTTCACCACACTGTAGTTCACCCCCCAGATCACTGCCATGAACACCAACCAGGCGTCCGTGGCCCCAAAGCCGTGGCGTGCGGGGGACGCGGCGGCGGGAGCGGGGTCAGAGGGCATGCTCAAATCTAGGGGGAGCGTGCCGACCGCTGGTAGCGCCGTTAGCTTGGGGCATGAACGTCTCCTTTGCGCTCTTCGCCGACGCGGCGAACATCTCCCAGGAAGGAAAGCTCAACATCCTGGGCATTTTCGACTCGGTCCATGTGGGCCAGTTCCCCAGTCTGCATCCGCGCGGTACGCTGGTGCTGCGCATCAAGGCCTCGCCTTCCGATCAGGGCATCCACCAGTTGGCGCTCCGGTGGATCAATCCACGCGGCGTCGAGTTGTGGACATCGCAGGCAGAACTGGAGATCGGACCACCGCCACCCAATGCCGCCGATGTCGACATGCCGGTGATCGTGCAGCTCGACCTGCCATTGGATATCGTGGGCGACTATCGCATGACAGTCACCATCGATGAGCGACCGCAGACCATTGCCGTGCTGCACGTGCGTGGCGGAGCAGCGCCGATCGTACCACCAGCCAACGGTCAGTTGATGAGCTGATTCCGCGTCGGCGGGCAGCCTACGCCGACGCTTCGCGCATCAGGGGATACGAAGGCGATGCACACCCGTGCACTGCGTACGGAGCCGCGCCACATATGGATCGTCCGCGTCGAGGCGTTCGATGGTTACACCGCCCCGTGTCAGGGCACTGTGCACCATACGACCGTCACCCAAGGCCATCCCCACATGGGTGACGCGCCGGTCGTCACGATCCGAGAAGAACAACAGATCTGACGGGGCATGGGCTGCAGCGGCATCCTCGGTCACGGCATCCGTGGCCAGGGCCTGTTGCCACGCATCGCGCGGCAACGTGACACCGTGCAACAGGGCAATGCGTTGCATCAGCCCCGAGCAGTCCACGCCCCAAGGCGTCACGCCACCCCACAGGTAGCTGGCTCCACTGAACAAGGCAGCGGCGCTGGCAGCAATGGCCGCACCATTCATCAGGAAATGTGGCGCACGGGCATCGGCCGGTATCGCCAACCCCTCCAGCACATCGGTGGACGGCGCGAGACGTGCGCCCAGTGGCAACGCATGCACCACCCCTTGAGCCTCGCGAACCACACATCCGAGTGACCACCGCCAGTCCGCTTCACCGCCCTGGCTGGGCGTGAGATAGCCGACATGTGTCCATCCTTCGTAGCCATCGATACCGCGCACCTGCACCCAATCGCCGCGCCCATCGATCACCTCCACGACCTCGCCGGCCAACAACTGCGATGTCAGCGCCGTGGAAATGCGTGGCTCGCCAAGCAGCGGGGCAATGGCCGCACGCACGGTGCGCCGATCGGTTGCAGGTTGGCTCGATGTGTTCATGGCGAATCAGAAAGGCGGCGACAGAAGCGGTGACAACGGTGACACCAGGAGCTACGGCGCGTCCCCGAGAATCTGCCGGAGGCGGGCATCGAGCTCCGTCAGCGTGAAGGGCTTCGCCAGCACGGGCCGTCCGGTCTGACGCACAAAACGCGCAGCATGATCGCTGTGCATGTCGCCGGTCATGAACACCACGCGCGCCGCCTGATCAGGATAGGCATCGATCATGGTCTCGTACACGTCCTCACCGGTGATGCCCTGCATTCGCAAGTCGAGCAGGATGAGGTCGTAGCTGCGGGCGTGCAGGGCATCGAGTGCTGTACGACCGTCTTCCGCGACATCTACCTCATATCCCAACGTGCGCAGGAAGCGACTGATGGCCGACCGCAACGTGGCCTCATCCTCGAGCAGCAAGATCGTGTATGAGACACCCGTCTCCGTCGCGATAGCCGGCGCCAGCGGGGCCGGCGGCGGCATGGTGATGGGCGTGGAGTGCGACATTCGCGGCGTGGCCAATGCCTCCGTGATCGCACTGACCGCCTCCGAGCTGCGAGGGGTCAGACGGCGATCGGCCAATGCGGGCGCGCCGGCCACGGGGAGGCGTACCACCGCCGTGACCCCTTCACCGAATCGCGAGACGATATCGAGCTGACCACCATGATCGCGCACGATGGCATGGGCGATCGTCAGGCCCAGTCCTCGCTGCCCCCGTGCGGAACGGGTGGTGAACATGGGCTCCACCACACGACGCAGATGCTGGGGCAGGATACCGGGGCCGTTGTCCCGAACCGTGAGCAACACCGTCTCACCATCCGCACGGGCTTCGAGTTCCAGTACCCGGTCGCCACTGTTTTCCGACAGGGCCTGCTCCGCGTTCGTGAGCAGATTCGACACGACCTGCTGGAGTTGCAGCGGATCGCCGTGCACCGCCGGCAAATCGGCTTCGAGCATGGTAGACACGCCGATGTGCTGCGCCTTGAAGCTGTGACTGAACAGATCGAGGGCACGGCGCAACACCGTGGTCAGATCGAGTGCCGAACGCCGTCCACCGATCTGCGGTGCTTCACCGGTGGTGTCGAGCAACTGATTCACGATGCGGGAAGCACGGCGCGCTTCCTCCACCATCTGCTGCATCGCGCGACGATCGTCCTCGACCAGTTGGGTGGACGTGACGTGCAGTTCGGCCACTGCCAGCAGACTGGCCAGGGGATTGTTCAACTCGTTGGCCACCCGGCCGAGCGACTGGCCCACGGCCGCCAGACGTGCCTGCTGCAACTGGGCTTCGCGCTGGATCTCGTCATTGGTGACATCACGAACAATCGCGAGCGCGCCCACCACCTGCCCCGACGCGTGAATCGGTGCCGAGGTGACCATCGTCATGCGTGGCCCCGTGAAGCTGAGGCAGCGAATATGCAGACGAAGACGCTGCCCGCTCAGAGTGGCCCGCATCGCCTGCATCGCCTGCGGATGATCGACCGCATCGACCATCGTGCTGAAATGTGTGCCGATCACCTGATCTCGACGCAGCCCGGCTTCGTCGAGCAGGCACTGATTCACCGATGTGAAACGCCCTTCGAGATCAACCGTGAAGATCGCGTCGCTCGCGCTGTCCACGAGCCGGGAGTACAGCACTTCGGAGTGCTCGCGGGCGAGTGCATCGGCGCGTTGTTCGGTGATGTCCCGCAAACAGGCCACCGTACCACGGATGACACCGAGCTCCACCAGCGGTGTCGAGCTCACCTGCACCACGCGCCGCGAGCCATCGGCGCGCAACACTTCGCACTCGTACCGGACCCGCTCGCCCTGACGCACCGCGACCTCATTGGCGGTGACCGTCGCCAGCCAATCTGGTGCGATCATATCGCTCGCGGGCACGGCGCTCAGATCCCGGCGCTGAAACAGCGTCTTGGCGGCGGGGTTGGCGAACGTGACCTGACCATTCAGGTCGGTGATGACAATGGCGTCGGACACCGTCTCGAGCACATTGCGGTGCTGTTCGGCCAGTCGCGCCGTATCGGTGACATCGTCGAATGTGATGACACAACCACCGCTGGGATGGGCGCTGATGAGCACCGACAGCAGACGCCCGCGCGCATGATCCCGAATCGTCTCGCGCACGGCGGCACCATCGCGCATCGCGCGGGCGATCGATGCATCGATCGTGGTGGCTTCCGGCCCGTCCGTCGAGGACAACAGCACATCACGAAAGCGCCGTCCCAGCAATCCGGGGATGGTGGTGCCACACAACTCCGCAGCGCGCGAGTTACAACGGCTCACGGTGAGGGATTCTTCGAGCACCACGATACCACTGGCTGTGCTGTCGAACGCCAACTTCCACTCACGCGTGGCCTTCTCCACCTCTTCGAACAGCCGCGCATTGTCGATCGCCACGGCCACCTGATCGGCAAGCCGCTGCAAGACCTTCGCATCGTCCTGGTCGAAGGGCCGTTCGCGGTTCATGACGGTGATGGCGCCAATGGTCCCCCGGCCCGTGCCCAGAGGGGCCATGACAACGCGCTGGATGCGAGCCAATTGCTGCACCGTGCGCGTAATCGGGGTCTCGTTGCTCATTTCATTGAGCACGACGAGCTCGTTGCCCTGCACGCAGCGGCCCAACAAACTCGAGCTGATCGGCAGGTGCACCCCACTGAGCACATCCGCGGTGCCGGCTGCCGCGACGATGTGCAGGTAGTCACCGGTGCGCAGCGCGATGCAGGCCCCTTCCACACCAAGCAACGACACCGAGTGCCGGAGGATGAGACGCAACACCTCACCCAGTCGCAGCGATTCACCAACCGCACGGGCCACGTCGGCCAGCGCTTCCGTGGTGCGCCGCTCACGTTCACTCTCCGCATACCGTCGCGCATTCGCCAATGCCGTAGCGGCCTGCGACGCCATCGTGGCCAGGACTTCTTCGTCTTCCGCGGTGTACAGATCGGCATTGGTGGAATGCACCGCCAACACACCGATCAGCCGGATCCCCACACGCATCGGCACCGCTACCACCGACGTGGCCGCATCCGATTCGCCGATGACATCGTGCAGCGACAGCGGGGGCACCAGACCGGCTTTCTCACGTGCCCGATCCGCGTCTCGATCACCCACCCGAACCGGTCGGCCGGTGCGCGCCACTTCGGCCACCAGTCCCTCTCCCAACCGCATCACACCGCGTGGACGTTCGGCACCGCGCACGATACGCAGGCTCGTGGTGAGGATGTCGTTGTGGAGATCGGGCACCAGTACCACCACACCATCGCACCGCACGGCACGTTGTGCCTGGCGCGCCAGCTCGCGCATGATCTCCTGCTCGTCGAGCGATCGCGTGAGCGACGTGCCCGCCTCCTGCAGCAGTTGCAAACGCTCGTGACGTTGCTCGGCGAGGGCCTGTAGCGCATCGAAGGCCACGCGCGCCGACAGGTGGCGCACCACCGTTTCGATCTCACGCAGGCGTGCCGCATCCGGCCGCTGACCATCCCGCGCACCGGCCAGCTTGACGAACCCCAGAATCTCCTGCCGCGCCCCCCGCAGCACCCCGACGATCAGATCAGTGGCCAACCATTGGGCGTCCTGACGATCTGCTGTGGGCTCCGAACCAAAAAACTCGCGGGACACCCAGCCATCGCTGCCATCGAGGAAATACAGATCACCCACCCGAAATCGATCGAGGTGCGGCAATCGGCGTCGCCAGACAGCGCCAGGCAACGGAGTCTGCGGCAGTGAGATCCCCGTAGCACTTTCGGGACCGCCCGCCACGCCGCCGCTGATCGGATTCAGTGATGCGTCGCGCAGCGAGATGATGACACGATCGAAGCCGAACTGCCCGTGCAAAGCATCGGCCGCCACCTGAAGCCGTGCGTCGGTGCTCTCGGCGCCATCGATGGCGACGAGGACCTCGGTAGTCGACAGCGTCGTCGACCGGGCAGCGGCAGCGGAGGAGTGCATGGGATATGGGATGACGAGCGACGACACGCGGGGGATACAACGTAGCCCCCACGGCACACCGCCGTGAGTCGGAACCGTCAGAACGTCCAGTATCGGAAGAAGTCGATACCGATCTGGGGAGGAGTCTGCTGAAAGGTACGACTGATGCCCAGTCGTCCACAGGCTTGCGCACTGGACGCGGGTTCCAGACCCAGCGCCACGCTCATGCCTCGATCGAAGCGGCGTTCCACTTTCACACCCAGCCCTTCGGCAAACAACGACAGCGCGTCGCCGCTACCGGTCTGCGGTGCCAGCCCGCACAGACCGGTGCTGAATGTGAGATAGGTGTTTCGCGCGACCTGCCCGCCCACACCCACGCGGGTGGAGGCGAGGATGCCGAGACCATTCGCGCGCAGGTTTTGTGCATCACCCGGGCTGAGCGCCGTCGGCTCCACCTGCACCACATCGAAGCGCCCGCCCGCCAGACGACTCGACAGATAGGACCCGGCCAGGCGCAGGGCCAACGTGGCGCCCTGTTCCGCATACGGCGTTCCGAGCAGCGCATACGCCGGCTCGCCGGTCACCAGATAACTCAGCATGTCGCTCTCGGGGAGCGGCGGATTGTCCGCGCTGACGAGCGCCAACGTGGGCCGGTTGATCGTGCCGCCGATGTTCACGCGGATGCGCACATCCTGTCGATTGGAATTGGCGCGTGTCTCGCGCACGGTGTGCAGCGCCGTGATATCGAGCGAGGGTTCCAGATCAGGATCGCCAAAAAACCGCACCAGACCACGTTCCACCTCGAACCCGGGACGCGCGATGCCGAGATTGAGCTGATAGGTACCACGATCGACAGTGAGTGAGTCGGCCAGCGCCAAACGTGTCCCACGCCCTTCCCGCGACACCGACCGGGTCACTCGCAACTGGCCGCCCAACTTGAGATTGGCTTCAGGTGAGCGCAGCCAGACATCGTCACCGATCCCAATGCGCACGTCCTCGAGTTGCAGATTCTGCATCAGCGCGTTGGGCGCCGAGGGCAGCAGCCCATTCACGCCAAATCGCGTGGTGTCGATGACATCGAAATTGTCATTGAGATCCAGCGCGCGCCGTTGAGCGAGCTGACTGATGTAGACGCGTCCACGATCGATACGCACCGCACCACGCACGAGGGGCGCATCGGTGTTGCCCGACAGCGAGATCGGAATGGGCGTGGAGATGGTGAGCGACGCCGTGCGAGGTTTGTCGATGGCCAGGAAATTGTTGGCTGCCAATCGGAGTTCGAACGACGGACGCGCGATCTCGGTGATGCCGATGAGTCCCGAGACGCCCAGCGAGTCGTTGGCCGTACCGCTGCGTGCCCCAAAACGACGAATGAGCACGCTGTCTCCAGCCAGGCCGACATCAGCATAGGCCTGTTCGAGACGGATGCCGAGGTTGGCAAGCGTGAGCGCCGCACTGTCCACCCGGAGTTGGCCGCGCAGGCGTGGACGGTCCCAGGTGCCGGTGAGTTGCACATCCGTCTCGAGTGTGCCCGCGGCATGTGTGACATCGGGAAACAGCGATTCCAGCAAGGCGAGATTGGTGCGTTCGCTGACGATGCGCCCGGACAGGGGCTCATCGAGGCGACGCTGACGACTGGAGACGAGCGCCAGGTCGAGTGGCAGCGAGGCGGTGGCCTGCAGGGTGGGTGCCCCGTCCACCCGCAGCGCGCCGGCCAACATCAGGCGCAGCGAATCGTAGTGCGCACGTGCGCTGAGATCGCCAAATCGCACCCGCCCGACAACCGCATCGCGCAGCCCCACGGTACCGTCGAGTCGTGGACGTTCTTTGGTGCCGCTCACGGCCAGTTGCAGATCGGCCGTGCCGCGCGTGATGGCATTGGTGCGCAGCAGACGGCCAAAGTCGCCCAGTGGCACACGATCCGCGTTCACTGTCCCCTCCACCACACCGCCCGCGGCGACCGCACCGTGCAGCGCAATGCGTCCGGTGTCGGTGTGCTGTAGCACGAGCGAATCCAGTGCCCCCAGTGAACCCGGCATCAAGCGCAGCGTCGCCGGCGTGACCAGTGAAAAACCACGGGGACGGGCAAAGCCGCTGTCCACGCGAATGGTGAGCGTGTCCAGGCGCACTTCGGTGGAATCGCCCCGCCGCGAGACACCGCCACCGATCACCACACGCGATTCCGACGGCGTCCGCATGGCGACCGTGAATCGATCCGCGAGCCCTCCACGCAGCGTGGAACGTGCTGTCGCGGCCGACACATCGATACCGGCCACGTAGGCGGAATCGGCGGTGAACATGACGGTCCCATTCGCCGCGCGCAGCACATCTTCGACACGTGCATCGACATTGGCGCGCTGCGCACGCGAGGTCGCCACCACCAGTCCACTGATATCCGCACGCAGATCCACATCGAGTCCACGGGTGTCCAGCGTGTCGATGGAGCCGAACAGACTGCCCATGAGTTCCGCCGTGCCTCGCAGCGTATCAGACGGCAGGACGAGGGCACGGGCACTGTCCGTACCCGTGGCCGACAACCAGGGACGCAGTCCGCCCAGGGAATCGATCTGCACCGTGAAATGCACCGAGTCCCGGCGGGACTGATCGAGCCCAAGGCCGCCGCGCGCGGTGAGCCGGAGCGCAGAGCTCTCCACGGCCAGCGTGTCGATGAACACATGCCCTGAATCGAATCGGAACGCCGCCGTCCCGCCGAAGACACGGGCGTCGGCGATGCGGGAGAACTGATCGACGGTCGCACTGAGTGGTCCGCGCATCGTGGAAAGCACCTCACCCTCCATGTGCACCGTACCCGCCATGGACAGGGTGGTGACCGGATACCGATTGTCGCCGAACAGCGACTGCAGATTGGCTCCGCGCAAGCGCCAGGAGCCAAACGCCCCGATCGTGGGATCGAGGGCGTCGGCCAGGCCGGTGAAGGCCAACTCGCCGCCCTCACCGGCCAACGTCGTCTGCACCTCGAACTTGTCGGCCATGCCACGGGCCGTGATGCGCCCCACAGCCGCACCGCGCAGTGGCAGGTTGGGATAGGAGCGCGACAAGGTCGTGTACGACAACGGCAGCGCCTGCAGGTCCACATCGAACCATGTGCCTTCCGGAACCAGCGTGTAGTGACCACTGCCGGTGAAGCGCGAAGATTGCCCGGGTCCGTCCACCAGCTCGATATCGGCATCGGTGAACGAGGCGTCGTACCACAACGAATCCAGGCGCACCCGCCCACGGGCAAACCCGTTCAGCTCCGCAAACATGGGGTTCACGAAACGGGGCGTACGGAAATCGAGTGTGTCCAGCGTGAGCTCGACGCCTTTGAGAATGGCTTCGGCGGGCGTGTAGAGATTGAGCTTGCCCGTCGCACGCCCACGAGACACGGCACCGGGCACATGTTCATCGGCGAACGCAAATGTCGCCGACTCCACCGCCCAATCCGTCACGTAGCCACCACTGGCGACCAGCTTCCCGGTGATCTTGCCCTTCCAGTCATAGGGGAACGGTTCCCCGTTCATCCACTGCAGCAAGTCCGTGTGCGCGGGCTGCATATCGAGATTGACGCCCGTGAGGCGCACCACCGGCCCGCCCACGCCCCAGGTCATATCGCCGCGAATGCGTGATTGCAGGGCGTTCGCATCCATGTTGCGGATGATGTATTCGATGATGGCCAGATTGCGCGGATCATTGCGGATGGTGAGATGGGCCCGCCCGCCACCGCTGTGCGGGATGGTCTCGTCCAACCACGCGATATCGGTCATCGACACCGTGTCGAGCTGCAACCCGACATCGTAGCGCACCGGCAGGTCGCTGCCCCACACCACCTTTGCCCCACCACGGGCCACAGAACCCGGCAAGGCAAATTTTGCGCTATCCACCCAGAGCGTGTCGCCCACCTTCCGCACATCACCGCTCAGATCCTTGAACCAGATCGGAGGATAGTCCCACATCACATCGAGACGCTTCACATCGAATCGCAATCCGGCACTGTCGGGATCGGCGATGCGGGAACGGCCCAGCGCTACGTTGCCACGCAGGAAGCGGTACACCTTCACGTAGCGATCATCCTCACGCAGCACATCCATATCGAGGCGCGTGAGATTGTAGGTCAGCGCGCTGTCACGCTGCGCGCCCCGCAACGTGTCGGAGAGCGCCCACGGCAGCTTGGCCACAAACGTGAGTTCGTTGAGTGTGGCGGTGTCCACCACGATGTAGCGCCCGAGCCGTCCCGGATTCATCGACGGACGTGGCGCGCGTTTGCGGAGCGCCCGCTTCCAGTTCCAGTCGTCGTCGCCATAGTCGACGAGGGTGACCTGGGGACGGTCCACCTCGAGCGATCGCACGATCACGCGGAAATCGAGCAGGTCGCGCGGGTCGTACGTCACCCGCACGCGACCCGTGCTCAAAAACGGTGTGCCGTCGGGTGTGCGCAGGTCGATCGAATCGATCGTGATATCGGTGAACAGCGTGCCGCCGATCTTGCCCACATACAAACGCCCCGGAATCGCCGCACGCGCCGCCGGCAACACCGCGCGCAAAATGATGGCCCGTCCACGATCCGTCTGCGTGAGCGCCACGATGCCACCGATGACGGCCACCAAGAGCGTCAGGAGCACGGTGGCCGTGCCCAGTACGATGGTGCGCCGCCTCGGGGCCATCAGAAGGCCTGCCCGATCCAGATGCTCGGATTCAGGCGTCCGAGCAGGCCGGAGCGTCGTACCGGCTGGAACGCGGCCGGACAGGCGCCCGATTCCTGAATCGCCGGCGCCTCAGGCACCGACGAGGCGCTGACCCGAAGACGATTGCCGGGGCTGACGCAATACAATGGCGCAACACCTTTCTGCGGCCGTGCATTGAAGTACGCCGCACCGGCCGGCAGGTCATACGGGTTGTAGCCGAAGTCGATGCGAATGGCCCCAAACGGCGAGGAGATGCGCACACCAGCACCGGGCGTGATTTTCACGATCGGCCCTTCGGACGCCAGCGACACCCCACGCACCGAGCCGCCCCGATTCCACAGACGACCCGCATCCGCAAACGCCGCCAGTTGCAGCAGTCGCGGCGCAATGGGACTGGGCCACTGCGCTTCGAGATTGCCCACCAGCAGCGTATTGCCGCCCGTGGGCACCACGCGCTCCGTTTGCGTGGCTTCTCCGACCCGATAGTACGTCTGCCCGTTCTCGGTCACCTCTTCATACGCGCTGACGATGTAGACGGCAGGGCCAAGCTCGTTCTGACGAAACCCGCGCACCGTCGTCGGTCCGCCCGCATACAGGCGTTCCTGCGGCGGAATGAAGCTGCCCACGCCAGCACCACTGCCACTGCCCTGCACCACACCGGCCTTGAAATGCGCCGTGATCGTGGCGCTGCCCAACATGCGGTACCAGGAGACGTCGCCAATCGCCCGATTGAACTGCTGCGTGCGATCCGACCCGATCAATGTGCTCGCATGACGCAGGGTCACACGCATCAGCGTGCCCTGCGTGGGCCGAAGCGGATCGTTCATGCGCTCGCGGGTAATCGCGTACTCGAGCGCCGCCAGCCGATTGTTGCGCTGCAGAAAGTTGCGCAACTCGCTGTCGCACGCATTGAACACGGCACAGAAGAACGCGGGCTCGGCCTCCGTTCGCCCCAGCTCCAACTGATATGACAACGTGCTCGGCGTGCGCGGTGCGGATTTCCGCGCAAACGGATCACTGATCGACATCACTCCGCCGATGGGCGTTCGGCGTAGATATGCCCGGTATTCGGACAACGTCGAGCTGAACACCGTCAGCGACAGCACGCGCGCCTGATTGGCCCGCACCGGCTGCCGCAATGTCATCGAAGTGTTGTAGTTGAGCGTTCGGCTGTACGGATCCGATCGTGCCTGCCCCTGGCAGAGATCGGGCGCGCCATCGAGCGGATCCCCGATACCGATCTTGCTGAGGCGCGCCGACAATTCGAGACGCTGCGCCATGGGGAGGAAGTCGCGATCGGTCAGCGTACCCTGCGCGCGGAAACAATCGAGCGTGGCCCACCCCAACCCCCCGCGTGCAGCCCAGCGATCACCTTCCACCAGACGCGCCGTCAAGTTGACGATCGTATCACCCGGCGGCTGAATGCTGTCCGGCTGCAGATCCACCCGCTGGAAGACGTCGGTCTGGTAGAGATTGCGCTGCGCATCGATGATGGCCCGCGCCGAATACCAGTCGCCGGTGCGAAGGGCCAATGCACGATGCACCGTGGCATCGGTGACCCGACGTGGGCCATTGCTGGTGTCCACGTCCAGCGCGATGCGTCCGATGCGCGCCCGCGCCCCGGGCACCACGGTCACTTCGATATCGGCCGTGCGCTGTGCAGTATTGGTGGTGTAGGCCAGCAGCGCCTCCGCCTGCGGCCATCCCCGATTGCGCAACCGGCGTACGAGCGTGTCACGCCCAGCCTCCAGCGCGCCACGATCGAACAGACCGCCCACCCGCATGGGGAAGTCGCGAGCGGCCACGCCGATCTCGGGATCACTATCCACGCCGCGCAACGCAAACGCCGACACGCGCATCGGCTCACCTTCTTTCACGGTGAACGTGATATCGATCACGCCAGTCCGCACCGTGCGCACCACCGTATCCACTGCCACATCGGGGAACCCGCGACGACGATAGAGCGTCTCCAACCGCTGCACATCGCGTGAAAACTCCACCGGATCCAGGCAGCGCCGCTCGCCGACCAGCGGTAGACCGGCGAACGACGACGGGATCGTGGCCACCGTCGCCGCCAGCACCGAGGCCGGAAATTCCCGGTTGCCCGCAAAGCGCAGGGCGCGGACTTCCCGGTCCCCTCGCTCGCAGGACAGATCCTGGGCGGCGAGCGGACGAGCCGCCCACCCGATCATCGACAGGATCGAGAGGACAGCCGGAAGCACCACTGCGCGACGGGCCACAATCGCGCGAATGGAAGAGGTCAGGTCATGGACGGATAGACGCACGTTCTATAGCCTACAAGCTCAACCGGCACACTCACCCCGTCAACCTGGCATGACACCGGCTTCGTACTCCGCCACACGTATGCGGTCCATCTGCGCGGCCATCATCGCGATCACACTCGTCGCTCCCGGATGTCGTCGCGCAGACGACGGCAGCTCCGTGCGACACACCCTGGTGGATTCGCGCGACTGGTATGATCCGCGCTCCCTCGATCCCGCCAAGGCGACCGATGTGCCGAGCGGACGGGCAGTGGCGTATCTGTTCGATGGCCTGACGCGGTTCACGCCCTCTGGGGAAGTGGAACCGGCACTCGCGCGCAGTTGGGATGTGTCCCCCGATGGGCTGCGGTACACGTTTCACCTGCGCGACAGCGTGACCTTCCATGACGGCTCGCTCTTCCGGGCGCGTCATGTCAGCCAGTCGTTCCAGCGCCTGCTCCGACCGGAAACCCAGTCCGGCACGGTGTGGCCGCTATTTCCGATTGCGGGAGCACGGGCCACTGCGGCAGGCAAGGATGTGCCACTCGGTCTCGAAACCCCTGATGACACCACAGTAGTCATCACCCTCGCCGAACCGCTGGCGATCTTCCCCAAGCTGCTGGCCATGCCGGCGGCGGCGATCCTGCCCGACCACGTTGGCGTGGATTTCAGCGAGAAGCCGGTAGGCACGGGTCCGTGGAAGCTCGTGCAATGGAAGCATGACGACTTCCTCAAGTTCGCGCGCAACACCAACTACTACGGCGGTGCACCAGCATTCGATACGCTGCTGGCGCGCATCATTCCGGAGCCCTCCACGGCCGTGGCCGAGTTCGAGGCGGGCACCGTGGACATCCTGTACATCCCCGAAGAGCAGACACGCTCCTGGGAAAACACCGACGAGCGACGCGCGAATCTCGTGAGTGCGCCGGCGCTGCGCCTCTGGTACATCGGTGTGAACAGCACCCGCGGTCCGCTCAAGGATGTCCGGGTCCGTCAGGCGCTCGCGCACGCCATCGATGCGCCCACCTTGCTCGCGCAGTTGCTCGCCGGACGAGGCACGGTTGCCGCGGGTGTCGTGCCACCCACCCTCGATGGCTTCGATGCGGCCCGGAAGCCATTTGCCTACGACACGCTGGCTGCCCGTCGACTGCTCACCGAAGCCGGCTACCCCAATGGCATTGATCTCGAGCTGTGGAGTTCGCAGACGTCGCCGTGGCCCCGCCTCGCGCAAACACTCCAGGCCTACCTGGGCGCCGCCAACATTCGGCTCAAGCTGGTGCAGCGTGATGCGAGCGCCATGCGCGCGGCGGCACGCGCAGGCCAGACGGACCTCGTCGTGAAGGATTGGTACGCCGACTACCCGGACGCCGAGAACTTCCTGTACCCGTTGCTGCACACCGCCAACAAGGGCGCGGGTGGCAATGTGTCGTTCTTCAGCAACGCCACCTTCGATCGCCTGGTGGACGAAGCGCGCCGTGAGGCCGACGGACAGCGCCGCGCCACCCTGTATCGCAGCGCCGACTCTCTGGCGTATCAGCAGGTGGGGCTTGTCCCGCTGTTCTTCTATAACGAGATGTATGCCGTGCAGCCGTGGGTGAAGGGGTTTGAAGTCCCGGTGATCTTCAACGGGCAGCGATGGACCAAGGTTTCGCTCGGTCAGTAGTGACCACCCGGGCCGACGCATGACGTTTTTCCTGCTGCGACGGGCACTGCTGTCGATTCCGACGCTCTTCGGCGTGCTCGTCGTGGTGTTCCTCTTGCTCTACGTCGCGCCGGGCGACCCGGTGCAGGCCATGGTGGGCGAACGGGCAGACGCGGCCACCATCGAGCGTCTGCGCGCCGAGCTGCGCCTCGACGATCCGTTGCCGTCGCAGTTTGCCCACTACGCCTCCGGCATTCTCACCGGCGATCTCGGACGTTCGTACATCACCAACCGGCCGATCGTCACCGATATCGCCGAACGGTTTCCGCGCACCTTGCAACTCGCGGGCGCGGCGATGCTGTTGGCGACTCTCTTGGGAGTCAGCATTGGCGCACTGGCCGCGGTGCGTCCGCACGGATGGTTCGACCGGGTGGCGCTCGCCACCACCTATCTCGGGATTTCCTTTCCGGTGTACTGGATCGGGTTGCTGCTGATCCTGTTCTTCGCAGTCACGTTGCGATGGTTCCCCGCCTCGGGTTACGGGCGCCTGGAATTTCTCGTGCTCCCGGCTCTGGCGTTGGGCTCACGCTCGATCGCGTACCTCGCTCGCGTGACCCGGTCGTCGATGCTTGAAGTACTGGGCGCCGACTTTGTGCGCACGGCACGCGCCAAAGGACTCGCCGAACGCACCGTGGTGGTGCGTCACGCCCTGCGCAATGCACTCATGCCGGTGGTGACGGTGATCGGCCTCGACTTCGGCGCGTACCTCACGGGCAGCATTCTTACCGAGACCATTTTTTCGTGGCCCGGCATTGGCCGCTACGTGGTCATGGCCATTTCGCGCCGCGACCTGCCGGCAGTGCAGGGTACGGTGCTGTTCCTGTCGGTGGTGTTCGTGCTGGTGAACCTGCTCACCGATCTGGCCTACGGACGCATCGACCCGCGCGCACGGCGGGCGTGAGCGGCGCCTTGCCCCGCATTGCGACGGGCTTGGGGAGCGGGGGCGAGTAGCGAGTGGCCGCCTGCGGCGGCGATACCGACAGGATCAACCGCCGGATCAGCGAGCCGTGAGCGCGACAGGCATCCGTGCACGATGGGCAATGTCATTCTGATGTTGGACTGCGGTGAGACACGGGACTGGCGAATCCCGGGGCTCAAACACAACGGCCTCACGCTGCTCCAGGCAACGCGAGGCCAACAACAACAATCACGGCGATGTGTGCGGTCGAACCGCAATGAAATCGGCCGCGCAACCGGCTCGCACATCCGGCAGTTGATCCTGCCGGTATCGCCGCCGCAGGCGGCCCCCTGTCGACCAGCCGGATACCCACCCCCAGTTCCGAAGAACCTCAGTCGTCCTTCTGCCCGAAGATGGCCAGGTTGGACGAATGCCCCGGAGCCACCTTCTTCTCCGGGTAGATGTGGTGCACGGCCTGATTCACCGCGATCGCCGCCTCACTGAAGCCGGCCGCAATGAGCTTGAGCTTGCCCGGATAGGTCGTGATATCGCCGGCGGCATAGATGCCCGGTCGCCCGGTCTCCATCTGGGTCGTGACGAGAATCTCGTCTTTCTCGATGTTCAGTCCCCAGTCGAGCAGCGTGCCCAGATCGGAGACATAGCCCAGCATGGGCAGGATCACGTCGCACGGCATCGCGCGAGTGGCCTTGGTCTTCACATCCTTGAGGGTGACCCCGGTGATGTGTTCTCCACCATGAATGGCGTCGAGCTCGTGGAACGTGAACACATTCACGCGACCATCGCCCACCGCAGCGGCCGCATGCACTTCCTGCACGGTAGCGGCATGTGCGCGGAAACGATCGCTGCGGTGAATGAGTGTCACCGACTTGGCGCGCTCGCGAAGCTGCGCACACCAATCGAAAGCGGAATCGCCGCCGCCGATGATCAGCACATCTCGGTCGCGGAACGCATCGGGGTTGGACACCAGCGCATGCACACCACGCCCATACCATTCACCAGCAAACGCCTGCGGCAGTCGCCGTGGACTGAATGCGCCAATGCCCGCCGCGATCACCACGGCCTTCGTGGGAAACCGATCGGTCTCCGTCTCGAGCACAAAATGCCCATCTTCCTCTTCGAGACCCACAATGCGCTTGCCGAGGTGCGCCGGCAGTCCCGTGTCCTGATGGAACTGTGAGGCTTGCTCGGTCAGGGCTTTGACCAGGTCCTTGGCCAGCACCTTCGGGTATCCGGCCACGTCGAAGATGTACTTCTCCGGATAGAGGGCCGTCAGTTGGCCGCCCAGTTCAGGCAGTGCATCGACGATCTGCGCGGAAGCACCACGCATGCCGGCGTAGAATTGGGCGAAGAGGCCGGTGGGGCCACCGCCGATGATGGTCAGGTCGCGAAGGGGATGGGTTGGCATGGTGATAAAGGTAGTCGCCATTAGTATTCGGCATGAAGATCTACACGCGCACCGGAGACACGGGCGGCACCGCGTTGTTCGGCGGAGGACGGGTCGGGAAAGACCATCCGCGCGTCGAAGCCTATGGCGATGTCGACGAGCTGAATGCCTCGCTGGGGATGGCCCGTTGTATCGAAGTGATGCCTCGAATCGACGAGGTGCTGGTTCCCATCCAGCGCGACCTCTTCGCGATCGGTGCACTACTGGCCACACCCGATCACGACAAGATGCGCGACCACCTCGCGAAGGCCCGGATCGACGAGGAGCGCATCGCGGAACTCGAGCGGGCGATCGACCAGTGCGATCAGGAGCTCGAGCCCCTGCGCAGCTTCATCATTCCCGGTGGCACCCCCAAGGCGGCCGCGCTGCATGTCGCTCGCACGGTGTGCCGCCGCGCCGAACGCCGCGTGGTGCATCTCGCGCAGGAGATTGAGTTGCCGGCGTTGGTGATCACCTACCTCAATCGCCTGTCCGATCTGCTCTTCACGCTGGCCCGAGTGGCCAATCTGCGTGCCGGTGCGGGTGAGGTGACCTGGTAGTCATGGCTTTGGCGTCGAACACCGTGCGCAGTACGCCTCTCGATCTGCCACTCGACTATCCGGTTTTTTGCGAGACCGGTGTGCGGCTGGAGCTGTCGGGCATCGTGCGTCAGGTCGCGCCGGCTCATCGAGTGGCCATCATTTCCGATGACACGGTGGCCGGTGCGCACGCGGCCGCCGTACGCGCGCAGTTCGACGCCGATCGCAGTGCGTTGTTCACCATTCCCCCCGGCGAACAGGAAAAGACGCGTGCCCGTTGGGCGTCTCTCACGGATGCCCTCGTGGCCTGGGGCGCCGGACGTGACACCACCATCGTTGCCCTGGGCGGCGGCGTGGTGTGCGACCTCGCCGGCTTTGTCGCAGCCACCTACATGCGGGGCCTGCCGGTGGTGCAGGTGCCCACCACCCTGCTCGCCATGGTGGATGCGTCGGTAGGTGGCAAAACAGCCGTGGACACACCCGACGGCAAGAATCTGGTTGGCGCCTTTCACAATCCGGCGGCGGTGGTGATCGACCCGGGTGTGCTGCACTCTCTGCCTCCGGCCATCCTGCGGTCCGGTCTCGCGGAAATGCTGAAGCACGGCGTGATTGCCGATGCCGCCTATTACGAACGCATGCTGCAGGCACTTCCCGCGTTGCGCACCCATGGTGCGGCAGCGCCGGAGTTCGGCGCGCAGATCACGGCCCTGATCGCCGACAGCGTGCGCATCAAGGCCCGCGTGGTCGCCGAAGATGTGCGCGAAGGGGGACTTCGCCAGGTGCTCAATTTTGGGCACACCATCGCCCATGCCGTCGAAAAGCTGCTGAACTACGACATGCTGCATGGCGATGCGGTGGCGATGGGCATGGTGGCCGAAGCCCGTCTGGCCGAGCAACTGGGGCTGGCATCGCCCGGGTTGTCCGATGCCGTGGAGGACGGTGTGCTGCGGGCCGGTCTTCCGGCGCGCCTTCCATCAGGGGTCAGCGTCGCATCCGTGGTGGCAGAGACACACGGCGACAAAAAGGCTCGGGCCGGTGCCGCCCGGTACGCCCTCCCGCGGGCCATCGGGCAGATGGAGCCGGCGGGTGGTCGATGGGCCCTACCGGTCGAAGACGCGCTCGTGGCGGACGTGCTGGCCGCGCTCACCACCTGAAGCCACCCTACCGGGCTTCAACCGACTCGTACACTCCAGTTCGCCCTGTCCCTCAGTAATGCGAACTACATTACTCGGCTATTTTCACAATTGCTGAGCTGTTACTGTCACGAAAGTGTTTGTTCAGTGCGTAGAAATGTCATGCTCTGAAAATTCTTGTTGACCGGTCCATCCCGGAACATTATCGTGGCGCTCCCACCCAATCGGGGCTTTCGGGTTCCGATCTCGAGTTCACGTACGGCGAGGGCGTATGCAGGCAGCTGCCGCCACCAGGACTTCTGAAGCTCGTTCCAAAGGCTTCTTCCGTTCCGCTCCTTCCACGGCCTTCGACCAATACCTGCACGACATCCAGAAGCTGCCGCTCATCACTGACGCCGCGGAAGAGCGTCGACTGGCCCGTCTGGCCCAGAAAGGCGATGAGGCCGCGGCGGAACGTTTGGTGACGGCGAACCTGCGCTTCGTCATCTCGTATGTGAAGAAGTATCAGGGTCATGGACTCGACCTGTCGGAACTGGTCGCGATCGGCAACGAAGGGCTGCTCAAGGCGGTCCGGAAATTCGATCCGGATCAGGGTGTCAAGTTCATCTCCTATGCCGTGTGGTGGGTCCGGCAGGCCGTACTCAAGGCGCTGGCCGAACAGACCCGCAGCGTCCGAATCCCGCTCAATCAGAATTCGCAGCTCATTCGCATGGCCCGCGGCGAGATGATCCTCTCGCAAGTGCTCAATCGTGAGCCCACGGACGCCGAGTTGTCGAAGCTGCTCGAAGAGCCGGTCGAACAGGTCCGTAACGCACGGCAGATCTCCAGCACCGAAGTTTCGCTCGATGCCCCCATCGATCGACAGGATCGCGAAGCCTCCACACTTGGCGAACGGTTTGCCGGCGAAACCCATGCCGATATCGAGGACGGCACCGACTTCCGCCTCATGCGTGAGTTCATCGACCGCGTGTTCCGGAAGTACCTCACGCCGCGTGAACGCAAGATCCTCTATCTCTACTACGGCCTCGATGAAGGGGCGGAAGCCATGACCCTCGAGCGCATCGGGGCACTCATGGGCGTCACGCGTGAGCGCATCCGCCAGATTCGCGAGCGGGCCTTCGAAAAGCTGCGCGAATCGCCGGATGGTCGGGCACTCTCGGGATTCTGGGGCGCAGCCTGATCAGTGGCCCCACAGCAACATGCGCGCTCAGCATTGAGTAGCTTGCGCGCAGTTGCTGATGACGTTGTCTGGGCCAATCAACGAAGGTTATGTTGAAAACGGCGGGCATCCGTTGACGGAGGTCCGCCGTTTCTCGTTCTTGGGAGGTACACAGTGCCGCGCGTGTTGATCGTTGACGACGAACCAGGAATCCGGTTCGCCCTGAAGCGATGGTTTGAACGCCAACATTGGACGGTCGAAGAAGCGGCCGACGGTGCCCAGGCGCTCGAATTGCTGCGCGCGAGCAATGATGAAGGGGAGTCCCGCCTCGATGTCGTCGTATGCGACCTGCACCTCCCGCAGATGGCCGGCGATGAAATTGTCCGGGAAATCGGAGAGACCCGTCCCGAACTCGCCGCCCGCGTGATCCTGACCACGGGCGATGCGGTGCACGATGCGACACCAGGCAGTGTGCTGGCGCAGCACAAACACGTGCTTCAGAAACCGTTCGATCTGGGCACCCTGCGCGAAGTGGTCCACCTGATCCATCCAATCAATTGACCAGTGGTGACGCGGGCTGACCGGTCCCATTCAGGGGAGTACGCTCGATAGATTGTGGGGATGCGCGATGCACTCGCCGCGATCGTCGGCCCACAGTGGGTGAAGGAACGCCGCCAGGAGTTGGCGGTCTTTGATGCTGATGGCTTGCCTGGCTACCGCGCCACGCCATCGCTGGCTGTCCTGCCCGGCACAAAAGACGAACTGATTGCCGTCGTCGGTGAGTTGGCCCGCACGGCCACCCCCTTTGTCCCACGTGGTGCCGGCACCGGTCTCTCGGGAGGCGCACTGGCCGACAACGTGGTGCTCGTCGGCCTCAACCGTCTCACCCGGATCATCGAAGTCGATCCGGTCAATCGCATCGCTCGCGTGGAACCCGGTGTCGTGAACGCCAAGCTGTCCCGCGCCGCCGCGCGTTACGGTTTGCACTACGCGCCAGATCCCTCGAGTCAGACCGTGTGCACCATCGGCGGCAACGTCGCCGAAAATGCTGGTGGCCCACACTGCCTCAAGTACGGCGTCACACTCAATCACATCGTCGAGTGTGAGGTGGTGCTGCCCGATGGCTCTGTCACCCGACTCGGCAGCGCCTTCGGCGAACCCGATGGTTACGACCTGCTCGGCACCTTCATCGGCAGCGAAGGATGTTTTGGTGTGGCCACCGAGATCACCGTACGCCTCGTGCCGCTGCCCGACGCCGTACACACGCTCCTGGCGGACTTCCCCTCCGTTGATGCAGCGGCACGTGCCGTGTCGCGCATTGTGGCCACTGGCATCGTGCCGGCCGCACTCGAGATGATGGACAACGCCACCATCCAGGCGGTGGAAGCCAGTGTGTACGCTGCGGGCTATCCCACCGATGCCGCCGCGATCCTGCTGTGTGAAGTGGACGGTATCCCCGACGGATTGGATGAAGATGTGGCGATCATCCGCGATGCATGCCTCGAGTGTGGCGCGCGCGGGGTGCTCGTTGCCACCGCACCCGCCGATCGCATGCGGTTGTGGCAGGGTCGCAAGAAAGCCTTTGGCGCCATGGGCCGCATCGCGCCAGCGCTGGTGGTGCAGGATGCCGTGGTGCCACGCACACGACTTCCCGAAGTCCTCGCGCGTATCAACGACATCGGCACGCGGCACAACGTACGGGTGTGCAATGTCTTTCATGCGGGCGACGGAAACCTGCACCCGAACATTCCGTACAACGCCGCCGACGCCGACGAGAGCGCGCGGGTGCACGCGGCGATGTCGGCCATCATGCAGACCTGCATCGATGTGGGGGGCACCATTACCGGCGAACATGGCGTCGGCCTCGACAAGCTGCCGTACATGGAGACGCTCTTCGACGCTGATTCGCTCGATGCCATGTGTCGGGTGCGCTCGGTGTTCGACCCCGACCGCCGAGCCAATCCCGGCAAAGTCGTTCCGGTCCACGCCTGTCGCGAATGGCACGCCACCCCGGCGGTACGTCGATGACGGCGCGCGTGAACGAAGCCGCAAGCGCGGACCGTGCGCCCACGTCGGTGGACGCACTGGCCACCGTCATACGCGAACACCACGACGCGCATCGTCCGGTGCGACTGGTGGGCAACGGGACCTGGTTGCAAGGTGGCGGACCCTTTGTCGACGCCACGCCCTTGTCGCTTCATGCCCTGTCCGGTGTGGTGGAGTACACACCGGGTGATCTGGTGATCACGGTGCGCGCCGGCACCACTGTGCATGAATTGGCGGCCATCACCGCCGAACACGGGCAAATGCTGGCCTCGGCGCCGTATGGATCACCCGAGTCCACCATCGGTGCAATGATTGCCACAGCGGCGCCTGCGCCGCTGGCACTCGACGACCTCCAGGTACGTGACCTGGTGCTTGGACTCACCGTAGTCACAGGCACGGGGGCCATCACGCGCGCGGGCGGACGCGTGGTGAAAAACGTGGCGGGCTTCGACCTGGTGCGCCTGCACACCGGCGCCTGGGGCACGCTGGGCGCCATCGCCGAAGTCAGTCTGCGCCTGCATGCCATCCCACATCGGGATCTGGTGATCGGTGGTCGCTTGTCGGCGGAACTGGGTGATGCCATCCCGCCACTCGTCGCCAACCGCGCGCCGATTCCCATGCAGGTGATGCTGGTGCCGGGTGAAGCGCCGCAACTGCTGGCTCGCGTGAGCGGCAATAGCGCCCGCGTGGATTCGCTGCGGGAGCGTCTGATGCGCCTGGGTGCACGGGATCTGGTGGAGCTCTCCGGCACACAAGTCGACGCGCTACGCGTCACCGCCCCTGACGCCATGGTGTTGCGGTTGCGCACCGCACTGTCGGATGCCGTGCCGTTTGTGCGCGCCGTGCGCGATGCGTTCCCCACGGCCACACTCGTCTACTCACCGTTGCGCGGTTCGCTGCGGGTGGTGCTGCCGCGATGGGATGCGCAACAGGCATTCGACGTCGACCTCACGGAGGCAGCCGACCAATCCGATGCGGTCATGGGCACGGTGACTCGTGCGCTCGGCACCGTCGCGCGCCTGGCCACGACGTTTGGTGCGTCGCATCCCATTGCCATCGCCATCGATCAGGGACGTCGACAGCACCCGACCCGTACGCCGCTCGAAGTAGGCATCAAGCGCGCGCTCGACCCAACCGATATCTGCAATCGCCTCGATGCCGTGGCCCCCGCACCCGCACCATTGCCGGTGTGATGATGGCCATGCCCCTGACGTTTCACCTGTCCATCCCGACGTGATGAGCGCTACGACCAGCTCTCGCGATCTCGCCCACGCTGCAACGACGCCCTGCGCATTGCCCGGCACCCCGCTGGCACAGGCTGCAGCAGGTCTCGATGCGTGTGTGCACTGCGGATTCTGTCTGCAGGCCTGCCCGACATACGTCAATCTCGAAGACGAAAACGACTCGCCACGCGGACGCATCGTACTCATGCGGCGCATGCTGGAAGGAGACATCGCTCTCGATGATCCGGCCGCGCGTCACATCGATCGCTGTCTCGGCTGTCGTGCCTGCGAAACGGCCTGCCCGTCGGGTGTACCGTACGGCGAGTTGCTGGAAGCCACGCGCGCCACCATGGCCCCAACACGTGGCATTCCGTTCATCGCAAGACCCATTCTTTTTGTATTCCGGCACCACCTGCTGCTGCGTGCCGCGTTGATCGGTGCCAGGGTGTTTCGTGCCACGGGATTGCCACGTCTGTTGGCCAAGGTGCTGCCGCCCCGCCTCGCGTTTCCCATGGCCATGCTCGCGTCCACCGCGCCGTCATCGGTGGTGCAGCGAGCGCGCCATGATGGTGGCGCCTCGCCGACACTCCCTGCCCCACAGGCCACTCCGTCGCCCGTGAGCGGACGCACCACGATGCTGGAAGGCTGCGTGATGTCGGGCCTGTTCTCGCACGTGAATCAGGCCACGGCGGATGCACTGTCCCACAACGGATACGCCCTCTGCGAAGCGCCGGGACAACGCTGCTGTGGCGCACTGCATGCGCACGCCGGTGACATGGACGGCGCCAAGGCACTGGCCCGGCTGAATGTCGCGGCGTTCGAAGCCTCCGGCGCCGACACCATCGTGGTCAACGCGGCGGGGTGTGGCGCGATGCTCAAGCAATACGCGCACCTGCTGCACGACGAGCCGGAGTGGGCTGCGCGTGCGCAGCGCATCAGCGAACGCACACGCGATGTCAGTGAGGCACTGGCGGCGGTAGGACCGGCACGCGGTGCGCTGACTGGAGGCCTGCGCGTCACGCACGACCCGCCGTGCCATCAGATGCACGCGCAGCGTGTGGTCAACCAACCGCTCACGGTGCTCAGTGTCATTGACGGACTCGACGTGGTGCCGCTCGAGGACGCCGACCAGTGCTGCGGCTCGGCCGGCATCTACAACCTGGTGGAACCCGGCACATCGGACGCCGTACTGGCGCCCAAGCTGGCGCGCATTGCGGAAACTCGTGCGACCGTGCTGGCATCAGGCAACCCCGGTTGCATGATGCAGATGGGAGCAGGCCTGTTGCTGAGCGGCAGTGAGACAACCGTTGTGCATCCGGTGGAGCTGCTCGCTGCGTCATACGCCGCGACGTCCGCATCCACATCGCGCACCACGCCCTCCTGAGTTCATGCCGGCACTGATCGTCGCATTCGACGGCGTGCTGGCCGACACGTTGGGACTCCGTGCGGAGGCCATTGGTGCCGCATGCCTCGAAGAGCATCTCACGGTGGATGTAGACAACATCCGGCCTGTAGTGGCAGGTCGGTCACTCGACGAAGCGGTGGTGCATCTGCTCCGCGAGCGGCGCGGCGCACTCCCCAAAACGGGCACCGATCCCGCAGCGGATGACACCACGATCGATCTGGTGTCTTTGCGCGCGCAGCGCCACTACGCCGCACGATTGGTTCAGGGTGTCGCACTCAACGCCACCATACAACAGCAGATCCTCGATCGCAGTCGGGCCGGACATCGCATCGTGATTCGCGCCGATTCACTGCGTCGTGATGTGGAGCCGCTCATCATGCTGTCCGATCTCGAGTTCCTCATCACGTTGCTCCGCTGCGCCGACGATCGCGTGGCGCCACCGGTGTCTGTAACTCACCCGGACTCGAGTTTTCTCAGAAGCTGGCGCACCATCGATGCCCGCTTGACGGCCATGCAGATACCGCCGGAGCAGCGGCGGGCCATCGAGAGCAGTTCACAAAATGCGGTCCTCGCGTCAGCATTCGTACATGTCGACGACTCATGATCAGCCGTCGCCGTCGGCAACCACCGACGGTGTGACGGAAGCTCCGGCCCTGCCTCCGGTACCACTCACGGCCGAAGAGCATCACGGCTACGAGGCGCTGCGCCAGGGCGTCACCTGGTTTGCATGGCCATGGCGATGGACGCGTATTCAGGGCCCCAAGGCCGCCGATGCGCTCAACGGGCTGGTCACCAATGATGTGACCCTGCTCGCCGTGAACGCGAGTCAGTATGCCGCCGCGCTCACGCCAAAGGGAAAAATGGTGGCCGACATGACCATCGTGCGCGCCGACGAAGACACATTCCTCGTTGGTGTGGATGCCGGTGCCGTGGAAGGCTGGCTGGGTCTCGCGCGCAAGTACATCAATCCGCGTCTCGCCCGTACCACCGACGAAAGCGCGTTGTGGAACACCTGGGCCATTTATGGTCGCAATATCGCCACCGCATTGCAGTCACTGGGCATCGGTGAGAACGGTGCGGCGCGTATCGGTGACGCAGATATTCGCGTCGTGCCCGGTCCCACATTGGCGGGCATGAGCGGCGTATGGCTGATCGTGCCAACCGACCACGCCGAACATGTGCGTGAGCGGATCGTGGCCATCTGTGGGCCAGAGTCTGGCGCGGCGGTGGCGGAATTGGCGCGCATCGAGGGCGGGCGTCCGTCCATGTTCATGGACATGGACGAAAACACGATTCCACAGGAAGCCAATCTCGACACGTTGGACGCCATTTCCTTCACCAAGGGGTGTTACACAGGCCAGGAAACCGTGGCCCGCGTACACTTCCGGGGGCATGTGAATCGGCACCTGCGCGCGGTGTCGTCTCCCGTACCGCTTACGCGCGGCACGTCGCTGGTGGACGACGCCGGCAAGGTGGTGGGCGAAGTACGCAGCAGCGCGATTTCTCCCCGACTCGGCCCAATCGCGATTGCCTTGGTGCGACGGGAGATTGGTCCCGGCACGACCATCCATGCTCGCGCACTCCCTCCTAAGGACACGGGCGCATCGGCTGACGCCGTCCTGATACCGGCAACGGTGAACACGCTGCCTTTTCCGGACTGACATGCAAAACGGGGGCGCTCCGATTGGAGCGCCCCCGTTTGCAAGCTGCAGGTGCAGCGGTCGATTCGACTTAGTGCTTGGTCGAGTCGGCGGCCGGGGCGGCAGCAGCGGCGGCAGCCGCAGCGGCCGAATCCGGCACCACCGAATCCGCGACCGGAGCCGGCGCAGCGGCGGCCGGAGCAGCGGCGGCCGAATCAACAGCGGGGGCCTCTTCCTTGGCGGAGCAGGCGGCGAGCACGATTGCAGCGGCGACGAGGGCGATGCGCTTCATGTGGAGGACTCCAGACGGTGCGGTGTTTGCGCCGTGCGTCCTAAAAAAGCGCACGGCCCCCTCGGCGCGGTACCGACGGGGGCTCGAATACCGACGACGGGATAACGAGCGAAGGCAATCTACGATACCAGGCGGGAGTGTCAAGAGTGACAAGGCGGTGCGGATCACGCTTCCTGAACAAGGAAGCGCTTGTGCACCAATGAGTTTGCCCGTCCCGAATCCTCACGACCGTCTCAGTCCCATTCCGCCAACGGCCACCGAAAGTGCTGGCTGAACGGCCCCACCCTGCGTACCGTTCGCATGTGATATCGACCCTACTGTTCGTTGCGCTCGCGGCTGTCGGCCTCTTGGTATTGGGCTGGGTTTGGTACCCGTCTCGCATGGCCCGGCGTGGACATTCCGGGCGCTCCCCGGCGCCTGCGAAATCCGATGACAATGCGGCAACACCGGGCCCGACACTGCCCAGCGTGAGTGTCGTGCTCGCCACCCGTGAGCCGACCCCCAAGATCCTCGCGCGGCTTGCTGACCTCCTGGCTTCGGACTACCCGAAAGATCGCCTGGAAATAATTGTCGTACTCGACGGAGCACATGGAGATCGACTCGAGGAATTGCAGCAGACTCTCGGAGAGACTGCGCACGTGCGCACCCCCTCCACGCCAGGTAAGGCGGCGGCACTCAACACTGGTGTTGAAGCTGCACGCTTCGACCTGCTGCTCTTTGTCGACACCGCTCAGACGTTCGCTCCCGACGTGATTGGCAAGTTGGTGCGGCGGCTATCGAACCCGGTGTGGGGGGCGGCCACCGCAACGCTCGCTCCGAACAGTGGCGACCCCTTGATGGATCGCTACTGGCAGCGAGAGCTGAATATCCGACTCGGCCAGATGCAGGACCACAGCGTCATCTGTGTCACTGGGTGTGCGTATCTGATGCAACGTCGCTTTTGGTCGCCGATGCCTGCTGGACTCATATGCGACGACCTCTGGAGTACGTACTCGGTGGTCGTTGGTGGAGCACGTGTAGCGCTGGTGCCCGAAGCTCAGGTAGTCGACCCGCGTCGATTCACGCGAGAGCAGGAGTTCTCCAGGCGCCTGCGAACAACCACCGGAATGCTACAGTTCATCCGTTGGTTTCCAGCAGTGCTACGCCCCGCGAAGAACCCCATGTTCTGGCACTTCACACTGCACAAGCTGATCCGACCGGCGACACCGATTCTTCTCGCCTTGGCAGCGATCTGCGTTCTTGCAGCCGTGGCACTGTATGACCTGCGCGCTGGTCTGATTCTGCTTCTACTGGGCGCAGTCCTATCCTTGCTGCCGTGGTTGATGTCCCGCGTTGCCCCTCCGCCTATCGCACGGCCGTCAGCCACCATCCTCTTTGCACAACGTCTGCTCCTGATGCCCTTGAGTGCGATAGGGCGCGCCCTGCGCTCCGATTGGGATATCTGGCGGCCGCACAACTAGCAGCGACGAAAGACCGGAACCTCTGTGAGGTTCTTGAGGATATGCACAAGTCCCTTGCAAGCGCCTTCCATGTCCCGACTTCCTGAAACACTCGGTGCGCTCAAGCGCTCCGGATACGCCACCAATCGCCCGGCCAGCGTCAAGGACGAAATCCGCCGTAACCTGGTGGCACGCCTGCAGGATGGCGCTCCGCTCTTCCGCGGTGTGCTCGGCTACGAAGACACCGTCATGCCGCAGATCGTGAATGCCCTGCTGGCACGACACAACTTCATCCTGCTGGGACTACGCGGACAGGCCAAGTCCCGCATCCTCCGCGCACTCACCACGCTGCTGGACGAAGTCATGCCCGTGATCGCCGGCAGCGAGGTCAACGACGATCCCTTCCGCCCCATCAGCAAGTACGGCCGCCAACTGATCGACCAGCACGGCGAAGACACGCCGATCAGTTGGGTCACGCGCGACCAGCGCTACGTCGAAAAACTCGCCACCCCCGACGTCACCGTGGCCGATATCATCGGCGACGTCGACCCGATCAAGGCGGCACGCGGGGGGCATCTGCTGAGCGACGAACTCACGATCCTGTACGGCATGTTGCCGCGCGCCAATCGCGGCATCTTTGCGCTCAATGAACTGCCGGATCTCGCGGGCAAGGTGCAGGTCGGCCTGTTCAACATCATGCAGGAAGGCGACGTCCAGATCAAAGGCTATCCCGTGCGCCTGCCGCTCGACGTGCTGCTCTGTTTCACCGCCAACCCCGAAGACTACACGGCGCGTGGCAAGATCATCACACCGCTCAAAGACCGCATCGGCAGTGAGATCATCACGCACTACCCCGAGTCGGTGGAACTCGGCATGTCCATCACGAAGCAGGAAGCGTGGACCCGCCGTGAAGATGGTGTGTCCATTCGCGTACCCGACCTGATCGAAGAAGTCGTGGAGCGTGTGGCCTTCGAAGCCCGTGACGACAAGCGCATAGACCGACGTTCCGGCGTATCACAGCGCATGCCCATCAGCACGATGGAAAATGTCGTCTCCAACGCGGAACAACGCGCCCTGCGCAACGGTGACAGCGAAGCGGTGCCGCGCATTGCCGATGTCTACGCGGCGCTGCCGGCCATCACGGGCAAGATGGAGCTGGAGTACGAGGGTGAGCTCGTGGGTGGCGCGGCGATCGCCCGCGAACTGATTCGGCGAGCCTGTGATGCCACTCTGCAAGCACGCGCCGGAGATCTCGACACCGACGAGATCGTGATCTGGTTCGATCAGGGGAGCGCGTTGCAGGTCTCGGACGAGATTGGACTCTCGTTGGTGCGGCAGGGTTTCGACCTGGTGCCCGGGCTGGTCGACACGGTCGTGGCCCTTGGCATGGCGCAGAGGAACGACTCGGCCACAGTGGTTGTGGCGTGCGAATTGGTGCTCGAAGCGCTCGTGGCCCGTCGAAAGATCTCGCGTTCGGACACCGGTTCCTACCGACGTGCGGAACGAGAGAGTCGACGCCGGCCCAGCGGGGACTACTGAGCCTCGGCAACACCGCTCAGGAAGCCGAGACAAAATACGAAGGGCCCGCCGATTGGCGGGCCCTTCGTGTTCCCGAACTGCGAAGCAATCAGGCGCGACGACGACGCGCGACCGCAGCCATCGCCATCAGCCCGGCGGCCATCAGCGCATACGTGCTGGGTTCCGGCACCGTGGTGGACGTGCGCGTGAACAACACATCGTCGATCACCGGACCCACGTTGTCGGCGCTGTTCGACGACAGCGAGAAGCCGATGTTGGCAGCACTCCCAACTGTGAACTGGAAGACGAGTGTGGACCACGGCTGATCGGCAGCGACGGCGGTCGGCAGTGTCAGGAAATCGGTCACACCGACGTCGGCCGGACCGAGGATGCTGCCGCCATTGAGGAAGACCTCAAGACCCAACACTTCGATGTAGTCGTCGAAGGTAAAGCCGATCTCGAGATCGTCTTCCACGGCCGTACGCTGATTTCCGCTCACCGAGAATTGGAGACGCACCACATCGCCGGCCGCGAACGCATAGGAAATCTTGCTGGCCAACCCGCCAGGTCCCGGGGTCCCGTCGAGGTCCACACAGGCACCGGTGTTCCCCACGCAGGTGATGCTGTAATTGCCGTTCTGCACCACGTCGATCGACGTGCCCATCACCGTGAAGTTGGCCAACGGCGACGTGTAGGGAATACCCTGGGAGAGCGAATTGAAATCATCCTGCAGCAGAACCGTCGTCTGCGCCGAGGCCGGGAGGGCAAGCAACGCGGACCCGGCGAGGGCTGCGAACATCCGACGAATCATGATGAAACTCCATCTGTATGAAAAATGCGCACGCCAACCGAGACGTGACCTAGGCCACCTTGCAGCAATTTTTGCGCCAGGGAGACAGGAAATCCCCACCCAGAGACTGACAGCAAACGGAATCATTCTGTTGGATTGAAACCTATACAATTAATGAATATGAAAGGTTGTCCCTCCCAGATTGGGGGCATGCTTCGCTACTCCCTCCCCGCTCTCGTCGTCGCGCTCTCGGCTCAGTCCGCCAGCGCCCAAGCCCCCGTTCGCGATTCCAGCGCGCAGAAAATCGAACCCCTCTCCGTACGGGGGAGCCGAGCTCCCTCCGTCACGGGTGGGGCCACCGCTGTCGTCGTACGCCCGGATTCCCTCCCAATTCCACTCCAACCGGCGCCAGCCCTCGCCGACATCCTGCGCCAGACCGCCTTTGTCACCATACGGCAGAATTCCCGTGGTGAAATGGAGATCGGCGTACGAGGCTCCGATTCCCGGCAAGCGTCGGTCATGCTCGACGGTCTTCCGCTTTCCGTGGGTTGGGATTCCCGCATGGACCCATCCATCACCCCGACCACGGGCATGGATCAGGTCACTGTGGTGCGCGGCCTATCCTCACTGTTGTATGGAGCCAACACTCTTGGCGGTGTGATCCGCATGGATCTCAACACGCCACTGCGCGCCGGCGTGACGAATGCCCCCTCCCTCCGCATTGGCACCGGGTTCGATCAGTTCTCGAGCCGCGTGCTTTCAGCAACCGCCGCGGCCCCCATCACGCTGGGCAACGGCACGTTTCGTATTCGCGGCGGCATCACCAATCGGCATCGCGATGGTTTTGCGCTTCCTGGAGGCAGTCCAGGGGATGGCCTCACGGGCGGCGCTGCGGACCCCGGTGATGTAGGCAATGACAAGCTGCGCACCAACACCGACCTCGATCAGACCGATGGCTTTGGCGCGTTGCGCTACGACCACCGTTCTGGGGCTTATGTCGGGCTGACCGGCACCGCCTACACGGCCGAACGGGGCGTGGCACCCGAGCAGCACATCACCGCACCGCGTTTCTGGCGCTACCCGTCGCAGTCCCGCTCACTGGGCATCATCTCAGCCGGCACGGGCGTGCAAAAGACACCGCTGGGCTTTGGCTCGGTCAACGCCAGCGCGGGTGTCACCACGCAGGATCTCGAAATCGAGACCTACGCCAATCGCACCTACGCCTCCGTGTCCTCGACCGAAAAGGGGCGCGAACGCACGAACATCGCGCGTCTCGAAGCCACCCACTCACTCCCGTTCTCGGCGCAGCTCAAGCTGGCCGGCACCATGAGCACAGTGGCGTACGACGAAACGCTGAACGCCCATCTCGCAGCCTCCACGGCCACGCGATTCGAGCAGAAGTTGAACAGCTATGGTGCGGAACTCGAGGTCCCAGTCGCGTCGCGGTTGTTGGTGACCGGTGGTGTAGTGCGGGATGAAGCCAGCACACCCGAAACGGGCGGACGCACCTCGCTCGGCACACTGCAGAAGACGGGCTGGCGCCTTGGTTCCACACTCATGGTGGACGAGGGCGTGCGCTTCCACGCCTCGGTGAGTGAACGGGCGCGCTTCCCCGCCCTGCGCGAGTTGTACAGCGGCGCGCTCAATCGCTTCGATCCGAATCCGAATCTCCGTCCTGAAAATCTGCTCGGATTCGAAGGCGGCGTTACCCTCGATGGCGGCAAGTTTGCCGAGCAGGGGTTCATGATGCAGGTCGTCGGTTTCCGTCACGTGCTGGACGACGCGGTCATTCGCATCACGTTGCCCAACCGCCTGTTCCGTCGCATCAATCGCGACGAGATCCGCAGTGCGGGCGCCGAAGTACTGACATCCTGGGCACCGGTGGCGCTCAAAGGCGCCACGATCACGGCCGACGCGACGATCCAGAAGATCCGTGTGTACGACCAGACCATCACCACGGACAATGAACGTCGCCCGGAACACAACCCCGAACAGCGCGGCTCACTGGCCGTGACGTCGCCGACGCTGGCCGGTTTCCGGGCAAGCGTGATGGGACGTTACACCGGTACACAGTATTGCCAGCATCCGGATCTCGGTCGCCAAGTGGAACTGGCGTCGCAGACCGTGGCTGATGCCGCCGTGTCGCGCACCTTCGGTGTACGCAGCAGTGGCCTGCTGCAGCGGCTCACCGCGCTCGTGGCGATGGACAATCTCGGCAACAAGACCGTGTACGATCAGTGCGGCTTGCCGCAGCCTGGACGCACAATCCGATTCGGATTGACGCTGAACTGAGGCGACCACGGGTTCTGACCAAAGGCAGACCATGAACAAAACGGGCCCATCATGATGATGGGCCCGTTTCTTTTGATGATCTGTGCGAGTGAATCAGGTCCCGCGGCGACGCTTCGCCACAATTGCCATCGCCGCCAATCCTGCGGCCATCAGCACATACGTGCTCGGCTCGGGCACGGTGGTAGTGGAGGTCCGCGTGAATACCGCGTTGTCGATCAGCGGTCCGATGTCGTCGGCACTAGGGGTCGTGAGCGAGACACCAATATCGGTCGCGCCGAGCACCTGGAAACGAACAGCCAATGTCGTCCAGAGTGCGTTGTACGGAATGTCCTGCAGTGTCAGCACGAACGGATCCGACACACCATACGTACCGCCCGACTGCGGATCTTCGATTCCGTAGTCAACGATCTCGAGCGCGACATCCGAGAGAGTCACGGCATTCGAGAATCGGAATCCCACCAGCAGGTCATCCAGGATGGAGTTCGGAAATGCCGAGCCGCGCTGATTGCCACTGACCACGAATTCGAAGCGCGCGATATCGCCCGCCGCAAATGAGTACATCAGTTTGCTTTCGAGACCTCGTGGACCCACGGCCGAACCACCACCCGCGTTGCCGTCGAGATCCACGCAGAGTCCGGTGCTGCCATAGCAGCTCACGAGCGATGCATAACCATCCGCGACAACGTCCACGCCTTTTCCGACAACATTCCAGTTGACGAAATTCGAGGTGTACGGAACACCTTCTGACAGACCATTGAAATCGTCCTCAAACAGGACGGTCTGCGCTGCCGCCGGTGCAGCAAACAGGATCGAACCAAGAAGGACGGCGTACGTCCGACGCATCATGTTCCCACTCCAGACTGAAGAGACATCGTGCTCCGCCGTGGGCGATGCAACAGGGAATTCCCACCCTAATACATCCTCGCACGGGACAATGTGCTCACAGTCACAATGAGACAGATTCACCTTCGGGAATGGAGGAACTCACGCCATATCGCTCAACACAGCAGCCACCACGCGCTCCAACGCCTCATCAAACACCACACCAGGCGTCGCGCCGGTCAACACGCTCAGCTTTGACGAATCCAGCGCATACCGACGATCGTGACCAAGCCGATCGGTGACATGTATGATCAGGGTGCGAGAGGAAGCCCCAAGCGCTGCAGGACACAGCGGAAACCGATCAGCCAGTGCGGGATTGGCAGCGAACCGGGCATCGAGCATGCCACACAGACGATGCACCAACTCGAGATTGGTGAGCTCCGTGCCACCACCAATGCAGAATGTCTCGCCTGCCACATCCGCACCCAAGATCGCGTCGAGCGCCACACAGTGATCATGCACCGCAAGCCATTCGCGGCGCTGCAAACCATCGCCGTAGATGGTCAGCGGCAATCCGTGCAGAGCCTGCCTGAGCATGAACGGAATCAGCTTCTCCGCATGCTGAAACGGCCCATAGTTGTTGGCACAGTGCGAAATGCTGTACGGCAGGCCATGGGTGACGCCAGCGGCCCGCACGAGATGATCCGATGCGGCCTTGCTCGCCGAATAGGGCGAGCTTGGGTTGTAGGGAGAGCGTTCGTTGAATGACGACGCGCCCTCCGCGAGGGGCCCATACACTTCGTCGGTGGACACGTGATGAAAGCGCACGCCGCTGCGCCATGTTCCACGCTCCTGCCATACTGACCGCGCGGCATCGAGCAACGCCTGTGTGCCCAGCACGTTGGTGCGCACGAACCGGCCACCATCGACGATGCTGCGATCGACGTGACTCTCTGCGGCAAAATGTACGATGGTGTCGATACGATGCTGCACCAACAAATCGCGTACCAACACCTCGTCGCAGATGTCCCCCACCACGAACTCCATCGCGCCGCGCGTTTCGAGGTCCGCGAGCCGGGTTCGGTCGCCCGCATAGGTGAGCGCATCCAACACCACGAGATGATCATCGGCGTGCTGGCCAGACCAATAGCGCACGAAGTTCGCCCCCAGAAACCCGGCGCCGCCTGTCACCAGCATCCGTCGTCTGACGGCCTTACTCACGGTGTCGCTCACACCCGCCTCCAGAACTCTGCCCCACGCATGGCGCCCGTGACGAGCAACAGGATCGATGAGGCCACACCAATCGCCAGCGGCGCAGTCATCGCGCGCGCGAGTGCACCCAAGGCCAGCGAGCCCACCATCTGTGACAACCCGATGAACACCAACCCATAAAAAGCCATCAGGCGACCGCGATAGCGATCTTCCACCAGAAGCTGCAACGCACCATTGGAGAGTGCGGTGAAGATGATGGCCGAGATGCCGGTGACGAACAACCAGAACCAGGCCACCGGCAACGACTGCGCTGCCGCCAAACCGATGAGGGCCGCCGGAAAGGTGAACGCGGCCACACGCATGATGCGTCCCTTTCTGCTCCAGCGCGTGAGTGGTCCCGCGATGATCAGCGCGCCGAGCAAGCCCCCTATGCCCACCGCGGTGAGCAGCGAGCCGTATCCGCCGGGGCCAAGATGCAACTGATCACGTGCCACCACCGGCACAAGCGTCAGGAACGGTCCGCCGAGAATGGCACTCGCCGTGACGAGGATGAGCAATTCCCGCACGGATCCCGGTTGCAGCAGATAGCGAATGCCATCAACGGCATGGCCCGTACTTTGGGCGAGCGCTTCACGAAGCGAAGAGTGCACAACGTGCTGCTCGTGGGGGAGACGAATGCGGGCCAACCCCCACAGCACCGCACTGTAGCTCATCGCGTTCAGCCCGAAACACCACCCGATCCCCAGCTTGTTGATCACCAGGCCACCGATAGACGGTCCGATGATCTTTGCCAGGTTGAAACCACTGGCATTGAGCGCAATGGCGGGCTGCAGATCGTCGCGCCCCACGAGCCGGATAAAGAGGCTCTGACGGGCCGGGATCTCGATGGCGCTGCAGCAGCCCTGCACGAACGCGAGCCCGAGCAGCCAGGGAATGGAGATGTGCCCGGTGAGGGTGATCAGCCAGAGCGTCGTAGCCTGCGCCAGGAAGACGGCTTGAGTGATCCGCACGATGCGCAAACGGTTGCCATGATCCACCAGCGCGCCGCCGTGCATGCTCAGAAAGACCACCGGAATGGCACTCACGGAGGCCACCAGCCCAACCACAAAGGCGCTGTTGGAGAGTTGGAGTGCCAACCAACCAATCGCCATCGTTTGCATCCAGGTACCAATCAACGACAGCGTCTGCCCAGTCCAGAACAACCGGAAGTTCCGGTGCTCACGTAGCACACGAAACGGGTTGCTGGACGGGCGACTGGCAGCAGGATCGATGGCGTGACTCACACTAGGAGTGTAGCCGGTTGCGACGATGCGGTGGGTACCACGCCAACGGTGACCGACGCCCGCCGGCTACCGCTGGCGTATACGCAACGAGGGGTCCGCATATCTGCGGACCCCTCGTGGTCATCGGACTGCCCGAAGGAATCAGGCGCGACGACGACGGCGAGCGACCACACCCATGGCCGCCAGACCGGCGATCATCAGGGCGTAGGTGCTGGGCTCCGGCACCGTCGAGTACGAGCTGCCGACCAGCAAACCATCGGTGGTCCCGTCGCCTTCGATGGCAAAGGTGAGCACTGCGTTTTCACCGGCGTTGACGAACAACGAGAGGTTCAGAACACAGTTCGGGTGCTGCGCTTCCGGGAAGACACCATCAGCGCGGCAGAAACCGCTCTTGCCGCTCTGGTACGGGGAGCCGATGCCAACGCCCGGCAGCAACGACGTGCCGCCCGAGAACGTGCCATCACCCTGGATCGCACCGCCGACCCACGCACCCACGAGCTGGTTGTCCCAGCCGATCCCGAAGTCCACCACACCCGAGACGAGCTGCTCGAACGTGGTCTGGAAGAAGTAGCGGTAGTTGCTGACGCCATTGCCCGTGTTCACCGGAAGCGTGGCACCATTGGCCGCGCCGATCCACTGCTGCACACCGGGAATGTTCGGCGCCCACGGGCCAGCCGCACCGCCGCCGCTTGGCGGGTTGGTGATGATGGCCGCTTCGTGCGCGCCACCGTTGGTGAAGCCGCCGGACAGTCCGAACCACTGCACCGTCCAGTTCAGATCACAGACCGTGTATCCACCCGCGCACACACCAGTCGTCTGCTCACCGCTGCGGTAGAACTGCGCCTGCACATCCGTCGCACCCAACGCCAACGCGCCGAACGCAGCCACAAGACTCTTTGAACGGAAACTCAACATTGACGCGTGCCTGGAGAAAGGTGGTACCAAGGATGTAAGACTTGCGTCCGATTACAGCACATTCCGGGCCGCGAAAAAAGACAAACATCACAACGGCTAAGTCGTTTAACTACAACAACATCATAAAATCGCATTTACCGATAGTGAAATATTGATCGTCGTCGCAACAGACACTGCAGCGTCGACGCAACACCAGCACCGAAGTTCGCCCTGTCGCTTGTGAAGCCTTCGCGCCCCTCCCCATAGTTCAATCCTCCCTCTCGGGGCTCCTATGCGCTTCCACACCTACACGAAGTTCAATCCGCAGCTCGCGGACGCGGTCGACCTGCAAGCGCTGCTCGACCAACTGGCGGACTTCCTGCTGCAATCCGGTTTTGCCGGCGGCAGCGAGGGCTATTGGGGAGATCCGGGTGATGAGCCCGACCGCTCCGTGGGCGGGCTCCAGGAAGCCATTCTCCAGGCACTGATCGAGAGCGGCCAGCTCACCCCGGATATTCTCAAAGCCCTCCGGGGCGAAGGCGACGAAGTCTCCGAAGAGAAGCTCGCGCAGTTGCTCGATGGACTGGTGCAACGCCTGGTCGAAGACGGGTTCCTTTCGATGGAAAGCACAGGACAGGTTCCTACCGGCCATCAACCGGTGACCGGCAAAGGCTCACTGTCTCAGGCCGCCGCCCGCGACGTGCAGTTCAATCTCACAGGCAAGGGCATCGACTTCCTGGGCTTCAAGACGTTGCGCCACCTGCTCGGCTCATTGGGCAAATCCAGCATCGGCAATCACGACACACCGCAATTGGCCACCGGTGTGGAGAGTGATGCGTGGAGCAAGCCGTACGAATTCGGCGATTCGCTCAATCTCGATGTACCAGCCACGTTGGCGAATGCACTGGCCCGTACCGGTTCACTCGACGTGCCCATCGATCTCGACTACGGAGATCTGATGGTGCGACAGAGTGAATATCGTTCGAGCTGCGCAACGGTACTGATGCTCGACACTTCGCACTCCATGATTCTGTACGGCGAGGACCGCTTTACACCCGCCAAGAAGGTGGCGCTCGCCCTCACACATCTCATTCGCACGCAGTTCCCTGGCGATACGATCCGTGTGGTGCTGTTTCATGACAGCGCCGAGGAGATCCCGATCGAAACGCTGGCCATGGCGCAAGTCGGGCCGTATCACACCAACACGGCCGAAGGGCTCAAACTGGCCCGGCGTTTACTGCTGGCGCAGAAGAAAGACATGCGCCAGATCATCATGATCACCGACGGCAAACCCTCGGCGTTGACCATGCCTGACGGGCAGGTCTACAAAAACTCGATGGGTCTCGACGGCCATGTGATCGGCGAGACCCTGCGCGAGGTGGCCGCGTGTCGCAAGAGCGGCATCATGATCAATACGTTCATGCTGGCCCGCGATCGTGCGCTGGTGGAATTCGTGAAGCGGGTCAGCGAGATCAGTCGCGGCAAGGCCTACTTCACCAACACGATGAGCCTCGGCCAGTTCGTGCTGATGGACTTCCTGAAGAAAAAGACGAGCCGGGTGCGCTGATTACCAGCCGCCGATGCGCATCAGCATCACGGGGAACGTCTTCAGCATGATGCGCAGGTCTTCACCGAGCGACTGGGTGCGCATGTACTCGATGTCGAACGCCACCTTGCGGCGCACATCGTCGAGGCACTGATCGTACGGATTGGAGATCTGCGCCAGGCCGGTAATGCCCGGCTTCACACGCTGCCGTACCGGATACTCATCGATCTGCTCGCGCAGACGAACAAAGATGCTCGGACGCTCCGGACGCGGCCCAACGATGTTCATGTCGCCCTTCAGCACATTGAACAACTGCGGCAGTTCGTCGATACGCGTCTTGCGCATGAAACGGCCCATCGACGTGACCCGATCGTCGTCTTTCTTGGCCCACACGGCCTGACCATTCACTTCCGCGTCCACCCGCATGGAGCGGAACTTGTAGATCGTGAAAGGCGCGCCACCAAGGTCTTCGCGGCGGCGTTCGTTCAGTGCGCGACTGCGTGTCCAGCGACGATCAATTCCCACGCGGACCTGCGTATACAGTACCGGGCCGCGTGACGTCAGCCGCACCAGCAGCGCCGCCACGAGCATGACCGGCGCCGAAAGCACCAGCAGAATCAGCGCCAACGCCACATTGAACGCACGGGAGATCAGCTCGCTCCGGGAGCGCGGCTCGAACCCATCACCCAGTCCATTGTCAGCAGTGGTCGCAGCACGAGCAGGGGTGCGGCTTCCGGGCTCAGCGACACGCCGAGCCGTGCGGATATCCGTTACCAGATCTGTGTAGGCAGTGGAGGTTGCCATAGGGTCTTACGTCGCTCGATGTATGTTGCCGGCTTCGGCAAGCATTGAAGGTCTCTGACTGACCATTCCCTTCGCAAGAAGCCGGCCACAAGCAGATTTCCACTTCGCCGGCCTCTGCAAGGCATAGGACGCCACCCCACGCCGGGATGTCACAGGCTCAGCGCTCCACCGGCGTGTGCCTCCCGGCCGCATGATGCGCGTGCGCCACAATGCCCGTCGCCTCGACGCCCCGCATAAAGACAAGTTTTGTGATCTTTCTTACGATCGCGACAACCGCGCGTCCACGGCCTAAGGTGCTGCCGTGGAGCCACGGCAAACGTTCCTTCGTTAGTATCAACCTCGACTGACTCTTTCCAGCGAGTGCCCCTTGAAGCTGCTTCACATCGTCGGCGCCAGGCCGAATTTCCCCAAGCTCGCCCCCGTGCATCGCGCCGCCCGCGCCATCGGGCTGGACCAGATTATCGTGCACACCGGCCAGCACTACGACGAAGCCATGTCGGCCAGCTTCTTCCGGGATCTCGGGATTCCGGAGCCAGATGTCAATCTGGAGGTCGGCTCGGGAAGCCATGCGGCGCAAACAGCGCGGATCATCGAACGCTTTGAACCGGTGCTGCTGGAGCACAATCCGGACTGGCTGGTGGTGTATGGCGACGTCAATTCGACCATGGCCACCGCCATTGTCGCGGCCAAACTCGGCGTGCGCATCGCCCACGTCGAAGCCGGGCTTCGCAGCAACGATCGTGGCATGCCGGAAGAGATCAATCGCCTGGTGACCGACCGTCTCGCCAATCTGCTGCTCACTCCATCGGTCGACGCAGAAGCGACGCTGTTGAACGAAGGTGAACCGGCCAGCGAGATCGTGTTTGTGGGCAATGTCATGATCGACACGCTGTTTGCCTCACTCGATCGTGCAGCCGAAACCAACTACGCGCATCGCCAGGGTGCCGACGGCTCTCACATTGTCGTCACGTTGCACCGGCCATCCAATGTCGATGATCCGGAGCGGCTGCGCACGGTGTGCGCCGAACTCGCGCTGCTGGCGGAAGAACGCCAGGTGTTCTTCCCTGCCCACCCACGCACCCAGCAACAGTTGAAGCAGCTCGGAATCGATCTCGGGCGCATCCAGCTCGGCGATCCGATCGCGTACTTCGAAATGCTCGATCTCGTACGGCATGCCCATGCCGTGGTCACCGATTCCGGTGGCCTGCAGGAGGAAACCACGGCGCTGGGCATTCCGTGTTTCACGCTGCGCCCCAACACTGAGCGCCCAATCACCGTTGTGGAGGGCACCAACCAACTGGTGCACGATCTGTCGACGCTCGCCGCACTCGTGCGTGGTGCCCAGCGTGCAGATCCGCCGCGACGTCCTGCGGGGTGGGATGGCAAAGCAGGAGAGCGTGTCGCAGCCGCTCTCGCGGCACGTCCCTGAAAACGCAAACGCGCCGCATCCGATTCAGAGTCCGGTGCGGCGCGTTTGCAGAAAGCAGTCAAGACGAGCGGTCAGTTGCGCGGTGTGCGACGCCGTTCATAGCGCCCGTCATCCACATCAGCCAGGCTTCGGATGCGTGCCCGCCCCGGCTTGAGGCCGGCGGTAATGTTGCGGGTATCGAGAATCAGTGACGCGTGGTCGACCACCAACTGATAGTCCATGCTCTTGTGGTCGGTGATGATGACCACAGCGTCCACCGTCGCCAGCAGGTCAGCAGTGAGTGGCACCGAGCGGTACACATGCCCGTCCTCGCGGAACTCGTGCACAAATGGATCATGGTACTGCACCTCGGCTCCACGTCCTTCGAGGAGACGGATCACATCCAGTGCCGGGCTCTCACGCACATCATCGATGTCCCGCTTGTAGGCCACACCGAGTACCAACACCCGACTGCCACGCACGGCCTTGCTCACATCATTGAGTGACGAGGCGGCGCGTGCCACCACCCACTCGGGCATGTGCGAATTGATCTCGCTGGCGAGGTCGATGAAGCGCGTCTTGTAGTTCAGCGTGCGCATCTTCCAGGCGAGGTAGTGCGGATCGAGCGGAATGCAGTGTCCCCCGATGCCAGGGCCCGGGGTGAACTTCATGAACCCAAACGGCTTGGTGGCCGCCGCATCGATGACTTCCCAGACGTTCACACCCAGCTTGTCACACATGATCGCGATTTCGTTCACCAGGCCGATGTTCACCGCCCGGAACGTGTTCTCGAGCAGCTTCACGAGCTCCGCCGCCTCCGGCGATGACACCGGCACCACGGTGTCGATGCAGCTCGCATACAACGCCGAGGCCACCTCCACACAGGCGGGCGTGATACCACCAACGACCTTGGGTGTGTTCTTCGTGTGATACACCGCGTTGCCCGGGTCCACGCGCTCGGGGCTGAACGCCACGAAGATGTCCTGGCCCACGGTCAGGCCTTTGGCTTCGAGTCGCGGCTGCAACAGTTCCCGCGTCGTACCCGGATACGTGGTGCTCTCCAGCACGACGCAGAGCCCCGGATGCGCCTGACGCGCGATCGCATCGGCGGCGCTCAACACATACGCCATGTCCGGGTCACGCGTCTTGGACAATGGCGTGGGCACCGCGATCGAAATGGCATCACACTCGCCGAGCCGGTCTTCCAGCGTGGTGGCGACAAAGCTGCCGCTGGCCACCGCCGCCTGCACCTGCGCGCCTGGCACATCCTGAATGTGTGACTGTCCACCCATCAGCAGATCCACGACCCGTGCACTCACGTCATACCCGATGACCCGGAAGCCCGCGTGCACGAACTCCATGGCGAGCGGCAGGCCGACGTAGCCCAGGCCAATCACGCCAATCACGGCGGACCGATCCTCGATACGGGCGAGCAGGGCAGAGCGGTGATTGGACGATGTATCCGGCATCAGGAATGGGATGAGTGTGAGGCGTTCGGGCAAACGTAACCAAGTGACGAATACTGGAATGCACTGTCACACGGCGGTGTTTTCACGCGATTTGGTGCGTTGCGTCACAGTGGTGGAACTTTTTCAAACTCCCACTGTGACGTGTCTAACATATGGTCGAGCCAGCCAAGGCAAAGGCTGTCACATTGCCGGCACATGAATAAAACCTCGACCGTGGTGAGTCGTCTGCCAGGCATGACAACGCTCTCTTTTCTCCGTTCGCGCGCCCGTAGCGATGCTGCTCTGGCCGCCGTCCGTACCCTGACGGTCGCTGCTGCTCTCCTACTAGGCGCATGCACCGAGAATCCCGCTGGTCCCGGTCATGACCGGGACACTGCGGAGCCCACGACCCCAGGCGCATCCGGACAACTTATCGTGGATGCACGTGGCCTCCCCGCCGGAAGTACCGGTGGTGCTGTCGTTCGAGGGCCCAATGGTTTTGTTCGCAGCGTGGAGGTGGGTGATACCCTGCGTGGGCTGACACCCGGACAATACTCTGTTTCTGCGGCGTCAGTGACAGGCGCCGAGGGCACCTGGCAGCCTGCGGTGTCCGATCAGACGATCGCCATCGAGAACACCGGACGACCGCAATCGATCATCATTGTGTTCGATCTGTTGTTGCGCCGCGCGCTGCTGATCATCGATGTCGCCGGTCTCCCCGCTGGCGCAAACGCCAACGTCAACGCGGTCGGCCCTGGCAACAATAGCTTTGCCATTGTGCGCACCGATTCGCTGAACAACGCCGAACTCGGTGACTGGTTCGTGAACGCGGAGCCCGTGGTGGTGGGCGGCAAGATGTACCTGCCCACACCTGCCACGCAGATGCGCAGTGTGCGTGCGCGTGAGGCGGTGCGCATCGCGGTGCGGTATCAGGTGTCCACCGGCAGTCTGGCCGTGGCAGTCCTGGGGTTGCCGGCCGGCACCAACGGCAACGTGACGGTCTCCGGCCCCAATGGCTTCACCCGGTCACTGACCGGCACAACGACGCTCACCGATCTGGATGTCGGGACCTATCAGGTCACAGCCGCTCCGGTAACACCGGGCGGCATTTCGTATGCGCCCACGCCCAGCACCACTTCGGTGCAGGTCACCACCTCCGCGGTCGCCGCGGGCGCCACGATCTCGTACGCCGCCACGGCAGCGCCGACAGGATCGCTGGCCGTGAATCTGTCTGGACTGCCGGCTGGTCAGGCTGGTCAGGTGACGATCACCGGTCCCAACAACTACAGCCGCGTCATCACGGCGACCAGCGCGATTGCCGGCCTGACGCCGGGTTCCTATACGGTGACGGCAGCCCGGGTTCGTGGTGCCGCCGGCACGTACAATGGATCGCCGGCCTCGCAGGTACTCAACGTGCTGTCGGCGCAGTCTGCGTCTGCGGCGGTCAGCTACGCGGCGCTGCCGGCCGTCGTTCAACTGCCCGTGTCAGGATTGCCTGCCGGTACCAATGCCTCGGTATCGCTGACCGCTCCATCGGGCGCGACCACGAGCCACACCAGCTCGACGGTCATCAGCAACGCAGCGGCCGGCCGCTGGCGTCTCACCGCCTCGGCAGTGGTGGTGGGTGGCTTCACCTATGCCCCCAGCCCCGCCAGCTACGACCAGACCGTGTTGGCCGGTGACACCCTGGAGTTCCCGGTCAGCTACGCGCTCTCCACGGGCGCCATCGCCGTCACCATCGGCGGCCTACCGGCAGGTGTCACGGGCACCGTGACGGTCACAGGCCCGAATGGCTTCAGCCGCCAGTTGCAGACAACCACGACGCTCACTGGCCTCACGCCAGGCAACTACACCATCGCCGCGCCAAGCGTGTCGGCGGGTGGCCTCACCTACCTGCCCTCACCGGCCAGCCGTACGGTCACGGTGTCGGCGTCACTGGTCGCGCAGGCCGCGTCGGTGACCTATGCATCACAGAGTGGTTCGGTCGCGCTGACGGTCACGGGGCTTCCGGCGGGCGCTGCGGCGGACCTCACGTTGACGGGCCCCAACGGCTACTCCGAAACACTTTCTGCGGGTGGTACGATCGGCTCGGTGCCGCCGGGCACCTATACACTCACGGTCGGCACTGTGCGTACGGCCCTGGGCACGTATGCCGCCGCACAGGCTACGCGGTCGGTCACGGTCACGGCCAATGCCACGGCATCGCAGACGGTGGCGTATGCCGCCCTGCCCGCCAGCGTGGTGGTGCCAGTTGCAGGGCTGCCAGCGGGCACGAATCCCAGCTTCGCGCTGATCTCGCCGAGTGGCGTCACGTCGCAGCTCACCACCGCATACAGCAACAACAGCGCGGCCACCGGTCGCTGGCGTGTGACGGCCAACGCGGTGCAGTCGGGTGGCCATGGGTACGCCGCCTCGCCGGCTTCGTACGACAAGACCGTCCTGGCAGGTGATACGCTCGAGATGCCCGTCACCTACAGCCTGAGCACGGGCGCCATTGCCGTCTCGGTGGGTGGTCTGCCCGTGGGCAACAATGCGGCCGTCACGATCACGGGCCCCAACAGCTACTCGCGTAGCGTTTCGGCCACCGAAACCGTCACGAATCTCGCGCCGGGCACCTACACCGTCTCTGCCGCATCGGTGGTCGTCAGCGGTACGTCCTATACGCCGTCGCCGGCGACACGTCAGGTGACCGTCTCTGCCTCTCTGGTGGCCCAGGCGGCGGCCGTGACCTACGCGTCGCAGTCCGGCTCTCTGGCCCTGACCGTGTCCGGCCTTCCGACCGGCGCCGTGGGCGACATGACGCTCACGGGACCGAACAGCTACTCACGCGCTTTCACGGCCACCAGCACCATCAGCGGACTCGCGGCCGGCAGCTACACGCTGACCGTGCGCAATGTCCGTACTGCGGCGGGAACCTACGCCGCCACGCCGTTGTCGCGTGCGGTGACGATCACGACGGGCGGCACCAGCTCACAGACCGTCGCCTACGCCGCATTGCCGGCCGTGGTCTCCGTGCCGGTCACCGGCGTGCCGGGCGGCAGCACGCCGTCCATCACGCTCACCTCACCGACCGGTGCCACCACCACGGTCACGGCGACCACCACGATTTCGGCCGCGGCGGCCGGTCGCTGGCGTCTCGCCGCCTCGGTGCTCTCGAGCGGTGGCAACAACTACAGTCCCTCGCCGGCGTCGTATGATCAGACGGTCCTGGCTGGTGATACACTGGAGTTCCCGGTGGCCTTTGCGCTCTCGAGCGGTGGTATCGCCGTCTCGGCCACGGGTCTGCCGGCCGGTGTGAACGCCAACGTGACGGTCACGGGTCCGAGCAGCTTCACCCGCGCGCTTCTTGGCACGCTGACCCTCACCAGCCTCGTGCCGGGCAGCTATACCGTCACCGCCGCGGCCGTGACATCGGGTGGCATCACGTACAATCCCACGCCCACCTCACGCGCGCTCACGGTGACCGCTTCCGCGGTCGCGCAGGCCGCCTCGGTGGTGTACGCCGCGCAGATTGGTCGCCTGACGATCAACGCCAGTGGTTTGCCGACAGGCGCCGCGCCGGTGTTCACCCTCTCCGGTACGGCATCGCGCTCGGTGACGGGCGCGCGCACCGTGGATTCGCTGGCCCCGGGCAACTACACGGTGACCGCCGCAAGCGTCACGGTGAACGGCACCACGTACGCCCCGTCGACCACGTCCGCCGCGGCCACCGTGTCGGCGGGTGGCACGGCAACGACCAGCTTCACCTACGCGGCACAGGGCAGTCGTCCCGAGAACCAGCCGGAAAGCGGCGGTGGTGGTGGTGGCAACGTCACCAACCTCTCGATCGAGAACGTGTACGTCACGCAGGCCACGCAGAATTGGGAAGGCACCGCACCCATTGTCATTGGTCGTGAGGCCCTGGCCCGTGTGTTCGTGAAGGCGGCGGCCACCAACACCGTGCGCCCGGATGTGCGACTCCGCATCTACGCCAACGGCTCGCTGGTGTCGACGGTGACCATTCCGGCGACGGCTTCGGCGGTCCCGACGACCATCAGTGAAGGCACGATGTCGGCGAGCTGGAATGTGGTCATCCCCGCCGCCAACGTGCGCGCGGGCATGCAGGTGTTGGCCGATGTCGACCCGAACAACGCACTGGGCGAGAGCGATCGCACCGACAACACCTGGCCGCGCGGTGGCACGCTGAAGGCGGTGACCACCGTCAATCCGGCAGTCCTCGAGGTCAAGTTCGTGCCGGTGACCGTGGCGGGCCTGACCGGCAACGTCTCGGAGTCGAACAAGGCCAGCTGGCTGGAAATGGTGAAGCTCATCCACCCCGTGCGCGACGTGCAGGCCTCGGTCCGCGCGACATTTGTCTCCAACGCGCCGGCGCTGCAATCGAACAACGGCAACGGCGCGTGGCTCACGGTCCTGAACGAGATCAACGTATTGCGGGCGCTCGATGGCAACATGACTGCGCACTACTACGGTGTGGTCAAGACCAACTACTCCTCCGGCTCCGCAGGTTTTGGAAACCAGCCGGGCAAGGCCGCGGTAGGCTGGGACGAAGCGTCGACGTATCAGCGCATCTTTGCCCACGAGATTGGCCACAACTTCGGTCTGGGCCATGCCCCCTGCGGCGTGAGCGGCTCGGCGGCCTATCCCTATGCGGGTGGTGTCATTGGGGCCTGGGGCTGGAACGCGAAGACCAATACCCTGGTCGCCCCGACGGTCACCGACGTGATGGGCTACTGCTCCTCGCAGTGGGTCAGCGACTGGACCTGGAGCCGAGTGGCGCAGTGGCGCGGCACGGCAGGCCGAGTGATCAGCGCGGCCACTTCGGAAGGCATGCTCATCTGGGGCCGCTCCGAGAACGGTGTCGTGACGCTCGAACCGGCCTTTGCGGTGTCGGCACGTGGCACGCCGGAATCGTCCTCCGCTACACATGAGGCCGATCTCTATGATGAGTATGGCAGCCTGGTCGCCAGCCACAGCTTTGCGATGGAATCCATTGACCATGCGGCAGGTGACCAGCAGTTCGCCGTCGTGGTGCCGTTGAGCGAGGCCCAGCGGGAGCGGGTGGTACGTATCGTGGTGCGGTCGACCCGGTCGCCGATGGTGCTGGCGGCTCAGCGCAGTGCCCGGAGCGCGCTGGCGGCGGTTCGGGACTCCAGTGGCCAGCAGCTTTCGGACGCCCGCACACTGTCCCGGATGGAGAGCATCGGGAGCGGACGCCGCCGGGTGAACTGGAATCAGAGCACCTTCCGGATGGGCATGGTGCGTGACCGCAACACCGGCGAAGTTTTGAGCTTTCTGCGGCGTTCCGGCGACGAATTCCGGGCCGATGGACGGTCGGTGGAGATCGTGTTTTCAGACGGAACACGGAGCGTAGTCGAGCGCGACTGACGCGCTCACGCCACATCCGTTGCGTCGCTGAACCGGGCCGGGGTCCTCCAAAGGATCCCGGCCCGGACTGTTTTAGGGAATCCGCCTTTGAGAAAAAATTGCATAGTGTTGCGGATCATACACTTACAAGTAGGCCATTGGGCCGACGGTGATCTAACCGGCACAAAAACCTGTGAGAAAATCCCGGCATGGCCTTTGCTGTTGTTGGGTGTGTCGCGAAGCACCATCGCGCAATAAGTTCCGGAAGCCCGCTGCTGGGATCGCCGGCACTCACACCTCACAACGGAGACAGACCATGCGGTTCCTTAAGACTGTGATGCTTGCGGCAGTAACCGCAGGGGTCATGGCCACCCAGGCCTCGGCGCAGACCGCGGTTACGGTGGCTTTCAATCAGGGCACGGCCGTTCACACGAACAACACCGGCGGTGCGTGGTACGGTGATATCGGCGGCGGTTACACCCTGGCCGATGCGATCATCTATTGCATCGACCAGACCCGTCAGTTCAACCCGGCTCAGGCCGCGCCGTACAACTACACGATGTACACGTTCGCGCAGTTCCTGGCTGGCCCGGCTAGCACGGCGACCCCGTGGGCGCCTGCCAACCTGACGCTGGACAATCTGAACCACATCGCGTTCCTGTCGTCGACGTACGCGGTTGGTCCGTCGAACCCGGGCACCAACGCCAGCAACGGCGCGATTCAGAACACGATTTGGGCGATCTCGGCCGGCGGCAACAACACGCCTGCTCCTGGTGGTGACTTCAGCAACTATCGCGTGCTGTACAACGGCCAGAACCAGACGTTCCTGGTCCAGGTTCCGCCCGGCTCGGTCGTGACGCCGGAGCCGTCGACCTACGCCCTGATGGCCGCCGGCCTCGCCGGTCTCCTCGTCGCGCAGCGTCGTCGTCGCCAGGTCTGATAACGGCCTGTTGGCGGACAAATGAAGAAGGCCCCCGCGAACTGCGGGGGCCTTCTTCATTTGTAGGCACTACAACGGAAGCAACGGCACCACACCACTGGTGGCCTTGGTTCATCACCTTCGGTAAAGACACGCCATCAGAAGCCAACGGAAAGGGGCACTCGCCATCTCTGGCAAGTGCCCCTTTCCGTTGATACTCAGTTCAGCATCCTCATTCCTGTCGGTCGTAATACCACCGCAGGAAGTTGACGAGCGCGAACAACAGGGAGCTCAGAATAAGGAACAGTTGCAGGACCATCTGCCAGTTGATCTTCCGCTTCTGGGGGATCCGGAACTCGTCGCCAGAACGGATATCCAGTTGCTCGAGTGTCGTACCGCCACGGACGGCATTGCGGGACTCCTTCGTGCCCAGCAGGCGCGTACGCGCGCGGTACACCTCGAACTGATCCAGATTCGCCTGAGGCGCCGGGCCACCCGCCAGCATCACCATGTCGCTTACCGGACGATCAGGCGAGGCATAGTAGAATCCGGGCGTGCGCACCGCACCCAGGACCGCCACACGCGTGAGCACATTGGTTCGGATGGTCACATTGCGCACGTAGCGAGCGACATGCGCGTTGAGGCGCTCATCAAGCTCCGAGCGCAGCACGCCCGCGATCGACAGATCTGGCAAATTGAGCACGCTGACCTTCAGGCTATCCCGCACCGACGCCGTATCCGCTCGGATCGAATCCATACGAGCCGTAATCACGAAGCGGTCACCGACCTGAAAGTCACCAGCGGAGAGCCGCCCCTGGATGGCAGCAATGTCTCTCTTCGCCTGGTCAGCATCCTTGCCCTTCAACGAGCCGCCCGACACCTGCTGCTCGAGCTGCGCCACCCGGGCGGCCAAATCGGCACGCGTGGCGCGCTGCAGGCTTCCCACACCAGCCACAGGCGATTGAGCCTCAGCGACAGCCGGCAGAATTCCAACCAGCAAGGCCGCGCTTGCGGCCGTGGTGGTCACCAGGCGACGCATACGTACGGCAGAGCGCCCCTTACGCATCGCTCACCCCTCCAGACAGTGCAACTGGACGGGAACTCCCCGATCCTGCGGACAGTCGCTCCGGCTGCTCATCTTCAGCCGCGTAGTCCTGATAGTACGAGTAGTACTGGTATGCACCCGTCATCTTGATTCCGTTGAGAATGGCGCCCATGACACGAATCGGCAGTGTGTCCACCGTAGCCATCTTCGCCTCTGCCATCTTGCGATCGGTCACGCCAGCGCGCATCACCAGCGCCATGTTCCCGGTGGCCGTGGCCAAAGCGAACGCGTCGTATCCCGCGCCCAATGGCGGAGAGTCGACCACCACGACGTCGTATTCGCCGGCCATCTGGCTGATCAACTGCGTCAGCCTCGGCGTAGCCAACAACTCCGGCGCGCGCTTCCGGCGCACACCAGCCGGCATGATGGTGAGGTTTGCATGCGATGCGATCGGATTCAGCACCTCCGCCAGCAGCGCGCTTCCTTCCAGATATTCCACCAAACCAGGCCGCGAATGAATCTTGAAGGTCTTGGCCAGCTCACCACGTCGGATATCACCATCGATGAGCAAGGTACGCAGCCCCGACTCAGCGAAGCTCAATGCCAGGTTGGATGAGATGAGACTCTTGCCATCATTCGGCCCCGGGCTGGTGATGGTCATCGTCAGCGGACGGGTCGGATCGGCCGCATACCGCACATTCATCCGAATGGTGCGGAATGATTCGACCACCTGCGCGGCCTGATCTGCGTTACGACGACCCTTTCCTCCGATCACCGGCACCACACCCAACACGAACAACCCAAGATCGTCGGTGGCCTGCTCGGGATACCGGAAGCGCTTGTCGAGCTGATCGAGCACAATGGCGAGCAGAAGACCGAGCGCCAGCGCGGCACCAACCGCGCCGAGGATGATCATCGGGGCCGTGTTCCGCGTGGGAGACAGCGGAGGAACGGCCGCGTCGAGGATACTGACGTCGGGGATGGTAGAGGCTTCGGCAAGCTTAGCCTCAGCCGCCTTCATATTGAGGCTCTCATAGACACGAGCCGCCACTTCCACCTGTCGCTTGAGCCGCTGCTCTTCGATGGTGCGCGACGGAATGCCTTTGAGGTCCTTGCTGCTTTGTTCGATGGTGCTGTTGAGCGTCTGCTCACGCAATCGCAGTTCACCGAGGTACGCATCGAGCGACCGCGGTACCACCGTATCGCGCAGGGCCACCAGTGCGGCCTGCGCATCCTTCACACGCTGGTACTCATCGGTGTAGGTCTCGCGCAAACGGCGCAACTCCAACTCACGCGCCGCTCGCTCTTCCAATGCCCGTCGCAGATTCTCTGCTGCCGGATCAGCGTTCACGGCGGGTACGGACAACACCGCCTCACGCGTGATGGCCGTGCCAGAGCGCCCGCTTTGCAGAATACGCTCCAGTGCCTCACGATCACGGCGATAGTTGTCCGCCAGGATCTTGTCGCGGAAGTAATTCTCGAAGACCGGCGAGTTGGTCATCTCGATGCCGGGCTGAATCGTCTGCCGCTCGCTCGGTTCAGTCACCGTGCGCACGCGGAAACCCTCCAGCGCCGCTTCTGCCGAGGCCAATTCCTGCGCCGCGTACTCGCGCTGCCCTTCCAGAATACCGGCCACCTGCACCACGTTCTGCTTCTTGTACTGGGTGGCCACCGTGACGAACTGTTCCACCCAGGCATTCAACGTGGCGGCGCTACGCTGGGCATCAGGCCCATTCATGCGCAGAAACAGGAACGACGATCCATCCTGCAGCGACAAGGCGAGCTTCTTGATGAGCGCGCGTGACGCTTCTCGGGGCGTCTGCACATTGAACACCACTTCCGTGCGACGACCAAACTGGCCAGCCACCGGCTGCCATTGAAAGCCCACCGGCCGCCCGATGGAATCGCCCACCACGCCCTTCTCGACCTCCACACCAGGTTGGAGGTTCAGGACATAGCGCTCACCAGCGATGGTGAGCTTGTAGTCACCAGGACGGAGCCGGCTCTGGTCCACCCGGAACGTGCGGAACAGTACGCTGTCGGCGACCACCGCAGGCGTGACAAACAACCCGAGGCCGATGACCACCGGATCGGCAATGGCATAGGAGCGCAGCAAGTCCTGCCATCCCGAGGCCTGTAGCAGCTCAGCGGCCTGGATGGGCCCGCGCCCGGCCCCGTTGTTCACTCCCGTCCCCTGCTCCAGGAGAATGGTGGCCTGCACTTCGTACTCGGGTTCGATGAACCGGGTGGCCGCATAGCCGCCGGCCCCACCCAGAATCGCGAACACAAGCACCAGCCACTTGAACCGGTTTACCGCCGCCAGATAGCGGCGTAGACTCGGTCCCTTGGGCTCCGGCGCGCCTTCGGCGGTACCACCTCCCCAGTCTCCGGGAGGGGTCCCTTCCTGATATGGCTCGAGCGCGACGGCTTGTGGGGTTACGGACTGGATCTGCTGGCCGGACATTAGTGATGACGAGTGGTGAGGCTGCCGAACCGAAATAGTTTGATGAAAGACGTTCACAAATCTGTGGCGCAACACACTGCTGCGTAAGCGCACGCACCACGCCGCACCAGCGCAACAAAATGGTTACCTTTGCTGCTGTGTTGCAGTCATGACACTACAATTGTGGCCAAAAAGCTACGATTCTCCTTGACGGGATACCCGTTCTGGGATATTTCGCCCTGCTCATGCTTCCGGAGTATGGTTTATCCGCTACGCTTGAGCGGCAACCATGCCTCACCCCACGTAGGCCTTAGCACCAAAGCCCTACCGTACTGCCAATGACTGATCCTTTCCTCGCAGAACCTCCCAGCTCTTCCGTACCCGACAAGGGCACCGGCTTGCGCATCCTCGTCGTCGATGACGACCGGACGCTGCGAGAAGGGTGTGTTTCTGTGTTGCAAATGGATGGGCACGCAGTCACCGCCACCGGGCGGGGTGATGAGGCGCTGGACCTGGTGCGTCGCAAGCGCTTCGACTTGATCCTGGTGGACCTCTACATGACCCCGATCTCGGGCATGGAGGTCCTCAAGGCTGCTGTTGAGGCGCACAAACAGGTCATCGTGGTGGTGATGACGGGCAACCCCACGGTGGCGTCCAGCATCGAGGCGCTGCGGGCCGGCGCTTGGGACTATCTCCCCAAGCCGTTCTCGGCCAGCCACCTCCAGGTCCTCATCGGTCGTGCCGCCCATGCGGTGGCCACCACCAAGGACGTGCGGGAACCTGTGCGTCCCGCCGGACTGGTCACCCAGAGCGGAGCCGGCGAGCTCATGTCGCTGTTGGGGGTATCCCCGACGTTCCGGAAGGCCGTGGAACTGGCGCAGAAAGTGGCCGCAACGGACGCCTCGGTGATGATCAGCGGCGAAAGCGGCACCGGCAAGGAAATGATCGCGCAGTTCATCCACAAACACAGCCGACGCACGGCGCGGAAGCTGGTGCCGATCAACTGCGCCGCACTGCCGGACAATCTGCTCGAATCAGAAATGTTCGGGCATCGCAAGGGCGCCTTCACCGGCGCCGATCGCGACAAGGCTGGCCTGCTGGAGATGGCCAACGGCGGCACGTTGTTTCTCGACGAGCTGACGGAAATGGCCATGCCACTCCAGGCCAAGCTGCTGCGCGTGTTGCAGGATGGCGTGGTGCGACGACTGGGCAGCGAGACGCAAGACGCCGTGGTAGACGTGCGTTTCATCTCGGCCACCAATCGCGACCCGCAGGAAGCGGTGCAGCAGGGCATTCTGCGCGAAGACCTGTTCTACCGCCTGCGCGTGGTACCGATCAAGCTGCCGCCGCTGCGCAAGCGAGTGGAGGACATCCCGCTCCTGGCCGAGTACTTCCTCAAGCGATCGTGGGAACGTCACCGGAGCCATGAGGCCTCGGCGCCCACCTTCACGGCGGAAACGATTGCGTTCCTGCAATCCCGTCCGTGGCCGGGCAACGTCCGTGAGTTGCAGAACGTGATCGAGCATGTGGCGGTGATCGCGGAAGGTGGTCGTCCGATCGCGCCGGACGACATCCCGATCTATGACGAGGCCCCTGTCGGCGATGGGGATGCGGGCTTCCCGGCCGCGATCATGAACGAGGCGTTCCACTCGGCGAAGGACAGCCTGGTCACGCACTTCGAAAAAGAGTATCTGGCACGATTGACCGCGCGCGCGGGTGGGAACATGTCGAAGGCCGCGCGGCTCGCCGGCATCGACCGCACCACGCTCTATCGCCTGATGGAGAAGCATGGATTCAAGCGGGACGCACTCTCTGGCTCTTCGGAATAAGAGGCCATGAGCGCTGGTACCGATGCAACCCCACTTCAGCAGAGCGAATCGGGCACCACTCCGACCATTGATACGAGTGTCGATCGCATCAACACCCTGATTGCAGAGGGGCAACGTGTGGTTGATGAGCACTCGCTGAGCGCCAACGACACGTGGCTCGACCAGCATGATCCCTCGTTGGCGCTTCTCGTTGGTTTTGCACATGACCTGCGCTCTCCAATTGGAGCCACCTTGCTCCTGGCCGAGAGGCTGCGGGCCGGCCAATTCGGACCAGTGACTGCGCAACAGGAACGCCAACTGGGGCTGATATACGAATCGATATTCGGCATGTCAGCGCTCACCGGCGATCTTCTGGACCTGGCAAGACATGGGACTTCGCATCGCCGCCGCCGGGATATCGTCTTTCCGCTATCGGATCTTTGGGCGTCTGTTCGCGCGTTGGTTCAGCCCATTGCGGAAGAGCGTGGATTGCTCCTGCGCTGGGCTGGTCCCAGGAATGATCACCGTATCGGGGAACCAGAGGCGCTGCGTCGCATCCTGCTGAATTTGGTGACGAACGCCCTGAAGTTCACGGTCAGCGGCTCTGTAACGGTCACTGCTACCGTTGTTGGAGCGGGCTCCGATACAATACAGTTCAGTGTCGCCGACACGGGCTGTGGCCTCCCCCTCGATCTAGCGGAGCAACTGCGAACCGCCCCCGACGCTTTCGCTGGCATCAACACAAGCGCCGGACTAGGTATTGCGATGTGCCTCACACTGCTTCGTGATCTCGGAAGCCGTCTTGAGATCCGCGACAATTCCGAGTCTGGGTTGGTCGTCCAGTTTGCACTCCGCATGCCCGCCGCTCAGCGGTAACAGGCGGGTCGGCCGTCTTGCGCGGCGACCCGTGGCGTTGGCGATGGCCAATCCCCACTCCCCTAGTTTCAGCTCATCGACCGTGGCGGACAGACCGCTTGGTCACACGGACTGCCCAACATCACTCTATGCGAGCTATCGCCCGACTTGTGGTTGTGGGATTGGCTTTGCCAGTTGCCCTCGAGCTTTCTGCAAGAGCCGAAGACTTCGTACGTTTCGGCGTGCCCATCACGAGTCAGGTCTCTGGGGTGGGCGAGCTTAGCGTAGTCGATTCTCAGGGCGTGCACGGGCGCCCCGGGGCGTCGTATCGACACTTCCGCATCAACACCCTCGGCTTCCGGGGGCCCGAGGAGCGCACAGACTCGTTGGCGATGTCGGCGGTGGTGATCGCGACCGGATCGAGCGAAACATTCGGACTATATGAGTCGCCTGAGCACGAATGGCCGCGCATTGCACAACGCCTGCTGGCGTCGTCATGCGCGGATCAGCGGGTGACCGTCCTGAACGCCGCCACGGCGGGCATGTCGCAGCCTTGGGTCTCCGTGGACTTGCAGAACAGACTGGCAGCGCTGCATCCGCGGCTGTTGGTCTACTATCTCCAGCCGACGCAGTACTTGTGGGATCAGGTTCCGACGGTCCGGTATCCCGCGAAACCAGGTGCCGGAGACCAGCCGGCCTTTGCCTCCCGGGTAGCATTCCGGCTACGAACGGAAATCAAGGACGCGACCCCAGGGTGGCTCCTGGATGCGCTGCGTCGCCGAGACACGGAGGCTTCACGCAGCAGCGGCGCTGTGCCATTCGACGGATTTCCGCGCGAACGCCTCGATTCGCTGGATCGACACCTCGGTGCCCTGATTGCCGATGCCAAACGCCGTGCCATTCCCCTGGCACTCGTCATTCCATACCACCGCTTCGGCGACACCATCTCGACGTCTGTTGACGAACGACAGTGGATGAATGCCTGGGAACGACAGGTACCCAAGGCTTCCGGACACCTGCTCATGCAGTTCACTGATTCGGCCGTAGCGCGAATCCGCAATGCGGCGAGAGATTCCGGTGTTGCGCTCGTGGACGCGGCCTTTCCTCAGTCCCGGCAGCGGGCGCAGTACTTCGCAGATCCTGTGCATTTCAGTGATGCGGGCGCTGCCGTCGTCGCCGACAGTGTGGCACGGGTCACTATCGACCTTCTTGGATGCCGACAGGCGTCTTCACGCTCTCTCCACCTTCGTTGAGTGGCATGACCGGTTCACTTTTCATCTCGCGCTTCGAGCGTGTGCTGAGCGAGCATCCCGATGCGGTGGCGTTCAGCATCGCGGGCCAGGAAACATCGTACCGGGATTTCGCGCAACGCGTGCAGGCGATTCGACAGGCGCTGCGTGCCCGCGACGAGACGAAGGCCACGCCGGTTGCCGTGTACGCCACGCAGGAGCTGGATACGTACGCGGCTATCGTGGCCATCATGGCCGAAGGGCGTGCGTACTTGCCCCTGAACCCCAAGGCACCGACGCAACGCAACGCGGTGTGTCTCCAACAGGCGGAAGCACGCACGGTCATTTGTCGCACGTCGGGGGCGGCCGTTGAGGGGTGGACCGCGGATTCCAGCCTGAACGTCGCGGCGTTGGAAACGGACAGCCTGGCACCCGCCAACTGGCAACCCGCCAATGCCATCGGCGAGAACGACATGGCGTACCTGCTGTTCACCTCCGGCAGCACGGGCGTCCCCAAGGGCGTGCCAATTTTCCACCGAAACCTGAATGCCTTTCTGGACGCGATCATGGCCCACACCGACTGGAACGTCGGGGCCAATGACCGTGTGCTCCAGATGTTCGACCTGACGTTCGATCTCTCCGTCATGTCGTATGCATTGCCGCTGTGTGTCGGCGGTACCTGTGTGGTCGTACCAGACGGCAGTGCGGGATTTGTAGGAGTCGCACGCACCCTGCAGAAAGGGCGCGTCACAGTGGCACTCATGGTGCCCTCGGTGCTGACATTCCTCGAACGGTACTTCGACGAGATCTCGCTCCCGGACCTGCGTCTGTCGATGTTCTGCGGAGAAGCCCTGCCAGTGGCTTTGGCCCGAAAGTGGTGGGCCTGTGCTCCGAACGCGCGACTGCTCAACGTCTATGGTCCGACAGAAGCCACCATCTTCCTTTCGGCGTATGAGCTCGGCGGGCACCCGACCGCGGAAGACGCCTACAACGGCGTGGTAGGGATTGGCCTGCCACTCTCCGGCAGCGCGTTCCGTATCGTGAGCGAAGACCTGCTCGAGCGCGACGAGGGCGAGAAGGGCGAGTTGATCCTCATTGGTCCTCAGCTCACCAATGGCTACTGGAGAAACCCGGAAAAGACTCAAGCGGCGTTCGTGACACTGCCTGATGGCACGGCCGGTTACCGCAGTGGTGATCTGGTATTTCGTCAGGGGACACAGTACTTCTACGCCGGTCGCATCGATCATCAGATCAAGATCGACGGATATCGTGTCGAGTCCGGGGAAATCGAACACCGGGCACGCCAGGTCCACTCTGTTCGGGACGCCGCGTTGGTACCCGAATCCCGCGATGGACGCATTGTGGCACTCCATCTTTTTGTGCTGGTCGACGGTCAACCAGACGCGGGATTTGCGAGTGCCTGCCGCAAGGAGCTGGCCCAGCACCTGCCCTCCTACATGGTCCCCCACAAGGTCCATGCGCGCAGCACGTTCCCGTTGAACAGCAATGGGAAGGTGGACCGCAATGCGCTCGCCGCCGACATTGCCCGCCCATGAATCACCTTCAGTTCGCGCCCGCCTCATTGCAGCATCTGGACTTCGTCGTGCATGCGGTGACGGCCGCCGAGCAGGTTCCGTTGTCCGGGGCCGGCACGATGTACGAGGCGATCTACGGATTGGACCCGTCGGAGTTCCGGGCCTTTGCCGTGGAAGCACTGTCCGGAGAGCATTTTGGCAACCCGCTGTCGCTGGCCGGATTTCGGCTCCTGCTGGATGCTGACAAACCCGTGGCATGCTGCACGCAGTGGGTGGAGAGCGAAGGAGCCGCCCCCAGTGGCACCACAGTGGCCATGCTGATGTCCCGATTCCTGGGGATCAGTCGTCTGCGATCACGTGCGAGCTTCATACGAGCGCTGGCTGCGGTAGCCCCAAAGCGCACGGCGGGAAGCCTGCAGCTCGAATCGTTCTTTGTCGCTCCGGAATTCCGAGGAGCTGGCCTGGCGGCGGCTCTCACGTCGTACTGCATCAGCGAGACGACAGCGCGCTCGACGACGACGCACGCCGAAATCTCGTTGCTCGCTGAAAACACCGCTGCAGCACGTGCTTACCGCAGCGCGGGATTCGAGAGTTTCTGGCACACGCCGGCCAACGATCCTCTTTTTGCCGAACGTACCGGCAGTGCCGGCTTCGTTCAGCTTCGTCGAACCATTCAGACTCTTACCCCGAACACAGAGGCATCCGGTGACCAGTGACATCATCCTGGAGCAGTTGCAGCCGATCTTTCGTGAATTGTTCGAACGTTCAGACCTGACCGTTGATCGGGAGACCAGCGCCCAGTCCGTCGACGGATGGGATTCGCTGATGCATGTCACGCTCATCGGGGCCGTGGAAGAGCATTTCAAGGTGCGCTTTGCCCTCGGCGAACTGGAAGAGCTGATGTGCGTCGGCGATATGGTGGACTTGATCGCCAAGAAGGCATAAGCCGACGCGGCGGCTCACGGCCAGACATCGACCAATACACGACGAGCCACTGAGTGCAGCTCAACGAGTTCCGATACCTCCTGCTGTTCCTGCCCGCCGTGGCGTTGGCCGCCTATGGCCTGCGACGTGCCCGACGTGGCCAATGGGTGCCACATCTGCTGTTGTGTGCCTCGGTGGTCTTTTACGTCTCGAACGGCTGGCAGCAACTGCCGGTGCTGCTTGCGTCGATCACGTTCAACTGGTTCATCGCCCAACGCCTGGCGTCGACGGAACCCGGCACCGCCCGGCGGCGCCTGTTGCAGTTGGGACTTGGGGTGAACGTGGCCGCGCTGATTGTGTTCAAAGTCAGTCCAGCGATGGCCCTGCCAGATACGGTGTCGTGGCTCGGGGGCATCGGCATGCCACTCGGGCTCAGTTTCTTTACGATCGCCCAGGTGATGTTCCTGGTGGATTGTTACGAACGTCTGGTCCCCGCTCGTGGACTGACAGAACACGCCACTTTCGTATCCTACTTTCCCAACATTACGGCGGGTCCGATTCTGCGGACTCGTCTGTTCTATTCGCAGCTGGACGCGGCGAAATCACCAGCGAGCGAGCACGATCTGGCCGGGAAGGCCCTGTTCCTCATCGCGCTGGGACTGGTGAAGAAGGTCGTCTTCGGAGATTCCTTCGCGAAGATCTCAGGTGCCGGGTTCGGTGCGGTCGAATCGCTCTCCGCACTGGAGGCATGGATCACGGTGCTATCGGCGACGTTTGAAGTCTATTTCGACTTCAGCGGATATTCCGACATTGCACTCGGGTCTGCGCAGTTGCTGGGCATGAAGCTCTCGCGAAATTTCGACGCCCCGTTTCGCAGTGCCACGATCAGCGAGTTCTGGAAACGGTGGCACATCACGCTGAGCGATTTCATCACCACGTACCTGTACACGCCACTGCTTCGACGCATGGGCAAAGTCACCCTGCGGAAGTCCGCCATGGCAACGCTGGTGGCCATGATCATTGCCGGCGTGTGGCATGGGTTCACGTGGAATTTCGCGATCTTCGGATTGCTCCACGGATTGGCGTTGGGTGGCTATCAGTACTGGAAGCGCTTGAAACGCCCCCTCCCCAGGCCACTGGACATCGTCGCGACCTTCCTGTTTGTGAGTGTGGTGTTCATCACGGTCAAGGCAGCGAGTGTCGCCATCACGATCGAGATGCTGAGCCAACTCGTGTCCCCACTCGACCCCCTGTCAACGGCGGTGCTGCGAGGCGTCATTCCCACCACAGACCTTCGTCTCATCACGGCTCCGGTGCTGCTTGGCGTGATTCTGGCCTTTGGGCAGGCCACGAGCGATCGAATTGCCAGTGCGTCGACGCCTGGGCTGCGTCGGGATCTCGTCACAATGCTGCTGTTCGTGGTGGCGCATGTCTTCATGGGCAACGGCGCGGGCACCGACTTCCGCTACCGTCAGTTCTAGTGTACAGGCTGGTGAGCGGTTGGTACATTTCTCCTACCCGAGAGGGGTACTTTCCCAATCGCCACGCCCTACAACGAAGCCGATGAGCAACGCCGCAAACGCCGATGTGCTTGAGCTGACCGATAGCCGGTCCGGCAGCCAGTATAGCGCCCCAATCCGCACGGAGGGTCCGGAAGGCGACACGTACATGCGCGCCATGGACCTGCGCCCGATCAAGCGCGAAGCCAGCGAGTTTGGCTTGTTGAGCTACGACCCGGCGTTCATGAACACGGCCTCCTGCCGGAGCGCCATCACGTTCATCGACGGCGATCAGGGCATTCTCCGCTATCGCGGGTACCCGATCGAGCAGCTCGCGGAAAACGCTACCTTCCTCGAAGTGGCCTACCTGCTGCGCAACGGCGAGTTGCCCAATCAGACGCAGTACGACTCGTGGGTGCATGACATCACGTACCATACGTACGTGCACGAGAACATCCGGAAGTTCCTGGAAGGCTTCCGGTACGATGCGCACCCGATGAGCATGCTGTGCAGCGCCACAGCCGCACTGTCCAGCTTCTACCCGGATGCGCGCGACATTCAGGATCCGCAGCAGCGATACATCAGCACCATCCGCCTGATGGCAAAGCTGCCCACCATCGCGGCGTTCGCGTATCGGCACGTGAAGGGGTTGCCATTCATTTACCCCGACAACGATCTCAGCTACACGGAGAACTTCCTCTCCATGATCGCCCGGATGTCCGAGCCCAAGTACGAGGCCAATCCGGTATTCGTGAAGGCGTTGGAAGTGTTGTTCATCCTGCACGCCGACCATGAGCAGAACTGCAGCACCAACGCGGTGCGTGCCGTGGGCTCATCGCACGTCGACCCGTTCTCGGCGGTCGCGGCCGGCATTGCGGCGCTGTACGGGCCGTTGCATGGTGGCGCCAACGAGGCGGTGCTGCGCATGATCACCGACATCGGCGACAAGAAGAACATCCCTGCCTTCATCGAGTCCGTGAAGAGTGGCAAGGGCGATCGCCTGATGGGCTTCGGGCACCGCGTCTACAAGAGCTATGACCCGCGCGCCCGTATCGTGAAGAAGCTGGCCGATGAAGTCTTCGCGCAGGTCGGCATGGACAAGGATCTCGAAATCGCGCTGGAGCTCGAGCGGATCGCCCTGTCCGACGACTACTTCGTGTCCCGGAAGCTGTATCCGAACGTCGACTTCTACACGGGGCTGATCTATCGCTCCATGGCGTTCCCGACGGACTTCTTCACGGTGCTGTTTGCCGTGGCGCGTGTGTCCGGGTGGCTCGCCCAGTGGGAAGAGATGATCCTCGACAAGGAACAGAAGATCGCCCGGCCGCGGCAGATCTACATTGGCCATGGCGAGCGTCCGTACGCGGACGGGCTCTCGGAGAAGTTCCCGAAGGCGCGCAAGGACAGCATTCGCAAGTAGTCGCGTTTCTCAAAGAGCCCGCCCTCAGGTCGAGGGCGGGCTCTTTGCGCTTTTCAGGATGGCCAGAATGCGCTCGACCGATGATCTGAACAGCACAATGACCGTCGCGGTGTAGGCGACGACGCCCACGGCGATGTCCGCAGCGATGGCAGACCAGCCGGACAGGTCAGGACCACTTCGCTGCCAAAGCACCAGAATCGCTGTCATCAGCAGCACGGATACGGTTCCTGGCACCACCGACCGGAGGTATGGCCACAGCTCGATGACACCGGTTCTCGATGCCAGATAGATCTGCAGAAGCAGGAACAGTGGGTACAGAATCGACCAGGTGAGTGCGATTCCCATGGCGCCGTACGCGGATGCCCACCAGAAGGCCGCAGGGAATACCGCAGCAAACATGATGCTGAACCACATCGTCAGACGCTCCTGATGATTGGCCAGCAGCGCGTTGTTCAGGGCCGGCGCGATGCTTCGTACGGCGCCATACACACACAGCGCCTGCATGGGGGCGACGGCCTCGATCCATTTGGTGCCGAAGAGTACCCGTATCAGATCCGGCGCGACCATCGCCAGCCCGACCGTCATAGGGAACACCACCAGCGCCGTCAACTCCGTCGCGGCGTAGAGCACCCTGCGTGCACGATCGATGTCGCCGCGTATGGCGGCAAATATGGACGGGAGCACGGAGTTGACCACCTGTGCCACCTTCTCGAGTGGCAGTGTGACCAGCGTCCATGCGAAGCTATAGGCACCCAGCGCCACCACTCCGAGCCGCTTGCCGGCCACGAAGAAGTCGGAGTTGGAATACACGTACCAGCTCAACTGTCCCGTCAGGGCTCGTCGGGTAAACAGGAGCGCAGGAGCCAGGGATGTTCGATCGGGAATTTCATACCCGATGAAGGCACGTCGTGGAAGCGCGATCAGGCTGACGATGGAAATCACTACCTGATTCAGCACCAGACTCCAGTACCCGAACCCAGCCCACGCCAGAGCAATACTGGTGATGGCCCCGGCGACACCGGAGATCGATTCAATCGTCGCCAATCGTCGCCAATCCAGCTCTCTGCGAAGGCAGGCCGTCGGCACGGTCCGCAATCCTCCGAGGAAGATCGTGATTCCCAGGACCGTGATGGTGCCCCGCAACCGCGGTTCATCGAACAGGAGTACCAGAAGAGGCGCCGACACGGCCGCAACCAGCGCTCCCGCGATTCCCAACACGCCAGAAACGGAGTTCAACTGTCGCAGCTGCCCTCGCGACAGTTCCCGCAGCGTGACCGCGGTGGAAGCAATACCCAGGTCGACGAAGATGGAGACAATGCCCAGGAACACCACGGACATCGCCATGACGCCGAAGTCTTCCTTGTCGAGCAGTTTTGCGACGACAATGGTACTTCCCCACGTCACGATCTGCGTCGACCACTTTGCCGCCGCCGACCACAGCACCCCGCGAACAGCGGTCCCCGCTAATGTGCGACGGCTATCGGCAGACATGACGGGCGCGGTTTCGTGTTCAGAGCATGACGGGGCGAGGACAAAATTTAGCCGAGTTGCAGAGGTTGCCCTATAGGCATTCGCCGCAAAAACCAGTAGACAGCGGTCGTCGTTGGCGATCTATTGCAGAGGGTGAAGGCGAAATCGTCCAACGGGGTAACCCCACGGGCGATGACGCGCTGCCTCATCAATCTTTGCGTCTCTCCGCACCGCTCCTCACGTGAACGCCATTCTCAGAAAGGGTGCTGCCATCCTCCGCCGAGGCCCGTTGGTAGCACGCAACTACCTGCTGGCCCGGCTCCGGCGATGGCCTGTCAGCAGGATCACAGGACACTGGATCAACGAGATCCCCGTGTACTGTGTGAGCCTGCGGGGAGCCACGGAAAGAAGATCGCTGATTCAGTCGCAAGTGGAGAAAATCGGGATTCAGCACTTCCAGTTCGTGGATGCCGTTCAGGCGAGCGATCTGACCCACGAAAAGGCCGCCAGCGAGAACCTCTACGCGCCGGAGATCTGTCAGCATTTTCACGGGCGCGACCTTCGCCTTACCGAGATTGCCTGCAGTCTGTCGCACGCAAGGATCTATCGAATGATCGCGAACTCCACAGCACCATGGTCATTGATCATCGAAGATGATGCGCTCTTCCGCGCCAGGCGATTGGCGAAGCTGACGTGGAAGCAGCTACCAACCGATGCCCAGATCGTCTTTCTCAGCGCATTTCTCCATGAACGTCCTCCCAAACAGAAGATCGCGCGCGATGTCTACAGCGGCGAGTCATATGCGGGATCAACGGCCGCATATCTGATCAACCGGGAAGCTGCGGCATTGCTTGCCGATGCTGCCGTGCCCGTAGTTCACGCAGCCGATGGCCTATTGGGGCGGGTGACTAACCGCCCCGATGATATTCCAGAGCGCTACCGGAGCGCGGTGCGTTTCCCCGCCCTGCGGTCAGCAATCGTGCACCCCGAAGTCATCTACAATGGCTCGGTCGAGTACTACCATCTGACGGCCATCGGCAAATAGTCGAACTCACCCAGTACCCATTCTCCGGAAGAGTGTCAATTCACCGGATGTCGCCTTTTCCCACTCGCTGGGACCCAACGTCCGGCCAATGAGTTCCTCGGCCTCCCGACCATGTATTTCGATGGCCAGTGAACGCACCGCAGGCAGCCAATCGTTGTGTGTCTTGAATAGCTCTGTCTCAGCTCCTTCAATGTCGACCTTCAGGATGTCGACAGACTGCAGGCCTTCCGAAGCAAAAATCTCCTCCAGCGTGGAGGCCTCGACCACATCGATCGCTCCGGTGCTGTCTTCTGACACAAAAAGCCCCCACTCCCCTTGGTGCTCATCAGAAGCGGCATGGAGGCACAAGCGTCGGGATTCTGACCAGATGGCTCGGCGCAGACCGCGAGAGCGCGTGCCATGCGCGTGAGTATTTCGGCGAGCCGCCTCGAAATTGCTGCCGTCTGGTTCGACGTATACGACTGAGCATTCGGGGAAGTGTATCAGGAACCACAATGATGCGAGCCCGCAGTTCGCGCCGAGGTCGACCACTTTCCGAATGTCCGCCTGTACCAGCAATGGAGCGTACTCTCGTGTCACAAAGATCTGATCGAACACCATCCGATCAGAAGTCCCGGGACGAAGCCACGCCTGTTGCCCATCCTTGAGGGGGATCGCATAGGGCGCACGGAGCATTCCGGACAGCAGCTCACGAAACGGTGAGACCAGGAAGAAGTACAGTGCACCTCTTGCTCCCAAGTGGGGCATCGCCGCGAGGCTATCCCTGGCGATTCGACGAGCATATCGAAGTCCACGCCTAAGCATGACGAGACCCTGCGATTGGTCTGGGGATTCGCCGCAAAAACCGGCCACACACCGAGCACCGCCCATCTACTATACCCGCCCCCTTTGCACGGCGCCACCTAAAATAGGAGGCGAGGTGTTGGCTAGAGCATATGAATGGCTACCTATAGATTGCGAGTGCGGTGAAAGTTCCATTCTCAGTACGCTTGCCTGGAGACAGAAAGCACGTATGCAGTCTGAGCGGCACATATTGCTCTTCTCGTACCATTTTCCTCCCTCCAATGCGGCTGGAGCGCATCGCTGGAAGCTTCTATGCGATGAAGGTGCGAAGCGTGGCTGGCATTTCGATGTCATTTGCTGTGAAACTCCTGGCATCTTCGCTTCGGTTGCCGGCATAGAACGCTATTCAGTCCCATATCGCGCTCATTGGCTAGAGCGAGCCCGACAGACCCTACTTACTCTGCTTCAGGTAGCACGCGCACGGTTTCGTACGGCCATGCCTACCTCTTCCAATGGCAATATTGGCGCCGCGGACAGTGTTGGAAGCGAGGCAGTGGTGCTTAAGCATCAGCTTCCGTCAGCCCTAAGTCGCATTGGCTTAAAGCGGAGCTTCAACACGCTGTTCTACTACATTCCGGGACTTCGCTGGAAGCAAGCCGCCCAGCGCGTAGGCCTGCAGCTCTCCCGGTTTCGCGCATACGACGCGGTAATCTGCTCTTCTCCTCCTCATCTCACATCGCTCGCTGCGGCGGTTGTAGCGAAACGCCGCAAGCTTCCTTTGATACTGGACTTTCGGGACCCTTGGTCAGCAATGGATGTGCTGCAGCCAGACTACGCCTCTCCGTTTTTCTATAGGCTCGCCGATTTTTTGGAAGAACGAGCAGTGCGGCATGCATCATTGCTTGTCATGAATACCGAAGAGGCACGTGAAGCCACCCAACCGCGTCACCCGGGCACCGAGATCGTCGTAGTGCGTAACGGCTCAGCCCCCACCTCACCGGCTTGTGAGGTGTCACGGCGCGACCGATTCGAAATGCTATTCGCAGGAGCAATCTACCTCGATCGTGATCCAAGGCCCCTGCTGCAAGCAATTCGCGATTTTGCTCAAGCCGAAGGCGTCACGTCAAAGGAGTTTCAGATGCGCTTCGTTGGAAACGTTTCGCACTTTGGCGATGTCTCTCTCACGCAATACACCGAAGCACTTGGCATTTCAGATCTGGTTTCTATCGAAGCACCAGTGGCGCGTAAGGAACTCGGTGCGATGCAACAACGGGCTGCCGTGCTGGTAAACCTTCCTCAGAGTGCCCGCCTCTGCATTCCGAGCAAGCTATACGAGTATTTTGAGCACCCTAGCTGGATTCTGGCCCTGGAAGAACGTGGCACCGCGAGTCATCGTCTTCTGGTGGAAGCAAATGCAGTCGTCTGCGCGCCGGGAGATGTGGCAGCAATTGCCACAGCCATTGCCTCGCTATATCGTCGATTCCAGAAGGGCGAGACACCAAAGCGCGTGGTCGACACATTGGACGTCAGCATTGTCACGCAGGCGGATATTCTTTTCGCTAAACTCGAGGCAATAGTGAGGGCTCGCAACCCAATGAACGCGGCAAATCATGCGGATTGAGATGATCCTGCCCACCTTGCAGACCGGGGGCATGGAAACTTTCACTGTACAGTTGTCCGCGAAGCTTCTGGAGCGAGGACATAGGGTTGGCATATCCACAACGGACGAATATGGTTCACTTGCCCCTTTGGCCAACCGGCTTGGCGTCGAAACGAGATTCTGCCCTGTATCCGGCCGCAGAGGATCTTTCTACTCGCCGGAGCTCGTAGACCATCTGCGCACTGTGCGTCCTGACGTTGTCCACTCACATACAGGGGCGTGGACCAAAGGGCTCCTCGCAGCGGTGCTTTCTGGGGTCTCAGCACGAATTCATACAATTCATGGCTTACACGAAAGCAGTGCATCCACTGCACGCATTTTAGAGGGAGTCGCGGACCTCTTCACAGATCGCGTGACGTTCGTTTCCGAGGCCCTCCGTCCGCATTTCTTGCGCTGGTTACCGCGCAATGGGTCGCGCGCAGAAGTGATCCCCAATGGAGTACTCGGCTTTACTCCGCTCGAGCGTAGTGCTGCGCGGCGCCAGCTTGGCGTGCCCAACGACGCGAAGGTCATCGGCACAATCGGCAGACTCGCCGCGGTCAAGAATCATCGCGTGCTCATAAGAGCGTTTGCCGATATCAAGAAAAACATCCGCGACGCCTATCTAGTAATCATTGGTGATGGCGCAGAGCATGATACACTCACGGCCGACATTGCCAATCTTGGTATCGGAGATTCTGCTATTCTGACGGGCAACCTCACAGACGCTAGGCAGTATTTAGCGGCGTTTGATACCTTTTGTCTGCCAAGTTTTTCAGAAGGCACTTCCATTGCGCTCCTCGAGTCGTTGCTGAGTGGCACGCCGGTCGTAGCATCAGATGTCGGAGACAGCGCCGATGTACTAGGTGGCCTAGGCCTGCTCATTGACCCACATGATCAACATCAACTGACGGCCGCATTGAGAGAGTCACTTCACAACGATTCATGGCGGTCGGTGTTCAAAAAGAAAGCGCCGACAGTTGTACAAGAGCGCTTCAGTATGGACGCTTGTGCTTCCCGATACGAGCGCCTTTACGCAGGAGTGGTGCGAGGGTAGCACGTCCGGTTCGCCTAGGTGGAGTCATCCCCTCACGATTGCTAGACAAATCGGCGACGCTCATGAGGCCGCATAGGGCGAAAAAGGCCCACGAGAATGCCCCGCTCACGAAGAACGCCGCAACCGTGAAAGCTGTCACCGCCCCCAGCAGCCCTGGATAGCTACTAGGCTCACTAGGATAGAATACCCTTGGTGAACGCCAGCGCCACGCGACCAATAGGCATCGCCCAAGAATGAGCGAAAAGATAATCAGCCCAGGAAATCCCATTTCCGAGAAAACCTGGATGAAGCTATTGTGCGCTGCGGACCATTTACCACGCCGCCCCATCTCTTCCAAAGTGGAGCCTTCTGCTGCCTCAAAATTGCCGATACCAACTCCCATGACTGGATTCGAGAGTCCGTATCCAATTCCTCGACTCCAGATCTCTTTGCGACCAAAATAGCTTGTGGTGTTGTAGTCCGCTTCCAGGGACGCCAAAGACGCCATACGCTCTCGAAAAGAATGCGGAGCGAATTGCCAACCTACGACCATTGCCAGAGACAACACAGCTAGGCTGATCATGCGCATGCTTCCGCGTTGTATAAGGACAAAAACCAGAAGCCCAACCCCAAGTCCGACAACACCCCCTCGAGAGCCCGTACGAACGATCGCCCAACTGCAAATCGCCACTGCTATAACGGCACCCACGCGTTGATAGACCGATCCAGAAAACACCAACCCACAGGCGAGCGGCACAACCATAGCAAGAACAGCCGCCAGATCATTGGAGTCCAATGTGTAAGTGACACTCACGCGCCCGGAAGAATCCGAATGGCCTAACAGGATTGCCGCTGTACCCAGCAGACCACCAAGTATGACAAACATGGTGATGGCCCGCTTCACATCGGCCGAAGAAGGCTTGGCCAGGGAGAATGCAAGAAACAGCAGAAAGAGCGGGAGCAATCCCTGCAAGCGTGCGAATGCGAAACCACGCAACAGGGCAAACGGTACACCAATCGCTGCGAAGACCGCCAATGCAAGCAGAGCCCTCAACAAGAAACTCCGCTTCACCACAGCAGAGAATGGGACTTTGGCTTGACGGAGCATGAGCACCACCGCCAATGGCCCCAAGAACATTGCTGGCCGAAGCACATTGGCTACCAGTGGCACCAACTCGTGGAGTCGGAAACCGATAGTTGCCAACGCAGCGAAGAGTGCGACACCGGCGCTGCCTCTTATAGCAGCACGGCCCGTATTGCGCACCGCAACCTTTGCACGTCGCGGCGCCACGGCAATACCTGCCGAGGAAACCGGAAAGAATACCGGTTCTGATGGTGAGGGCTGCAAGTAGCTGCCTGAAGCAGGCTCCAAAACCGGACCGCTAGCTATTGGATCCACAGATAGGTAGAAGCCACGTCAGCGTAGCCCTGATCGAAGTGCTTGCCGGACGTGGCCATCATCGGACGCCAAAGCCCAGAGAGAATAATTGTGTAACGATCCAAATACTCCTGACGCCGTGTCTGCTTGTACAACCAAGCATACGCAGGAAGCGTAAACGCATTCAGGTCTGGGGCAGCTTTGGAAGACTCCGCGACGGCTCCATTCTCGATGCGGTTGTTAGAAACATACTTGAATCCTCGATCAAGGAGCAGCCACTCATTCTCCCACATGTAGTCTGCTGCACGCTGAACGATAGGCAAAATACGTGGGTCGGCGTTTACCTCTTCATAGTAGCGAATTAATGACGTGAGGAGCATGCCAACCATGAAGTTCTTCTGTCCATCGCTGTACACCGGTGCGCAGAAACACCCATTTGCCTTCTGTGAGCTCGGCAGTAGTCCGATCCACTGAGACATCGTCGACGGGCTGAAGTAACTGGCAAACTGAGTCACCAGACCAACAATAGGACTATCCGCACCGACGCTGGTAGCAGCCAATCCAGCGACCATCGCACGGGCCTCGCGTCGATCATCGCCATCGGCGATCGCCCATCCCTGACCCCAATTGGGCATGGGTCGAGTCTGGAATGCATGTACTTCTGCCATCTGACGCGCGAGTACTCGCGCCTTGCTCTCCCCGGTCAACTGGTAGTTGAGCGCCACACTACGTGGTTGCGTCCACCAGGGCGGCAGCCCGCCATTGTTGGGCCCGGCGTAGCGGGTGACATAGTCTTTCACCATGAGCGAAGCGCGCCTCCAGTACAATGGATTAGCTGTGCGGAACCACAATTCGTACACCATTTGCGCCCGATCGTAGCCGGAGGTGCGACCACAATCCCATGCAGCCGCACATCGTCCCCAGTCTTTTTCATGAAGCTGCGCATATTCGGCGTCATGAGTGGCGACAACTGCAGGCACGTTAGTCAACGGATAGGCCGGAAGCTTGCCCGCTGCGTTCGTGCTCCGCAGATAGGTGGCGTCACTCGGAAGTGCAGCGGCATCCGGTGCGAGAGAGGTCTCCATAAGCGGCGGCATTGCCAAGGCCGGTCGCGCGCCGACCAAACGAAGAGAGGCAGACGCCGTCTGCGCGCCGTTCACCGTTGTCGTGAATTGCACGAGTACGGCGCGAACCGATCCATCATGAAAACGACCTTCCAGTGCCTGAATACGGGCGGGTTGTTCGACGCCGGAAACATACATGCGAAGATTCGCGATCGCGGCAGGCTGAAAGGCGCCTTGCACAAGTGGAATGCCGTTGGAGATAGCCGTTGGCCCACTACCACCATCGAATCGTACCACCTTGAGATTCGCCACCAGCTGACCCGAATCACTTCCCCCAGTGACCGTAACCTGGAGACTTCGGCGATGACTACCGCAAGCCACGCGCACTTCTGCCACGCCACCCCCAAGCGCGACAAACGCACTTCCGGCGACGCCTAAAACACCGGTATTCGACGTCCGGACAAAGCGACCCACGTCGAGACTACTACCATCCGACATGAGCGCTTGCGCGTTCGGCGTAAACGAAGCTCCCAATGCGACTGATGAAGGAACACCAGTGAGCTGTACACCAACAACACTGGGTCCGAAGGCTCGACCACGAGCCTCTTCGCACGTCCGATCGGACGCGA